>NZ_AP024154.1:3296500-3918500 GCF_015533855.1 Echinicola sp. 20G | reverse complement strand
CAATAGCCAGGGTTCCATCTAGAGCAATCTGATCATCACCATTTACAAAACCGGAGTAGCTGACCGTTAAACTTGGATCAGCTGATCCATAGACCTTATTCTTGTCATCTGCCGTTACCGTAAGCGTGGCTTTGGTAACCTCAAAGTTGCCTGTAGTATAGCTGATCGTATAGTTATCCGAGGTATAGCCGGACGCCGTGATCGCATAGTTGCCTACATCTTCACCTGTTGATCGGCTAATAGCCAGTGTTCCCCCCAAAGCAGTTTCATCATCACCGTTTTCAAAACCGGAGTAGCTGACCGTTAAACTTGGATCAACTGATCCATATACCTTGGATTTATCATCCGCCAATACCGTCAAGGTTGCTTTGGTAATCTCGAAGTCCCCTGCGGTATAGTTGATCGAGTAGTTATCAGAGGTATAGCCGGACGCCGTGATCGCATAGTTGCCTACATCTTCACCTGTTGCTCGGATTATAGCCAATGTTCCGCCCAAGGCAGTTTCATCATCACCGTTTCCAAAACCTGTATAGTTGACCGTTAGACTTGGATCAACTGATCCATATACCTTGGATTTATCATCCGCCAATACCGTCAAGGTTGCTTTGGTAATCTCGAAGTTCCCCCCGGTATAGTTGATCGTATAGTTATCAGAGGTATAGCCTGATGCCGTAATTGTATAGTTGCCCACATCTTCACCTGTGGTTCTTACAATAGCCAGGGTTCCACCTAGAGCAGCCTCATCATCACCGTTTTCAAAACCAGAGTAGCTGACCGTCAATACAGGATCAGTTGATCCATAGACCTTATTCTTATCATCGGCTGCTACCATTAATGTGGCTTTGGTAACCTCAAAGTTCCCCGCAGTGTAGTTGATCGTATAGTTATCAGAGGTATAGCCTGATGCCGTAATTGTATAGTTGCCCACATCTTCACCTGTGGTTCTTACAATAGCCAGGGTTCCGCCCAAAGCAGCCTCATCATCGCCGTTCACAAAACCGGAGTAGCTCACTGTTAAACTTGGATCAACTGATCCATAGACCTTGGATTTATCATCTGCCGTTACCGTAAGCGTGGCCTTGGTAATCTCAAAGTTCCCCGAGGTATAGTTGATCGTATAGTTATCAGAGGTATAGCCTGTTGCAGTAATAGCATAGTTGCCTACATCTTCACCTGTGGTTCTGCTAATAGCCAGGGTTCCACCTAGAGCAGCCTCATCATCGCCATTTTCAAAACCAGAGTAACTCACTGTTAAACTTGGATCAACTGATCCATAGACCTTATTCTTGTCATCTGCCGTTACCGTAAGCGTGGCTTTGGTAATCTCAAAGTTCCCCGCGGTATAGTTGATCGTATAGTTATCAGAGGTATAGCCTGATGCCGTAATTGTATAGTTGCCCACATCTTCACCTGTTGCTCGGCTAACAGCCAGGGTTCCACCTAGAGCAGTTTCATCATCACCGTTTTCAAAACCGGAGTAGCTGACCGTCAATACCGGATCAGTTGATCCATAGACCTTATTCTTGTCATCTGCCGTTACCGTAAGCGTGGCTTTGGTGATCTCAAGGTTGCCTGTAGTATAGCTGATCGTATAGTTATCCGAGGTATAGCCGGACGCCGTGATCGCATAGTTGCCTACATCTTCACCTGTTGATCGGCTAATAGCCAGTGTTCCACCCAAAGCAGTTTCATCATCACCGTTTTCAAAACCGGAGTAGCTGACCGTCAATACCGGATCAGTTGATCCATAGACCTTATTCTTGTCATCTGCCGTTACCATCAGCGTGGCCTTGGTAATCTCAAAGTTCCCCCCGGTATAGTTGATCGTATAGTTATCCGAGGTATAGCCGGACGCCGTGATCGCATAGTTGCCTACATCTTCACCTGTTGATCGGCTAATAGCCAGTGTTCCACCCAAAGCAGTTTCATCATCACCATTCACAAAGCCAGAATAACTCACTATTAAACTTGGATCAGTATCTCCGTAGACTTTGGATTGATCATCAGCAGTAACAGTTAAGGCTGCTTGAGTAATTGCAAAGCTGCCATCCATATAGCTGATCGTATAGTTAGATGACTTATAACCGGAAGCAATAATTGCATAAGTGCCCACATCCTCTCCGGCTGCACGGCTTATATCTAAGGTACCGCCCAATGCCGTCTCATCATCACCATTCACAAAGCCAGAATAACTCACTGTTAAACTTGGATCAGCTGATCCATACACCTTCGATTTATCATCCGCCGTTACCGTAAGCGTGGCCTTGGTTATCTCAAAGTTCCCCGCGATATAGCTGATCGTATAGTTATCAGAGGTATAGCCTGAGGTAGTAATTGCATAGTTGCCCACATTTTCACCTGTGGTTCTTACAATATCAAGTGTACCACCTAGAGCAGCCTTATCATCACCGTTTTCAAAACCGGAGTAGCTGACCGTCAATACCGGATCAGCTGATCCATAGACCTTGGATTTATCATCCGCCGTTACCGTCAAGGTTGCTTTGGTAATCTCGAAGTCCCCTGCGGTATAGCTGATCGTATAGTTATCAGAAGTATAACCTGTTGCAGTAATCGTATAGTTGCCTACATTCTCGCCGGTAGCTCGGCTTATAGCCAGGGTTCCACCCAAAGCAGATTCATCATCACCGTTTTCAAAACCAGAGTAACTCACTGTTAAACTTGGGTCAACTGATCCGTAAACTTTCGATTTATCTTCTGCCGTTACCGTAAGCGTGGCCTTGGTAACCTCAAAGTTCCCTGCGGTATAGCTGATCGTATAGTTATCAGAGCTATAACCTGATGCAGTGA
The DNA here is from genome assembly GCF_015533855.1 of Echinicola sp. 20G. GTDB lineage: Bacteria > Bacteroidota > Bacteroidia > Cytophagales > Cyclobacteriaceae > Echinicola. The sequence goes on along the minus strand of NZ_AP024154.1, from coordinate 3,915,692 downwards.
TTGCATAGTTGCCTACATCCTCGCCTGTGGTTCTGCTAATAGCCAGGGTTCCACCTAGAGCAGTTTCATCATCGCCATTTTCGAAACCAGAGTAACTCACTGTTAAACTTGGATCAACTGATCCATAGACCTTCGATTTATCATCCGCCGTTACCGTAAGCGTGGCCTTGGTAATCTCAAAGTTCCCCGCGGTATAGTTGATCGTATAGTTATCAGAGGTATATCCTGTTGCAGTAATAGCATAGTTGCCTACATTCTCGCCGGTAGCTCGGCTTATAGCCAGGGTTCCACCCAAAGCAGATTCATCATCACCGTTTTCAAAACCAGAGTAACTCACTGTTAAACTTGGGTCAACTGATCCGTAAACTTTCGATTTATCTTCTGCCGTTACCGTAAGCGTGGCCTTGGTAACCTCAAAGTTCCCTGCGGTATAGCTGATCGTATAGTTATCAGAGCTATAACCTGATGCAGTGATTGCATAGTTGCCTACATCCTCGCCTGTGGTTCTGCTAATAGCCAGGGTTCCACCTAGAGCAGTTTCATCATCGCCATTTTCGAAACCAGAGTAACTCACTGTTAAACTTGGATCAACTGATCCATAGACCTTCGATTTATCATCCGCCGTTACCGTAAGCGTGGCCTTGGTAATCTCAAAGTTCCCCGCGGTATAGTTGATCGTATAGTTATCAGAGGTATATCCTGTTGCAGTAATAGCATAGTTGCCTACATCTTCACCTGTCGTTCTGCTAATAGCCAGGGTTCCACCCAAGGCAGCCTTATCGTCACCGTTTTTAAAACCTGTATAGCTGACCGTCAATACCGGATCGGTTGCTCCATAGACCTTGGATTTATCATCCGCCAATACCGTCAAGGTTGCTTTGGTAATCTCAAAATCCCCTGCGGTATAGCTGATCGTATAGTTATCGGAAGTATAGCCTGATGCCGTGATCACATAGTTGCCTACATCTTCACCTGTCGTTCTGCTAATAGCCAGGGTTCCACCCAAGGCAGCCTTATCGTCACCGTTTTTAAAACCTGTATAGCTGACCGTCAATACCGGATCGGTTGCTCCATAGACCTTGGATTTATCATCCGCCAATACCGTCAAGGTTGCTTTGGTAATCTCAAAATCCCCTGCGGTATAGCTGATCGTATAGTTATTGGAAGTATAGCCTGATGCCGTGATCACATAGTTGCCTACATCTTCACCTGTGGCTCTGCTAATAGCCAGGGTTCCACCCAAGGCAGCCTTATCATCACCGTTTTTAAAACCTGTATAGCTGACCGTCAATAACGGATCAGTTGACCCGTAAACTTTCGATTTATCTTCTGCCGTTACCATCAGCGTGGCTTTGGTTATTTCAAAGTTCCCTGTAGTATAGCTGATCGTGTAGTTATCCGAGGTATAGCCTGATGCCGTGATCACATAGTTGCCTACATCTTCACCTGTGGCTCTGCTAATAGCCAGGGTTCCACCCAAGGCAGCCTTATCATCACCGTTTTTAAAACCTGTATAGCTGACCGTCAATAACGGATCAGTTGACCCGTAAACTTTCGATTTATCTTCTGCCGTTACCATCAGCGTGGCTTTGGTTATTTCAAAGTTCCCTGTAGTATAGCTGATCGTGTAGTTATCCGAGGTATAGCCTGATGCCGTGATCACATAGTTGCCTACATCTTCACCTGTGGCTCTGCTAATAGCCAGGGTTCCACCCAAGGCAGCCTTATCATCACCGTTTTTAAAACCTGTATAGCTGACCGTCAATAACGGATCAGTTGACCCGTAAACTTTCGATTTATCTTCTGCCGTTACCATCAGCGTGGCTTTGGTTATTTCAAAGTTCCCTGTAGTATAGCTGATCGTGTAGTTATCCGAGGTATAGCCTGATGCCGTGATCACATAGTTGCCTACATCTTCACCTGTGGCTCTGCTAATAGCCAGGGTTCCACCCAAGGCAGCCTTATCATCACCGTTTTTAAAACCTGTATAGCTGACCGTCAATAACGGATCAGTTGACCCGTAAACTTTCGATTTATCTTCTGCCGTTACCATCAGCGTGGCTTTGGTTATTTCAAAGTTCCCTGTAGTATAGCTGATCGTGTAGTTATCCGAGGTATAGCCTGATGCCGTGATCACATAGTTGCCTACATCTTCACCTGTGGCTCTGCTAATAGCCAGGGTTCCACCCAAGGCAGCCTTATCATCACCGTTTTTAAAACCTGTATAGCTGACCGTCAATAACGGATCAGTTGACCCGTAAACTTTCGATTTATCTTCTGCCGTTACCATCAGCGTGGCTTTGGTTATTTCAAAGTTCCCTGTAGTATAGCTGATCGTGTAGTTATCCGAGGTATAGCCTGATGCCGTGATCACATAGTTGCCTACATCTTCACCTGTTGCTCGGCTAACAGCCAGGGTTCCACCTAGAGCAGTTTCATCATCGCCATTTTCGAAACCAGAATAGCTGACCTTCAATACCGGATCGGTTGATCCATAGACCTTGGATTTATCATCCGCCGTTACCGTCAAGGTTGCTTTACCAACTGTCAAAGTCTGTACTACAGGAGCAGCCGCATTGGTCAGCCCATCACCTGATTGCGTGGCAGTGATTTGTGTATTTCCTGCCTTTAGAATAGTAGCTTGGTTGCCTGTAATGCTGACCACATTTGGATCTGTTGCCGTATAGGTTACTGTTAAGCCTTGATCAGTTTGGGCATTCCCCAAGGTAAATGATGCTCCTCCGTATGTTTTGTTTGCTATGCTTGGAAAAGTAATGGCTTGGTCAATCTTGACAGGGCCTTCAAAATCACTTTCGACAGCTGTTCCAGCATCAGTTCCATCACTAGGGGTAACCTCAAAGCTGATATATTTCCCCTGGTCAACAGCCTGCAAAGTATATTGCTTTTCAGTTGCCCCAGAAATAGCCACTTTTCCAGAACCTGTATTATCCTCAGCCCTGTACCATTTGTAAGTAGAACCACTTTCCGGGTCACTTTCAAGGTCTGAATAGCTATAGTTACCTGTTAATTGCTTTGCAACTGATAAACTACCAGAAATTGAAGGGGAAGATGCTGTCGGAGCATTATTTACTCTTGCCGTTAATTGATTACTATTAGCTGTGCTTAATCCACCTGATGATGCTTGAAGGTTAAATGTCTCATCACTTGTCCCTGATGCAATATAGGTCAACTGCATCCCTATAAAAGTGGCTATTCCAGACGAAGGTGTAATACTGATTGTTGCAGCATTCCCATCTGTGTCCGAAGTTGCTGACATTGATGCGGAACCAGCTCCGTTTACCTCAGCCAAAATGATACTTGTCGAATAACCAGTATCAACTATACCATTAGAATCAACAGCTTTGACAACAGGAACTGTCGTTAGGGAGGTTGATTTACCATTATCAACACTTAAAGGAGCTGGTTGTGTTGCATAAATCAATTTGGAGGCCACAACATCTGAAGTCAAAACATTTGAACCTACTACAGAAAGGTTGGTTCCGACCCCATCCTGATCATTCGCACTAATGCCAAAAGTTTCCTGATCTACTGTTGCTGAATAGCCTACATTTGAAAATACTGCAACTCCATTCACCGCATTTACAGTTGTTGTTCCTGTTAAGGAACCGGCACTTGCTTCGGTCAAGGTGATGGTTTCAGAAAAATCACTATCAATGTTTCCATAAGCATCCCGAGCTGAAACTGTTGGCTGGGTAGTCAGTGCCTGTCCAGAAATAGACCCTGCAGGTTGAGTACTGAATACCAATTGACTAGCTACAATATCAATAGCACTTCCAGAACCATTTGAAACGACTGAAGTAGTTCCCATTTGGGTACCAGTACTTCCTACACTCAAATCAGTATCTCCATCAATGCTTAGAATGACTGTCTGATCTTCAATAATGCCTGTATTATCATTAAAGTAAGCATTAACAGTATACGTTTCACTTGTACCATTTGCTACAGATATGGAAAGTCCACTAAAGATAATCTTATCGGTTGTCGGATTATAAACACCGATAGCATTAGAAGCATCATTGCCATCGAGTCGGAAAGTAATTTTACTTCTTCCCAAATCATTACTTGTCCCAGAAACATTTATAGCAATTTGAGAAACAGTCAATGGCAAACCATCTGCACTTCCTCCATCAGAAATGTTAAAATCAAATATATCAATTGCTTCAGCTTGGGTATCAATTAAAGAACTGATGTCAACTGGTTCTGATACAGTTCCAGCATCTGTCAAATTCCCATCGGAATCAGGTGCATTCGTAGTAAAGTCAATTTTCACGGTGCTACCCAAATTAGGAATCCCATCCTCAGACATTACCCACAGGTCATAAGAAGTATTGGGAGACAGTCCAGATATCCCTATATTCCCTGTTGTACCTGAAGTGGTAAAGTTTCCACTAAATGGAGCTGGTGACCCAAAGCGATCTGTCCCGTTTCTTATATGTATAGCAAAAGGAGCGGTGGCGCCATCAGAGAGAACAACATAATAGACTTTTCCTTCTTCATTCAGATCAACTGAAAGATTCGCCGAAGATATGGTTATACTACTCAGGGAAGGAGTACTGTTTTCATAACTCGGGGCCACATTATCCACAACAGTGATGGAGAAAACACTTTGGTATGTACCTCCATTGCCATCGTCGGTCTGAACCCTGACAGAATAATTACCAGGAGATAAAATGGCTGTATTATTAGCTCTCAGTGCATTACCATTAATATTGAAACTACCATTATTTGAGTCTCCGGTCCCTGAAACCAAACTGTAGCTATGGGAATCACTAATATCAGCATCTGTCGTGCTTAAGGTACCGACGGTTGCATTGTTACCGGCACTTTGATTTACTGAACTTGAACTTAATAAAATCCCAGTAGGTGTAGAATTGGTAACAGGGTCTTCGAAATCTATATCATCCAACCCTACATAATAATATGCTAATGATGGTGACTTGGTCTGTATCCTTATATGGTCGACATTTCCCCAACCAGAACCTGTAAAGGTAAATCTACCGGCTGTACTCATCCCACTGCTGTTCTTTGCATAAGTAATTGTAGTGCTACCTGAACCATAGTTTCCTGAAGCCAACATGTTGACATCAGTTGAAGCTTTTTGTACTCCATTATTATAACCGATAATGGTGTATTCAGTAGCATAACCACCCCCAGAATTGGAATATGTTTCTATTAGAAAAGATGAAATTTTAAAATCCCTTGAATTGTCTATTGAGAAAAATTCTGCGTAACCCGGTGATTCTTGATTATTATTTCCTATCATAATTCCCTTACCGGAAAAATCCGTACTTGGAGTAATTCCACTGACATCATCAACCATTACATAACGGTCTGAACTAGGTCCACCTGTGTATCTAATTCCATCTATATCAATAGGACCTGATCCTGTTACATTTCCATTTGAATTAAAATTTTGATCTGCTGGAGTACCTGATGCCATGGTAGTAGTAAAACTCACCATTGTCCCATAGGCAGTTCCAGCTGAATTGGTGGCGTAGGCCCTGAAATAATAGTTCGTACCACTGCTTAGACCAAAAATTGTTTTACCAAAACTACCGGTACCTGAACCATTTGTATCCTTAATCACACCTGACTCCCCTATTTCAGGAGAATTATCTGATGAGGAATACACAACACCTTTTTCTGTTACACTTGCTCCGCCGTCACTACTTACATTTCCTCCCATAAATGCTGTATTTTCAGTAATGCCAGTTATTGATGAAGTTGTTATAGAAGGGACAACAACAGAAGGTCCATCAGGGGTAACGGTAAAGGAAGTTGTCGGTCTTGAATAGGGCGTAGCATCATTATGCATCCAGTTTGATCGATTATTAATATACTCCATCATTTGAGTACGGGTACCGGAATTTGGCCCTATATAAATTGAATTATCCTTTTCAGGATCTGTATCTACATCATAAAACAATGAAATGGCATTTACCCCATTGGTAAGGCCTGTTGGAATCCTAGAACCCTGCGCACCCGTTACCCGAGAGTCAGCACCTGAATCTTCTTCTAGCCAATGAGTAACATCATCGTTTCCATAACCATATGTGTCAAGCGCTCCTCCATCATCATTGGTCAACCCTGTGATAAAGGTAGGACTTGCTTTCGTACCTTGATATACAATCACCTGGTCTCCCCCTACAAAACTAAATCCGACAGCCGCAAAGGTATCGACAATTGTACTACTTGAATTTATGCGTAAAGACAATTCATTAGAAATGTCTTCATCCAAGTGGAAAACTGTTCCAGCTGGATAAGCGGAGGATAAAGTAATGGCTACATGGGGTTCTGTATTTTCCTGCCACTTCAGCGTACTTCCCCGCCACCCCTGTTCTGTAACTGTAAAAGTGGTTCCAGAACTCAAGGGCACTAAATTGATGATACTATACCCGTCAACTCCATCAGTATTGATTCGGATTACCCCAATATCACCGGCTGATAAGGTGGTTTGGGAAAAGGAGGAAAATAGTGCTCCTAAAAAAAAGATAATGACCAAAAAGAACTTTTGACTAAAGTTGCCCATTTTATTGGGCGTAGGATAAAGGTAACGGATCAAATCTTTGACCCATATTGGAACCAGGGACTCTCCCTGTCCATTACGGTAAAATTTGTACATAGTAGAGGTATTAGTTGTTGGTTACGTGTGATTTAAAAAAATCATCGCGCAATAATACCTAATCCAAATGGTATTTAGAAAAAAAATGAAGTGCGTTTATACATAAATAAATGGCACTTTTGTCCAAATGTACAAACTAAAAACATAAAGAACGTTTTTAATATTTTCAAACACAATTTATACTATACATTAAAATAAAACATGATATAAATCATATTATAAAATTTTATCATCATATAATATTTAATTAAAGAATTATATAATCATCAAAGTTAATTATGGGCAAAAAGATATATCCATATTATTCTTCCAAGCCGATAATTTGTGGTGGTACATATCAATAATCCGGAAATAATTAAAACTAAAACCGCTTCAACGGACAGACCAATAATCAAATATCCCACTACCCACAGTATTAGAAATTCCAGCATACTCAACCCATAACTTACATACATGGCTCCAAAGAAAAAACCTGGTTCCCTTTCAAAGGTATGGTTGCACTTATCACACACATGATGCATCTCTGGAAATTTCACTAAATATCCATATCTTGTGGTTTTAAAAATTTCACCACTATTACATTTAGGACATTTCCCTTTAAATATTGGCCTTACATTCATTATTTGTTGTTTTTTAGGTTACTGCAAATGTAGTGGCCTATTCGCTTGTTTATGTTATATTAAAATCGCAGATTTTTGTACTTTTAGGACATATTATAGAAAATGCCAATATCAGTTTTAAATATCGACCACTTTGAAAGTGACAGTTTGATGCCTGACTTTTACAGTAACAGACTGGATCAACACCTGGAAAGCAATAAAGGTCATTTCCAAAAACCACATCGACATAATTTTTACTTATGCGTTGTTTTTAGCAATGGCTCAGGAGTACATGAAATAGATTTTAAGAAATATCCATTAGGACCCGGAAGTGTGTTTTTCCTGAAACCCGGTCAAACACATTTTTGGCAGTTTTCTCAACAACCTAAAGGATATATTTTCTTCCACTCTAGAGAGTTTATTGAACTCCAGTTTACCAACAATAAATTGGAGATGTTCCCCTATTATTTTTCCATGAACAACTCACCCCTACTTCAATTATCAGAAGGAGAAACACTGCCCATAGTGGACCAGTTTTCTGTAATTGACAAGGAATTTTCCCTGGATTTACCTCTTAAAAGGCAAAAGCTCTGCAACCTTACCACTTCATTATATATCGATCTGGCCCGAAGGTATGGTAATAATTATAGGACCCAGGATGTTATTCCTGTCCCATACTTGGAGACCTTAAGAAAATTGGAAAAGCTTGTTGAAAAAGAATTTAAGTTGCATAAATCACCCAATTACTATGCTGAGAAGTTAAACATAAGTACAAAACATCTCAACCGAATTGTACAATCCACTTTGTCACAAACAACATCCGGGTTGATCCAACAACGTGTTATGCTGGAAGCAAAGCGTTTGATAACCCATTCAGATCATTCGCTATTGGAAATTTCCGAGAATTTGGGTTTTAACGATTATGCTTATTTTTCCAAAGTATTCAAGTACAAAACAGGTATTACACCAGTTAATTTTTTAAAAAAATATAAAACAGTTCACTAAGGGTTACCAGATTCAATTGGTCTCCGGCACTCTAGACTTTTTGGCATAAATCGTCTATTCTAAAAACTTTCTGTACAGAGTGAAAATCACTTTGGCTATCTTTATATTTAAACCTGCTGGTAACCAATAAGTGCTTAGCTTCTACAGGAACAGCAAGAGGAAGCCTTATATTTTGCTTGGTTTGAGCATCTATGTATACATATTTCCAATGTATGGGTAACCAATATATTCTGCCATTGCCAAAACCATCCATTGTTACCTTATGGGGAAAGTTCAATACAAAATAATCTTCCATGTCAACTGCCCTACCATCCTTTTTTATCGGAATTTTGGTTAGATTATTCAACCCCTTCTTCATATCCTCCTCTGTAATATACCTAATATTGACTGTAAGCGTTTTTGTCAGGATATTTTGCCTTACTTGTCCTTTATTTTCAATTGTGGCAATAAACTCTATCAACCAAGAATCAATATTTCTATCAATTAATTTAGCATCCAGGTCAAATTCATATTTCGGGTACCTATCCCTTTTTATGTAGAAATTATAAACCACCCATAGAGCCCCTATTACAATGAACACTAGTTTAATGATTTCAATATTTTCCAAAATGAAATAAAACATTGGGTCACTAAAGAATACAAAAATTTTAAGATCACTATACAAATTTAGTAAGCTACCTCTGATAATAAAATACCATATTATGGGTATTTTATTCATTAAAATATCAACCACACTCCCACTTGATTTCTCCTGGAGATTGCAAACACCTCTATTAATATCCTATTAATAAAAATAAAACTTGGATGTTTCCAGGACGTCCCCATGGTATCTCCTCTTTACTGCTACCCATCACCTGTATTCTTGAAATGACTATTTTTCACAAAGTTCTTTCAGCTTGTCGAGCGCTTTTGGGTAAGTTTGGTCCATATAATCCAAAAAGTCTTCTGTAGTGTCTAAGTCAACAGTAACAGTGGTGATGCCGTTGTTTTCTTTGAAGCTATAGTTTTCATGTCCTCCTGCCCATTTTTCGACCTCAGCACCTTCTGTAATTTCCTTTTCACCGTCCAAAATTCCATAATGCCGAATGGAAACAAATTGGAACGGAATGCTGTCAGCAATTTCAGATACCATTCCGCCCTTTTTACCATTTTCATCGGTTCCGACAAAGTAAATTTTTGACCCTTTTCCCCAGCTTCCTTCATAAGATGAGGTTGGATTAAATTCGGATGTCCATTGCTCATAGGTCTCAATATTGCTAATGCCTAGCATGGTATCATATACCTTCTCAGCGGGTGCATTTATATCTTTCTTGAATTGGAGTTTTTTCATGGTTTATGTTATGTTTAAAAATTTCATTGTTGTTTTTACACCATTGACATCTTCGTCAATACCCATTTACAGTGCTAGTTAACAATATTGTATAACAGTCAATTAGCGTAATAAAGTTAATGATTTTCAGCTTAGCATTGAGGTTAATATTTTCAACCAAATAAAATTCACCTTCAGCTTTATGAAGGATTGTACATTCACCTTTACTGGCCTTTATTCATTTAGGGCAAAATTCACGATGTTCTCCACATGAATTTTTGTTGTGTCGAATACAGGAAAGTCAAAGTCCTTTTGCCCAATAAGCATTGGGATTTCAGTACAGCCTAAAATAAGGCCTTCTGCTCCCCTTTCTCTTAGTTCATTGGCGTATCTTAGAAATTTTAGTTTTGATGCTTTATTTATGACACCTTTTCCAAGTTCATTTTTTACAATCTCCTGTATTTCTTCAACATCATTTTTTTCTGATGGAATAATGCTTTCAATCCCATAATCCATTAGTTTGTTCCGGTAAAAATCCATTTCCATCGTAAATTTTGTACCTAAAAGCCCTACTCTATGTAGCTCTTGCCTTTTTATCTCTTCTGCTGTGGCAGATGCGATATGAATAATAGGGACATTAATATTTGATTGGATTTCATCAGCAAATAAATGGGCTGTATTGGCGCATAGGACTATAAAATCCACATTGTTGGATGCTAAACTTTTGCACGCATTAAAAATCAAATCATAAGAATTTAACCATCCCTTATCTTGAATGTCAGAAAAATTCAGTGAAAATATAACACATTCAGCCGAATTAAGGCCTCCCAGCTTTTCATTTATGCCTTGGTTTATATACTTATAGTAGTCCAAAGTTGAAGTCCAACTTATTCCACCTACTAATCCTATTTTTTTCATGTTATAGCGGTTCTGTTTTCAGCTTGTCGCCAGCTTCTATTTTTCCAGTTTAGATTGTTTTTAATTCTTCCTTCCATGGATGAAATAAACTAACCATGTAAATGAAATTAAAACTAAAAAATCCATTCAAAATTAAAAATGTCCCAAGGATAATACATAACCGTTTTTCAACACCTATCTCAATCAATTGAATTAGATAAATGGGAGGGCTTTTCATTATTGAAATCCGTCCGGCATAACTAGAACTACAAATTACTAGGGTTTGGGGGCGAAGTAGCATTTTTGGTCTATTCGGGGTAGTATATATTTTGTAATCAATCATTTACCCCTATTTTTCCTGAAAGATTTGAAAAAACATTCTTTGAGTTAAATATTTATCTGGCATAAACATCCTACCAATCTACCCTTAACGAGGCATAAAAGTAGTTATATGGCAAACCTTACCATTTTCCCTTTGGCTTTATTCCAAATGAGTTATTGATCTAATAATATTATTTAAGGAGGAATTTCACATATTCAATTTCACCAGAATAAGCAAATGGAGGTGAATAATCGGAAGATACAGAAGACCCAAGATCCATTCCAATATCCATTGTTTCTGTAGCCGAATAACGAGCTGGAACCACTTTATTGATATTTCCTTGGCCAACCTCTTTACCATTTACAATTAGTTTGGCGTTACCGCCACCACCAGGTTCGTTTGATTCCTGTGTATAAACCATTTGGATGTTTAATTCTCCCTCGGGTAAGGCTGTGGATGCAACTTCATAATGGTTTACGTGGAAGAAATTATAATAGTATATCAGTTTGTCATTTTTAATAAATAAGGAATATCCAGCAGAACCTCCGCCATTTGCAACGATTACCCCCTCATCGCCTTTTTCATAATTAATATTGGCTGAAATGGTGTGACTGCGCGCATATGCAGGCGGAGCACTCCCTTCTGGAATACGTTTGGTTCCTGACAAATAAGTAAACTCGTTTTTGCCCCGAACAACAGAAGGGCGATTAGGATTGGTGGCGCGTTCTACAAAACGGTCATCCAAAGGATATACATCGTATTTTTTTGCTTCCTCATCAAATATTCCTTTCAGCTCTTCCAGCTTTTCTGGGTAATCAGCTGAAATATCTGTTGCTTCGGAGAAGTCCTCTTCAATGTTGTATAATTCCCAGTCATTATCCTTAAAACCAACAGAACCTGACAATTCCCATGGAACACCATGGAATGAAGCGGCAACCCACCCATCGTGATAAATGGCACGATGGCCACCCGTTTCGAAATACTGGGTAGTTCGTGTATCTTCTGCGTTGGCATTGGCAAATGAATAATTCATAGAGCCCCCCGCCAATGGTGTCTGATCTACACCATTGATTCGTGTAGGCATTTCAATCTTGGCAGCTTCATAAATGGTAGGAGCAATATCTATCACATGATGGAATTGTGTTCTTTTTTCTCCTTTAGCTTGTATTGAAGATGGCCAGGAGATGATCATACCATTTCGGGTGCCCCCAAAATGTGAAGGTACACGTTTCATCCATTGAAATGGGGTACTACCGGCCCAGGCCCATGGCACTGCAAAATGGTTTTCATGCTCAGGCCCCCCAAGGTTTTCCATTTCTGACAATTGTCTCTCTACATTATCAGGAAAACCATTTTGGGTCATCATATTATTTAAAGTTCCCGTCATGCTACCTTCTGCACTGGAGCCATTGTCACCAATAATGTAAACAACCATGGTATTATCACCACCAGGTAGGCTTCGGGCGCTTTCTATTAGCTTTCCTATCCAATGATCTGTATGAGCCAAGAATCCTGCAAAAACCTCCATTTGTCTGGCATATAGTTTCTTTTCATCATCACTCAAAGTCTCCCAAGCTGGGATGGACGCTGGTCTGGCTGATAACTTAGTATTTTTAGGAACAATACCCATTTCTTTTTGACGCTCAAGGGTGTGTTTCCGCATGGCGTCCCACCCTTCATCAAACTGACCTTTAAATTTGTCACTCCATTCTTTGGGAGAGTGCAATGGAGCATGTGCAGCCCCCGTGGCAAAGTACATGAAATAAGGTTTGTCCGGGTTGATTGAACGTTGTTGACTCACCCAGGCAATGGCATCATTGGTAAGGTCCTCGGTCAAGTGATAGCCTTCTTCAGGGGTTGTGGCGGGCTCGACAGGTGTGGTATTCTTAAAGAGTTGGGGATAGTATTGGCTTGTTTCTCCTCCTTGAAAGCCATAAAAATATTCAAATCCCAGACCTGTAGGCCATTGGTTAAATGGTCCAATTGGATTGGTTTCCCAGTCTGGAGTATTATGCCATTTTCCCCAAGCAGCTGTACTGTACCCATTTTGTTTTAATACTTCGGCCACTGTTCCCACATCTTTTCCCCAAATACTGTTATAGCCAGGGTAGCCTGTAGATAGCTCGGAAATAGTGCCAAACCCAACTTGATGATGATTTCTTCCTGTCAATAGAGCCGCCCTTGTTGGGCTACAAATACCTGTTGTGTGAAACCGGGTATAAGTCAATCCTTCTTCTGCTAATTTTTCCATTGCAGGAGTGGGAATGGGTCCCCCCATGATCCCAGCTTGCCCAAACCCGACATCATCTAAAAGTATGACAATTACATTGGGAGCCTCTTCTGGGGCTTCCAAGGGTTGGGGATAATCTTCTTCGGAGTCCTCAAAGGTAGTTCCTATTTTCCCATTAAATGAAGGTTTTGGATACGGCAAAACGTTCCCTTGGTTATTCCTTCCATTCGAATCCTTAGTGGTCTCAGGCTTTTGATTGCAAGCTAAGAGCAATAGTGTCACTGTAAAAATCAGGAGGTTTTTCATAAATGATAGCTTGTTTAATGCCAATGATTAAAACTTTAATTATATGCAGATAAGATTGTCAATTGTTGAAATCTTAAATTCAAAAAATATTGTTATTAATATAAATATTATAAAAATTCAAATCAATTAATTTGCACAGATAATAAGTCATTAACCAATGGTAAGCCAACTCCCAATATTTTGATTCAACGGTCAATGGGGATGATATAAAGTTCTGAACGAAACCATAAATTATAAAAATCTTTATTACAGTTAATACACCGCAAATCTAGGAATCAAGCCAAAAGTCTATGTATCCTCTACTAGGGCTAGGAGCATCCATTAGGGAAGCCCTACCCTTTTCCCTAAAATATCTTGAAATAAAATCTGGACATTTTATAGACGTTTCCCCTATCCTATTTTCAGGTAATAAGATTATGACTCATTAGCCATAACTAGAATTGCAAATTCCCATGATATTAAAGTGAAGTGGTACACCTGGCCCAGTCATGTTGATTTCAATTCCACATTGGTTCGATTAAAGGCCAATTCCCCTTCACTTGTTTCCTTCTTTCAATTTGCAACAAAACCATGGGCATATAGCAGGCAAGCCTTACCTTCCTTTATTTTGTCAACATTATAGTGGAGCAGGCGGAGGGTGTTCCTACCTAGGCTTATTTTGGCTAAATGAATAGAATAGCGACTATTTTAGGATCAAACCATATTTATGGGCGATTGATTTAAAGCTTAAATTTTGGATAGTCTCTGAATAGTTGTATAAATCCTATAAAATACATCCCCCTAAGACGATCATTTTGATGATATGTTTAAACCATTTCCTCACGAGAGATAATTTCCCTCTTTAAACTAAGGCCATCCCATCCAAGTCCTACTTTTGAAACATATACTGGATTGGCGCTAATACGCTGAGTATGTAAATCGATAGCCCCACGTGGACCAAGTACATTTACGCGGTTTAAATCAACTAACAATCTCTCTTTAGAAACTTTACCCGAATGCTCTTCTAAGCTATTTCTCAGCAATAGACCTACTTCGTAAGCCAACAAAGCATAGCCCTCTGGAGCAGACCCGAAATTATTGTGATAATTCTCCACAAACTCTAAATTGGCTTCATTATCTATTTCTTTAAACCAGGTAGATGCAGAAAAAATATTTCTACTACTAACTTCTAAAACTTTCATCGTGCTGGTGTCCGAAAAATAAGGTACAAAGGAGACCTTAATAACTTTTGAAAATTTTTCTTCATTTAAATGTTTTATAAACTTGGAAAAAATAGCATGAGATGAAGTTAGTACATGAATATGCTTAGGGCGGTGTTGTTGAGCAAAATTCAGGACTTCCTGTATATCCTCTTCTCCAAATAAATAGCCTAACATATCCCCGGATATGTGCTGCATTGCTTTTTTCGAAATCGTACCACCTTCTCCTTCTTCTACCCTATCTAAGCAAACACAAGTTTGATCCAAAAGATCCTTAGCAAAATTACCCAGCACATACTGACTAGAGCTTAAATCCAAACTATTCAAAAAGACATTGGAAAGCTTCTGTCCCTTTGACAAATCCCTACAAGCAGCTAAGTTAAAGATTACGACAGGTGTTCCACATTTTTCAAAATAGGCTTGCATAAGCTCGGACTGATCACAGTTTAATACAGCAATAATAAGTTGAGCTTTCTCAACTTTAATTAGATCATTTAGAGCATCTTTATTTCTATCAATCTCCTCACAATTCAAATATCGGGTAACAATTGATACCTCCTCTTTATCAAACACATTAGAACCGAGTCTTAGGCCTTTTTCAATTTCCTGCGCTATGCTGGAGACCAGGCCTGAGAATGGCATTAATATTCCTACTTTCATCATCGAAAAAATTAAGTTTACTATTGAATTTTATTTACTCATGTTGGTATGTACAAAATTGAGGACTGGCAGTATATTTTAACAGCGCATTACTCCCTATAGAAAAAATCAAGTATAAATACCTGGTCAAACAGACTCCCATTAATAATAAAGAACAGCAGCAGTTTTTTGCTACTGCTGTTTCTAAAAAATCAACTAAACACTTAAACTCCTACTTGATCTTCAAGCACTCGTTCGGAAACTAATTTTCCACTTGTTTTGTCTTTCAGTTCGATTTTGGAATTGGAATAATATCCAATATCGATATCTTCAGTTGACTGGACTGAATTTTTGACACCTCCTGATGACATCACCCCACCAATACCTAAACTCCAAAAGTGATGGCCTTTGTAAGTTGGGTTGTAATTAATGGCCGTATTTCCAATCAAATAGGCGTTGTACCTTATTCGAACTTTCATCACGCCACGGCTTGCCGAAAGTTCAGCTAAAACAGACTCTCCCGGATCCAGCGTCACACTTACCCCAGAGGTGGAGCCTACTGTGATTGATTTGGATTCTTGTCCACCTATACCCCAAGACTGGCTGTATGAAAGGGAAGTCTCTCCTTTCACACCTGATCCCAAAAACTCCACTCCATAGGAGATTTTTTGCCCTACACTTAAGGTACCTCCTGTACTCCAGTTGGAGCTAGTGGTGTTGCTGAGTGTTTCGGAAATGGCTACATTGAAAGTCCCTTTTTTGCTGCTATCGTTCGTAAACTCCTGGGTCTTTACTATCACTGGTTCAGAAGTTATGCCCAAAATTTCGGCACTTTGCACCACCAATACCATTTGCACTTGTGGCCAACTGTACTTTTTGTACAAATCCCCCCAAGGAGTTGGGCTGTGCAGGTAGGCATCATTGGGAGATTTACCAAAATAAGCCTTTACAGCATCTTTTAGCTGTTTGTCTCCTAACTTGAAGGTGGTTCTTTCATCGTCGGTGATGACATGTTGTACGGTTCCACTTGCATTGACACTGGAGACAGATTTGTCTTTTCCTGCAATAATACTAATGCTGATTCCCATAATGTTAAAAATTTAAAGTTGAAAAACTTGGTTCTGCCTACTCTATTGAAAGGATTTTCGGCTTACTCCGAATTTTAAATATTCTTTTCCAAAAATGCGGTTATCGGCAAACATAGATTTACCTGAACAACCACTATTGATTGATGACTAAATGTCAAATTTATTTCACTCCCACTATAAAGGATAGCTTTGCTGGATTTGGTTGGCAAAATCCGCTGTTCGTTGATGTCAATTCAAAATTGGTAGAAATAGATAAAAAAATAAAGGGGATAAACCACCAGTTCAAAAACCAAGTATTTCTACTCCAAAAACAAGAAAAGCTTATATTCCGTTGATCGGATCGGTCAGGTCACTAATATCAATGATTTCATGCTGTAACCCATAAACAATCAAGCCCACTACATTCTTTGAGTTTGTTTTGCTCAACAAGTTGTTTCGATGTCCTTCCACCGTTCTTTCACTCAAAAATAGTTTCTCAGCTATTTCTTGAGTCCTAAATTGCTGGCAAAGTAAAAGTAAAACTTCCTTCTCCCGCTTGGTGATAAAGCCTGGATCTAAAGGGGAAACACTGTTTTTTTTGTTTCTATTGAGAAAGTCTCCATTAATAATTTGAAGCACCTCCTGACTATAATAAAAACCCTTTGCTGCGACCTCATTGATTGTTTGGACCATTTCATCCGGATCAGCATCCTTAGTGATGTAACCAGCAGTTCCAAGGTTGAGCATATTAAGGATAAATGGTTTTCCTTTATGGGTGGTCAAAGCGATTACTTTAAGGTCAGGGTATTTTTTTGTAATCACTTTCGTGGCCTCTATACCATTCATTTCAGGCATTTTGAGGTCCATCAGTACGATATCTGGGAAATTGACCTTCTCTGCGGCTGATAGCTTTTCAATAAGTTCAGCTCCATTGCCTGCATCAAAAAGCACTTCAAATTGTCCAGTACTTTCCAGCATATGCTTAAGCACTCCCCTGAAAAGTGTTTCATCATCAGCTAAGACTATACTTGTTTTACGATCCATCAAAAGACTTTTTTATCGTTACTTTCATTCCTTTTCCCAATTCACTCCAAACTTCCAAACTTCCATTCATCATATCCACTCGATTTTGGAGGTTCAACATGCCTATTCCGTCACTTGATTTTTCCACATCGAAGCCTTTCCCATTATCTTCATAAAGATAAAATAGACCTTCGCCATTCACACTAATATTAATTTTTATCTCTTGTGCACCAGCATGTTTTACTGTATTATTAATCAATTCCTGGCTAATCCGATAGATGATCAGACGGGTTTCCTGATCCAATAAGTTTTCTTCTATGTCCGATTTAAAACGGGTTCCGATCCTTGGTCCTGCCAGGACTTCATCCAATAGTTCATGGATACCAGCTTCCAAACCAAACTTCTCTACGATAAGTGGTGAGTAAGCATGGGACAATTCTCGCGTCCTGCTGATCACCTTTTCGGAAAGCTCCTTCAGACCATTCAACAGTTCCAAACTATCATTTCCAGAAAGTTGGTACAGACTTAATTTTATCGTTGTTAATTTCGAACCAATATCATCGTGTAAAATATCAGAAACACGCCGCCGTTCTTCTTCCTGAGACCGGATCACGGTATGTAAGAGGTCTGTTTGGTGTTTTAGCTTTAGCTCAGCGTTAAGCATTTTTTCTTTGATCACCTTTCTTCTCATGACTTCGACAGCAACAATGATAATTACTGCAAGCACCAGCACCAATGAAATCGCAAGTAATATGTAATTTACGAACTCTTGACCTTCCATATTTCTAGAAAATAAAAGATTTGGAAAATCATAAACAGTACTACATTAAATAGCAAGATTGGTTTCCATTCAATTTGAGAAAGGCTCTCCCCTAACAAAAATATAATCGAGCTACCTCCTAGATAAACAACCATTCCGTAATTGATGAACCTGAAATTTTCTTCTTGATTATTAATCACACCGTTTACCAAATGGAAAATAGAAGCGAAAACAAATAAGAGATTCATGCTAAAATATGAGTATCCCCCAAAAACCCCACTTAAATTGTTCCATTTGGAACTGTATTCATAACCTATTAACCCGACACATAGAATGAGTCCAACTAACAAAAGAATCTTAACCTTTCGGTTATTTAGAATCTTCCAGTAAAACAATCCATAACCTATTAATTGAAAGGCAAAATAAAAATGAAATAACAACAAGTTATTTATTCCTAATCTAGCCAGTAAGAAGCTAGATATTTGAATTAAATAAACAAGAGAAAAAGTAATGGTGAAAATTTTGGTTGGAAGATTACTTTTGGCATAATACTTCCAACCAAAAAACACTGCTCCAGTCAAAGTAATAAGATTTAAATAGTGAATTATTCCATACATAGTTCACACTTTGAAGCAGGTCAAACAATTATTAATTCATGTCCAGACTCAACAAACCATCAGGATCCATCTCTCCACAATCCGGTGGACATGGACTGGTAAAATCATATACATACTGCCCCTCTTCCTCATTTACCATATCATTTCCATTGGCATCTACACCCACTATCAAAAGTTTCTCTGTATCATTATCGTCTATTCCTAAATAAGTCCTGACATTGGTGGCTCCCAATTCGGCCATGACTTCCTGGAGATCTATCATGGGTACCAAAAATCCATTGACCGGTGTCTTTTTATTATAATCCTTTTCCATTTTTTTCCATCGTTGCATCCACTTCTTGGCAGTCTGCTTAGGAATTGTGTTTTTCATAGTTGCGCTTTTTAATATTAAAAGAATTCAAACTCAGATTTTAAAACGTACTAATTACAATGCAAACTAAACTTTAAAGAAGTATATTCAAAGGAAAATAAATTAATTCCTAACCTCATTTCACACACAAATAACCTTCATTGGATTACTTTATACATACATTTTACAACAACAACCTATTTCTCTGTGCAGCATTAAGATTTTTATACTGAATGTTTCTTTCAATAAAATTGAAAGAAACATTATTCGATTAAAATATTCAATTTAAAATAATCCGACCATCAAAAAAATAATGACAAATCATTATGAATGATTCCCTTCTTTCAATATCCAAATGACTTGGCAACTGCGGCATAAAACAAATATCTTCAAATTGAACCGTCTCGAAAAGACTGGTATTGAACCTATATTGATAGAAACCGTAGGATAATATTCGATAACTCTAGTGTTTGAATGACCTTTTATCTAAACAAAAAGTATTGGTGATTGTGATTCGTTTCAAACCATTTATCCAGAAATTAATTCTAGAGTTTAAGTTCTCTTCCATACTCCCTAAATCACTTTGCAAATTTTAAAAACTTAAACCCTTATCTATGCTAAAATGACTTTAGCCTCAAATCTTTTTTAAAAAGTATATTTCCTTAACGAAATTATTTGTGGAAAACTAATGTTTCAAACTAAAACAAATTTATGAGATTTCACACTAGAAAATGGATCAAACCAGAAGACCTTAATGCCAATAATTCATTGTTTGGAGGACGCTTGTTAGCTTGGATAGACGAAGAGGCCGCACTCTACGCAATTATTCAATTGGAAAACAAGCACGTAGTAACTAAGTACATGTCCGCCATCAATTTCATGGCTTCGGCTCGAGTCAATGACATTATTGAAATTGGGATAGAACCTATAAAATTTGGAAGAACTTCTATCACCTTAAAGTGTGAGGTGAGAAATAAGATGACCAGAGAAACTATCATTACCATTGATGAAATCATTATGGTAAACTTAGGAGAGGATGGCTTACCCAAAGCTCACCAAAAACACAAGATTGAATATGTGAAGGATAGATTAAAAGGTAGCTAAAAGTGGTCTTTCTAAACCCGAATAAACTACTTCTAGGCATAGCCTCAAATGATCAAAATAATGTCACTGGCTTTATTAACAGACATATTGTTTTCTCCAAACCTTAATCATTGATAAGGGGAATTTCAATAGAAACACAAAGTAAAATATTAAAACACAACAATTTGCTTTGACATTTTTATGTAATGAGCTTCACTTGGACAAGCTGTGTGTTTTCAAGTAAATACAATTGATTTTTTAAAATAAAATGAAGATTAACCTTAATAAAAACGAAACTTTTACATAACCTACTTTATTCCCATATGCTAGATATTTGCGGGTTATGAAACATTTGATTCGAACCATACTTTCTAGCTTTTTTTGTTTGATCATTCTAATATCTAAGCTAAGTGCTCAAACAACTGAAGAAAGCACGCAAATGTTGAGGGAAGCTCAATCTATCGCCAAAAGAAACCCAGAGCAAGCCTTTGCAATGGCTACTGAGGTTTTGGAAAAACAACAAATCAATGGAGCGGATTCAATTATCGGAAAAGCCCAATTGATTCGCGGAAAGGTTCTTTTACAGTTTGGTCTTTATCAACCTGCTTCAGAAGCACTTTATGAAGCCGAACATTTGTTTGAAACAGCTGAACAGGATTTATACTTAGCACAAGTAAATAATGTCCTGGGAGAAGTTTATTATAAAATAAAAACCCCAGAAGATGCAGTGGCGCGTCACGAAAAAGCGCTTTCTATTTATCAAAACCTAAAGAATAGAGAAGGAGAAGCAGAAACTAAAAGCTTTATTGGAGGGATGTATGAGAAAATGGGCAATTATCCCAAAGCCTTGGCTCATCAAAGGGAAGCGCTAAAGATCTTCGAAGAATTGGGTCTACAAAGCCATAAAGCTTTTGTTAGAGAAAACATTGGAAGCATATTCGAAGATTTGGAGCAATATGATTCCGCCTATTTCAATTTCCAAAAAGCCTATACTTTGAATATTGCTGTTGGAGACAGCTTACGCTTAGTCAGTAACCTCAATAATTTGGGTGATGTCTTTCGAAAAACAAGAAAACCAGAAAAAGGGCTAAGCTATTCTCAAATGGCTGCTGAAATGAGTGCGCGTCTAGGTTTTTTGGACCAACAAAATAGCGCCATAGTGGATATCTCAAAAGCATATGCCGAAATGCGTGATTATGAAAATGCCTATAATTTTTTGGAGCAAAGCCGCCAACTAAGTGAAATAGTATATTCGGAGGAATCTGCTCGGCAAATCGCCATTCAAGAAGCGCAAAATCATCTTTACACCAAAAACCAACAAATCAACCAATTGGAGCAAATGCGGGAATTTGATGCCATGGTAAAATGGCTTTTAGTCTTTTTGGTGGTATTGATGTGTGTGCTGGGTTGGGTGATTTTTAACCGACAGAAGCTAAAAATAAAAAGCAATAAAGAATTGCTGGAACAGCAAGAGGAAATCCTTCAGGTAAAAGAACAATTGATTGCTACCGAAAAAGAAAACAGACAATTATTAGAATTAAAAATGGAAACCGAAGAGCAGGCCCATTCCAAATCACTTACTGCTCAAACCCTCCATTTGATTGATAAAAACCAAATGCTTGAAGGCATACAAGTCAAGTTGAAAAGCATACTTGAAGAAAACCCCAAAGATCAAAAAAAGAAAATCAGGAACTTGATCAAAGAGATAGATTTCAACTTTTCACACGACACGGATTGGGATGATTTTAAACTAAATTTTGAAAAAGTCCACCAGGATTTTTTTAGAAACATCCAACAAAGGACTGGTGGATTGACCCCAGCTGAGATGAAACTTGCCAGCCTTATGCGACTTAATTTAAGCTCAAAAGAGATAGCCTCCTCTTTAGGAATTTCCATGGATAGTCTAAGAATTTCTCGCTACCGACTTAGAAAAAAATTAAACATGGAAAAAGGCGACAGCTTACAGCAATTTATCCTTTGTATATAGTTCACAATTAATTAATCCATTCGTAACATTTCATAACACACTAAATATCAGTTTTTTAATACATTTATTTTAAATTCTGTTTAGGTTTTGTTAACGGTCATTTTTCCAGTTGTTGCCTAATTGATTACAGTAATTTCTAGCCCTAAAAAGTAGTCTACGCTAAAATTGTAGCATCAAATTCTTTTAAATCTTATGTCAAAAAGTAAACTAATTAATGGGCTTTGGACACTAGGCATTCTTGCTGGAGCATGTAGTGCCCCAAGTCAACAAAACGAAAATGTCACTGCAAAAAGCTTGGACAAGGTCAAACCTACTTATGTTACAGATCAGGTAAATCATGATACAGATGATCCTGCCATCTGGATCAACCCAACTGACCCAAGCCAAAGTTTGATCGTTGGGACAGACAAAGACGCCGATGGCGCATTGTATGTTTTTAATCTCAAAGGTAAAGCCATTGATTCTTTAACCGTTCGGAATATCCAGAGACCTAACAATGTGGATATCGGATATGGTCTACAATTAGGTGACAAAACAGTAGACTTTGCTGTAACAGGTGAGCGCATGACTTCCAAACTTCGCTTTTATAGCCTTCCTGATATGAAGGAAATTCATCCTGAGGGCATAGAAGTGTACCTTGGTGAAGAGGGACCAGAATACCGTGACTTAATGGGAGTCGCCGTATACCACAACCCTGAGAATAATAAACATTATGTGATTGCAGGACGAAAAAACGGACCTCAAGACGGTACTTATTTGTGGCAATATGAAATCAAAAGCGAGGATGGTATCCTTAGTCTTGATTTAGTCCGCAAATTCGGTGAATTCAGTGGAAATAAAGAAATAGAGGCTATCGCAGTAGATAATGAATTGGGATATATCTATTACTCTGATGAAGGGGTTGGCGTTCGTAAGTATTATGCAGATCCCGAGAAAGGCAATGAACAATTAGCTTTGTTTGCCACAGAAGGGTTCACCAAAGATCACGAAGGAATCAGTTTTTACAAACTAGATGATCAAACAGGTTACATCTTAGTTTCTGACCAGGAAGCCAACTTATTCCATGTCTTTCCTAGAGAAGGATCTTCCTCCAACCCTCATGAACATCAATTGATTACTAAAATCCCAACCAGTACTGTTTCCAGTGACGGCTCAGAGACCAGCAGCACAGCATTAGGCCCTGATTTCCCACATGGATTATTTGTTGCCATGTCTGATGACAAGACTTTCCAAATCTATAAATGGGAAGATATGGCTAGAGACACCCTAAAATCAAAAAATTAATCTTTCAAGCTCATAATTATGAAAAATCAATTACTGAGAACCATTATTTTGCTGGCTCTTTTTTGCCTAAGTCATCAGGTATTACTGGCACAAGGAGTATTGCGTGGTAGGGTCATCGATGCCCAAAACCTGTCCATGCCAGGCGCCAATGTAATCTTACAAGGTACTTCCCTAGGGACTGTTACCAATCAATCAGGGGATTATTCCATTGTGGATTTGCCTGCAGGTAACTATGAAGTTTCAGTTTCTTATTTAGGATATGGCTCGGTAGTCCATACCGCTAAAATTGAAGAAGGAAAAACAACTACCATAAACTTCAAATTGGATCAGAAGATCATAGAAAATATGGAGTTTGTGGTCATGGGTGACCGCCTTAAAGGCCAAGCCAAAGCTTTGAACCAACAGAAAAACAATTCAAACATTACCAATATTGTTTCCTCTGACCAGATAGGAAGGTTCCCAGATGCCAATATCGGGGACGCATTGAAGAGAATTCCAGGCATTACAATGCAAAATGACCAAGGAGAAGCGCGTGACATTATCATCCGAGGGATGTCTCCTCAATTGAATTCTGTTACGATAAATGGAGAAAGAATCCCTTCGGCAGAAGGAGACAATAGAAGGGTACAGATGGATTTGATTCCTTCTGATATGATCCAGACCATTGAAGTAAATAAGGCTGTTTTGCCAAGTATGGATGCTGATGCGATTGGCGGTTTCGTAAATTTAGTGACTAGAAAGGCTCCTAATGGCCTAAGGGTTTCTGGTACAGCAGGAACAGGAATTAACCTTTTGTCAGACAAGCCAATTTGGACGGGTGCGATGATTCTCGGTGACCGTTTTATAGACGGAAAACTTGGAGCGATCGTATCTGCATCTTACAACAATCATAATTTTGGGTCTGAGAATATTGAAACAGCTTGGTATGATTCGGATAATGGCGTTGCCTTGGAGGAGTTTGAAATGAGAAAATATTTGGTACAAAGGGTTCGCCGATCAGTTTCAGTAGCTTTGGATTATGAAATTAACCCGAACCACACCCTTCTTTTCTCCAGTATGTACAACCATAGAGATGACTGGGAAAATCGTTTTGCGATGAAAGTGGACAATCTTGATGATGTATTCGATGATGGTGATTTCGAGGAAGTTTCAGAAGGAGTCTTTACCTCATCCAGTGCAAGGGTAGAATATGAAACCAAAGGCGGCTTGGATTCTGACAGAAACAAAGCAAGAAGACTGGAAGATCAAAGGGTTCAAAACTTTACTTTTGGAGGTGACCACCTTTTCAACAAATTAAAAATGGATTGGTCTGCAACTTACGCAAAGGCATCTGAAGAAAGACCTCATGAAAGGTACATTGCTTACCGAGAGGAAGATCAAAATGTTAACATTGACATCCGTAATCCTAGAAAGCCATTTGCTTCCTTAGCCAACTTATCGGACAATCTGGCATTTGGTCTCGATAATTTATCTGAAGAATACCAATATACCTTTGACGAGGACCTTAATGCAAAATTGGATTTTAAATTGCCCTATAGTGATAAAGGTATCTTACAGTTTGGTGGTCGATACAGAGGCAAATACAAGAGCCGAATCAACAACTATTACGAATATTCGCCAGTAGATGAAGATAGCTTCGGTACTACTCTTGGAGATGTTCCTCATACAGATCAATCAGATCCAAACTTCCTACCTGGCAGTCAATATCAAATTGGAACATTTGTGGACCCACAATTCCTAGGAACTCTGAACTTAGATGATGCAAGTCAGTTTGAAGGAGAGTTAGTCTATGAGGAGTTTTTACCTAGCAACTATTCTGCAAATGAAACCGTAACTGCTGCATACGTAATGGCTGACCACCAATTGACGGATAAGCTTTCCACCATTGTTGGTTTAAGGTGGGAACACACCCAGATTTCCTATACAGGTAATCTTTATGATGTAGACAATGAAACCTTCAGTCAAGCTACACAAGATGATAGCTACTCTAATTTTATGCCTGGCGTTCATTTAAAATATGATGCAGACCAAAACAGTGTTTTAAGGTTTGCTTGGACCAACACCATTGCCCGACCAAATTATTATGATTTGGTACCCTATGCGGAATATGTAGCAGAAGATGACGAACTATCTAGAGGTAATCCAGATTTGTTGCCGACCGTTGCCATGAATTTTGATGTGATGGCTGAAAGGTATTTTGACAATGTTGGCTTGATTTCACTGGGTGGTTTTTACAAAGATATTGATCAGTTCGTGTACGAGAAAACAGACCTTAACTACAATGATCCTGTATTTGGAGATGGCCTAGAATACACTAGACCTGAAAATGGCGGTACAGCTTCTGTTTATGGTCTGGAAGCATCCATTCAGAAACAAGTATGGAAAGGGTTAGGCGTTTACCTGAACTACACATTTACCCAATCTGAGACCACAGGTATTGAAGGTAGAGAAGAAGACAACCTTGAACTGCCAGGTACCGCCAAGCATATGTTCAATGCTTCTCTTTCCTACGAAACCAAAAAATTGGTTTTGAGAGCTTCTTTGAATTATGCCGGAGACTACTTGGATGAACTGGGTGGTGAGGCATTTGAGGACAGGTATTACGATGAGCAAATGTTCTTGGACGTCAATGCATCTTACGCTTTTACACCTAAATGGAGACTATTCTTTGAAGGTAATAACTTGACCAATCAACCATTGAGGTATTATCAAGGCATCCGTTCCAGAACCATGCAAGAAGAATATTACAATGCAAGACTTAATTTCGGGGTGAAATTTGATTTGTTCGAATAGAAATAACTGAAAACCTTAAAAAAGGCGACTTAATTAAAATTAAGTCGCCTTTTAGCTTAAAATAGTTACATAATTATTTATTGTCTATTCATACTGATCAACCCCTCAATAATATACCTAATGCTTACAAGTTCATCATTAGATTGATAGATATCAGTAGAAACTTTAAGCACCATTTCATCTGCTGTCAATTTGACAATAGTGGCAGTTTCAGGAGATTCTCCAGGTTTGCTTAAGATAAACTTATCACCTTCCACCTCCCAAGAACCTGATTTCATGAAATAATCAACAGGAACTGAAAAATCAAACTCATGTTCCATATATGAACTTTTTAGGGTCACTGTATAACTTCCTTCGCCTACAACAGTGTTGGGTGACTCATTGACAGTCAAAATGTAGTCAATGTCAGAAGCTACTCCTTCCGAAAAAGTGGGTGGGAAATTTATCCCACCATAGGATACGGTAGAGGTTCCGCTATAAGTCATTCCTACCATTTCCCACTCCCCTACCACAGAGTGACTGATCATTGGTAATTCTGTGTCGGAGCAGGAAAACATTAAAGAAACAAGCATTAAAACAAAGGTAAAACGTAGTAATTTCATGTTTTAAAAATTAAGGTTAAATAATAAATTTAAATGTAATACATATTTATATATTTAAAAATTGTTTTTAAATATATAAAAAACATTTTTATAAAAATTTAAATTAAACACTCAATCAGCTAATTAAGTAAATATCACCAAATTAATATAATCGTTATGGCAGAGAAAGTTTTCCAAACAATAAACTATTTAGACCAAGAGTTGGGTTTGAAACTCCTTTAATGTGTAAATTTGTATATCCCATTTTTCATAGCCATTAGTAATTTTAATGACTTTCTAATCTAACTTATACTCCATTTGCACTAAAATTGCTATTTCAAACTACCATAACCTTAATGAATGACATGAAATTATTAATAATGAGTTTACTGAGTAAAAGGAATTACTTTAATAAATCTTTGAAAGCTTAAATACACCTCTCCCACTACTCTATTGGTGGCGAAGACAACCCAAAAACTTACCCAAAACATCTTTAGTTCATAGCTTGTTTTACATAAGATAAATAAGCTATATCCTTATTTTAGTTTACAATATGACCAAACTTACCCCCATACAGCGGCTTTGGCGGCTGTTAAAGCTATATAAACCAGAAATTCGGCAAATCTATACCTATGCATTGGTGATAGGGATAGTGAACTTGTCTTTGCCCTTGGGAATACAAGCTATCATCAACTATCTCCAAACTGGAGAGCTTTCAATATCTTGGGTTCTATTGGTCACCATTGTTTTAGTTGGCATCACTGCCGCAGGACTATTGCAAGTTTTACAATTGAGAATCGTTGAAAATATCCAACAGGATATTTTTGCCCGTTCAGCATTTGAATTTGCTTTCAGGCTGCCTCAGATCAAACCAAGGGAGTTGGATAGCCAACATGCACCAGAATTGGCCAATCGTTTTTTTGATACCATGA
Source organism: Echinicola sp. 20G (assembly GCF_015533855.1). Classification (GTDB taxonomy): domain Bacteria; phylum Bacteroidota; class Bacteroidia; order Cytophagales; family Cyclobacteriaceae; genus Echinicola. Next base: position 3,888,067 of record NZ_AP024154.1, on the reverse strand, counting down.
CCATTCAAAAAGGACTGCCAAAATTACTGATTGACCTGTCAGTCTCTTCTTTTCAGATCATATTTGGAATCATTTTACTGTCAGTATACAGTATTTACTTTATCGCACTGGGACTGATCCTGGGCTTTGCCCTATTTGTCCTGGTCAAAATCACAGGTAGAATCGGTTTGGAAACCAGTATCAAGGAAAGTAAATACAAGTATAATTTGGCTCATTGGCTGGAAGAAATTGGTAGGGTCAGGAGGACTTTTCACCTCAGTCAAAACCAGTCCTTTCACCTCAACAAAAGCGATGACATAACAGTAGATTATATTACCTCAAGGGAATCTCACTTTAGAGTGCTTTTGGATCAATTCAAATCTTTTGTTGGTTTTAAAGTGTTTATTGCCGCTGGTATTTTAGTGGTGGGTGGTTTATTGGTTTTCAACCAACAGATGAATATCGGACAGTTTGTGGCTGCTGAAATCGTGATTATCCTAATCATCAACTCCGTGGAAAAATTGGTCAGTGTTTGGGATAATGTCTACGATGTATTGACTGCCTTCGAAAAAATTGGTTTTGTGACTGACATGGAGCTCCAAGATTCTGCTGGAAAGTCAAAAATCAATAAAAATGGCCCGTGCTCCATCAAGTTAAAAAATGCCACTTTTCATTATTCAACCGATAATGAACCAATTATTGACAATTACAATTTAGAAATCCCCAATCAGTCCCGTGTTGTTTTAACTGGGAAAACAGGATCAGGTAAATCGACATTGCTTCAGATTCTTGCGGGAATCATAAACCTAGATAAAGGGGAAATATCCATTAACGACATTTCATACGATCATTTAGACAGAAAAAGTTTGCACCAGAATTTAGGAGTGGTTCTGGCATCAAATCAAATTTTCGAAGGAACACTTAGGGAAAATATACTTGTTGGTCGCCAAATTCCTGACGAAAAGTTGATGGATATGATGACCAAACTCGGAATGAATGATTTCTTAAAAAGCCATTCCAAAGGATTAGACCTGATTTTGGATAGCGGTGGACGCCGTACACCCAGATGTATCATCCAAAAAATCCATTTGGCAAGGGCTATTTGTCATAACCCGGGACTATTGCTGATGGAAGATCCCCTGGTAAATATCCCTAAAGAAGAGAGAAAATCTATTATCGAATTCCTAACCGATAAGGCCCATCAATGGACTTTGATTGTCATCACCGATGAAGATGATTGGATCGCAAATAGTACCCAAATAATAAAGCTCTAAATACCAATGCTTAATATATCAGAAAATAGTATTTCAAAATACGTCAAGCAAAAGGACTTCAAGGCATTTAAGGTGTTAGAGGAATTCAGCTATTTTAAATTCTCAAGAAGAGCTGTTATCCTATTTCTTTTGGGCCTCTTTGTTTTCCTTTTATTGCCATGGACCCAAAATATCCAGACTAACGGTTATGTTACCACCATATCTCCTGAACAACGTCCACAGTCCATTCAGACTGTAATTGCGGGAAGGTTGGAAAAGTGGTATGTCAAAGAAGGCGATTTTGTCAATAAAGGTGATACGGTTGTCTTTATGTCTGATGCCAAAAGTGAATATTTTGATCCTGCCTTGATCGAAAGGACCCAAGAGCAGTTGGATGCTAAAATGGGAAGTTCAGATTCTTATGAAGCCAAAATCAGCGCCATTCAAAATCAATATGCAGCGCTGCAAGATGGAATGCAGCTTAAGTTAAGACAACTTGAGAATAAAATTCTTCAAACCACCAACAAAGTACAAATGGACAGTATCGATTTGGTGGCCTATCAAACCAACCTGAAGATTGCTGAAAACCAGCTGGCCAGAACGCAGGAACTTCACGAAAAAGGCTTGAAATCCCTTACTGAGCTTCAGGAGAAAGAAATGAAAGTCCAGGAGGCCAACGCCAAAGTGACGGTAGGACGGAACAAATTGCTTAATACCAGAAATGAATTATTGAACCTTGACCTTGAAATGTCCTCAACCGAACAGGATTATAGGGACAAGTTAGCCAAGGCACAATCTGACATTCAGTCAGCCTTGTCAGCAAAGCTTGGCACTGCTGCGGAAGTTTCCAAATTGCGGAATCAAATTTCAAACTACAGCCAAAGACAACGCTTATACTATGTCACAGCACCACAGTCTGGGTACATCACAAAAGCCATTAAGAAGGGAGTTGGTGAGGTCATCAAGGAAGGAACAGACATAGTCTCTATCATGCCTCAAGATTATGACTTAGCAGTGGAAGTATACGTTAAACCACAAGACCTACCATTAATCCAACAAGGTGACAGGGTTAGGTTACGCTTTGATGGATGGCCTGCAATTGTCATAAGTGGATGGCCTGAAGCTTCTACCGGTGTTTTCACTGGAAAGGTGTTTGCCATGGACAGATTTATCAGTAGTAATGGATATTATCGAATCCTTGTCAGCCCTGATCCTGATGACCGCGAATGGCCAGATAAATTAAGTATGGGCACCGGTGTGCAAACTTTTATGCTGCTGAACAATGTACCTATTTGGTATGAAATATGGAGACAGCTTAACGGCTTCCCTCCTGATTATTACAGCAAAGAAAAGAGAAACCCAGAGCCATTGAAATTAAAGGCTCCTTTAAAATCGGTTAAATAAGTGCAAGGATGAATAGTAAATTAATATTCCACTACATCTTGGTTTTCCTGATGACTATTGTGCCTTATATAAGCAATGCACAATACGCGCTTTCGGATACCCTAGATTATGATGTATTCATTCATAAAGTAATCGAGCACCATCCTCTTTCACAAAAGGCCAAGTTGAATGACTTAAAAGCAGAGGCTACTATCCGCTCAGCCAAGGGTAACTTTGATCCAGTATTGGAGTCAGATTTCAACCAAAAACTGTATAGTGATAAGCTGTATTATCGCAAGTCCTATTCCTCCTTGCGGTTTCCTACCGTGGCAGGATTTGACTTGGTGGCAGGATATGAAAAAAACTCAGGAACCTATTTGAGTTCCGAAAATCAAACGGGAACTGATGGGCTTTGGAATGCTGGGATAGAGCTAAATGTACTCCAAGGACTTCTCATGGATGAAGGGCGAACTGCCTTGAGACAGGCCAAAGCCTATGCGGCGATTGCGGAACAGCAAAGAACACTTCAAACCAACGACCTTTATTTCAGTGCCAGTGAAGCTTACCTTTATTGGGCCAACAGCCACGCTGCCTTACAAATCGTTCAGGAGAGCATTGATTTGGCAGAAAACTATTTTGAGAATACTAAGACCTCCTTTTTTAACGGTGAAAAAACTGCCATTGATACCGTGGAGGCTTACATCATGTGGCAAGATCGAAAAAACTTACTTCAATCAGTGCTATCAAGTTACACAAGTACGCAGAAAAATCTGGAAAACTATTTATGGAACGAAGATGGCTGGTATGCTATCGAGCAAAAGGTGCCAACCAATTTAGGTAATATTGTAGAAAATGATAACAGCATAGTCTTTTCTCTTGACACCCTAGACGAACATCCCATTTTGCAAGAAGCCCAGTTTAAGCTTTCTGCATTGGAAGCGGACAGGCGGATGAAGCGGGAAAAGCTCCTGCCCAAACTAAAGCTAAAATATATGCCTTTGCTGACTCCTGATGGTGAAGGCTTTCCTGGATATAACCAAAATGACTATAAATGGGGCTTTTCATTCAGCTTTCCCCTGTTCCTCAGAGGAGAAAGAGGAGATCTTCAACTAGGAAAAGTGAAAGTTCAAGAGCAACAACTGGAATTGGAGAACAAGACCATTTCCTTACAAAACAAAATCCTCAACAGTCAGCAGCAAATTAATTTTCTCGCCAACCAAGAGGCCATACAAATGGAGAATGTAGAGGGCTATAAAAAGTTGCTTTGGGCAGAAAATGAAAAGTTCAATTTCGGTGAAAGCTCTGTATTTCTTTTGAATAAAAGGCAAGAAAAATACCTGGAAGGACAGTTAAAACTCGTTGACCTCATCATGAAAAGACAACTGGAACAACTTAAATACAGGTATTACACCAATACTTTGGATATTCCTGAAGAGCAGGAATTGTAGCCCAATAATATTGATTTAATCTATACCATATTAACTAAATCTTATACACACTGAAGTCCAAGCCCCAAATTGGCTTTTGATGTTTATATCTGCGCCTATGGCATCTGCAGCCTTTTTGACAATTGATAAACCCAGACCATTTCCATTGATTTCCTTATGATCCAAAGGCTGAGACCTAAAGAACGGATTGAAAATGGACGACAGATCCTCTTCCTTAATACCAATCCCCTCATCCTTGATATAACAATGATATTTTCCTCCTTCTTCTTTTATATTGATCTCCACTTTTCCCCTATACCTACTGTATTTTATCGCATTATTGACCACATTGTCCAGAATTAAATTCCCATAATAATAAGGCACCATATGATCTCCAGACTGATCTGCATTCAATGAAACACTTAATTTCCGATCTTTAATCAGTTTTTGATGTCTACCAAGAATTTCATCGACCAAAACAGTAACAGGGGCCTTTCCTTGCTCCTTATAGGGTTTATTTTGGGAGTTTCTCGCTAAGAACAGCAATTGCTCCACTATCTTTGACATACGGTCAACCTCATTGAGGCTATCGTGGATTTTCTCTTCGTAATCTTCAATATTACGTTTCTTTCGGACCAACACCTCCAAAGTCCCCCTCAAAGAAGCTAAAGGGGTTCTCAATTCATGGGAAGCATCCGAGGTAAATTGTTTTTCCCTTTCCATGGCTTCCCCAATCCTATCCAAAAGCCCATTGATGGAAGTAGACAATTCATAGATTTCATCCCTATGAGGAGGGAGAGCTACCCTTTCATCCAAATTGTTCTTGGTAATACTGTTGGTAGTATTAATAATGGTAGCTATTGGAGCAATGCTTTTTCCTGCCAGGTACCTTGATATAAAAAACAATAATAGAGTAGAAATCGGAAACAGAATAAGTAAGGTCTTCATCAAATTGGACAATACCATAATGGAAGCCTCCAGCGGCAATGCTGCCACAATATACCCTCTGGTTTTTCCGTTTTCTTGAATTTCAATATGCACCTGACGAATGGGCCTATTATTCAGCTTCGTATCATAATGTTCATCTATGGAAGCCGACTGATTCATGACCAAGCTATCCCCTTTAAGGTTGGGCGACTTATCCATTACCTGACCTCTCAATCCCATTAGCTGCAAGAAAACAGGGTTAATCTGAACTTCCCTATGCTCTATCTCTTCCCACTCTTTTTTATGGGTAAAAAAGACAGTATCCTCTTCCACAGCAATTTCCAACAAATGCTTATTGGCTTCAAAAGTCAGGTTTTTATCCAGACTTTCATAGACGGTACTCTTGACAATAAAATAGATAAAGCCAAATACCAATAGACTGATAGCCGATGTGGCAATCAGGTAATAAAAAGCTATCCTATTTTGAAAATTGAGTTTCATAATTCCTTGGCGATATATCCAACCCCCCTAATGGTCTGAATATAATTTTCACCCTCCTCCAAATTGAGTTTTTTCCTTAGTGCATTGATATAGACATCTATTACCCCTGAATTGTAATCGAAATTAATATCCCAGACATGCTCAATGATCTGTGTTCTACGGCATACCTTTCCCTTATTTCTAATCAAGTATTCAAGCAAGGCAAATTCCTTTTGGGTAAGATAAACCTCTTCACTATTTTTAAACACCTGATGGGTACCAATATCCATGCGAATATTCCCAACAGAGAATTGCTCATGTTCCCCACTTACTGGCCTTAACTGAACTTTTACCCTTTCCAGTAACTCTTCAAAATGAAACGGCTTTTTTATATAATCATTTGCCCCGGCCTGAAGGCCAAAAATCACATCAGCCACCTCATCCTTTGCAGTAAGAAATATTATGGGGGTCTTAGTGTTTTGCTTTCTGAATGACCGACAAACCTCAATGCCACTAATTGACGGAATCATCCAATCCAATAAAATAATATCATAATCACTGGACACAGCCATATCCAAACCTTGAATTCCATCGGATGCTGATTCTACCATATAGCCTTCTTCTTCAAATCCTTGTTTCAAAAATCTAACTATACCAGGTTCATCTTCAATGATTAGAATTTTCATGGCTTGCCATATTTGATTTATCCAATGCTAAACATAAAAATAAATATTATTCTTTAATCAAGTTATAGGCACCTTTCGTCAAAAACTGGGAGTCAGTTTTAAAATCATTGGCATTTATTATCTCCACATAATCACTGTCCCGCTTACCCACTTTCACCAGTTTTTTGACAAAGGAATGCTCCTGGGAATCATTACCGGTTTTCAAAAGGACATAGTAATCTTGATCAACCTTAACCACACCGGTTTCTGGTAAGGCAGGACTTTGAGAACTATCCACCGAAATTTTTGCTTCAGCAAACATCCCTGGCACCAAATTTTCCAATTCCTCCTCTCCATCAATATGAACATGGACCCTGATACTTCTATCTTCCTCACCTATAGTCCTTCCTACCAAATGTACCTCCCCCTTATACTTTTCTGCTGGATTATCCTGTAGGCTAAAAATCACTTCTTGACCAACCTTAACTTTCAAAACATCCTTCTCGAATACATTTAATTCCAAATGGATATGATCAGTATTGGTGATGGTAAAAGCTATATCCGAAGGATTCAAAAACATGCCTTTTTCAGCTGAAATCTCAGCTATATATCCGGAAATTGGGGCCTTTAGTGTGATACGGGATGAAATATTTTCTTCATCCAAATTACTAGCCTTAATCCCCATTAGCTGCAGTTTTTTTTGTAAGGACTCGTACCTGGCCTTCATCACCTTATAATCTGCTTCAGCCTTCAGATATTTCTTTTCGGAACTGACATTTTCCTTTGCCAATTCTGCCTGACGTCTGTAGTCTGCTTTCAAATATTTCATTTGGCCCTTAACCTCTAAAAAATCCTGTTGAATTTGAAGATAATCTGGGTTTTCAAGCACCAGTAGTACCTGTCCCTTATTTACTTTTTGGCCAGGAAGTAAGCTCAGTTCTTTTATATACCCCCCAAAATAGGCACTAATGGCCACCTTATTTTCTGGTGGCACATCCAGCATCCCATTCACATTGACAACTTCATGAAAATCGACCTGCTCCATTCCTCCTGTTTCAAAATTGCCTGAGGAATACTGTTGATAACTTAGCTGAATGATATTACCATTGCTGGTTAATTCCTCTTTATTGCCATCTGTAGCCTCCTGCTTTTTACTGTCACAGGCAAAAAGCACCGTGAAGCTTAAGAGAGGTATATAAAAAAAGACCTTATATTTCATTTTAATTTTCATCATCTAATCCAATAAGTATTTTGCCTCCAAAATGGTCAAATTATATTGCCAGAGGTTTTCCAAATAAGTTAACTCTATGCCCTTGGCATTTTCCAAAAGCTGTATGTATTGTAGAAAATCTATTTCTCCATTCTTATAGGCCAATTGGGCATTGTGAACCAAACCCACTGCTAACCCCTTCCCTACACCCAAATAATAGTCTATGGCTTTCCTATACTTTTCAAGGTCTTGATTCAAGCTTTCATATTTCGCCTGAAGATGGACCTGATAGTTTTCCCCTTGTGCTGCTGCTATTACCTGACTTGCTTTGGCAGCTTGTATATTGGACTTTTGGGCACCAAACCAAAGTGGAATGGCTATACCCGCCTGGAATCCCTTATATATCTTTGCCTCTGGAAATTTATTGGTCCCTTGGAAATAAGCAACCTGTAAGTCAGGTAATAATTTTTGTTTCTCTACAATTAGCTTTGCATCTGCCACCTCGTTCAACTGTTGGTAATAATTGATACCTGGGTGGTTTTCCATCAGCCCTTCATCCATTAGAATAGGCATACTATCTGCCTTAACTAAAAAAAGTGTGTCCGTTTGCAGCCAACTGTTGAACTTAATAAGTGCTTGATTGAGATTATTTTGACTTTGCTCTAGCAAAACTTCCACTTCTTTTGACTTACTCTGGGAAGTTAATTTCTCCAAAAGATTACTTTCCCCAAGTTCAAATTTTCTTTGGGCAGCAAATGCAAATTGGCTGTATAGGCTATCCAAAAAATCATAGTTTTCTTTTACTTGGAAATAGTACACAGCAGTGTAATAAGCTTTGGAAACCTCTTGCTTAATCCTAAATTCATCCAACAGATACTTGTTTTCCATTAAGCCCAGTTGGTTCTTTTGGTACTTATTTTGTGCCCCATATACTGAGGGAAACTGAAAGTTTTGCTCTATGCCCCAAACATTTATAGGCTCACCATTTTCAGCAATATTGTTTTGATCTTGATGGTAATAGACATTCGTTTTATCAATATTCCAAGAACTCCCTATTAGGTTTTCCTGCCTTTCCACCTCATATTTTGAAGCATTTAACTGCTGGTTGTTTTCCACAGCGATCTGTAAAGCCTCTACCAGATCAATTGTCCTTTCCTGTGCAAATACAGACTCAGGAATACCAAAAGAGCCGATAAATACTATGGCTCCTATCATGGCCTTTTTGGAAAATTTGAATTGGATTTTTCTATCGGCAAAAATGGTATAGAGCACAGGAACCACTAATAATGTCAACAGTGTGGCTGAAATCAATCCCCCAACTACTACAGTGGCTAAAGGCCTCTGCACCTCAGCTCCTGCAGACTGCGAAATGGCCATAGGCAAAAATCCCAAAGCTGCAGCTGATGCAGTCAACAAAACAGGTCTAAGCCTCTTTCTAGTACCAATCATAACAGCCTTATGTACATTTTTCACCCCACTAGCGCGCAACTCTTTAAACTCCTCTATCAAAACAATCCCATTCAATACAGCAATTCCAAAAAGCGCAATAAAGCCCACACCTGCAGAAATACTGAATGGCAAGTCCCTAAAATACAATAAGAGAATTCCACCCACAGCAGATAAAGGAATTGCACTGTAAATGATCAAAGCTTCCTTCACTGATTTAAAGGCAAAATATAGCATCAGGAAAATCAGGATTAGAGAAATGGGCACGGCGATCATCAACCTTTCTCTGGCTGTTCTTAAATTTTCAAACTGCCCACCATAGGTAATGGTGTACCCATTAGGGAGACTAATCTTTTCTCCAATGATTTTTTGGACATCATTAACTACAGACTCCAAATCCCTATTACGTACATTGACTCCTATTACTATCCTCCTTTTAGTATTGTCTCTGGAAATCTTGGCAGGTCCAGTGGTATAGTCAATATCTGCAAATTCACTTAAAGGCAGGCTTCTACCATTTGGCAACTGAACAGAAGCGGTGCGAATATCTTCCAAGCTCTGACGTTTTGCCTTATCGAACCTCAACACTAAATCAAACTGCTTTTCTCCCTCAAAAACCATCCCTGCCGGTAAGCCTGCAAAGCCCATACTGATGAGGTCATTTAAATCCGCAACATTCAGCCCATATTTAGCTATTTTAGCCCTATCATATTTAACCATCATTTGTGGAAGTCCTGCCGTCTTCTCCACAATGATATCCGAAGCCCCCTCTACTCCTTTTATGGCTTGCTCCACCTCCAGGGCCTTTCTATAAAGGATATCCAAATCCTCACCAAAAATTTTGATGGCTAAATCAGCCCTTACCCCTGTTATCAGCTCATTAAACCGCATCTCTATGGGCTGGGTGAATTCAAAGTCTATCCCAGGCAGTATAGAAAGCTTCGATTTAAATGCCTCTGCCAATTCATCTTTGGTCTCAGCACTTTCCCATTCCTTTTTAGGAATCAGCTTTATCATTACATCACTTTCCTCCATACTCATGGGATCAGTGGGCACCTCTGCTGCTCCGATCCTGCTAACAACCTGATCCACCTCTGGAAACTCCAATAGTATCTGCTCCATCTTGGTAGTGGTCTCTATGGTTTTTTCCAAAGAGGTCCCTGTTTTAAGCACTGGCTGGATCACAAAATCCCCTTCATCCAATGTGGGGACAAATTCTCCTCCCATTCGACTAAAAAGGAATATACTAAACACTAATAAAATCCCAGAAGCCACCAGTACGATGGATTTATTTCTTAGTGCCAACAATACTACAGGCCTGTAAAAGCTATAAACCCAATTGATCAATTTTTGAGAAAAGCCTGGCTTATCAGAGGTCTCAGGTTTTATAAACAATGAGGCCATTACTGGAACGTAGGTAAAACAAAGCACCATGGCGCCAATGAGTGCATAACAAAAAACCAGGGCCATAGGTCTAAACATCTTGCCCTCAACATTCACCAAAGACAGAATGGGAATAAAAACTATGATAATGATGAGTTGCCCAAAAACTGCCGAATGCATCATTTTATGAGCCCCGTGATAGGTAATTTCATCAATTCGCAACTGCCTTTCCTTACCCCTTAGTTGCCCCAATGACTTGCTTTGAGAAGTAATCTGATAAGCAATAAATTCTACAACTATTACCGCCCCATCTATGATAATTCCAAAATCAATGGCGCCCAAACTCATCAAATTGGCATCCACTCCGGTCAGATACATAAGGGAAAGGGCGAAAAGCAAACACAATGGTATTATTGAGGCAACCACGAGACCAGAACGTATATTTCCCAGTAGCAACACCACCACAAATATTACAATTAAACAGCCTAACAATAAGTTTTCAGCAATCGTAAAAGTAGTTTTATTAATAAGTTCACTCCTTTCCAAAAATGGATTGATGATAATTCCAGGAGGCAAGGAAGTAGATATTTCTGCTACCCGTTGGTTTACGGCATTGATCACCGCTTGAGAATCAGCCCCCTTAAGCATCATTACCTGTCCAAGGACTTTTTCCCCTTCCCCATTTCCAGTTATGGCTCCAAATCTATTGGCATGCCCAAATTGGACTTTTGCTATATCACCAATATAAATGGGTATCCCATTTCTGGTTTCCACCACCATATTTTCAATATCTTCCAAACTGCCCACTAGGCCCTCCCCACGAACAAAATAAGTTTCCTCTGTCTTTTCAATGTATCCCCCACCTGCAATGCTATTGTTCTTTTCCAATACTGTATAAACCTGACTCAAAGGAATTTTCATGGCTCTTAGTTTAGAAGGATCCACAGCTACCTCATATTGTTTCAGGTATCCTCCCCAGGTATTCACTTCCACAACACCGGGGATTCCAGAAAGTTGTCTCCTGATCAGCCAATCTTGAATGGTACGCAGATCAGTGATGGAGTACTGGGCCTCATATCTAGGATCAACATCAATAATATATTGATAAATTTCACCCAGTCCTGTGGAAATAGGCCCCATAAAAGGAACTCCAAAACCATTGGGGATTTTCTCTTCTGCACTCTTTAGTTTTTCAGCGATCAATTGCCTAGGGAGGTAGGTACCCGCCTTATCATCGAATACTACTGTCACTACGGAAAGACCAAATTTAGAAATGGATCTTATCTCCTTGACATTAGGAAGATTGGCCATTTCCAATTCCACCGGATAAGTCAAAAATTTTTCTACATCTTCAGTGGCCAAGTTTTTGGAAGTAGTAATAATTTGCACCTGGTTATTGGTAATATCAGGTACTGCCCCCAAAGGAATGTATGACAAGGAATAAATTCCAAACCCAATAATTCCAAGGGTAAAAAGTATAATTATTAGCTTATGGTTTAAGCTGTACAGAATAAGCCGCTGAAGCATAAAGAAAAGGTATTTTGTTATAGGTCAAAATTATCATCCTTAACTAAAGCCTTCCTTAGTGCAATCTTAAGATTTCCTTAAAAAATAGGTACCCAATAGACCAACTAGTTTTCCGACCAAATCATTCGATTTTGGCTGGTTTTGAAAGAAGGTCTATTTGATGTGCTAAATAGTTATAAAATGCTGCTTCATCTTTAATTCCATCAGGTTCCTGCTCCCAAGCAGCTAAAATGTAATAAGAGATTTCTTTACTATTTTCTGGGTTTAAAACCACAACATGGCTGTTGGCATCTTCAGTGATGGTTTGGAGTTGTTCTGTTGGAAATATAACGGCAATTCCTAGCATATCATCCGCTAAACTTTGCTGCCCATAGCTTGCGATATAACTGAATTTCTTGGTTTGATCAGAAACCTTTAAAGGAGCCTTGTCACTTTTGATCAAGCCAGTGCAAAAGTTATTGATGCCATTGGAGGCAATAAGTTCTATCTTACTCATTCTTGAACCTGCATCAATGCTTATGGTCGAGAGGAGATCGGTCTTCCCATTTTGGATGTCCCATCCATAATAATTGGTTTTGATGGTGGACCTCAATGCTCCATCTTGAGCAATATCTACATACAGGCTGTCCGTTGCATCTACTCTTCTTGCTTTGCCATCTTCCCAAGTCGCAATTGACCCGAGTCCCAATGATGGACCTACTTTCAAAATGTCCATTCCCCAGCCTGCAGGTTCATGGTAGCTGTCAAACCCATCTTGCCCTACCCCTAGGAGCACCATTTCGGGAGTCTTTTTCCCAAATACATCAATGCCATTTCTCCAGTCCAAATAAAACCTATACCCTACTTTATCAGATTCCCAACCTGGGCCTTCATAACGGATGAAATAAGAATGATCCGTATGTTCCTGAGGCACTTTTAATTCATGGACATTTTTAAATTCACCTCCAATATATTTTCTGTTTTGAAACTCACCTCCTACTTTATGGGATAATTCTGCTTGAGTTCTTTTTTTGATAGTGAAGTTGGGTTCATCTAGACTTTTGGTTTTGATTGTTAATTCATAATCTTTTCCTGCTTTTGTCTCAGGAATGAGGCAAAGCAAAGACACGCTTATCTGATCTATCTCAAATGGAATATTTTCTTCGCTCATTTGAACACTTAAATTTTCAAAATCGAGGTCATTGTTCTTTTCCTTGATTTTCGTTAGAGGTATCTCTAACACAAAATCTTCCCTATCCACAGCATTGATTACTGTAAAAGACACTTCTTCTGTATTATTCTCTTTCGGAGCTTGACACGAAGCCAAACACAAAGTAAGGGTTATACAAATGAGTATTATTGTAGAATAATTGACTTGCATGGTATTCCGTATTTAAAATTTAAGTTTTTTTTATTTAAATGATAAAGCAGCACAGACCTTTATTCCAACTTCCTCTCTTCATCCAGATAGCCCAACTTAAATTCTGCATTTGGCTGATGGGCTATTCTCAAAATACTATCTGCTTTGGCTGTTACTTCAGGGTATAAATCAGCTACGTTGGTGGCTTCACCAAGATCATTGGACAGATCAAATAATTCTATTGTTTTGTTTCCTTTTCGAATATCCGTTCTAACTGCTTTCCAATTACCCATTCTAACAGCCTGTTTTCCTGATTCACCATGATATTCCCAATAAAGGTAATCATGTTCTTCCTGGGCATTAAGGTTACCGATAAGGCTTGGATAAAAAGAAATACCATCACTATTTGGAGGTTTTTTCAGCCCTCCCACCTCACTTAAAGTAGGGTAAAAATCCCAAAAAGCTGAAATGTGGTCATTGGTGCTTCCTGCTTCTATGGTTCCTGGCCAACTCACAATCAAAGGAACCCTAATCCCTCCTTCATATAAATCTCGTTTTATACCTCTCAGTGGCCCATTACTATTAAAATAAGCTGGGTCGCCACCTCCTTCTTGATGGGGGCCATTATCTGAAGTAAAAATAACAATGGTATTTTCTTCTAATCCTAACTTTTGGAGCTTTTCCATTACCTCTCCTACCTGCCTATCCAACGCCGTAACCATGGCTGCAAAGACCAAATGAGGCTGATCTTGTGAAGCCAAGCCTCCCTTCCTAAAAGCCGGACCTTCATCCACACCACGAAAAGGTTTTCCAGGACTGATGGAGCCTTTAAACTTATCCATTTTCTCTTTAGGAGCTATTAGTTCAGCATGAGGCAATGGACTGGAGACAAATAGGAAAAAAGGTTGGTCTTTATTAGAATCAATAAACTCCAATGCCTTTTCGTGCATTAAGTCAGGTGAATAGCTACCATATCCTCCTTCGTCATTAGCACTTAATAGCACTTTTTCATCATTATGCCATAAGTGATCGGGATAGTAATTATGGGCCAATGATTGACAAACATAGCCATAGAATTCATCAAACCCCTGGTTGTTAGGCGTGCCCTCTGTCCCAGGCCCACCAAGACCCCATTTCCCAAAAGCTCCAGTAACATAACCTTTTGATTTCAGTACCTCTGGAAGTGTTTGAATTGAATCAGGCAGAGGAAACTGACCTTCTCTCTCTCTAAACCCATAAGGAGCTGGATCCAAACTTCTATTATCACGAATAGCCACATGACCAGTGTGTTGGCCAGTCATTAAGCTAGCTCTGGAAGGCGAACAAACGCTGGTACCAGCATAATGATTTGTAAACAACATCCCACTCTTAGCAAGCTTGTCAATATGAGGTGTTGTAAACTTTTGTTGGCCATAACAGCTGAGATCACCATAGCCTAGATCATCTGCTAAAACAAAAATAATATTAGGGAGCTTTCCCGATTCAATATTCGAGCTTGTAGTCTTGGAGCACGAGGTACATCCAAGAAACATAAAAACAAGCCATCCTACACGCTGTAGCATCATTGTACGGATATCTTGAGTTGATCTGTTTATGCTAAAAAACATTCTTAAAATTATTCGGTAAAATTCATTACACTGTCCTGCACTGTGAGGTCAAAGAAAAGCAAAAAAAAGCCTTCAGGAATCTACCTGAAGGCCCAAAATTAATGTTTAACCTTTACTAAAAAGAATAATTATTGGTGACCAACCGAAACTGGTTCATGACTTTGTAAGTAGCCCTCGTAAGGTCTAAATTGATACTCGGCGAGTTAACATCAAAAGTAGCGGAAGTATATCCTTGCCAAATTGTTTTGTTCTTTTTGTAATCTATTACATAAATGATCAACATACCGTCGTTCTCATAATATTTGATGTTATCATAATCTTCCCCTTTCTCACGATCTTCTGGATTATCAACATCTTCCTCCTCACCTCTTTTTTCTTTTTCTTCTTCTTCTTTCAAAATTTCAAGACCACGGCTGGCCAACCAATTATCAAACTCTGGCTGAACATACCCTCTGTACCTAATCTGGTTGACAAAGAGCTTGTAATAAATTAGAATATCAGGTTTATCAATCTGATGTCTAAAACCTTGGGAATTAAGTCTTGAAATAATGGTTTTGTCAATAATGGGAATATGTTTTACAGAATCCGTACCAGTATCCTCCATAAAGGCAAAAGTCTTGTATTTTTTAAAATTTCCTCTGTAATCATAATCATATTCAGCGACAAAATCTTTGGAGGAAAAGCACGCCGTAGATAAGAACAGCGTCAACAAAATGCATAGGTGAGCTTTTTTCATTTCTTTTAAATTTAATTTGGATGATAAACCATGATAGAAGAAATACTATAGTTCGGGCTCAATTTATCGCTCGATCAAGAATGCTTTTTGTACAACCATTTTTAAATTGGTTTTGTTTTGGCATTCAGTGATTTGATCTATTGAATATTAACGAATTAACTCCAATAATCAAAATATTTTAGGAGTGAATAAGTAACTGGCAGATAAAAAATTGCAAGCAGTTATTTAATTTTTTAGGAATAAATTACTACAAAAATCAACGATTACTAAACTGTCCATTAAACTTCTTCATCTGGTCTGAAACGCATGTATTCTGGATATGGAAATGCATGAATCAGTTCTCCTTGTTCGATGCGCTTTTGGATTTCCTTCCAGTGATTTGGGTCAAAAAGTAATTCATGGAATTCCAAAAAATGTGGTTTTACGTCAACCCTTCCAATCATAAACCTTCTAAAATCTTCTGTAAACACGTCATTCTTGGCAATGTCATACCAAGGTTCCGAAGCATAAATCTGGGCAAAAGTTACTGGTTTGGGCTTTTCCCTAAAGTTCATTCGAGTGAGGAACTCTATTTCATCATAATCATAAAAAATTACCCGTTTTTGCCTGGTAACACCAAAGTTCTTGGTCATCATGTCTCCCGGAAAAATATTGGCTTTGGCCAATTGTAGAATGGCATTTCCATATTCTTCAACCACTATTTTAGCGTCCTCCAAAGTGCATGTCTCCAAATACATATTCAATGGAGTAAGCCTTTTTTCTGTATAAAGGTGCTTGATGATAAGCATATCCTCTTTAATTTCAACCAACGAGTTGACCGTATTTCTCAATTCCTTGATCAAATCCGGGTGAACCCTTTCCAATGGTATTTGAAAATATTCAAACTCATGCGTATCCGCCATTCTCCCTACCCTGTCATGGAGCGAAACAAGCCTGTACTTTTCCTTGACTTCTTGCCTGGTCATGTTTTTGGGAGGATCAAAATTATCCTTGATCACTTTGAAAACCATATTATATGAAGGCAAGGTAAATACAGTCATTACCATTCCCTTGATACCTGGCGCTACCACAAACTGGTCATCGCTGGTTTTGAGATGATTGAGATAATCACGGTAAAATTCCGTCTTGCCATGTTTGTTAAAACCAATGGCATTGTACAATTCAAATACCTTTTTGTGGGTAATAACAGAGTTCAAAAAAGCCACGATCTGTGAGGGAATCTCTGTTTCAACCATAAAATATGATCTGGTATAACTAAAAATAGCACTCATTAAATTAGGGTCAAAAATCAATGTATCCACAAAAACACCCTGTGGACCATGCATAAACGGAATGATGAAAGGCATCCACTTTCTACCTAAAAAAGTCCTTCCTATTAAATAGGCTGCCTTATTTCGATAAAACACCTGCTTGAGAACTTGTGTGGTGGTATTTTCATCCACTTTGTATCTGGTAAGGATAACCTCTCGAATACTTCTCACCAAAAACTGGACATCCTTTTCTTTTTGATAATAAGGAGCTTGAAAATCAAAATCCTCCAAAATTTTCCTAATAATTTTTTGAACTCCCCAATGTGGTGGATAATTATAAAACAAAGGTTCCTGAGGGTGAATTTCACATGAATCATAGCCTTCGATCACAAACATCAACTCTTCATCTATGGACAGATGGGCTACTGCTTTTCTAATGACAGAATTATAAAATGACTCAGCCAATTCTTTGTCAGTTCTTTGGTTTATTTCATTTGAAAAAGATTGTTTGACTTCCATCCAAAAAACCCTGTCTTCTAAAAAATCCCCATATTTTTCCTTACAAGTATCAACTACCTCATTGACACAATCTTTATACAATCTTAATCGCTGTCTGTGATTCAACTGCACTCCATCCCAATCTCTTGCTTTAAAGTATTCGGGAGCCCTTTTGGTGTGTTTATGAAAAGCCGTGATATACTTTATGTAAGCTGCTATAATTTCAGAAACGACAACAGGTTTTACAATTGAATTCATCGATTTTTATTAATAATGAGGAGAATATATTAGGAACATGAATATAACCAAAACTCAAAGGAAGTTCCTCGGATTGCGTACACAAATAATTTATGGATTGTAAAAATCAGCGGCTTATTTTATTACTAATTAATAAGGAATATCGAAGATAATTAAGTAAAAACTGCTGAATTCCGTGATCTTTCAAAAAGGATACTTGGCAAATTTATGGTTCCATATTACTTGTTTTCCTTTAATAAATTTCCCTTTCGCAATCGATTGTTTGGATATTAAGAATTATTTTTTACCTTTCCGTTAAGTTATTCAAATGCTTGAATAATTCAACAATAGGTTTAATAGGTTTGATAGTAAAAAAAGGTCTGTACGATGTGCGGACCTTTTTTTGATTTTAGGGCATCCAGCAAGTTCAAAAAACCTTCTGATATTTTTAAACTAATCTTAAAGTGAGATTCTTCTCTCACTATTTAGAGTTCTTCAACTTTAAATAATATTCGCTCCTAAAAGTGCCTTGATCAAGTAATAAATATCTTGGTTAAGCGGCTAAGTAGTTCTGATAATATCATGGAATTTTCTTATGAAATACATAAAAAACACTAAAACATAAATTCAATTTTTAGAATACAAAGATCATTTATATAGTATCAACTTTTCTTTACAACCGTCAATATCTACAAAAATCACACTGGAAATACCCATTGAAAGTAAACCTATCTCCTGTTAAATTCTCTTAACCTTCAGAAAGCTGACCCAATAAATAAAATCTACCCCAAAACAAACATTAACAGCAAAGCACAACTAACTGCAAATCAGCAATTAATAAAAAATCACATAACACGGAATAAAATTTTGTGTTTCCTAATACCCTAAAAACCACTAGGGTTTAAATAGTATTCAAACCATCATTTTGGACCTTTTTACGGATATTTATATAACTAATAATTTTTTAGCCTGTTTTTTACCAAATAAAATTTTACAAATTCTTTTAACGAAATATAATTCTGAATAAATTAAAAATGTTAAAATTATAAAGCTTTTTTAACATTCATATAACCAAATTTAAAGTATTTATTTTATATTTGTGCCCATGCCCTAATTAGGCCTTTCGTGCTAGATGGGCTATCCACCTAAATCAAAACTTAAAACCGCATTTATGAAACTAGTTTTACAAACTTCAATAATAAGCCGTCGCTTATTATTGCTAGTGATGTTTCTAGCTACCTATTTGGCATTTAGCCAAGGAGTGTATGCACAACAATCAAACAACAGAATTCACATCACTGGTACCATCACCGACCAATCAGGTGAGTCTCTTCCTGGAGCCACTGTTTTGGTTAAAGGGACTTTAGTCGGCATATCTGCTGGCCCTGATGGAAACTTCTCTATCGATGTACCTACCAAGCCAAATCAACAACCAATATTGGTTGTGTCATTCATTGGTTTCAAATCCAAAGAAATTACCCTAGGTAACCAAACAAAATTAAAAATCACCCTTGAGGAAGACATCAATACCTTGGATGACGTAACCGTTATCGCTTACGGTAAAAGAAGCAAAGAAGAACTAATCAGTTCTGTTGCTTCCGTAAAAAGTGAAGATATCCAAGATATGCCAGCTGCAAACCTCGAAAACTTGCTTCAAGGACAAATGGCAGGTGTGGCTGTTACCAACCAATCTGGTTCACCAGGTGGAACGGGTACAATCATCAACATCCGTGGTCAAAACTCTCTAATGGTGGCTGGACCTGACGGTCAATTGATCAATGATGGTTCTCCTTTATATGTAGTAGATGGTATTCCGATCATTTCTGAAACCAATAGTAAAATGAGCACAAGTGGCTTAGCTGATATTGACCCTTCAACCATCGAATCTGTAGAAGTCCTAAAAGATGCCTCTGCGGCGGCACTTTATGGATCAAGGGCCAACAACGGTGTGATTCTTATCACCACCAAACAAGGTAAAGAAGGCAAGGCGGAAATCTCTGCCAATGTATCTAGGGGCTTCAGTATTTTACCTAGGACTCCTGTTCAGACCATTGGTAAAGCTGAAAGAGATGTAGCATTGCTATTTGCAAAAAATGCCACTGCTGCCTATTTTGACCCAGCTACCAGAGGGTATAGCTTACCTACTTCTTATGAGGACTCTTGGGGAAAATATGGGACTTATGATTATTTCTGGGGAAATGGTCGTATCAATGGACTTTATCAGCCAGCACTTCAGGATAGTTTAAACTCCTATTACAATAATAGCTCCAATTGGTGGGATTACTTCTTTCGAACAGGAAAAACGACCAATTCAAACGTTCAAATCAACGGAGGTTCTGAGCTGATGAAATACAATCTTGCTCTGGGTCATTATGATGAAGAAGGCATCATGGTTGGTACGGCTTTTGAAAGATATAACTTTTCTGCCAACCTGACCTTGACTCCAAGGAAGAACTTGACCATTACCTCTTTCAATTATTTCGCTTACACCAATAGAGGTAGAGGATCAAACAGCAGTAATGGATCTGCCAACATGGTCGGCTCTCCAAAGGCATCATCATCACTACTTTCGGTGAATAACTCAATTGCCCGCGAACAAGCAGCCAGAATTGCTGATACTGAAGTCAAAAACAATACTTATCGATTGCGTTCTGGCTTGAAAGTAAATCTGAATATTGCAAAGGGGCTTTCTTTCACTACTACACCATCAGTGGATTTTTCATTGGGTAAAAGCAATATTTTCACCCCTTCTTACCTAGATGACAGATTTGGAATGTCCACAGCTGTCAATCAAAACAATTCCAGCATTGTGCTTAATTGGGAAAACCTGTTAAACTATTTCATTACAATAGATCAGGATCATGAGTTTGAATTTTTGGCCGGACAAGGCTTAACCAGAAGAATCAATGAAACGGCATATGGTATGGGACGTGGCATGGCCAGTGATGACATCCATTATGTACCACTTCTTCCTGAGAACTCCATTGTCGTTGACCAAAATGGCAACCAAGTAGTAACACGAAACTTCTCTTCTACTTTCAATGAAACCTATTTGTTGAGTTATTTTGGCAGAATAGCCTACAACTACAAGAAGAAGTACCTAATCGAAGCTTCCATCAGAACAGACGGATCCAGTACCTTCGGTGAAGGCAAGCGTTGGGGAACTTTTCCTTCAGTAGCCACCGGTTGGAATTTTTCGGAGGAACCATTTATGGATGATGTATGGTGGTTGAATCAAGGAAAATTGCGTGGATCTTGGGGGGTTACTGGACTACAGTTCCAAAACCCTTACTTGGCCCATGGTACTGTTTCGGATGCCCATTCACCTTACTTTATGGGACAAGCAGGCCTTGCACCTGACATGGTTTCTTATAACAACCTTGCTTGGGAACAAGCCACTCAATATGACATTGGTTTGGACTTAGACTTTCTTGATTACAGACTACGTCTTGTTGCGGACTATTATTACAAATATAACGACGGCCAAATCTATGATGCTCCATTCCCAGGCGATGTATACTACCTCTCTTCTACATGGAGAAACACCTTCTCTACTTCCAACCAGGGGATCGAGTTGGGAATCCAATATGATGTGATCAGAGATAGGGCATTCACATGGAATACAAAACTCAACATCGCCAAAAACACCAACAGGTTTGAGGAAAGCTATAATGGCAATGATGTAGATGATTTCATCTTAGGTCGTCCCATCATGGGCTTTAATGTCTATATCCAAGATGGATACATCAATTCTGTGGAAGATCTACCAGTTTATTTTGATTCAGATGGATCTATCCAAAATTTAGGTTCTCCTAGCAGTCTTTATCCTGCCCAAGTTGGGATGAAAAATATCCTTGACCTGAACTCTGATGGCCGAATCAATGATTTGGACAAAACTTATGTAGGTAGTCCTATTCCAAAAATGAGTGGCGGATGGACCAATGATTTCAAGTATAAAAACTTCCGATTGAATATGTTGTTCACGTATACTTTAGGTAGATCGATTATCAATGCCGTCCCATATTCTGCTTACACCAATAGAAGGGACCCATATGCAGGAATATTACTTCTAGATTATAATGATGTGGACTTCTGGAACCAGGAATCCTATGAAGTTGAAGGCGAAAGCTATTCTCCATTCTTCCCGACTCCAAACCTTGGCTATTCTCCTCAAGCTGATGTGATGGTCAATACCAACATTGAGCAAGTCAATTGGATCAGATTAAAGAAACTGAACTTGTCTTACACATTTGACGAAAAACTTGTAAAGAAACTAGGAATTACTTCAACGAGACTATTCTTCACTGCTGAGAACTTGATGTTAATCACCAACTATTCAGGATTGGACCCAGAAGCTGTTCCTTACCCAGGCGTGGATCAACTTGATAATTATCCACTTCCAAGGGTATTCACTGCAGGTTGTACGCTAAAATTCTAAGCCAAATTCAGTCAAGAAATAAATCTTAATGACAAGCCCGCATTTAGAAATTATAATCAAGAGAGGACTTGTTTTAAAATATTGAGAAAATGAACATAAAACGATACTTAATTCTATTGGTTTGCTTTACAGCATTAGCCAGCTCGTGCACTGACTTGCTGGATGTAAAACCTGAGGATCGTCAATCTATAACAAATGCCTTTGATGATGACAGTGAATTGATGGGTTTTCTGATCACCATTCAAGGTGAAATCCAGTATATGATACAAGATGACCCTCACGTACCTATGGGAGCTGGAGCAGACCGATGCGATAATGTGGCCTACAGCAACCTAAGAGGACTCGTACCTGAAACGGTCAAAATATCGCTTTACTCAAGCTGGAAAGAATATTACGATGTCATCTACCTTTCTAACTTGATCTTGGAAAACATTGATCAAGCAGAAAGTAATATGACTGCTGACAGAATCAATTTCTACAAAGGACAAGCCTACTTTGCGAAAGGTTGGATGTACTTGGAGTTAGGCAGAATCTGGGGAAATGCCATCATCACCGAAGGTACCAATAATTTCGAAGCATATGGAAATAGTACCGATGAAGAAGTAATTGCAGAAGCCATCAAAAACTTAGAAATGGCCTATGAGCTATTGGGAGAATATGGCACTATGAAAGATGCCAATAATAACCTTTTGACCTCTAAGCAATATGGAAACAAAGGAGCAGCAGCTGCTCTTTTGGCTCATGCTTATGCGTGGCAAGGTAGTATGGCTGAGTTATACAATTGGGAATCTGTTTCTGCACAGGATGCTTACAATACTTCTATTGAATGGAGCACCAAACTGATCTCAGGCGAAGCTTCAGCTCCTTATGGCTTATCCAACAGCATTGAGGCAATGCTTAATGAAAACCTTGTCGGTTGGGATCCCGCTACTAGATTGGCAGCTCAAGAAAGTATTTTAGAGATTCAGAATTTCTATCAAACAGATAATTCTGGCGGATATGCAGATCCATTATTGGAAAAATACACAACATGGCCTGTAGACCTTAACGCATCCACTTCATACATCAACCAAAGCCGAGTGGCTTTTAAATATGAATCCTCTACAATTCAAGCGATGTATCCGGGAGCAGATGAAAGAAGAGAAGCTTACTTCTACAAAGTAGATTCTATGGCTGAAAAAGGATACCAATTTGCATACCCTTATAAAGTTAAAGAAGGTGTTTTCAGAGTGGTCAGTCAGACTACAGGCAGAACTACTATGACTGGTCTAAACTGTAACGAAATATTTATCAGGTTAGCTGGAATCTACTTATTGAGAGCCGAGTGTTATGTAAAAGTAGGAAATGCTGCAGCTGCCACTCAAGATTTAAATGTAATTCGTGCCAGAGCTAAGGCTGATTTGTATCCTGCTGCCGGAGATTCTGATTTACAGTATGCCATCTTTAGAGAAAGAGAAAAGGAATTGATGATGGAAAGAACCAGGTATTATGATGTAGTTCGAAACAACTATTTCCGTACTGAATTTTCTGAAGCTTTTGCTAACCTGACAGACCAGGACATCCAAGATGGTGCACTTTACCTTAACATCGGTCAAGCAGCATTTACTAACAATACCTTGTTGAAACAAAACATCTACTGGAACAGAACTGAATAGTTCTCATTTCCAGAGATATAAAATATATCAAAATGAAAAAAATCACATCACTGCTTTTGCTTACAGTTTCCCTGCTTTGGAGCTGTACTGAAAACAACCTGATTGATAGTGGAATTGCTGATGGTAATATTCCAGACAAAACCATGTACGAGTACCTGCAATCAGACAACTATAACTGGGCATTGACTGTTGAGATGATCAACCATGCTGACCTAGTTTCTCTGTTCAATGGTGAGGATGCAAACTATCCTGAGATCATGTTTATGGGACTTACCTCCCACTCTATCAGAAAGTGGCTTTATGAGCAAAACCTAACCGTTGTTGCAGAGGCTGATCCTGAAGTTTGTCGCGAAATCCTTTTAAGACATGTCTTTACTGACCTGTACATGAGAGATGATATTCCTGCCAGACAAGATGGAGGCGTAATGATCACTTCTGTAGGTGGGGCTGAAATCCAACTCTTCTCTGAAGAAGAGCTTGACCCCACTTATGGTGTGGGGCCAGTCTTGGTAAAGTTCACATCGGCTGATGGTTTTACAGTAAGAGATGCTCAAGTAGCCTCTGCTGACATTCATCCAGCCAATGGTATCGTTCACGCGATGCACTATGATTATATCATTGATCAATTACACTAAACAACTTGGAGACAAGTCAATTCAAAACTGATTATCAAATGAAAAGACTAATTATATATGTTTTTGTAGCCTTAGTGGGCTTCCTCAACGCAGGATGTAATGATACCCCAGTAGGCTATTTGGATACTGAAAATGCAGAATACCTTCCCAATACCATGATCATCAGAAAGGAATTGGACCCGGTGGCAGATCGAATTAGAATCCAAAATGAAGCTCCATGGGTTAGCACTAAAATTAGTGGTGTTATAGGCACCAACCCTTTGGTATTTAGCATTGTGGATGTAAAATCCGAGGATGTTGATGACGCTGCTGTAGAATATTTTCTCAATAATGTATACGTTCAAGGACTTGGTAGAATCTATTACCCAATCAATACAGATACTGAGCCAGGTTCTTACACGATCAGTCTTGGTGTTCAGAACTCTGGGGATTACTACCATGTAATTGAAAACGCCATGACCATCATCGTAGAATAAAAACAAAACTCTATGAACATTAAGCAAAACTTACTGCTCAGCCTTTCATTTATTATCGCAGCAGCGACAACAATAAATGCACAAGGAATCGAATTTAACAAAGGAACTTATACTGAAGCTTTGGCGGAAGCCAATGAAAGAGGTGTCCCATTGTTTATCGACTTCTATGCAGATTGGTGTGGGCCATGTAAAATGATGGACAAGCAAGTATTTGTTGATCCTGAATTGGGAACCTATTTCAATGAGCATTTTGTCTCTGTAAAGCTTAATACCGAGCACGAGATCAATGAAGAGTTGGTCAAAGAACTTGATATTAACTCTATGCCTACATTGATGTTTGTTGAAGGAGATGGAGAAGTGATTTCAAGAATCAGCGGTTCAATGAACATTGAGGAAATGTTGAAATTTGGAAAAACTGCAGCTGGAGACCTTAAGAGCTTTGAAGAAATCTATGATATCTACAAAAAAGATAAAGATAACTTCGAAGTGATGCAGGAACTGCTAAAATCCGCACCTTCTTTCGTCACCTTGCAAACTGGGATGGATAAGAAAAAATGGATTATCCGGATCGAAAACATCTTTGAAGATTATTTGGAAAAGAAGATGAATATGGGTGATGCTTTCATCAACGCCGATGACTATAGGTTGGTCAATAAATTTCATCAACCAGAAGGAGAGCATGATAAGGTCATTGAATTCATGGTGGCCAATATGGACAAATACATTGAGAATGTCGGTGTAGCTACAGCTTACTATGTGATTCGATACAACAACACTTTGGCACAAGATCTTGCCAAAAAGGGAGACACCCAATACTTGGAAATATTGGATAGAATAAATGGTGAAATGAAGTCTGCTTATGACGCAGTGGAGCAACATAATATCAGTCAGTATGAAATGGCTAAATTGGATTGTGATGCCCTTTATGCCTTATATGAAGAGAAAAATGTAGATAAGTACATTGAACTTAAAAATGCTTACTTCGAAGCAGATGGAGAAAAAGTGACACCAATATCCAAAGCAGCGGCTGCTCAGGCTATTTATTCTGTCGCAGGAAATAGTATTACAAATGATAACCATTCAGCAGCCAAAGAATGGATCATCGCATCTCTTTCAGGCGATAATCTCCCTTTAATGCAAAGAGTCAATATCATTGCACTCCTGGGGGATGTGAATAAACACATGGGACAATTTAAAGAAGCTGAGCAAGCTTATAACCAAGCCTATGCCGAAACTCTTCAAATGGATGAAAGCCGTACGCAAATGTACTTTCAACTCCAATTGAAGCGAAAGATCGAAATGCTCAATCTTGAATAGCATTTATCTTAATAAAGTATAGTATTAAAACAGGATGGGGATTCCCATCCTGTTTATCTATTTGCTCATTACCCTAATTAAGCTTTCAACTTTAAGTGAAGCTAAAAAACTAATCAGTATGAAAACAACCGCATTATACCTGAGCATTCTTGGCTGCTTTTTGAGCAATATCTTGTTTGCACAGGATGGTGAGCACATTGATGGACTTGTCAAAGGCCAATTGGACAATGGACTGACCTATTATATCATGAAATCCCACTTGCAGGATGATGAAGCTAGCTTTTATTTGGTTCAAAAAGCAGGTGCCATCTTGGAAGATGATAACCAAAACGGACTCGCTCACTTCTTGGAGCACATGGCATTCAACGGAAGTAAGCACTTCCCAAATGGCGTGGATAAATACCTTAAAAGCCAAGGTGTTGGGAAATACAATGCCTACACCGCTTATGATGAGACGGTATACAATATCGATAACGTTAATTCCGAAAATCAAGCTTTGGTGGACACTTGTATCTACTTACTCAGAGACTGGTGCGGTGACCTGCTATTGACCAAGGAAGAAATCGATAAAGAACGAGGTGTAATCCAGGAAGAATGGAGATCTCGGCTTAATGTAGGTAAAAGACGTCAAGAAGCTGTAGCTCCTTATGTTTTTTACAATACCAAATATGCGGAGCGTGATGTAATCGGTGATATGGATATCATCAACAACTTCAAACCTAAGACACTTAGATCTTTTTACGATAAATGGTACCGCGCTGACATGCAAGGGGTAATAATCGTGGGAGATATCGACGTAGAAGACATAGAAAAGAAAGTAAAGGAAATCTTTGGTGACTTGGAAGTAAGCCCAAATGCTCCTGCAGTTCCAGAAAAAATCCACATGGTCTCAAATGATGAGCCTTTCTATGTGGTTTTCAAGGACAAAGAAATCAGCAGAAACACAATCAAGCTTTTCTCAAGATTTGAACAACCAAAGTTTGAGAATTATGAAGAGCTTAGAAAAGAGTTGAAGTTAATTGAATATTTCAGTGAATTGGCCTATGACAGATTGGTAGAATTTGTCAATGCTGATCAGGAAAAATTCTTTACAGCGGACTTGGGAACTACAAAATTGCTTGGTGATTTCTATGCACATTCTATTTCAGTTACGCCTTTTCCTGGCAAAGACCAAGAAGCCTTGGAGCAGGTCTTGACAGTTTTTGAGCAGATTAAAAGATTTGGCTTCACAGAAGAGGAAGTAGAGAAGCAAAAGGAAAAAATGTATGAAAAGCTGGAAGCTGCCAGCAGCAATAAAGACAACTTCAAAAACTCCATTTATGTAAATAAATTCAAGGCCAACTTCTTTAATCAAGTTCCGATCAGCGACATTGAAGATGGAATTGATCACATCATGGAAGTTACGTTGGAGATAGAAGCAGAAGAAATCAACGAATGGGTAAAGCATGTTGACTTCAAAGAGAATTTATTGATCGAAATCAATGCGAGCGAAAAAGAGGAGAATATTCTATCTAAAAGTGATGTTCTTGCCTCTATACAAAATGTGGAGAAGGCTGATTTGGCTGAAAAGGAAGACATTAAGCAGATTGACCAATTAGTTGACTTTGAAATAACTGATGGCAGCATTGACAAAGTGGAAGAGCTAGAGCAATTTGGTGCTGAGGTTTGGACACTTTCTAATGGTGTCAAGGTTATTTATAAATATTCAGAGGAAGGTAAGGGAGACTTTGAATTGTATTCTCAAAGCAACGGTGGTAAATCTGTCCTAACTTCTGGAGAAATCCCTTCTGCAAATGCATTGGTTAAAATGGCTACTAAATCAGGGCTCTACAAATACGATAGAAACACCATGATGGCCTACATTACTGATAAAAAAATCAAGATCAGCTTGACGTTTGATGAATTGACAGAGGGGCTAAAAGGTGGCGCCAATGAAGAAGACGCTGATGTATTGTTCCAGTTTGTGCATTTGTTCTTGACAAACCCTAGGTTTAACGAAGAAGACTTCAATTCTTACAAACAAAAACTTCAGTACAAATTCAACCAGCAGTCCAACCCAATGGATGCAATCACTGAGGCCATTACTGAAGTGACATCAAAACCAAATGACAGAACTTGGAAACTAGGGGATGAATATTTTGAAGCCATGGACTTTGAAATCATGAAAGAAATTTTCAACAAGGCCTTTGGTGATGCGGATGATTTCACTTACTACCTAGTTGGAGATTTGGATAAGGACGTGGCCAAAGGATTGGTGAAAAAATACCTCGCTACCCTTCCTTCTGATCCAAACAAAGAAGCTGATGAATTCAAAGTATATGACTTTTCTGTAGCTGACAAGGTGATCAAAAAGGAATTTGAAGTGACCATGGCGGAAAACCGTGGAATCATTGATATCAGCTACTTGAACTCTTTTGATCTTTCAGAAAAGGAAACGGTTCAGTTAAATACTTTGATTTACACCTTGAGAAATCGTTATTTCAAAACTGTTCGTGAGGAGTATGGCGGAACTTACGGAGTAAAAGTAAAACCTATCACCTCTTCTTACCCTAAGAACAAGCAACAGATATCTATCAATTTTCAAACTGATGCCGATAGAGTGGACGAATTGAAGCCACTTATTTATCAAGAAATTGAAAACGTGAAGAAAGAAGGCATTTTTTCATTTGAATTAAATGAGGCAGTCAATCTCATGAAAAGAGCTCAAGAGCAAGCTCAAAAGCACAAAGGTGTTCCTTACTGGATGAACATTTTGATCAGCTACGAGCAACGCGGCCTAGATTTGACATCAACTGAGGAAATGGATAAAGCATTAAATGAAGTGACTATTGAAGACGTTCAGCAGTTTGCTAAAAAATTCTTCGATGCTGCGAAGCTTAGAGATATAGTGATCATACAAAGAGCTCCTCAAGTAGAAGAAGCTCATCACCATATGCAAGCGAGATGATTTTAATTTTGGTTTAGCAAAAAAGGATCCCAGATTTTCTGGGATTTTTTTTTGAATAAAGGTCCAAGTAGATAATTCAACTTGGACCTTTATAATTTTTGTAACTATTTACTGTATAGCTTGTACACTTCAGAACCTGCACTCAAAAAGGCACCTGTTCCATACACTTCAGATTTATCAGGAAATGCTTTACCTGGAGCAGCACCAATAGGCTGGACATAGCCTAGCATTCCTTCCGATGTAATGTGGCTGACCATGGCCATCCATCCTTTTCTCACCGCTGGCTCATATTTATCAGCTTCCAAAATCCCTTGGTTAATTCCCCACGCCAAGCCATATGTAAAGAAAGAAGATCCGCTTGTCTCTGGCGTTGGATAGTATTCTTGGCCCAAAAGACTCATAGCCCAATGCCCCTCAGGAGTCTGTAATTCCAACAACCGCTTGGCCATCTTCTTATAGATCTTTAGAAAATATTTGTACTCTTTCGACTGAGGGTCCAGTTCATTCATGATATTGACCAAGCCAGCAAACACCCAACCATTGCCTCGTGCCCAAAAAATCTTGGTGCCATTATCCAATTTGCCTATATAGCTTTGGTCCCTGTAGTAGAGGTCTTCCTTTTCATCATAAAGAAAATCAGTGGTGGCTTTAAATTCAGAAAGCATAAAGTCCAGGTATTTTTGCTCCCCAGTAATATTATACAATTTTGCCCAAACAGGTGGAGACATAAACAAGGCATCGCACCAATTCCACCTGTCCTGATGATAAGGAGTTCTCCATTCTAAAGAACTTACAGCTGGATGGTAAAGGATAAATCCAAATTGATCTTTGGTAGGCTTGAGCATGGATTCATCCTTGTACTTTTTATATAGATCTGCATAGAGCTGCCCCACCGTATGATCATCCGCATGGTACTGTCTTCTGTGCAGTTTCCATTCGGCATCTTCACCGATTTTCTTCAACCACTCATAATAACTATCATCACCTGCCATGGCTGCCCACTTGACCATTCCTACGTATAGGGCACCATTGGTCCAGTCCAAAGGGTGATGGGCTTTCTCATAACCAGGTGATCCTCCTTTGTAAAACTTAATTTGCCAGTCAGCGACCCGTTTCATCTCTTGCTTTACCGCTGCGGGGTCAATGGTTTGGGAAAATGATTGAAGACAAGTAAACCCCAAAGCCACCGCTATCAAGGTGACTTTGAATCCTTTAAAAACGTTCATTCTAATTGAGTTTATCTTAAAATTTTAATTTTGCCAATTATACCATATATCACAATAAATTCCTTTTAAAACTCCAGAAAAGGTATGATTTCTATTGATTTGACTAAGTCTGATACTTTTTTAAAATCATAACATTATACTTTATAACGATACATCTTTAGAAAGTAAAGTCACAGATAGCCACATTACATCCAAACTTTCATTAAATTGAATTTTGCAAAATCACTCTCATGAACGATAAATTACTTTCCTTAGCGCTTACCATTATTTTGGCCTTCTGCTTGGCTTGTAGTAAACCTGAAAATACTTCTACAGAACAATTTGACATTTTTATAAAAGGTGCACAAGTACTTGATGGAACAGGAGCACCGCCCTTCTATGCTAATATTTTGGTGAAAAATGGACTTATTCAAAAAATTGAACAAGATACAAGCAAACAGTTTCAGGCTGATGAACTGATCAATGCAAAAGGAAAAATACTGACTCCGGGTTTCATAGACACCCATGCGCACGGTAATCCATTGGAAACTCCTGACTTTAGAAATTTCTTAGCCATGGGCGTAACGACCATTTTCTTGGGCCAAGATGGATCAAGTCCGAGTACCGCAGACATTTCCGAATGGATGGACAAGGTAGATGCGTCACAACTAGGCCCTAATATAGGCATGTTTGTCGGTCATGGGACATTGAGAATGCTTTCAGGGGTAAAATATCAAACCACTCCGAAAGAGAACGATTTGGCTAAAATGGACAGCCTTCTTCAAATGGCAATGGATGCTGGTTGTTTTGGCTTAAGCACAGGGTTGGAATACAATCCAGGCTACCTTGCTGATAGTCTAGAACTGCTCGGTTTGGCAAAAATCGTTGGAGAAAACGGCGGCATGATCATGAGCCATATGAGAAATGAAGATGATGATGCCATGGAGAGATCCATTGATGAATTGTTACTGCAAGGGAGTTATTGCCCTGTACACATTTCACATATCAAAGTCGTCTATGCAAAAGGAGAAGAACGCGCCAATGAAATTCTTGAAAAATTAGAAATCAGCAGAAATGAGGGAAAAACCATTACTGCTGACATCTACCCTTATGAGGCCAGTTATACGGGCATTTCGATCTTATTCCCAGATTGGGCAAAAGCACCAGCCAATTATGAAGAAGTGGTTAAAAATAGAAGAACAGAATTAGAAAACTATCTGAGGAACCGTGTCAACAAACGAAATGGTCCAGAGGCAACATTGATCGGATCTGGACCATATAGCGGAAAGAACTTAGCAGAGATTGCAGTAATGCTCAAAAAGCCTTTTGAAAAAGTACTGGTGGATGATATCGGCCCTTCCGGAACAAGCGCAGCTTATTTCGTCATGGATGAAACAGTGATGAAAACATTCTTAAAAGCACCATTCATCAATGTATGCTCTGACGGAAGCCCCAACTCAAGCCATCCACGAGGATATGGAACTTTTGCTAAAATCATAGAAAATTATGTAATGAAAGACAGACTATTAACCTTGCCTGAAGCCATCCACAAAATGACAGGAATGCCAGCCAAAACCGTAGGAATTACTGATAGAGGTTTGATCAAAGAGGGCTATAAAGCAGACCTTCTCGTCTTTCAGCCTGGTGAAGTAAAAGCAAAAGCAACTTATGAAAAAGCGGATCAGCTAGCCGAAGGTTTTGACCTTGTGATCGTCAATGGAGAGATAACGAAATCAGGAAATAAATTTTCAGAAGGTAATGGGCAAATCATAAAGAAAAAATGAGCAAGCTGATTGTCCTACTCTCTACATGCTTATTGCTCTTTTCATGCCAATCGCCTAAAAACAGGCCATTAAACATTGCTACAGCTGCGAATATGCAATTTGCAATGAAAGCATTAATTGAGGACTTTTCCCTGCAAACTGGAATTGAATGTGAAATGGTCACCAGTTCTTCCGGCAAATTAACAGCTCAGATAATAGAAGGCGCACCATACGATATTTTTGTAGCAGCCAACATGAAGTATCCCAAAGCTATTTTTGATGCTGGTTTAGGAGAAAAATCACCTCAAATCTATGCACTTGGCAAGCTGGTGCTTTGGTCCGCCAAGGAGGAAAAGCATATAGATCTAACCGAGTCCACCTGGTCCACTGTCTCTCACATTGCTGTCGCCAATCCCAAAACAGCTCCCTACGGTGAAGCCGCAATCCATGCACTTCAGCAGCTGGAAATATATGATGAACTGGAAAACAAGTTGGTCTTTGGAGAGAGCATCTCTCAGACCAACCAATTTATCCTTTCGGGAGTCGCAGAGCTTGGGTTTACTGCAATGTCAGTAGTAAAATCACCTGCCATGAAAAGTAAAGGAGCTTGGATCAAGGTTCCCGACAGCTTATATCAATCAATTGAACAGGGGGTCATCCTGATCAAAAAGGAAGAAGGAAATAGTGAAAATGCCAGTAAGTTTTATGAGTTTCTATTTTCCCAAAAAGCCCACGAAATCTTAAAGGAGTATGGATATGAAATTCCTGCTTGATCTTTTTATATTTCATGTTTGAAGATTATTTACGGAATAATTTCTAAACACTTAATTTCACATCAACGAAATGTGCAATCATTCTTGTTTTATTAATGAATCAATTCGAGGGTAAAATAGTCCAAATACATTCTAGTGGCCAGCTTTCCATTGTGACTGTTGAGTTGCTCGATCGCAATAAAGTCCAATCCATCATCATTGATACCTCGGATACCGCTCCTTATTTGGTTATTGATAACCCCGTGTTCGTCTTGTTTAAAGAAACCGAAGTAGCCATCTCTCCGGAAGAAAATCCTAAAATAAGCCTTCAAAATCGATTTCGAGGAAAAATTACGGCAATAGAAAAAGGTGAGCTATTGGTCAGGTTAAGTATCGAAACTGCAACGGGTAATTTGGTATCCATGATCAGTAAAACGGCATTGACAGACTTGGACCTAGCCATAAACGATTGGGTAACCGCATTGGTCAAACTCAATGAAATTACACTTTCTCCGAGATGAACTGGATACCAATCATACTGACCCTAAAACTCTCACTGATAACAACCTTGATTTTATTTGTTCTGGCCTTGCCTTTGGCCTATTGGCTGAGTGTAACCCAATCTAAAATCAAAGCGATCATTGAAACATTGGTGAGCATGCCATTGGTGCTCCCTCCTACTGTTTTGGGCTTTTACCTGCTACTGGCCTTTAGTCCACAAAACACATTTGGAGCTTGGCTGGACCATTGGTTGGGCTTAAAGTTTGTATTTACTTTTCAGGGGTTAGTATTGGCTTCATGCCTTTATAGCCTGCCTTTTATGGTGCATCCACTACAATCCGGACTGTCTTCACTCCCGTCTTCCATTACAGAAGCAGCGATCATGCTTGGAAAAAGCAAATTCACCATACTCAGAAAAGTGTTATTGCCCAATATCAAACCTTCTGTTTTGACTGCTTTGGTGTTGACTTTTGCCCACACCATGGGAGAGTTTGGCGTGGTATTGATGATTGGGGGCAATATTTCCGGCAAAACAAAAGTGGCCTCCATAGCTGTTTATGATGAAGTAGAAGCCCTAAATTATGGAATGGCCAATCAATATTCTCTCATTTTAATTGGACTTTCCTTTTTAACCTTGCTCATGGTTTATTTATTCAATGGAGGATTTTTTAAACAGTATTTAAAATGATTGACTTAAGGTTAAAAAAAGCGCTTAGATCTGACAATACCGAAATGGTACTAGACCTGGACTTGCAGTTTAAAAAAGGGCAATTCATCACCCTTTATGGCGAATCAGGTTCTGGAAAAACCTCTACTTTGCGGCTTATCAGTGGGCTAATGAAACCTGATAGTGGCCATTTGAGTATTGGACAACAATGCTGGTTTGATAATGAAAAAAAAATCAATTTATCCCCTTCAAAACGTAAAATAGGCTTTGTATTTCAAGATTACGCCCTCTTTCCCAATATGACAGTCAAAGAAAACCTATTCTTTGCCCTGTCTGATAAGGCTGATCAGGGAATCATTGAAGAGTTGATCCAAATTATGGACTTGGGGGATTTACAATACAGAAAACCAGACAGCTTATCCGGTGGTCAGAAACAAAGGGTCGCATTGGCAAGGGCTTTAGTAGGAAAACCAGAGATACTATTGTTGGATGAACCGCTCTCTGCCTTGGATTACAAAATGCGTTACAAACTACAGACATACATTCTAAAAATCCATCAAAAATATAAACTGACCACCATCCTCGTTAGCCATGATATTGGTGAAATCATAAAACTCTCTGATCTGGTTTTTGAATTAGAAAATGGTAAAATTATGCGTCAGGGAAGTCCAGCAGAATTGTTTGGTATTGGCAGTACCAGCGCCAAATTTCAATTTACAGGAGAAATTCTTCAAATTGAACGTGAGGATGTTTTGTTCATCGTAACCCTTTTGGTGGGCAATGACTTGGTCAAAGTAGTTGGTGATAAAGAGGAAGCCAAACAATTCAGTATCGGTGATAAAGTGTTAGTAGGATCAAAAGCCTTCAACCCTATCATCAAGAAAATTTAAATTCTAAAGCACACTATCCATTCTTATCATTCGGTTACACTTTTATCTTTGTATAGTTTTGAACCTTAATGATCTTTGCATGAATATTTCCCAAGATAACCAATCTCCTATTTAAACTCTTTACTCTTGAATGTTACTGATTACCTTCTTTATGTATTGACATTTTTTTAAACTAATCTAGAAATAAGGCAACCTTAAATCACATTTTAGGGTTTATTTCAAACCAAGCTTTACTTCACGCAACACAACTCTACTTTTGAAGACATTTAAGAAACAATTCGGAGGATCTATTAGAAAAAAAGATTTAGAGAAATTTGCATCATCCAATCAATGGGATGGTAATAAGTTCAACAACCTTTCTCTTACCACAATGGGCTTTAGTTTCAAAAAGCTCCCAGAAGTTTTGAAGGACAATTTCTCGAAAAACATCCAGAGAATACCCAAACAGCATCTGCCCATTTTACCGATAGATATCGATCAATATTCTAAATCAAATAAAGAAGCAAGATTTTCTTGGTTTGGTCACTCAGTTTTGCTTTTTCACTTAAATGGCAAGAACATCTTAATTGATCCCATGTTTGGAGAAAATGCTTCCCCCATTGCACCTTTCAAGACCAAGCGTTTTAGTAAAAACACCCTTCAAATCATTGATCAGCTTCCTGCTATTGATGCTATATTGTTAACCCATGATCATTATGACCATATTGATCTGGAAAGTATGCAAAAACTGATTCCAAAGGTGGATAACTGGCTGGTGGCCTTGGGCGTTTCAAGGCATTTGGAAAAATGGGGATTGGAAGCGGAAAAAATCCAAGAAATGGATTGGTGGGATACAGTTGATTTTGAAGGCATCAAAATTACATTTACACCAAGTAGGCACTTTTCAGGTCGGGGTGCCACAGACCGGGCTAAATCGCTTTGGGGAGGCTTTGTTTTCAAAACAGCCACAGAAAGTATTTATCATAGCGGTGATGGTGGATACGACAATCATTTTAAGGAAGTAGGCAAAAAGTACGGCCCTTTTGATTTGATGTTTGTAGAATGCGGCCAATATTATAAGCATTGGCACCAAATCCATTTGTATCCAGAAGAAAGTGTTCAAGCAGCCATAGATGCCAAAGCTAAAAGTGCCATTCCGATCCATTGGGCAGGTTTCTCACTCGCACCACACAGCTGGAAAGATGGTGTGGAAAGATTTACAGCTGAGGCTGAAAACCTAAACCTCAATACCTACACCCCATCTATGGGGGAAACCTTTTCTCTAAACACCCTCCAATCCAATAATTTCTGGTGGAAAGATGTTAAATGATGCATTGATCAAAAAATCAATCATTACATTTGACTAAAACAGTGATTTTCCAGCCTGAACAGGACGATACCTAAAGCCGTAATCACAATGGCTTTTTTTGTTTTTCTTCTAGGGGTATGTCCTTTACTGAGTGTCATATTACATATTAACTACCATAAAACATTATTTCTATATGAGTCAATCTCTTAAGTTTGTTGATTCTGAAAATTCTCTTTTTTTTACCACAACCAAAAAGCGAATTGATGAATATTTTGAAGAAAACAATCTGTCCAGAAAAGCGAATTCCGCAATGGTTTCAAAAACCGTTGTGTACTTAATTTCCTTTATTTCTCTTTACTCATTAATATTGGCAGATGTGCTCCCCCTTTATCTTACTTTAATTTTAGCTGTATGCCTAGGAATGAATATGGCCTTTATAGGCTTTAATATTTGTCATGATGCCTTGCACGGCTCCTATTCTTCCAGGCCAGTTGTTAATAAATCATTGGGCTTTTTATTCAATGTAATTGGTGCCAGCGAGTATGTTTGGCGGATTACCCACAATAAAGTTCACCACACTTATACTAACATTGTTGGTCATGATGGGGATTTGGACGTTGCTCCGGGAATGATCCGCGTGTCTAAGAGAGAAAAAACCAAAAAAGCCTATAAGTACCAACATATTTATGCTTTTCTACTCTATTCACTTTCCTCCCTCTCATGGTTTTTTAGAAAAGATTATCTGAAATTCTTTCAAAAGAACATTGGGGCTCACAGGAACAAGCACCCAAGAAAAGAATATTTTTACCTCTTCTTTTACAAAGCCTTGTATTATACCTTGTTCATCGTTATTCCCATTCTTGTAATGGATATTACCTGGTGGCAGTTCTTGATAGGCTATTTAATGATGAACTTTGCTGAAGGCCTTGCTTTGGCACTTGTCTTCCAATTAGCCCACTTGGTAGAGGAAACAGAAATGCCAGAGCCTGAGTCTAATCAAAACATTACAGAAGCATGGGCAGTCCACCAGATGAAAACTACAGCCAACTTTTCCGTCAATAGTAATTTGGCTACCTTTCTCTGTGGTGGCCTGAATTTTCAGGTAGAACATCATTTGTTCCCAAAAATATGTCATATACATTATCCGGCTATTTCGAAAATTTTACAAAAAACAGCCAGTGAATTTGACGTTCCTTATTTGAGCAACAAAACATTCTTTACTGCCCTACAATCACATTATAGATTCTTGAAGAAACATGGAAAGGCCGCTTAAATAGATCGGTGAAATAATTTTATATTTTTTAATTTCTTGACTAAGGGTAAATGTTTTTTATGGTGTCCTATTATTAAAGGATCATAAAAGCAATTAATTTTAGTTAAGCAATACGGAAAAAGTGAAATACGCTGAAGAAACACAAATTGGCCTAGTGATCGATGACAATGTTTTTGAAGTCACCTTCAAGGAGCACTTCAAGGCTTTGCATGCCTATGCCTGTGTTTTACTAAAAGACGAAGATGAAGCCGAAGAGATTGTCCAGTCAGTCTTTCTCAAGCTTTGGGAAAAACGAGAAAACATTCACATTGACTCCTCACTGAGGGCTTACCTCTATTCCATGGTCTATCGGGATTGTATGAACTTAATCCGACATGAAAAAGTGAAACAGAAACATCAAAATATCACCCTATATGAAGCGCAAAACACTTCACTCCAAAATGACCATGGCCATGAAGATGAACTGATGAGCCTGTTAAAAAAGGCCCTCAAGGACCTACCTGAAAAATGCCGCCAAGTCTTTCTGCTTAGTCGGTATGAATCATTAAAGTATAGTGAAATCGCAGAGAGGATGGGGATTTCTGTCAAAACAGTGGAAACCCATATGGGAAAAGCCTTGAAACATCTGAGAGTAGAGCTGGCTGACTTTCTTCCCATTTTACTATTCCTCTTTATTAATATTTAAGCTTATGGACGACAACAGACTTATAAAATATCTCTTGCAAGAAAGCAACGAAGCAGAGATGCTGGAAGTCGAAAACTGGCTTCATGAGCATCCTGATCATCAAAAGAAGTACGAACAAATTAAGTTCGTTTGGGAAAAAAGCAAAGTAATAAGCCCTGAGAATACCATTGACGAAGATCAAGCTTGGGAAAGATTCTTGGAAAAACGTGCTGCCATCAATGAGGACAATATTGAAACAAAAACAGTCAACTTGGTCTCTTATTTCAGTAAGGCGGCAATTTGGTTGGTGATGCTAACTGCTGGGATATGGGCTTACAGAACCTTTTTGGAGCCAGACAACAGGTTCATGTCCAATGTTCTTATCAACACCCAAGGGCATGCAGTGAGTGATACTTTGTTTGATGGTTCGGTCATTACCGTAAATAAATCTTCTCAATTGGCCTTCGAACAAAGCATTCTGCAAAAAAACAGGAATGCAGAACTGATCAATGGTGAAGCCTTTTTCCAGGTGCACAGAAATGAAAACAGGCCTTTCCATGTCCAAGCAGGTGAAGTGATAATTACCGTTTTGGGTACCGAATTCAACGTCAAAAAGACCATGGATCAAGTTGAGGTTATTTTGGAAAGTGGATCGGTCAGCGTAGAATATGAAAATGAGATAAAGATCCTTAAGCCAGGGGAGACAATGCTGATCAATCCTCAAAAGGGCCTATTCACGACTGCAAAGACCCAGGATGAGCTGTACAGGTATTATGTGGATGATTATTTCACAGCCAAACAAACACCACTCTGGAGGGTGGTGGAAGTGCTCAACCAAGCTTACAATGCCAATATTATCATTCTCAACGAGAACTTGCGAAATTTACCATTAACGACTACCTTCAGAAATGATTCTCTGGAAAATGCTTTAAATGTATTAAAAGAAACTTTTGGGCTGACTATAATCCGAGAACCTGACCAAATCATCATCAAGTAATTTGAGCAAGTAACATGGCTTTAAAAAGGCTAATACTAGGCTGTATGGCCTTTTTATTATTTTTTTTTATCAATAATCAACTTAGCGCCCAAGGCAAGTTGGAAGAGCCAATTTCACTGGATGAAATGAGTGAAAAGCGTATTGCTGATATACTGGAACAAAGTTCAAAGGGCCGTGACTTTTTCTTTTCTTACAATAGCAATTTGGTTCCTGAAGACAGTCTGGTCAGTCTTCCCCCCTATTCCGGACCGATTCGAGGGATGCTGCTCAAACTGTTAGGAGACAAATTTGAATTTATAGAAACACCTGGATACATCGTCATCCGGTATGCCCCTAATAAATTATACCTTGATGAAAGCAACGAAACAGAGCTGGGGAAAAACTGGCTTATTACTGGTCGCGTCAAAGACCTTTCCAGCGATGAACTCATTGCCTTTGCCAGTGTATATGACCAAAGGCTTTTGACCTCAGCAGTAACTGATAAGAATGGTTATTTTGAATTAAAAGTCAAAAACCCCAACCAGTCCTTACTACTGACCATCAGCAAGGAAAATTATAGGGACACTACATTTATGCTTTTACCGGCTTTTGACCTGAATGCCAAAAAGAAAAGGGGCATTTTCGAATATTATGGATCAAATGGAGAAAATGTAGAAGAGACTTTTTTGGGGCGCATGTTCATAGGCTTTAGGCAGAGAATGCAAGGAATCAACCTAGGTGGATTTTTTGCGGAAATGCCTGTTCAGGTTTCCCTGATTCCAAGACTAAGTACTCATGGCTTGATGAACAGCCAAATCATCAACCATGCTTCAATCAATATCTTGGGAGGGTATACCGCTGGAGTCAATGGTGTAGAATTGGGAGGGCTTTTCAACATCAATCAAAAAAATGCCAATTTCATGCAGGCTGCAGGCCTATTCAACTTAGTCGGTGGAAACCAAAAAGGCGTTCAATTGGCTGGACTTTCAAACCGGGTCCTTGGAAATGCCACTGGATTTCAAGCGGCAGGGTTATTTAATATCACAGGGCACTTTAATGGTTTTCAATTGGCAGGTTTATACAATGAGGCTAAGTCAGCCAGAGGCCTTCAAATTTCCGGACTATATAACCATAGCCATGGTGATGCCGGCACTCAAATTTCAGGCCTAACGAATATTGGAAAAAACGTTACAGGTTTCCAACTCGCCGCCTTGCTTAACATAGCGGACAGTAGCGACTACCCCATTGCATTGATCAATATCATTAAAAGTGGAGAAAAAAGCTTTTCAGTAAGTTACGATGAATTGAACATGGCCTCTTTTACGGTAAGAACCGGTGGGACCTATACGTATAGTGTTTTAGGAATAGCCCACTTTCTCAATGACAGGACCTACAATTGGGCAATAGATGCCGGACTTGGACTGCATTTGGTCAATACTAGAGTTTTTGGATTAGATACTGAGTTGGTCAATAGAACTTCTCTAGGGCCTCCGGAGACCACCATTAATGTAGCATCCTTGAAACTTTTGCCAGCTTTAAAATTTCGGCGTCACTTTAAATTGTTTGTAGGCCCTTCCGTTAATTATTTGTTCAGTGAAGATGCTGAAATGATTGATATTCCTGGTTGGGGTATTGGCAAACCTGACTACTCCCATGGGTTAATGGGGGGATATGTAGGTTTAAGTGTTGGATTGCAATTCTTTTTCATTTAAATATTTTTTCACATCCACTCAGGGTAGATACTTTTTTGGGTGTCCTATTATCAAAAGGACAAAAATTATCATTTCTCATGAAAAGAATCTTTATACCCTTCACATTTCTTTTGGCTATTATGACACAAGTAGCCATGGCTCAGGAATCAGAAAAGCCAATCTATACGGTAGCTTACAATCTCGTTCCTGATGGATTTAACTACCCGCTTATTGGTTTTGTAAATCAAGCCAAAGGAAATCACAAGGGAGCACAAATCGGTTTTGTAAATACAAACGGAAAAGACTTTAGTGGCGCTCAAATAAGTTTCCTAAACACTGCTGGTGGTGATGTAGATGGAGCCCAAGTGGGTTTTGTCAATGTAACAGCAGGTGGTTTCAAAGGCAGTCAAATTGGTTTCATCAATACTGCCATCAAAGAATCTTCTGGTGCCCAGATTGGCTTTGTCAATACCACCGTAGAAGAATCGTCCGGTGCACAAATTGGTTTTGTAAACACCGCCGCCAAGTACTTAGATGGTGCTCAGATCGGATTTGTAAACATCAATCCTAAAAAAGTAGATGGCGCACAAATTGGCTTTGTCAATGCCACAAAATCTTTGGGCAGCTTACAGCTGGGCTTTTTAAATTATGCAGATAGTCTTGAGGATAACGGTGTTCCGATTGGTCTTCTATCCATCGTTAGAAAAGGGGGATACAAAGCCATTGAATTTGGCTTTACGGAAATGCACCCTGTAAATGTGGCCTTCAAAATTGGAGT
The DNA here is from genome assembly GCF_015533855.1 of Echinicola sp. 20G. Lineage (GTDB taxonomy): Bacteria > Bacteroidota > Bacteroidia > Cytophagales > Cyclobacteriaceae > Echinicola. Next base: position 3,846,804 of record NZ_AP024154.1, on the reverse strand, counting down.
TCCTAGACTTTATACAACTTTCAATGCCTCCTATAATCCTGATCTGAAAGATGAATTTGCGTTGGGAGGTGGTTTTGGTAGTATCATGACTATGGGCAAAGTATTCTATGTAAACCCTGAAGCTATCTTCCAAAATCAAGTAGGCAGCAATAATGATATGTTAAGGCTGAGCCTCAACCTTGGAGTTGCTATAAGTCAAAAAGTCCACTTGGTAGTTGGCCCCAGCTTAACATGGGTTCAATCTGACAAATATTATGAGTATGTGGAGCCGAACTTCTATTTCAGAAGAGAAACATTTGATGAAGATGATGAGCTCTTCCTAGGGATCAATGCAGCTTTAAGGTACAATTTCTCCTACTAAAAACACTTAAAGTAAATAATCATAAATAATTAAAAATCAATTATTTATAAAACACAAAATTAATCAACTTAAAGGATCAGTGAAAGATAATTTCTTTTACTGATCCTTTTTTATTTTTGACTTGGAAAGTAATTCAACAAAAATGGGAATATTAGGATACATACTTCCCTTATCAAAATTTTCATCAAGCCCAAAAAATTGGGCAGCTACACATTCCGAAGAAGGAACAAAGTCCAAATGAGGCAAAGTTGCTCTGTAAACTACGTTGGCAATATACTGGCCTTTTGGGTTGATGCATGTAAAGAAGAACTCTGGCTCTTCTGCTATTGTTGATGGTTTTAGGCCCATCTCCTCCATCATTTCACGCCGAATTCCTTCCTGAGGGTTTTCTCCATGATCCAAACCTCCTCCTGGCAAGTCCCATAATCCATTATCTTCTTTAATTAGCAAAAACCTTCCAGTTTCATCTGTAATTAGGGCTTTGACACTGATCCTATAAAAACACTCAGGTATAGAATTGGACATATAGTTTTCAAATGTTTTATACTTCCCCTAATTAGGTAAAATTAGCTTTACTTCAAAAGTGATTTCCCTTCCAAACCGTACTTTTCTGAATCTATTTGGAGAAAATCAAAAATGGTAGCCACAATATCCAACTGAGTGGGCACTTGGTCATAGCCATATTTAGCTAAGTCCTCCAAAGCTAGTGGAGCATCCTGTTCCAATACGCCTGGATGCTTGGGCTTAATTTCTCTTTTAGTGACATTATCCCCTGCTACAATAACGAAGATATTTCTTTCTTGTAAAGTGATTCCACCGTGCCCTGTTTTGTGTCCTCCATGGTCCGTACTTAATAGTATCAACCATTCCTCTTCACTTCTTGTTGGACGAGCGGCTATCGCATCCATCAAATCACCCACATACCTATCAAACTGAACAATTTCTTCATAATATTGAGGCACATCTTCATAGAAACCATGGTTATGACCTGCAATGTCCACATCACCATAATAAACTACAGTGGCATCCGCAGGTTCATGTTTCAAAAAATCTATGGCAGCCTGGTGAACATAAGCATCTCCATTCTGGGAATATTTTTTCTCTACCCTCAAATCCGTCTTGTCCAAAATAATCCCTACCGGAATCCAAGTGTAGAATGCGGCCGTTTGAGCGTCAGAGCACTGCTCCTTTATTACCGTAAGAAAATCAGGATGGTCTTTAAGCTGGTTATTTTTAAAGCTATTATCGATTACTCCATGCTTTGATTCCCCTACACCCGTAAACAAATTGCTCCAACCTGGTCCACTAATGGTAATCCCATTGTTGATCGCATCATAACTGAAAATAGCCTTTTTGGTCAAAAGATCAAGATTAGGTGTCGGAATACTTCTCAACACCTCTCCTCGCGTCCCATCCGTACCAATAAACAATACTTTCTTTGTTTTCTGCGCATGCGTATTTAAAGAAACTACAAACAAGAGTCCCAATAAGCCCAAAAACCTTTTCATATTTAGTTATAGATTATAATGATTTACTATTTCAACAAATAAAGAATAAGTCTTTTAGAATCGGAAGTCACAGTGAATTTATTTTACAAATATTAATATTTTTTTAACTATTTATAAACATCACATAGCGTTAATTAATAGTAAAAAATTTCAAGCGTAAGTGAACTCTAATTCAAAATAACATTTTACTAATTCTAATTATACCTGCAATAATATTTTTGGTAAATTAAGATTATATCATTTTTTTATATTAAATTATATGTAAACACAAGCATAAAATGCAGTCAAATTTTGAAACAATAGATTTTTTAGCTTTGGATGGTTTCAAATGCAACTTAAAACATTACCTACAAAATCAACCTTCCAAATGCCCTGTTATGCTGGTTCATGGCGCTGGTGTAAGAGCTGATATTTTCTGCCCTCCCACCGAAATGAACCTAGTAGAAACTTTGGCCAAGGAAGGCTATGATGTATGGCTGGAAAATTGGAGAGGGAGTATTGAGTTCCAACCTAATAAATGGGACTTGGATCAAGTGGCTAAATTCGATCATCCTGCCGCTGTAAAAAAAGTATTGGAATTGACAGGAGCATCGGAAATAAAAGTCATTATACACTGTCAAGGAAGCACTAGCTTTATGATTTCGGTAGTTTTGGGATTGGTACCAGAAGTGACCACCATCATCAGCAATGCTGTTTCCTTACACCCTATTGTCCCTAGATTTTCTGTTTTTAAGTCCAGATTTTTGGTACCAATAGTCAGTAGGTTCTTTGAATACATTAGCCCCAAATGGGGCAATGTTGCTCCTGACTTTAAGTCAAAGCTAATGCGCTTGATGGTCTTATTGACCCATCCTGAAAAAGACACCAAGGTGGGAAAATTTGTCAGTTTTACCTATGGATCCGGCTTTCCGGCACTTTGGCTTCTGGAAAACCTGGATGAGAAAACCATGAAATGGATTGAAGAGGAGTTTGCCGAAGTGCCGATTTCCTTTTTCGAACACATTGGCCAGTGCATTAAGCAAGGGGTTTTGGTTCCTAATGAACCCGGGATCAGCACCTACGCACCTCAACATCACCAATTTTCACCAAGGATTGTTTTGTTTGGAGGAATCAGAAACCTTTGCTTTTTGCCTCAAAGCCAACAGGCCACTTTTGATTACCTGGAAAAATGTCAGCCAGGCAAACATAAGTTATACTTGCTGGATGACTATAGCCATCTGGATGTTTTTTTGGGTAAAGCTTCCAATAAAGATGTTTTCCCTCTGATGATCGATGAATTGAACAAAAACTAAATTTTTGAATCATGCCTCCAAAAAGAATCAAACGTTATGCTGGTAAATATGCGCTAGTTGATGGAATTCCGTACCAAATGCCAGTCAATGCCAAAAAATCACCAGCTTTGATGGTCGGTTTTAGCTGTGATTGGGAAAAGGCCAATGCCCTACTACCCGGAGATGAAGTCCATGCACTAAAATTGCCCAATGGACGTGCAGCCCTCTTGATCACCGTGATCAACTACTTGGATACCAGCATTGGAAAATACATCGAATACAGCATAGCCATTGGCTGCACTCATGGAGCCAAGCCTGCCCCTAAAATCCTTAATGCCATGATGATGAAAACCTATGGCACGGGCCAATACATTTTGGATTTGCCCGTAAGCTCTGAAGTTTCTGTAAAAGGAGGCAAAGGAATCTGGGGAATGCCCAAGCATAAAGCAAACTTGGATTTCAAGGTCAGTGAGGAGCAAGTCAGTTCCCAATATGAAAAGGATGGACAGTTTGTGTTCAGGATAGAAATGGATCGTCCAAGTTCGCCTTCTATTAGTCTGAAAATTGGAACCACTAATTATTGCCGATTTAGGAACATGTTGATGGCCTCTTATATTTATTTCAATACCAAAGCAGGGGTAAACCTTTTTGGCAAAGCCAAAGCTAACCTCTATATCGGCGATCATCCCAATGTCTCTTTTTTACGCGATATAGATATTAATCCTGCCCCATTCTTTACGATGTACATGCCTGAAGCCAATGGAGTTTTGGATGACCATTTTGAAAGTTGGTTTATGACCTATGACCAACCACCCTCCCAAATGCCAGAGGGATTAGAGTCGGTAGTTGACCTTGGATTGTCTGAAGACTGGTTGGCGCCTCCCTCCATCACAGATTACCATCAATACAAAATTTAATTCCTAAACTTTCTTGCCATGAGCCCATTAAAACAAACGCTAGTAGACATTAACAACGCCTATATATTTTTCTGTTCCTCCATTTACTTAGGCATGTTTTGGTCATTACATCTTTTTTGGTTTCCCAATTACCCTTCCACTTTGAATTTGGAAAACTATTACGATGCCATCATTCCCCAAACCACCTTGGCCACCAAATTCTTCTTTATTACAATTCCCATTATGGCTGTTGCCATTGTGATCATGCTGATCACTGAATGGAAAACCAAACTCAAATGGGTTCCTATTTTATGGGCACCGGGTCTACTGATACCGGTCGTCATCCAACAGGCATATATTGAGACGATCAACAATGAGTTTATCGATGGTGTCACTGATGAAGCAAGACTTCAAGAGCTCTTACAAGAGTGGATGTATCTCAACGATTTAAGATGGATTATTCTTTCGATTATGTGGGGCGTGACGATGTATTTCTTTATTGCAAAAGCCAAACCCCGCTATTGGAAAAACCAAACCTAAGCTCCTCCTATTAACCTACATCCCACTATGAAAAAGAACCTCACTTTTATTGTTATAGGAATATCAATTATCACAATCATTTCTGGTGTCACTCAAATGATTATGCCGGAAATGGTCCTTAAGATCATTGGTGCAGAAATCAGTGATTCAACTAAACATTTATTTGGCATTGTCGGAATGTTTATGGCCTTGTTCGGAAGTTTAATGGTGCATACAGTTTACCAAACCCATACTTCCAAAACAGCCGTTTTTTGGTGTGCCATGCAAAAACTAGGCGCTTTTATCGCCGTTACAATTGGCGTTTTCAATGGGTTGTTCTCTTGGATGGCCATGGGAGTAGCTGTCTTTGATTTATTTTCGGCTGGCCTGTTTTTGTATTACTTAAAAACCCTACAAAAACCATGAGAACCCTCAGCTACTTTTTCTTTTATACTTATGTGGGGCTTGTGGTCCTTGCTGGTTTTTGGGGGGCTTTTATTTATCCAAGTTGGGATTTTGACTTCTTGTTTTCCATGGATGTGAACCAACTCAATGACTTTAACCGTATCAATCTACTCAGTCAATATCGATTTTTAAGGGCTTTGGAGTTAGGTTTTGGCCTATTTAGCTTGTTTTTCCTTAAGGATATTTTTCAGCATAAAATTTTTAACACCCTCTTTTTACTCATTATGGGAATGGGGATTATGGCTAGGGTATTTTCTTGGTTTTTTGATGGTACACCTGGTTTGTTGACCAAGTTTTTCTTGATCTATGAGGCCATCGGTTGGGGGTTGATATATAAATATACTAAACCTAAGCTTATTAGCCATGTTTACTAGGCCAGGTTCAAATAGCGGTATCAAAAGATCACTGGTGCTGGCCGGCGGTGGCATGAGAGTAGCTTATCAGTCTGGAGTAATCATGGCTTTGGAGGAAGCTGGATTAGAATTTTTTCATGTGGATGGAACATCAGGAGGTATTTTCAATACAGGAATGCTGGCCAGCGGTCTCCAACCTAAATCAATGGCTGAAAATTGGAGAACACTTAAACTGACTCATTTTATATCAGGAAGGAAAGCCAAAAATTACCTGAAGCCATTGAAAATGCAGGGCTATGCCGATGCAGACAATATTAGAAACAAAATTTTTCCACACTTGGGAATAGATATCCGACAGATCCAATCTGGAGCTCATGCCAATGCTACTTTCAACGTTTGTAATTTTTCGCAGAAATCCATTGAAGCTATCCCATGCGCTCACGCAAAAGAAAACCATTTAATTGCCGGAGTCTCCTTGCCCATTTTTATGCCTGCTCTTAAAATAGACAACAATTGGTATTCTGACGCTGTCTGGATCAAAGATGCCAACCTGATGGAGGCAGTAAAACAAGGTGCTGAAGAAATCTGGTTGGTGTGGGCCATTGGCAATGCCCCTACTTACCTTTCTGGTGCATTTTATCAATACGTCCATATGATTGAGATGAGTGCCAATGGTGGATTATTGGAAGAGTATAAACAAATCAAAATGTTTGACCAATTGCATCCCGATAGAAAAGCCACCAAGCTCTTTGTGATCAAATCTCCTATTCCACTGCCCTTGGATCCTGATTTCTTTTTTAATAAGGTCAATGCCCGCGAACTGATCAATATGGGCTATAAACATGCTAAGGAGTACTTGCTGAACAAGAATGACAATGGTGAGAATTTGGATCATACAGCCACTAGCTGCTTGGAACCTTCCAAAACTTTGAGTTTTAGAGGAGTTTATGAAGGAGGGCTGACTTTAGGTACAGACAAAGTCCCAGTTCAATATTTTGTTTATCATCGTTATTCCAAATTCCGTGATCGACAGGAAATTGTGGAAAGTTCCTCAAGTATTGCCATAGAGGGTCATCTAAAGGAAACAGCCTTGTTTGATCATCAAATTTCTATTGAAAAAGAAAACAACATACCTTATCAGGTCATCAAGGGGAGCTTCCTTAAAAACGGAGAAACCCACACTCTAACCACAAAACAAAAACTAAGTGGTCCATGGGAAATTATTTTTGGTTTGGGCTTTAAAAGTATTTCTATTCAAATAATTGATCAGGAAGGAAAAGTAGCCCTTGAAGGGACATTGTACCAGTCTCTATCCAACAGATTAAAATCATGGTACTTTACCAGCTTGACCACTGTCAGTGGATCAGGTACTGGTATCAAAGGAAAACTCAACATGTTCAAAGATTTTGTCGCTTATGGAATTTAGTCGTAAAAAAATGGTCAACTGGTATGACCCCAAACAACTAGCCTTTACCGGAATGAAAACCATCATTTCTGGGATTTTCGGGAATTTTGCAGACAAAAGGGAAATTCAAGCTGCGCTGGACAAAGATAATCCAGACCAATATGACTATTCCGAGAAAGATGAAATCTGGATCGACTATATCTCAGACCTTGGAGATGGTTTTGACGCCACTTACACCATGGCCAGTTTATTGGCCAAAGAAAACCTAGATGTAAATGGTTCTCCTATCAAAAGAGGTGATATTTTGGTCATGGGTGGGGATGAAGTCTACCCCACTCCTGAATTGGAAGAATACCGAAACAGGCTTCAAGGACCTTATCATGCAGCATTTCCAAAGCAAGACAATGATCCTAATCCACCAGACCTGTTTGCCATTCCAGGAAATCATGACTGGTATGATGGATTGACCAACTTTTTGAGGATTTTCTGTCAAAAGAGATCTTTGGGAAACTGGAGAACCCAACAAAGTCGCAGTTATTTTGCTTTAAAACTTCCCCATAATTATTGGCTGATTGCATTGGATATTCAACTCAACTCAGACATTGATTATCCCCAAATTCAGTATTTTCGTGAAATAGCTGAACACCAGATTCAAGCCAATGATAAAATCATTATCGCTACAGCAGAACCCAGCTGGGTTTACCGGTCTTTTGATCAAAAAAATTCCTCTCATAATCGTTTTGAATTCTTTATCAATAATATCCTTTTGGGTAAATCCGATGGTTGCTACAATGGGAAGAATGAAAACATCCAAATCAGTACTATCCTTACCGGCGACCTTCACCATTATGCCCGGTATGAAGAAAAAGATGAAAAAGGACAAATAAGACAGCTGGTCACCGCAGGTGGTGGTGGCGCTTTTATGCACCTCACCCATATTTTAAAAGATAGCATTTCACCTAGAAAAGGAAGTTCAGGCGTTTTGAAAGCCACATTCCCTTCCAAAAATGACTCTAGATCATTGGCATTAAAAAACTTTGTTTTTCCAATCTACAGCCTGACCATGATTGCCTTTTTTGGACTGTTCCATGGACTAACTGCCTTGATGCTTCATAAGGGTCAGGACAGTCCACTGAGCATTTTTGTGAATCCAAATAGTATTAATGACTATTATTTTGATATCCATATTCCGGTCATGGTCATCGTATTTAACCTTATCTTATGGGGTGGAATTATCCTGTTTACAGATAACAGTTCTGGTAATGGAAATTGGAATTACATCGCTGGATTTTTCCATGGATTACTCCATGTGGCGATTTTTTATTTTATGCTCTATATCACATCCATACTGTTCAATTTGATGGATGATAGCTGGCAGTATCTGGTCATTTATTTTAGTATGCTGATCATTATCTCAGGTATTACCAGTGCCATTATTTTTGGGATATACCTTTTTATAAGCGTCAACTTTTTAGATAACCACATTACGGAAGGATCAAGTTCTTTTAGGTATGAAGGCTATAAGAATTTTCTCAGAATCCATATCAATTCAGAAGCATTGACCATCTATCCTTTTGGAGTCAAAGCGGTGGTCAAGGACTGGCAAGAAACAGTTATCGATGCTAATGATAAAGACCAAACCACTTTCAAAGGTAGTCCCATCCAATATGAATTAATTGAAAACCCAATCATTATCCGTCATGAAAAAGCTCTCTAGACCTATAACCGAGTTAAAAAGTCACTACGATGTCATTGTCATTGGTTCTGGCTATGGAGGAAGTATAGCCGCCTCCAGAATGTCCAGATGTGGGCTTTCAGTCTGTTTATTGGAAAAGGGAAAAGAGTTTCTGCCGGGTCAATTCCCAAACACTTTGGCTGAAGCTGCCAAAGAGATGAACTTCAATAAAGGGAAAAAGTCAGCTGACAATAACGGCCTTTATGATTTCACCATAGGCAATGGCATCAGTGTTTTCAAAGGTTGTGGTCTTGGCGGAACTTCATTGGTCAATGCCAATGTCTCCATCAAGCCAGACCCCAGGGTGATGGAAGACCAAGCTTGGCCAGAAGCTCTTCGAAACGACATAAGCTCTTTTCAGGAAGGGTTAGAAAGAGCTTGGGAAATGCTCAAGCCCAACCCCTATCCGGAAAACAAGGATGGCTACCCCCTATTAAATAAAACTCAGGCCATGAGAAAGTCTGCGGACTATATGTCAGAAGACTTTAGGCTACTGGATATCAATGTCAATTTCAAAGACCAAGAAGTTAATCATGTAGGCATCAAACAACCCAAATGCAATAATTGTGGGGATTGTGTTACAGGCTGCAACGTTGGGGCTAAGAATACGACAGCCATGAATTACTTGCCAGATGCCTATAACCACGGGGCAGAAATTTTCACCAATATAGATGTTAGACACATTGAAAGAGCACCAAAAGGCTGGAAGGTATCTTTCTTACTGCTCAATGTGGGCAGGGAAAAATTTGACGCTCCCGAATTATTTGTCTTTGCTGACACGGTTATCATTAGTGCAGGTTCTTTAGGCTCCACAGAAATTCTACTAAGATCTGCTCAAAAAGGGCTGACTCTTTCTTCCCTTATTGGCCAAAAAATGACAGGAAATGGAGATGTGTTGGCCTTTGGATATAATAATGACATGCCCATCAACGGTATTGGCTTAGGTAAAAAAGCCACTGGAGAGATTGCCAAAGTGGGACCTTGTATCACTAGCGTCATAGACATGCGAGAACGGGATGATATGGAAAGTGGAATGACCCTCGAAGAAGGCACGGTCCCAGGTCCTATTAGAGGTATCATGGCAGGCTCCTTGGTGACATTTTCGAGGTTTTTTGGAAATGATACAGACAGGGGCTTTAAAGACTTTTGGAGAGAAAAATGGCGGGAAATAATAAGTATCTTCAAAGGACCGTTTCATGGAGCAGTCAATCATACCCAAATCTATTTGGTGATGACCCATGATGATGCCAGTGGCAAAATGGAACTGGAGGATGATCAACTGATCATCAATTGGGAAGGTGTAGGTAAACAAGATATTTTCAATAAAGTAAACGGAGAATTGCTTTCTGCCACTACCGCTTTGGGCGGAAACAGGGTACCAAATCCCACTTGGAATAAACTGATGGATCATGAACTGGTGACTGTACATCCATTGGGGGGATGTAGTATGGGAGACACTGCTGAGAATGGGGTGGTGGATCATAAGGGACAGGTATTTTCAGGGCCAACAGGAACAGACCTATACGATGGTCTCTACGTCATGGATGGAGCAGTTTTCCCAAGACCAGTAGGCACCAACCCTTTGCTCACCATTAGTGCTTTGGCCGAAAGAAGTTGTAAATTGATAGCTGATTCAATGGGGAAAAATCTCCAATACAGTTTTGAAAATACTTCTATCAAAAAAGGTCAAAATATTGAAACCAAAGGAGTTCAGTTTACCGAAACCATGAAAGGTTACTTTAGCCTAGGAGAAACTAATGACTATGAAAAAGGGTATGAATTAGGGCAAACCAACAGCTCGCCTTTCGAATTCACACTGACTATTCTATCTGAGGATGTGAGCACTTTTGTGAAAGATCAAAACCACTTGGCCGGACTTATGGGAAGTATGATAGCACCAGCTATTTCTCCTAAACCGCTTACGGCTCTGAATGGAACCTTCAACCTCTTCATCGAAGATAAAGCTGATCCCGAAAGAAAGAAAATGATCTATAATTCTACCTTAATAGACCATAAAGGTGAGAAATTTTATTTTGAAGGATACAAGGATGTCTATAATGATAAAGGATTTGACGTCTGGAAAGATACCACAACCCTCTTCATCACTATCAAGAAAGGAGCTGATTCAACAGGAGAAATATTAGGAAAAGGCAAGCTTAAAATTCATCCGGAGGACTTTATGAAGCAACTGACCACCATGAAAGCTGTAAATGTTTCGGGCACTTCAGAGAGCTTAAGTTCTATTTCCGCTTTCGGGAAATTCTTTTCAGGAAATGTATTTGAAACTTATGTGAAAAAGATCAAATAGTCAATCTCCATAACTACTTCACTTGAAAGCCTCTTTTGGTAAAGTAAACTTGGGCGCCCTTTCTGTCTTTGGTTCTACTATTGACCCAATCAGTCGTTTTATCCAAAAGTGATTTGGAATCTTCTGCCATCCTTACTTGGATCATAAGGCTAAGAAAACCGCTCAGTTCTTTGGTTTGCTGCTCATTGAGTATTCTTTTATTTGACAGAGCGTCCGCGCTTACAGTGAGATTAAAGTTTCCCTTTCCTAAAAAACCAAATTCAGAGTGGTAAAGGTATGGAGTTGTTTCAAACTTAAGAAGCAGTGGTTTTGGCAAAAGGCTTTCAGGATTGAGATTGACGGCAAAAGCCTCTGTTGGGTTCAAGGAAGAGTCAAAATACCAAAAACCAGTTGTCCGTTTTGGAAGTACATTCTCTGACGCTATGGACAAACTATCCTCAAAAGGCTTATCCATTTCCTTAAAAGCATATAAACTGTCCAAATTTAGGGCTATAGGATAGAGCCAATTGGTATATAAACTGTCACTAAAGTTCTTGGAAAAATACGACAACAGAACTTTTTCTTCATTGGGATCTAAGTATTCATAATGGGAAACCCTAATACTATCTTTCACTATCAACAAATTAAATTCAGTTTTTGCTAAAGTAGCAGTTTCTACATCAGTAAGGCCCAAATCCATTTCAATGAGTGCATGCAGCATCTCATTATAACTTTTAGCATATTTCAAGGGATGGTCAAACCAATATCCTGTCAAAGTATCGAAAACATTTGCATATTGAATCTGGCTTATTTCTGACCCAAAACTAAGTCCCACTCTCATATTTTGTAGTAACTCAATTTCCTTTTTATCAATCAAACTGTCCTCAGCTATTTGGCTCTTTTGCAGGGAAAAATAATTGAATTTGGCTTTACCATCTTGATAGGGATATTGTTGGAACCTTTCGAGAATTTGAACAATGATCTTCTCATTTTCCTCAGCAAATCCCCTATTGATTGACTGGTTTTGTACCGTATTTTTGAGAGAGTCTATTTTCTTTATTTCCATTCTCAACAAAGAATCAAATAAATAAGCTTCCGAATAGCTTATCCATTCATCCTCCTCTGCTTCTTTCGCAAATTCAATAAATGGGTTGTTATGAAAAACGACTTGTTTGATCTCTTGACCCGTCAAAAGAGAAAAAAGGTTTTTCAAGGTTTCTTCTCCTTGTTTTCTGGCATTTTCCAGAATCTGAGCTTGATAAGCATACATGGTTAACTTATCAATACAGTATTGTTTGACCCTTTTGGCATCATGGAAATTTACCTGACCCTTCTCATCCAGAATCTGAAAACCTGGAATTCCCTTTTCCGGGATAAACCAAGGGTTTATATCCGCATTCAATATTTTAGGGGTCAAACCTATAATATGTACAATTCCCCTGTCCTCATAATAGACAACCGACTCAGGCCCCAGTTCTCCAAAATCAAAACCTGCTTTTACCCATCCTCTGCCGATCATGGTCAATCTCTTTCTGGACTCTTTTCTACTTAAATTCTCATTGAGGTTACTATGATAGTTACTGATAAAAGCTACTTTCAATTCTTCATTAAATGGTTGTTGATTATCAAGACCATTATAAAGTTGAAACATGGTCTTTTCAAGATCCCTGGTTTTCGGTTCCTTATCAGTTGCAGGTTCGAACTCTTGTCTCCACAAAAACTCCATCAGATCATCATACAATGGATCGGCAGCTATTTCATCCAAATACCCTAAATACGCCAACTTTTCCATGATATTTCTACTGTCTACTTCATGCTTGATAATCCTTCTCCAATTATTGATCTTTTCGGATTCCCTATATTCTTCTACCCTATGATCCACAGGTCTTTTTTGATAGTTAGTTAAATTGGTTAAAGCCGCCAGCAAATCAAGCTGTAGGATACCAATTTCTTCTTTGATGTCTTCTGATTTTATCGGATTAAGCCTGGCTTCATCAATGGAAGTAATGACTTCTCCATAATATTCGGCCGTCACAAGCTCGCCAATTTTATTGACTTCAGTAACCATATTGGCTGTGTCTTCTAACTTAAGGCCTCCCCCAAAAATCCCCATAGGGTTCCACCAAAACAATAGAATCACTACTCCTATCACCAATAGGATATCAATAATAAAGCGCCAATTTTTAAATAGTAAACCAATCATGGACTTACAATTTGATCTTGATCCGCCAGTAGATTCACCTGTGGAATTAATAGCTCATCACTTTTAAAGCTGATATAAACCTCCTTATACCCCAAAGAACTCAAAAGTACTTTGAACATCTTTCGTGTATGGTCTTGGGAGGTTTTCACCAACCCCATATATTGAAGGTTGGATCGAATGTCCAATTCAGCCAATCGGAAAAACTCTTCTTGGTCTCGAATATTGATTTTATTTAGAAATGACCTGGTATCAGAGACTAAAGTATCCTCAACAAAACTGGATGGAGGATAAGAAAAGTTGATTACTTCAATTGCTGGAAGTTTCAGTTCAATTTTGTTTCTATCAATTATGATATCCTCTGGGCTAATCTTGCTGAGATCCACTCCAGTCTTGACCGTTGCTTTGGAATAAGCCAAAAACTGCGCTTCACTGATATTGATCAACAACAGTTTCTTGGTTTTTGTGCCAAAGACAACCTTATCAATCACAAACTCAGTAGTGGACAAATCGCTTGCAAGTTGTATTTTGCCCACCACCAATGCTCTTTCATCTCGATTACAAGAGAAAAATATCAGGCAAACACAACAGCAAACATGGCATATGAAACGATATGTAACGGAACCAATCATCCCAATTCCTTTTTGAATTTAAGATAAGCTGCTTCCATTTTCTGATCATACTTATTAACCTTATAACCTCTGCCATTATAGCCATAAGCGAAGGATGCCCAATCATATCCACCTTCATTTCCTTCCGCGATATAATTGATCAAAGCTTTACCTTTCAATTTTTTATATTGGATAAAGGCAAGAAAATCAAGAAAATGGTAGTACTCTGCTTCATGCTGCTTTGCCTCAAATTCTGCTACGTCTTTGTAATTTCTGCTTTTAATATTGTTTTCAAGATTCTCTCCTAAAATCTGGAAAAGCCCCCAAGAGGCTGAATAAACTGCTGCTTTTTCATCTATTGTTTTGGCTAATTCCAAGCGCTTGTACTCTTCTTTCCCTAAACCATAATATTCTCTGGTCCACTTTGGGTAAATGATGCTGGGGTGCTCTTTTTGAAGTTCAGCCAACTCTTCCTCTTTCTTTCCAGCTTTGGACAGCCAATACCAAAATTTATGTCCTTCAAAAAGAATCTTTGCCCTACCATCCTTCAAATGCCCTCTCCCGGAAGATTCCACAGAGATAACAGCTTTTACAATAGGTAGGGTCAATTCAATTTCTTTTTCTGCTTTCAATTCAACCAAGGCTTCTTTGATTTCCTCATCTATCAATAACTTCGCATTGATATTGTCCATGATTTGCACATAGGCAGAACCTATAGCTGTAACAGGGGGTGTTGGAGTAGTATTTAAAGCATTCTTTAGTTGGGTAACTGGCTTGGTTAAATCTGCTGTTTTATTGTTCTCTGCAAACATCTCATCTTCTTCCAAAAAAGCTTGGTCCTCAATGGCCATTGGATCCGAAGTAGGAAAGCTAAAGGTCTCAGTAGTTTTTGTTTCCAGAGGATTACCAGAAGTTTTTTGGCTATTTTCTTCCTCATTATCTTCCGTTGGTTTCTGATTTCCATTCCATCTTTTCTGAAGGTATTTCAAAGACTTGTCGCCAAAATAAAATGCTATCATCATCAAAAATGCTGTTTCAAAAAATTCAAATTGTTTTGCCCTAAGGGCTACCTCAGCGTTGGAAACATAATCAAGGCCATAACTACTGATCAATAAAGAAATTCCACCAATCAGCAATGTAAAGGCAATCATGCCCCGAACTGTTCCAGGAGGAAGACCAAAGGTCTGACTTCGATAAGGATTGTAAAGCGGTTCCACAAGGCCCGGATCATCATGTGTGACACCAAACTCATTCATTTCTTTTGCCCTAAAAATCTTTTCCCACTCCTCATCTGTGATTCCATAGTTGATATTATAAAAGTACACCGACCACACAAAATAGATCATAAACACCGCTAACCAAATCACCGTAATCGATAGTCCGACAATCCGATAAGGATTACCTCCTTCAAAATAGGAAAGTAACCCATACAGATTTCCTCCTATTGCCAATAAAATGGCAAAAATCACGGTTCCCTTGAAAAACACATCATGGTACTTGTTTCGGTATATTCTTCTCTTCTTTTCTGGTGATCTGAAATATTTGACAACCACGCTATACACTACAGCAATTCCGACCAGAAAGACTGCTCCCACCCCTATCCACTGTTGGGTTTCGCCAATGTCTGCTCCCTTTTCATCTTGCTTATCAAGAAGGAAATAAACCAAAACAGCACAAAGTATCACCATTATAAAAATGGTCACTACCCGCAGGATAGCTAGTTTATTTTGTTGAATAAATTTGTTCATATGGTGGTCATTTTGCTTTTTTCAAACCAGTCTTCATCATAAATTTGAATATTGACTTTCTCATTGGACTTCAGTAAACTGCTGATTTTTTTATAGAACCTTTCATAGGCTTGCCTTGACATGGCAACAGATTTGGAGGTACTCGCATTTACCCCATCAGCTATCAAAATGCATCCTTTAGTATCTTCATGGGTATTTCCTACGTGGATGTAAATATTGCTGAAATTGGGTACGTCCTTAATTTCCAAATGATAATCAAACCAAGGCCTGCTATTCCGGTAAGTCAGCGTCTTGGGTGTCTGCTCCTTTAAAAAATCAACAGAATAAAACCCCTCTGGTATTCTGGTTTTTCCATGTACTTTTTCTACTCTAAATGTATCTTCTAAAGTATAGGCAAAGAACTGGTTTCTTAAAAACAACAACCCTAAAGTACTTTCACCATCATCCAAATACCTCAGGATCGTAATGGTTCCGTTTCCTAGCGCTTTACCTTCTATTTGGCCATTATTTAATTGGGTTGCCACGTCGGCTACCTTCTTTTCAAGTTCAATTAGGTTAAGCTCATTGACAGCTTGTTCTTTTGGGATATTTTGACTCAAATTATCAGGAGGTATTTTATCGCTACCAAATGCTTTCTTAACCGCTGAAACACCCTTTTCTCCAAGCATCACGATATAACCAATAAACCCAATAATATAGAGCCATGCCTTATTTAGCAATTCAGGATTCGTCACAAAAATCAAGACTATGACAATTACCAATGCGATGGTTAAAAGTCCAATGAATCGTTTCATTTTAAACAGTTTTGTGGTGTATCTTGGTGTTTGATCGACAAAAACAATATCTAGTATTCTATCTACTTAATTTAGCAAATAAATAACTTATTATCAACAAGATATAAGACGATAAACTATTTTAAAACGGCACAACATAAAATATCAGAAAGATAAATACAGTAGAAAAACTGCAAAAACTAAGCACAACAAACAAACAATTGAAAAACAAAAAACAAACAACTCAAAAACGATTACAAACAGTTTATTTACAAAAATCGATTAAAACCATCTTTGATTTCTTATCCTAACATTTTTAGGTGATATATAATAGCCTATTGACACTTCGTGGCTATTGTTTCTGTAATTGTTCAAAACATTTAGGCTATGATCATAAGCATAACCAATCCTGAGGTTGTTAGTAGCAAAAATTTCAAGAATCAATGCAAGCGCATTTCTGTTGTTCAAGTTATCTTCCAAATTGTCATTCCACAGCTTACTATTTGCCCTGTAAGAACCTCCCAACCAAATTCTCTCATAAAACAAAAACATGGCATTTAAATCAAAATTCGTAGGTGATCCTTTCACTTCTTTGATCAAAAATGAGGGCTTTAGCTGGACATTTTCAGAAACAGGAATCATTAATCCTGCAGTCAAGTAGTAGTGAAAGTCATGATAAGCCAAAGCAACATCCTCTCTTTCCAAAGACTTTTTCCCAATCATATTGTAAGCACTCAATCCTGCATAAAATCGGGTAGTATTGAAGAAGATACCACCATTCAGGTTAGGGGTAAAAAGATTCACCCTCCCTTGCGGAAGCTCTGCATCTGGATAATCATTAGGATCCAACATGGAGCCGTCAATCGCATATTCTGAAACTCCACCGCTAATTCCCAAACCCAAAAACGAATTCACCCCTGTTTGAATTCTATAAGCATAAGTAAGCAAAGCGCCATTTGTATTAGCAGGACCTAGCTTATCGCTCAAAAAAGAGATCCCAAATCCCATTTTTCCTTCATTGGCGCTGAGGTCGGCCGTCAGTGTGAAGGTTTTGGGGGCGCCTGGAAAATTAACCCACTGACTTCGGTAAGTGGATTGGATATAAGGTTCACCTTTATAGCCTGCATATCCTGGATTGATATGCAGGCCATTAAACATATACTGGCTGAACTGGGGGAGCTGCTGGGCGGAGATTTTTCCAATGCCAAAACTTCCAATCAAAAAGCCAATGATAAATATTTTTAAAGTCCTTTTCATGATTTCTACTCTTTGATTACTTGAATCCATCCCTTAAACTCATGCTCAGTACCATCTGCATCATAGGTCAATAAAATATAATAATAGGTACCGGCTACCAGACCTTCTGCGCTCCAATCATTTTGGTAATCTTCTTTCTCAAACACGTGGTCTCCATACCTATTGAATATCGTAATTCTATTGCTTTCAAATTTACCTAAGCCAAGCACTTCAAATGTGTCATTGTCATTATCACCATTAGGCGTAATGACATTTGGAATTCTGAATGGACGAACTTCGTTGACATCAGTGGCGGTATTATCTTCAGGATTTACATCTTCTTCCGATGCGGAGACGATAGCTGTATTGACCAAACTGGCGGGGTCACCAGCTTTGACTTTAACAGTAATGATTACCTCTCCGCCAATTGGCAGTAACGGCATTGCCCAAGTCACCTCATTGCCAATTACATTGGTATTGACCAGAGTTTGTTCACTATTAGTAGCTATTTCTGAGCTGAGATAAGTAAGTTGATCTGGGATGACATCCACTATGGTGACATTGGTCGCATCGGTATCATGCACATTGTTCACAATGATCTGGTACTCAAATTCATCTCCTTCGTAAATCTCTTTATCAAAGGATGTCTTGCTGATTGCGAGATCCACTTCATCATTTACCAAAGTGAAAGTGACAATGGCATCATCAAAATTATCTTCATCTCCTCTTTCCCTGATCACATAATGAAGCGTATACGTTCTATCTTCATTGATACCAGGAAGCACATTGATATCACCATTATCGGCAACAAAGAACCCGATCAAACCATCTGTATCTGTAAATTCAATCAGCACATCTTCCGGTAAAGCAGGTAATCCATCGAACAAATCATTTTCAAGCACATTACCCAAGATACCATCATAGCTCAAGAAGAATTCTCCAAAATCATCATCATTGGCAATGATCAACTCTTCTTCCAGTCTACAGGTCAAGCCGTAGTCAAAGTCTGGAACATTATCAACCGATAGTACCTGCGTGAGCACTTGCTCTGTGGTAAATTCACAAACCAGATTTTCTTGAATACCCGTCATTCTGGAGCCGCTATTTGGCAGCATTTTCACTAAACCAGAAGCTGCTAGCGTAATGCCATTTTGGGCAAATGTGCTGTCAGGAATCAGGGTGATGGTATATTCACCATAAGGATCAGTGTTTTGTAGGAAGTGTCTCCAGAATCCATATTCATTAATGGCTGTTTTTCTGAAGTAACCATTTGGTCCTTCTATTTGGATATTCAATCCAGCAGCATTTCCAAAGCCCGCTTTATTAAGCTCGCCATCATTTTCAATCCCTTCATAACTGTCGTCACCATTAAAATCAAACCACTCCCATTCAATTACATTAAAAGTTCCTCCCGGTTCAATGGCATTTTTCGTTACAAGGCCATCGTTGTTGGCATCAAACCATTCATTTTGGATTTCATCTCCATTCAGATCATACCATGCATAACCATGAATAATCGGTATTTCAGATGGAGCATAAGCAAAATCAATAGTTTGGTAATTACATACTTCCACATTGATAGTTTGACTGTTAGAACCTAAAGCGTAAAGCCCTTGATTTTTATTCAAATTCCTATCAAACACAGTCAACTGATAGCTTCCTGTTGGGATACCTTCAAAGGTGTATTGTCCATTTTCGTCAGTAAGCACCATTTGACCGCTTCCTCGATCGCTTTGCGCAGGAATCAACAATACAGGCATGTTTTCCAAAGCCATACTATTTTCTTCCACATAAACCCTGCCCGTAACCAAGGTATTACTAGAACAAAGAATGGTCACGCGGGCTTCACTATCATCGGTCACTATTTCGCCATTGACATCCGTACCAGTAGCCACTGCCTGGTTAATGATAGGTGTTTGACTGGCAACATCTTCAATGCTAACCATATACTGGGTAGAAATTTCCTGTGATTGGCCTGGAGTCATCGTACCGATGTTTTGATTTAGATTGACCATAGGGTCTGAGATCGTTACATCTGTCAAGGTAACATTCCCAGTGTTGGTCACTACCAAAGTGTAATTGATGATTTCACCAGCTTCGCTGACACTTTCTTGATCAGCTGTTTTTTCCAAACTGATCTCTCCTTGCTGGATGGCAAAGATCTCTTGGCTATCCTCGCTTTCCACCACTATTCCATCAAGAGATCTTCCGTTAGTACTTGCGGTATTGAGCACATTGCCCGCATCCAGATCATTTTGCACAATACTATAACTCGTTTCTACAGAAGCAGATTCGCCTGGCAACAGACTTCCCATTCCTTCATTTGTACCTGTCAATGGATCAGTCACTGAAACCTCTGACAAACTTACGTTACCAGTATTGGTCACTGTCAAGGTATATCTAATCTCTTGCCCTACCTCACTGTAGCTGGTTTGGCTCGCTGTTTTTTCTATGAGGATGTTAGGAGTCCTTTCTGTCAACACTTGAGCAGAAGCACTATCCTCTACTGCAATGCCTTGAGGAGAAGTTCCTTCCACATTGGCCGTATTATTTATTTCTCCTGCATCAATATCCACTTGTGTTGCGGAATAAGTACTTGAAACGGTTTCGCTTTGTCCAGGAGCCAAATCGCCGATATTTTCTTCCAGTCCAGTAAGTGGATCAATAATGGTAACATTCGTCAAAGTAACATTGCCCATGTTGTTGACCGTAAGGTCATAGCTTATCATCTCACCAGCTTGTGAAACAGAAGGTTTATTGGCTGTTTTTTCCAATTCAATACTTGGCTCCTGAAGAACTGTTACCTCCACACTAGCATTATCCTCCACTAAAACATCCATTGGAGAGAGCCCTCGCACGGAAGCGTTGTTTATGATAAGTCCAGCGTCTATATCTGCTTGGGTGACCTCATAACTGCTTTCCAAAGTAGCAGTTTGACCAGGAGCAAAAGTTGTAGCCGTTTCACTAAGTCCGGTCAACGGATCCACCAAAGCTAAGGAATGTAAGCTTACATTTCCTGTATTGGTAACTGTTAAGCTATAGGTAATCAATTCACCAGCTTCTGAAACTGTCGATTTATTGGACAACTTGGTCAGGCTAATGGCAGGCTCCTGTACACCACTTACCGCAGCGCTTGCTTCATCTTTTACGACTTTTCCAGACGGAGTAACTGCGCTAATGCTAGCCATATTGGTAACCATCCCCCTATTCAAATCTGATTGGCTAATGGTATAACTGGTCGTCAAATTTCTGGACTCACCAGGAGCAAGCTTTCCAAGTGCTTGGTCAAAGCCGGTTAATGGATCAATGACACGCGTATTGGAAAGCGTTACATTTCCAATATTGGTAGCCGTTAAAGTATAATTGACAATTTCCCCTACAGCACTATAAGATAAAACATCTGGCGTCTTGGTAATGGCAACAGCACCTTGTTCTACAGCTGGCACCAACGCATCATCGGAGGCTTCCACTTCCCTTCCACTTGGACTCAAACCGATTGCTGAAGCTGTATTGCTCACCTCACCAGCATCTAAATCAACCTGGGTAACGGAATAGCTCGTGGTAAATGACACTGTCTCTCCTGGACTTAGCTGAGTGATGTTTTCAACCATTCCTGTCAATGGGTCCGTTACTTTTACATCCACTAATGTGGCATTGCCTATATTAGAAACATCAACAGTGTAGTTAATCAAATTCCCAACTGCATTATAATTTTCGGTGAGGTTTTCCTTAACCACTTGAAGTCTTCCCAACCTCAGTGCAACAACCCTCGCATCATCTTCTGCAGCAACGGTAATTCTATTTGGATCAAATCCCCTCACAGCCGCTGTATTGATAATTTCATCTTGATCAATATCAGCTTGAGTGACTGTATAACTGGTGGTAAATTCAACAGAATCTCCTGGAACAATACTTGAAATATTTTCCAACAAAGCCGTCAAAGGATCGCCTACGGTCAAATTGCTCAAAGTTGTATTTCCGGTATTGAACACCTTGACAGTATAGGTTATGATTTCCCCTGGGCTAGAGTAAACTTTTGGAGTTGCCGTTTTTTCCAAATCCACATTGGAAGCTCTCAGTGCTCTAATTCGGACTTCATCACTATCATTGACTGCATTTCCTGCGGGGGTCGTACCAGTCGCATTAGCGACATTCCTGATGCTTCCCCAATCCACATCGTCCTGAGTGACCGTGTAAATAACATTGTAGGTTTCCTGTTGTCCAGGAGCCATGCTCGGAATGCTTTGGTCAAATCCCGTCAATGGATCTGTTATTTGAATATTGGTCAAGGTGACATTTCCAGTATTGGTGATCACCAACGTATAATTGACTTCATCACCTGCTTCATCATACACATCCACGTCAGCTGATTTCACCAATTCTATACTTCCAGACCTTAGTGCTATTGCTACGGCACTATCATCACTACTTACCAGTTTACCCACTGGAGTGGTTCCTTCTGCTGTAGCAGTATTGGTGATCAAACCATTGTCAATATCATCTTGAGTCACTATATAGTCGATGGTGAAAGTCTGTATTTCATCAGGAAGAAGCTCAGTTATATTTTGGACAAATCCGGTCAATGGATCTTGTAAAACCACATCGGACAAGGTCACGTTCCCAATATTTTCCACTTCCAAAGTGTAGGTAATGATATCACCTGGCTCATTATATAGCTTAGGATCAGATGTCTTTTTCACTTCGATGGCGCCTTCCCCTCTTGCTCCTACAGCTGCTTTATCGGTATCTGTGACAGTTTCACCATCAGGTGTGGTAGCTGTTACAGAAGCGGTATTGATTAAAATCAAACCATCTATATCCTCTTGAGTCAATGTATAGTCCAAGGTATATGTTTCACTTTCTCCAGGTACTAATACTGTAAGGTTCTCAGCAAACCCAACCTTATCATCTATGACTTCTAAATCGGTCAAGGTAAGGTTACCTGTATTGGTAATGGTGATGGTATAGTTAACTACCTCTCCTGCAAATTCAAAAATCTTAGGATTGGCAGTTTTTTCTATCTCAATCGATCCGGCCTGTAAAGCCACAACCTTGGCATTATCCTCTGCTGTCACGCTTTCATTGCTTGGGGAAATACCAGATGCCGAAACTGTATTTGTTATGCTTCCATTGTCAATATCGTCTTGAGTCACCGTGTAGCTTGCAGTAAATGTCTGAGAAACTCCTGGTGCCATCAAGTTGATCACTTGATCAAAATTCGTCAAAGGATCTTCCACATCCACTGCCCTCAAACTAACATTGCCTGTATTGGTCACCACAAGGGTGTAGGTGATGACATCTCCAGGTGATGCATAAGTTTTTGGATTCGCTGTTTTGTCGACCGAAAGGCTTGGACTTTGCAATGCAAAGATTTGCTCCGTGTCACTGTCCTCTACGGTTGTTCCTTCAGGACCTACACCAGAAGTAATTGCCTCATTATCCAATTGACCACGATCCAAATCAGCTTGGGTAATCAAATAGGAAATAGCATAGCTTTCGCTCTGTCCAGGTAGCAACTCAGCTACTACTTCACTGAAGTCAGTCAATGGATCTTCAGTCAATACATTTTTCAAGGTCACATTACCTTCATTAGTCACGGTTAAGGTATAGGTGATCTCTTGTCCAACTTGGGAGTAAGTCTTAGGACTGGCCTTTTTGTCCAATCCAATCTCAATCAACTGATTGGCCTCAATGCTTACTGCAGCTTCATCACTCACTCTCTGATCGATCGGATCAACTCCAACTACAGTGGCCCTATTGGTAATCAAACCTTTATCCAAGTCAGCTTGAGTGACTGTATAAGTTGTGGTAAGCGTCCTACTTTCTCCAGGAACCAAAGTTCCAACATTCTCTACATAACCCGTTAGCGGATCCCTTACAGTTACTTCTTCCAAGCTTACGTTACCGGTATTGGTAACTAGTAAGGTATAGAAAATCACTTCATCGACTGAATCATAAGTAGTAGCCTCAGTGGATTTTTCCAGACTTATTGATGGTTCTTGAATTGCGTTTATTTCCACAAAATCACTATCTGATATTGAGGCCCCTTCAGGGTCTACCCCAACTGCAGTAGCTGTATTGGTCACATTTCCTTGATCCAAATCCACCTGACTTATTGTGTAGGTTGATGTAAATTCCTCTACATCTCCAGGAGCCATATCTCCGATATTTTCATTCATTCCTGTCAATGGATCTGAAACCTGAACATCGGTCATAGTAACATTTCCCGTATTGGTTACCACAAGGGTGTAACTGATCACTTCCCCGAGCACTTCGTAGTTGGATCTATCAGCTGCTTTTTCGAGTGTTATGGAAGCTTCTTGAATTGCAGAAACTGTCACTTGAGCCGTATCACTTACCATCTCACCTAACGGATCCAAGCCTGTAGAAACTGCATCATTTATCACAGCACCAACGTCCAAATCTGATTGTGTAGTCAAATAGTTTGTCGTGAAATCTTTTTCCTCATCAGGAGACAAATTGCCGACACTCACCTCCATCCCAGTTAATGGATCTGTAACTTGAACATCAGTTAAAGTTACATTACCGGTATTGGTCACTGTCAATTGATAGGTGATTCTTACCCCCACCTCATCAAAAGTGCTAATGCTTGAAGTTTTTATAAGTGATATGGATGGACTTTGATTGGCATTTATTACTAACTCAGCCTGATCTGTTACGGTCACACCCAATGGAGACTTACCACTAGTGGTCGCCACATTGCTCACAAGCCCATTATCTATATCCTCTTGTGTGATGACATATTGAGTTTCAAATGTTTTACTATCGCCTGGAGCCAATGTACCTCCACTTAAATTCAGGCCAGTTAAAGGATCAGAGATCGTTCCATTATTTAAGGTTACATTACCCGTATTGGTTACAACAAGTGTATAGTTGATTTCGTCACCTACTTCAGAGAAACTGCTTACATCGGCTGTTTTCACTAGGTCAAGTGCAGGCATTTGTTCTGCTGGTACCTCTACCACAGCTGCATCAACTTTCAAAACACCTTGAGGAGTCCTTCCTCTTGCGGTGGCTATATTCCTTACTTGGCCATTGTCCAGATCTAGTTGGGTGGTGGTATAGCTTGTTGCAAAAGACTGGCTTTCACCAGGCACCAAGATTTCAATGGATTGTACCATACCTGTCAATGGATCATTTACCATTACCTCCGTAAGGCTTACATTTCCATTATTGGTAACCGTGATGGTATATGGAATTTCTGTTCCAACAAGACTATAAGAAGGTAACTCTGTTGATTTCTCAATTTGGATGCTACCTAATTTCAGTGCGGTAACCAACTCCTCAGCTTCGGTAATTACGGTTCTATCTGCCGGTGTGATTCCTTGTGCAACAACTGTATTCGGAATTTCACCAGCATCAATATCTGCTTGACTGACATTATAACTGGTTTCAAAAGGCTGGCTTTCTCCTGGGGTCAAGCTACCAATGTTTTCATCCATTCCAGTCAATGGGTCTGTTATTTGAACATTGGTCAAGGTGACATTTCCAGAGTTAGTAACCTCAATGTTGTAATGAATAATTTCACCTGCTGAAGTCACTGTATTGACATCAGCAACTTTTGTGACACTTATGTTGCCAGATCTTCTTACCAGAACGGTTGCTTGATCTTCGACACTTAGGCCTTCTCCAGATGGGTCCTGCGCATTAGCTTGAGCTGTATTAATGATAACCCCAGCATCTATATCTTCTTGGGTAGCTTCATAGGACGCGGAGTAATTTACGGACTGTCCAGGTGCCAATGTGCCTACTTGTTGATCAAAATCAATTTTTTCATCTACAATTTGGACATTGGTCAAGGTGACATTTCCTGTATTGGTCAATTCAAAGAAATATAAAATAGTAGCCCCTGCCTCACTAACCAAACTTGGATCGGCGGTCTTAACCAGTTCCATACTGGCAGATCGAATTGGAATTACCACTGCCCTATCTGAATCTGTTACTTCATTGCCACTTGGAGCTGTTGCAGATACTGAGGCAGTATTTGCTAACTCTCCTTGGTCAATGTTTTCCTGTGTAGTTTCATAAGAGGTATTGAATACTTCAACTTGGCCTGGCTCTAATGTAGCTATGGTTTCATTTAACCCGGTAAGTGGATCAGAAACCACTACGTTCTCCAAGGTTAGGTTTCCAATATTCTCAACCTCCAATACATATTCAATCACATCTCCTGCTTGGTCAAAAGTCACTGGCGTGGCTGATTTGGTGATTTCAATTCCAGGAGTACCGTATGAATAAATTCTGAACTCATCAAAGTCACTTACTTCACTTCCCATTGGAGTGCTGCCAATGGCTGTAGCCCTATTAAGTACTGACCTGCTATCAACATTTTCTTGGGTAACCTCATAAATGGTATTTAAGATTTGTTCTTCACCAGGTGATAAGCTTGGAATGGTCTCATTCATTCCTGTCAATGGATCCGTTACTATAATATTGGATAGCGTTACATTACCTTTATTGGTAACCCTTATCGAATAAGTGATCTGATCACCTGCATTGTTAAAGAACCTAGGCGTAGCAGATTTTTCTACCATAATTGCTCCAGCCTGAAGAGCCCTGGTAGTAAATGAATCTTCATCTGTTAAAGTTTCTCCATCTGGTGCCTGGCCGGTGACATTTGCCGTATTTACAAAGCTTCCATTGTCCAAATCGGATTGGGTGATGGAATAACTAACGGTGAATACAGCAGTTTGCCCAGGCATTAAGGTTCCTACAGGTTGCTCATATCCTAATTGGGCATCGGATATCGAAACATTGGTCAGCGTTACATTTCCAGTGTTTCCTACCACTATTTGATACTCCAGTACTTCATCTTCCATACTGTAAGTAAATGCATTGCTTCGCTTACTAATCTCCAATGACTTAAGTTGATCAGCCAGCACTTCGTAATCATCACTGTCATTGACCAAATCTCCGTTAGCCGCAAGTCCATTGACAGTGGCTGTGTTAGGAATTGATCCCCTATCAATATCGGCTTGGGTGACTTGATAGCTGGCGTTAAATACCTCAGTTTGACCTGGAGTCATGGTTGGAAGTAGTTCATCCAAGCCAGTCAAAGGGTCTTTTATACTCACATTGGATACCGTAAGATTTCCATCATTTGTAATTGTCAACGTATAGTTAATTACTTCTCCAGCCTCCGAAACGCTTGTTTTATCTCCAACTTTAGTGAGGGTTAAAGAAGGATCCTGAACTGCTGTTATTGTTTCATCATCTTCATCACTTACTTCAGCTCCATTAGGATCAAAGCCGCTGGTTGAAGCGGTGTTAATAACACTACCAAAGTCCAGCTCTTCTTGGGTGATGCTGATTTGGGTTTCATAAGGTTTTTCTGCACCAGGTGCCAATGTGCCAATTGACTCATTCAGTCCAGTTAAAGGATCCGTTACTTGGACATTTGTCAAGGTTACATTACCCGTATTGGTCACAATAATTGTGTAATTAATCTCCTCACCGACTTCTTCATAACTAGTTGGATCAGCAGTTTTGGTGATCTCAATTGCAGGTGATTGAATCGCAGTAATGGTTACTTGATTTGAATTGGTAGATAGCCTTTCTCCATTGACATCAATTCCAGAAGCTAAGGCAATATTAGTATAGCTTCCTGCGTCTATATCGGCTTGGGTGATTAAATGCTCAGCAGCCACGTTGGCAACTTTGCCAGGTGCCAATGTAGGAATGGGACTTCCACTGGTAATTTCAGCTTTCGGATCTGTGACAATGATATTTGACAAGGTCACATTACCCGTATTTTCTACTTTGAGTTCATAAAGGGCTATATCTCCTACAGCGGAATAAGTCGGCGTGGAAGTAGATTTACTAATTATAAAGGAAGGGGTTTGAACAGCAGTCAACTCTACTTCATTCGATACCTCCACAACAGCATTTTGTAACGGATCCGAACCTGAAGCTGTGGCTTGATTGGTGTATTTTCCAGCATCCAAATCAGCTTGGGTAACGATATGTTGGGCAGTGATTTCTGCTGACTCTCCCGGCACTAAAACCGATATTGGGCTACCACTTAGGACTTCCGCTTTTGGATCAGAAATAGTGATATTGTATAAAGTTACATTCCCTGTATTTTGAACTGTAATTTCGTATGGAATTACTTCCCCAACTTCACTATAGGTACTGAGGTCACTGGACTTAACCACTTCCATTGAAGGGCTTTGGATGGCAGGAACAATTACCTGATTAGAGTCATCATTGACATTCGCATTATTGGGGTCTTTGCTCGTTACATGGGAAACATTTGCATATTCAGCAGCATCTATATCTGCTTGAGTTACCACATGCTGCGCATCTAAAACGACAGATTCACCCGGCGCCAGGACAGGGATTTCTGTTGGGGAAATAAACTCAGCTTTTGGATCAGATACTTGGATATCTGTCAAAGTAACATTCCCTGTATTTTCAACTTCTATGGTATAACTGATGATGTCACCAACTTCATCATAGTCTGCTGTTGATGTAGATTTGCTAATGCTGATCGATGGGTTTTGAGTAGCTGGAACCGTTACTTGGTTGGTTGTTGCACCAATGGGAACATCCATGGGGTCAAAACCATTGGAAGTTGCACGATTTATATATTTTCCAGCATCTATGTCTGCTTGGGTTACCACATGAATAGCATCAAGGACAACTACTTCTCTTGGAGAAATGCTAGGCACTGGGTTTGTGCTTGTTATTTCTGCATTTGGGTCTTCTACCAGTACATTAAACAAAGTAACATTTCCAGCATTAGTAATAGAAATGGTATAATTAATAATATCCCCAACTGAATCGTACGTATCTATTGTGGTTGCTTTGGAAGCTGTCATTCCTGGAACCTGAGTACCTATCAATAGCTCATCATCACTATCAGTTAATGTACCACCGTTGATATCTGTGGCTGTTACAGTGGCTACATTAGCCAATTCACCTCTATCTACATCCTCTTGCCTTATAGCATAAAAGTCATTAAATCTTTCGGTCTCACCAGGGGCCAGTTCATCTAATGTAATATCGAGATTAATCATTGGGTCTGTAATCCTGACATCAAAAAGGGTCACATTACCAGTATTGGCAACGGATATCCTATAAAGTACCAAATCACCTGCCCGGATATATCCACTTTCAGAAACGCTTTTTAAGATATCAATAGATGGAGACTGGGAGCCATTAATAATTTCTGAATCTTCATCTGAGATTTCGTTATCATTCGGATCAAACCCGATTGCTGTGGCTGTATTTTCAATTGTACCTATATCCAAATCATTTTGTGTAACCGTATAAACTTCGTTATACACTTTTGATTGTCCTGGAGCCAAGCTTAAAAGAACATCTTCTAAACCTGTCAAAGGATCACTGACGGTAAGATTGGAAATGGTTTGGTTACCGGTATTGGTTACAGTAATGGTATAATTCAATATATCTCCAGGCTCTGTAAACCCAGATTGTTCCACTGTTTTTGTAATGGACAAGGCAGGAGATTCAATGGCCGGCACAACTACTTCTCCTACTGCTGGCGCCAAATCACCTCCGGCTGGGGTTCCAGTGACTGTAGCAGTATTGAGGAACTCACCTTGATCCACATCTGTCTGGCTTGTAGTATATTTAGCGGTGTAAGTCCAAATTTCGCCAACATCAAGCACGCCATCCAAATCACTATCCCCACCTCTGTAAGTAGGCCCTTCACTAACCAAAGGATCAGACAAAGTCACTTCCGAGATACTTATATTTCCTGTATTTTCTAGTAGTATTTCAAAGTTCAGCTTATCATCTGGACTGTTAAAAGAATTTGGTTCAGTGGTGCTGTTTTTGGTAAGTGTCCATGCGGGGATCTGGATAGCATTGACGGTTTCATCATCACTGATATTTTCCAAACTTCCTCCGGCAGGAACTCCTGATGCCATGGCCACATTTACATAACTACCCGCATCCAAATCCGCTTGGGTTACTGTATGGATGGCTTCTAAAAGCCATATCTCTCCTACATCCAGCTCATTATCGTTGTCACTATCTCCGGAAGTTAAGACAGGAGAATTATCAGCACCATCATCAGTAATTACAATGCTGCGGATTGAAACATTCCCTGTATTTTCTAAGCTTATTTCATAGCTAAGCTGATCCCCTACATTACTATAACTATTAGGACTATTGGTACTGGTTTTGGACATGGTCCAGTCAGGATTCTGAACCGCATTAACCGTTGCTGAAGCTATACCATTGGACAAGTTTCCACCCGCTGGATCTCCAGTCGCAGTAACTGTGTTGGTGAAGCCTCCATTATCTATATCTTCCTGAATAGTGGTATAATCTGCAGAATAAGTCCAAGTTTCGCCAACTTCCATAATGTTATTGCTGTTGACATCTCCAGACTGATATGTTGGGCCATTATTTGCCTTTGGATCGGTTACAGATATATTTTCGATGGTAATATTACCTGTATTAGATACTGTGATTACATAATTTATAAGTACTCCTATCTGGTCAAACGTAGTGATGTCTGGAGTTTTAGTGACGGTTAGTTGAGGGTTTTGAGAAGCTGGAACACTAATTGAGCTTTCACGATTTATCGGAATTCCATTAAAATCTTCACCCGATAATGTAACTGTATTATTTACTGCTCCTAAATCCAAATCCTCTTGGGTGATCACATAGGTTTCATTGAATTCTTCACTACCTCCGGGAGACAAGCTGCTAATTGTCTCATTTAAGCCCGTTAAAGGATCAACAATTAATAGATCAAATAAAGTGGTGTTACCTGTATTTTCGACGGTTATGGTATAATTCAACTCATTACCAACCTGGTTGTAAGTTAATTCAGAAACTGTCTTAATTAGGGACAATTTGGTATTTTGAGCCCCACTTAACCTGACCGTATCTCCATCCTCAATTATCTCTCCTTTAGGAGCTGTTGAGGTGACACTGGCTATATTTTCAACATATCCACGATCAACGTCTTCCTGGGTAACTGTATAATTGAAAGTAAAAGTTTGAACTTCATCAGGAGCAAGGCTTGCCAAAGTCTCATCAGAACCTGTAAGAGGATCAGTTACATTCACAGTACTCAAAGTCACATTACCTGTATTTTCTACTTCTACATTGTAGGTCAATACTTCTCCTGGTAATTCATAACCTGATTCTTCCACCGTTTTCCTCAATTTTATTGCTGGTGTCTGTGCTCCTACAATCGACTCATCTACACTTTCACTTAAGGTAACTGGAGTATTGGTTGCTGCTGTTGCAGTATTATTTATAATTCCATTATCAACATCTAACTGTGTGACAGTATAAGTCTCATTAAAGGTCTCTGCTTGGCCAGGGGTTAAAGAAGGTATTGTTTCATTTAGTCCAGTTAATGGATCTGTAACCAAAATATTTTCCAATAAAACAGTCCCTCTATTTCGGACTACAATCGTATAGTTCAATATTTGGCCTGCTTCACTGTAACCAAATTCCTGAACATCTTTTAAAATCCTTATTTCATACCTATCTGTTCCACTTATGGAAATATTATTTGCATCACCATCGCTTACATCATTTCCGTTTGGATCTTGACCTGTGGCTGTAGCTACATTCGCAATGTTTCCATTGGAAACATCATCAGCTGTCACGGTATAATCAGTATTAATTGTGTATGATTCTCCAGGTGCCAATTCTGGAATGGTCTCATTAGCCCCAGTTAATGGATCAGTTACCACTATATCCGTAATGGTCACATTTCCAGTATTGGTAATAACTATTTGATAAGTGATGACGTCCCCTGCAGAATTGTATTCACTTTCTACGGAAGTTTTGTTAACGGTAAGTTCTGGATTTTGAGATCCGTTAAGTGCAATATCATCTGTATCAGTTACTGTATTTCCGTCAGGATCAGTTCCTGTGACATTAACTGTATTCAAAACCATTCCATTATCTACATCTTCCTGGGTCACTGTATAGGTGGTCGAAAAAGTCAGACTTTCTCCAGGCTCTAATAAGTCAATCGTTTCTGTAAGGCCGGTCAAAGGATCAGTCAATGTGATATCCGTTACATCAACATTTCCATTATTTGTCAGCGTAAGTGTGTAATGTAGTTCATCTCCAGCTTCATAAAACCCACTTTCTTCTACTGTCTTTTTAACATCTAAATCTCCTGTTTGGGCTCCATTGATTGTTTCATCATCTGTATCTGAAACATCAGCTCCATTAGGGTCTTGGCCTATAACCGATGCTGTATTGGTCACCACACCATTGTCCACATCCTCTTGTGTAACTGTGTAAGTTGTATTGATATCAACGGATTCACCCGGTTCTAATGAAGGGATGTTTTGGTCCAAACCAGTCAATGGATCCGTTACTTGGACATTACTTAAGGTAACATTCCCTGTATTGGTTACGGTGATAGTATAATTAAGCTGGTCTCCCTCTTCACTAAAGCCTTCATCACTGAGCTCTTTTTCAATACTAATAGATGGATTTTGAATGGCAGTGGAAGTAGCCTCATCTGTATCATCTACTGAAGCTCCCTCAATGTCTTCCCCTGATACAGTAGCTACATTTGTTATACTGCCGTTGTCCAGATCCTCTTGTGTAATCGTATAGGAGCCGGTAAAAGTTTGGCTGTCTCCTGGGTCAAGTGAATCAATGCTTTCATCTATCCCAAGAAGAGGGTCTGAAACATTTATATCAGAGACAGGCATATTACCACTGTTGCTTACTACAATGGTGTACTCCAGAACCACTCCATCTTCTGAGTAGGTGGCTTGTGAAACCGATTTATCCAAACTTAATTCAGAAACCTGAATGGCATTTACTGTAATTTCATCCGAGGCATCTGTCAAATCCCCTCCTGAAGGAGTTCCTGAAGCAGTAGCGGTATTCGTAAAACTACCATTAATGATATCTTCTTGACTTACAACATAGCTAGCTTGATAAACCCAAATTTCTCCAGGATCTATCTGTCCATCGCTATCTGTATCTCCAGATTGATAAGTCGGGCCACTGCTAGCTTGGGGATCATCCACCACTGGGTTTGAAATAGACACATTGCCTGTGTTTTCCACTTCAATGCTATAAGTAATAGTTTCTCCTACCTCCTGATAGGTATCCTTATTGGCCGTTTTGGTCAAAGTCCATGCAGGAACTTGCTCCGCAACAACAGTTTCTTCATCGCTCACTTCTGGGAGGGTGCCCCCAATTGAATTTCCATTAGCTGAAGCGGTATTGGAGTAACTTCCAGCGTCTACATTGGCCTGAGTTACTGTATAGGTTACCAAATACACCCATGACTCTCCTACATCCAATACCTCATCACCATCCACATCTCCTGATTGATAAATTGGTCCTGTGGTAGCTGTTGGGTCAAAAACGTCTACATTATTAATGGAAACATTTCCGGTATTGGTGATCACAATATCATAGGTCAGCTCATCACCAGCTTGGGAGAAAGAATTTGGTGTATTGGTATTGGTTTTTTGGATGGTCCACTCAGGTAATTGGATACCATTTACCATCTCGCTTGCACTTTCTTCTCTAAGTGTGCCACTTACAGGATCTCCTGAAGCGGTTGCGGTATTGGTAAAACTACCATTATCTATATCTTCTTGGGTAACTAAATAAGTAGCAGTGTAAGTCCAGATTTCTCCTACATCCAGAATTCCATCAGAATCGGAATCCCCAGACTGATAAGTAGGGCCAGTGCTTGCTTGAGGATCATTGACCACAGGATTTTCAATGGTTATGTTACCTGTATTTTCAACTAGGATGGTATATACCAATTCTTCATTGACCGCATCGTATTCTGTTTGCGCAGAAGACTTACTAATGGTCAGTTTTGGAGTTTGAGAAGCATTGATAATTTCATCGTCACTACTCGTCAACTCATTCCCCTCAGGATCCGTTGCTGAAATGGAAGCAACATTCTCAATGCTACCATTATCAATATCTTCTTGGGTAACAGTATGGGTAGTCGTAAATGATATGGTGTCTCCTGCATAGAATACATCAATGCCATCATCCAAACGGGTCAAGGGGTCAGTAACTCGTAGGTCAAATAAAGAAACGTTACCATTATTATTGAGGTAAATCGTATAGGTAATTACTTCCCCAACCTCACTGTATCCATTCTTATCAGCCACTTTTAACACTGTAAAAGATGGATCCTGTACTGCGTTTATGGTTATCTCATCATTTGTCTCATCCAAAACTCCTCCAGCAGGATCGCCTGTAGCGGTCACGGTATTGGTAAATGAACCGTTATCAAGATCCTCATTGGTGACTTCGTGACTCGCTGAGTATGTCCAAGTTTCCCCTGGCCCCATTATTTCATCTACTCCTACATCACCAGAAAGGTAAGTCGGTCCTTCTGTAGCCTGCGGATCACTGACCACTACATTCGATATAGAAACATTTCCTCTATTGGTTAAGGTGATTTCATAAGTCAAAGTCTGACCCAACTCTGAATAGCTGACCTCCCCTGTGGTTTTGCTTATCTCCCAACTGGGGTTTTGGTTGGCATTCACCGTTTCATTGGCAGTTAGGTCATCTATATTTCCACCAGCAGGAACTGCACTAGCTGTGGCCGTATTGGTATAACTGCCTGCGTCAATATCTTCTTGAGTAACCTCATAGGAAGCCGTATACACCCAAGTTTCACCCACATCCAACACTTCATCATTATCCGAATCACCTGATTGATATACAGCTCCATTTGTCGCTTCCTCATCGTCTATAATTACTTCTGAAATGGAAACATTTCCTGTATTACTAACCAAAATTTCATATTCAATGACATCTCCAGGATCAGTATATCCTCCTGTAGTAATAGCAGATTTGGAAAGAGTCCAAGAAGGTTCCTGATTGGCCGGTATGGTTTCGGTATCATTCACATCGGGCAAATCTCCTCCAGAAGGATCTCCTGAAGCAGTAACAGTATTGGTGTAAGAACCATTGTCAATATCTTCTTGTGAGACTATGTAACCAGCCGTATAAGTCCAGGTTTCTCCTACATCTAAAACATTATTATCATTGATGTCACCGGAGCTGTATTCGGGACCTGAACTCGCACCTGGATCACTAATATTTACATTAGCAATAGAAACATTGCCAGTGTTTTCTACATCAATGCTATAAATAAGTTCATCTCCTACATTGGTGTAGGAATTAGGTGTAGTCACACTGGATTTGCTAATGGTCCACGCAGGTAATTGTACAGCATTTACTGTTTCAGTGGCAGTAGCATCGGACAGGGTTCCTCCCGCCGCAACCCCTGAAGCAGCAGCATTATTGGTAAACGATCCATTGTCAACGTCTTCTTGAGTCACGGTATAGCTTACGCTATAGGTCCATGACTCTTCTACATCCAAAACCCCATCATTATCTTCATCCCCACTGATATAAGTCGGCGCTTCATCTGCTTGATTGTCGGAGAGGGTTAGGCTGCTGATAGAAACATTACCGGTGTTTTCAATTATCAATTCATAAGTCAATACATCTCCAGGACGATCAAATTCATTGGGTGAGCTGGTACTGGACTTGGATAAAATCCATGACGGGTTTTGACTGGCATTGACTGTTTCCTGGTCTGTTACTTCATCAAGATCCCCCTCCAAAGGGCTTCCCCGAGCCGAGACGGTATTGGTAAACGAACCATTATCTATATCTTCTTGGGTCACATTATAAGTAGCCCTAAAAACCCAAATTTCTCCAGGATTTAAAATATTGTCCCCGTTACTATCGCCATTGGTCAGATTTGGACCTGAGTCCACTTGTTCATCCACAAGACTTACCTCACTGATATTCACATTACCGGTATTCTCTAATCTAATATCATAAATAATTTCATCGCCTGGACTGGAATAATTGGGCGTGTTACTGGATTTGCTAATGGTCCAACTAGGATTAGCAACTGGCTCGGTAGAAATAGAAGCTGTATTGTTATCAGCAACAGGATCAATCTCTGCTTGGTTAACAACACTTGTTGTATTGTTATAGTTGATACTACCAATTGGTTGAAGCACTATTGCTTTAATGTTTAGAGTGACCTGATCATTAAAACTTATTGATCCTACATTCCATATTCCTGTATTACTGTTATAAGAACCCTGACTGGCATTACTGGAAACATATGAATAACCGTTTGGTAATTGATCTTCCACCTGTACAGCGCTGGCAGCAGATGGCCCCATATTGTCCAAGATTATGGTAAACGTCACTTCATCTCCAATATTGGGTGTCATTGAACTTACCGTTTTGCCAATAGATACGTCTGCAATCGGAATCGGGGTAATTGTCAGAGAATTTGAATTGTTTGAAGGAACTAAGTCTATTTGATCTCCACTCACACTTCCATTAACCTGATAATTTCCACTGGCATTAACCTTGGCTGTTATTTCTAAAGAAATGGACTGATTGGGATCCAACCCTCCTATTCCCCATTCACCAGAACCTGAATCATAAGTACCGCCACCATTGTCCCTGACATAAGATAATCCACTGGGCAATGGACTGCTTACAACCACACCCGTTGCAGGATCTTCACTGTTATTGTTCACAGAAAGTGTCAAAATTATCTCGCTTCCAACTTCAGGAGAATTATTATTCACCGTTTGATCTATGATTAAATCATTGACAAAGGCCTCATGATAAGTGAATGCTGTAGCGGATCCATCTTTATAACTTTTCGCATATGCTATTTGATCAGTTAAACTAAAAAAAGCAATTAAAACTAATATGGCACTTTGTCTTATGACCATGGCTTTAAGTAAGTTTTAATTAATAATATCAAATCACTCCAAGTAACTTTGGGAGGTTCAACATCATTAAAAAGCATGAAACAAATCAATTCACTTGGTTAAAAGCAACGAACATTAAAATCCGTTTTCAAAAACTAAACTGTAGATTCTTAACACTTTAAGACAGATGAACATTTGAATTATAATTTCTGAAATAGATATCAGGAATGTAGTTCACAACAATTTTCCTTTTAAATGTGAAATTCAAAAATTTAAATGCTAGAGAATTGAATGAATTCGCTAATTATTTGCAAAAAAACTCAATTAATACCCGCCTTAAGGTTGAATGTTTGACAATAAAGCTTTATTCAAACTAAAATTTAATTTCAATTATTACAGGCAATTATATTATTGGGTTTTTCAGAAATAGTTAATGATTAAAGTACTAATCCAAAATGAGTAAGACATGTGCAAAGTTTTTATCACTACAAAATAAAAATTAGGTCATATGCTTAATACAGTAAGCTATTCAATCCTTTAATTAACAAAAAATTAACTTAAACTATATTTTTCTTATACAACTATTTTTTTGAAAACGAGTATAAATAGTGCATTTGGACAAATTAAGTTTTAATTTAATGTAACAAATGGAGTATTCAATTTCCAATCATTTGAAGCTTATATTATCACTCAAACAAGTTTTTTTATAAACAAACTATCTTTTGGTTATTTCTTTTATATTTGTAGTAGTTATATTATTGAAAATTGATTCAAAGTTTTTTATGTTTTTAAATTATAGATAACTATAAAATAAAGCATAGCACTTAATTAAAATAAGTAGATGCTCAAGGAAATCACATTAATTCTAAGAGCAATTTTATTTCTTGATTGAATTGTAAAATTGATATTTTTAGATTATGGAAAACAACATAAACCCTTTAACTGTTGTATACCTATTAGCCATAACAGTAGGTCTTGTAACTGCCGTTATACTGTGGGCCTTCCCCAATTCGGAACAAAAATCCAGAAAATTGCTCAGTTTCACTTTTATTATACTCACACTCAATTTAATAGGGGAAGCAATCATGGGAAGTGATTACTTATTTAAGTTGCCTGATATGTATAAATTTGGGAACATCCTATGTTTCCTCTTTACCCCCCTCTCCTTTTTGTATATACGCTCCGTTTTACAAAAAGAGCACCCAAGAAAGCGAGATCTTTTGCATTTTCTACCGTTCGCACTAGTAATAATTGATTACATCCCCTATTTGATTTTGCCCCATGAAGAAAAAGTCATTTTCTTGCAAAACTTGATCAACGACCCGATCATCACATCAAGTGTTTCTAATCAAATTGGTATCATTCCTTCAGAAATTATTATCGTATTGTATCACATTACTTTTGGAATTTACTGGATGCTTCAGATATGGATGATCATCCGGTTTGTGAGACATGGAGATAATGATGTAAAAGAAGCCAATAAAACTACTGTAAACTGGCTGTTCTTCTTCTGTTGTGTGCAGTTTTTCTTATTTTACCCCTATTTCATTAATAATAGTTCACCGTTTGAAAACTCAATTAACCATATCATTAGTGACTTTTCCGGTGCCTTTGTTATCATTCTTAGTGCCGCC
Source organism: Echinicola sp. 20G (assembly GCF_015533855.1). GTDB lineage: Bacteria > Bacteroidota > Bacteroidia > Cytophagales > Cyclobacteriaceae > Echinicola. The sequence continues at coordinate 3,809,083 of NZ_AP024154.1, read as the reverse complement.
TATTTATTTAGTAGACCTGAATTACTTTATGGTCTCTCCAAAGTATTAGTACCTATTAATGATAAAATTCCTGCTGTAGAAAAAGTAAAGGCCTCATCAACTAACTCATCAAAATTCTTAAGCAAAGCCAAAATTATTGAGATAGATAGCAAACTTACAGAACACATTGAATCAAATGAACCTTTCCTTAACCAAGGGTATAACCTTAAAGATTTGTCAAGAGATCTTGATGTCCCTCTTTATATAATGAGTTCTTTTATCAATAAAGAAAAAGGAGTGAATTTCAGTGATTTTTTAAATCGTTATCGCATTGAGTATTGTAAAAAGAAAATTGCTGAAGGAGAATGGCGAAACATTACCCTGGAAGGGTTAGGCTACGACTGTGGCTTTTCCAATAGAAATTCTTTTACCGCAGCCTTCAAAAAATTTGCTGGAAAAACACCTTCGGAGTTTATAAAAAAATACAAATAATCACTGATTTTCAAAACATTATAATTCTTGGCATTTTAAACATTATATCACCCATAATTCAATCGTCATTTCATTACTTTAGGGCATAAGATGTTTTTTTTAACACTTCAGACTCAATAATTATTTATCATATAGTTACTGAAGTGTTTCAAATCTTTACATCGGAAGTTTTCTGACTACTACCTAGAAGAACCCATGCCAATACAATTGACATTGAACACAATCATTCATTTTATGGCTGCCATTACTTCGATGATGATTGCAATCATCTTATGGTGGTACCCTAACTTGGTTGAGGGCCAAAAAAAGTCCAAACAGGTTCTTTCAATAGCTTTTTTTTCCTTATTCGTATGGCACATCCTGTATTTCCTCAACAACACTAGCTCTTCCCCATTTGATTTTTCACTATTCGACGTATTTATAGTTTTTGCTGTTTCAATTTTTATGCCTTTGAATTACCTCTATTTTAATACATTGGCAAAAGCTAGTACTCTCAACATGCAACATTCTGTGCACGTTGTGTTTCCTTTAGGTATTTTTTTGATCGCCCTTTATCAATACTTTCTCCCCACTTTATGGATAGCAGAGATTATCATAATATCATTGCATATACAAATGGCTATCTATTGGATCATGGAAGTCAATCTGATTCAAAAACTCCGTAACATCAGCAAAAAAGGTTTTATACATATCAATGTTCATTGGCTTCGATGGACTGTGGCTTATTTGGTCATTCAAACAATGTTATTTATACCTTTCTTCATCTTCCAAATGTTTGGTTTTTATGAGACATTTTTCTTAGAGTCTATTACGATAGAAGCCATTTGTGGATTGTTCTTATCCCTTTCTCTTTTTCTTAGGCCATTTCTGTTATTTGGAATCAAAGACATTAGCCACAAAGAGCTGCCTTCCAAAATAAAAACCAACCCATTTACCTACCCCCAGACCATGGTGGGCAAACCAAAAAATGTAAATGAAGACGCCATCGAAGTCTATATAAACAGCTACCACCCATATCTAAAAAAAGATTGCACTCCTTCTCTATTGGCAAAAGACCTGGGCATTTCAATAGATCAGTTAAATGATTATCTGAAGCGGAAAAACGGACTTAAATTCCAAGACTATGTCAATTTAAAACGCATCCAATACAGCCAAAATATCATCAAAGAAAAAGCCTATCATGACATGACTATGGATTTGCTCGCAAAGGAAAGTGGTTTTATCGATCGACATAGTTTTATTTCTTCATTTAAAAAGCACACCGGCTACAATCCGTCTGATTACATAAAACATTTTTTCTAGACCTCTTTAAAACAACAATATTCCCATATGCCAAATTCTATAAATATTGGCAGCTATTGATTTTATATTAAATACTCCTAGACTAATCCTTAGTAAATTAAATTAATTCAATAATTACATAAAATTTCTATTGGATGATGCAGAAGTTCTGCAATTCTAGCCAGGATCAAGTCATTGATTTTTTGTAGCAAAATGGGAAATAAACGGAACAATTTGAAATCACCCCAAAACACAGTATGCCTCCTCAGTACTGTAATGAAAAGTAATAATTTAATAGCCTTGATTTTAAAAATACCCAAAGAATAATAGTCCAAAATTGAAACAATACTATAATTGATATGAAAAGAATATTATTATTTCTGGTTTTAACAATTCCCTCTATTTCCTCCTTTGCGCAAGAACAGGAAGAGGATATCGACCCTATAGCGGTATTTATTTTGGATCATATGGCCTCAGTCATAGGGGATCTCGAATCATGTTATTATACTATCACTACAGAGGTCGACACTCCCAATATGGAAGTGGGCACTGAAAAAGAACACAACGATAGTGAAGTTTATATGCAGGGTCCAAACAAAATGTTGGTCCATTCAAAAGGTCAATATGGACATCGAGGCTTTTATTATAATGGAGAGGTGTTCACTTATTATTCCTTTAGTGAAAATAATTATACTACAGTTAATGCACCGAACAATATCCTAAGTACCATTGATAGTATGAATTATTACTACGATGTAGAATTTCCTGCTGCAGATTTCTTCTACCCTACTTTTACTGATGATCTCCTGGAGAATTTCGATAAGTTGAAGTTTTTGGGATCCAAGCTAATAGATGGAAAAGACTGCTTTCATATTGCCGCCTCCAATGATTCTTTGATTGTCCAAATTTGGGTAGCCAACGACGCTACAAACTTGCCTGTCAAACTTTTGATCATTCACAAGGATAAAGAAAACTTCCCTCAATACGAAGCTACATTTACCAACTGGGAAATTAATCCCGTTATTCCTGCTTCCATATTTGAATTCTCACCTCCTCCAGGAGCAAGATTAATAGCTATCCTTCCTAAACACTAAACCACAACACCATGAAAATATCAATATATAAACTCATTCAATCTGTGTTGGCGATAGGAATTATGGCCATGCTTTATATGCCCATTGAAGCTAATGCTCAAAGGTTAAATCACAACCGAGGCGCTGCAAGACCAGCTGCAAATAGAAGTGCCGCTAGACCTGCCTCAAGTGGAAGGTCTATCAATGGAGGGGCTAGAACCTCCTCATCCAGACCTAATAACCTTAACCAACGGTCAACTCCTAATAGAAATAATCAGACCATAAGAAACCAAAATAATTCAAACAATAGAAACATTGGAAATAATCGAGGAAGCAATAATAATTTGTCCAACATCAAAAGCAACAACAGAGGCAGTAATAACAGGGTCAACATTGATAATAGTAAAAATGTCAACGTCAATGTCAACAACAGAAACAATATTAATGTAAGAAATAGAAGCACTGTTGTGGTGAGAAACCCCAGACCTTACGTCCGACCTCCTTACAGTTATGGCAGATATAGGTACTACTGTTACCATCCTTATTACTATCACCCTTTCAGACCTTTCTATTGGGGACCAGTATGGCATCCATGGGGATTTTTTGTGGCTACTTTAGCTGCCACAGCCATAGTGATATCTGTTGAAAATCAAAAATATCATTATGACCAAGGCGTGTACTATGTGGAAAGTAATGGAGGTTATACCGTCGTGGAGGCACCTGTCGGAGCTACCATCAAAGTACTTCCAGATAATTCAGAAAATGTCGTCATCAATGAGACCACCAATAATTACTACTATGGAGGCACCTATTATGAAAAAAGTGATGATGGATATACTGTAGTCCCTCCTACTTCCGGAGCTGTTGTCGAACATTTACCAGAGGGGGCTGAAGAAGTTAAAGTAGGAGATCAAACCTATGTAAAATATGGTGACACCTATTATCAGCCTGTTCAGTTAGATGGAAAAGACAAGTATGAAGTCGCTGATGTGCAAGAAGAAGAGTAAATATTTTATAAAGTCATCACTATGAAAAAATTTTGGAAATACACTTTAGTTCTACTCGCATTTATACTAACTCAAGCCGGAATGGCACAGGATAATGCAGCTGAGTTGGCCAAGAAACTGGCCAACCCTATTGCCTCACTTATATCTGTGCCTTTTCAAAACAATACAGACTATGGAATTGGTAACAATAATGGCACCAAAAACACCTTAAATATCCAACCTGTAGTGCCTATCTCCATCAATGATGATTGGAATATGATTACTAGAGCTATTGTTCCAGTGGTCACTCAATACAATATTACTGGCGAAAACACCAAACAGTCTGGCTTGGCTGACGCGGTAGTATCAGCTTTCTTTTCTCCAAAAAACTCTGAAAACCTTACTTGGGGCGTTGGTCCTGCTTTATTGTTACCTATTGGTACCAATGATTTCTTGACTACTAAGAAATTTGGCGTAGGGCCAACTGCTGTCGCTTTGAAACAAAGCAATGGTTGGACCTTGGGCGGCTTGATCAATCAAATATGGTCAGTAGCTGGCTCAAGTGAGAGAAGTAATGTCAGTCAAATGTTTGTGCAACCATTTGTGGTATATAACTGGCCAAGTGGAGCAGGGTTGGGAGCCAATATGGAATGGACACAAGATTGGAAAAACTCCAATGGCACTCTTTGGCTTAACCCTACTTTAAGTGCTGTAACAAGTTTAGGAAAACAAAAGACGCAAGTTGTCATCGGCCCTAGGCTCAATTTGGCAGCTCCTGATGGAGCCAAAGCGGATTGGGGATGGCGTGCTGTTTTGATCTTCTTGTTTCCAAAATAAACATCAAAAATTGATGTTTGGATGAAAATGAAATAGGTCTGAAAGCTTGAAAAGTCAACTCGAGTTTTCGGTAAAAGAAAAATCAAAACTCTCATAATGAGAAGCTATAATCTAAAACACATAAGCATTATGAAAAAAGCAATACGGATGTTTTTAGTAATGGCATTTGGTCTGACATGTACCGTTTCAATAAAAGCGCAAACATTTACAATGGGAAAGAAGTGCAGCGCATTGTTAGAAGAAGCAAATACACTTTTAAACTCCCAATCTTACACTGAGGCATTAGCCAAGTTGGATGAATTCTCAGGAAATTGTAAGACGAAAGACGCCAAGGAACTGGGATCTATTAGCAAGGCTGAAGCCTATAACGCCTTGGGCCAGTATGACAGGGCCATCAAAGAGGCTGATGCAGCTTTAAAAGTCAGCAAAAACAAAAGTTTAGGAGGGCATTTCCAAAAAGGAATCGCTCTTCAAGGATTAGGTGATACCTCTGGTTCAAAAGCCGAGTTGGACAAAGTAATCGAACTCACGGAGATGAACCAAAATACTAAAGAAAGGGCCAATAACTATGCCCTGATGGCCAGGATCTACAATAGACAATTAAATGAACAGGATACTGCCTTGATGTATTTAGACAAAGCCATCGAAATGGATTCTGAGAACACCTCATTTTTACTTCAAAAAGGTGACATGGCTCTTTTTCATAACCAATATCTTGATGCGTATGATGCTTATGACCAAGCTTTGGAAAATGGGCATGATCCTCTTGAGGTATACATCAGTCGCAGCAATGTAGGCCTAAAGATGGTAGAAAATAAATATGGAACAAGTAAAGCACAGGAATTGAAAAAGTCAATGACGGCCGAAGAGAAAAGCACCCTATGTTCCGACATTGGTAAAGCACTTGAGTTGGGCTGGGTGAATATGAGCATGGACATGTTTTCTGCCTTAGTATGTAACTAAACCTCTTTAAATAAATCAGATGAAAAACTTAATCATTTATGCATTGATATTGACGGTGACAGTAAGTTGTGCCAACTGGAACAACCAGCAGAAAGGTACAGCCATTGGTTCAGCCGGTGGGGCAGCGATAGGAGCAGCTGTCTCTAAAGGAAGTATTTGGGGTGTTTTAGCAGGTGCAGCCATAGGTGGAGCCGCAGGTAACTTGATTGGAAAGAAAATGGACCAACAAGCAAAAGAGTTGGCCCAAGCCATTCCAACCGCAGAAGTGCAGCGAATCGATGAGGGAATTAATGTAACATTTGATGCCAGTTTGGCTTTTGAGATCAATTCCGCCACCCTCAGCGATAGTTACAAGGAAGATCTAATAAATGCTGTTCCTGTATTCCAGAAATACCCTGACACCAACATACTCATCGAAGGTCATACCGATGATTCGGGTTCAGATGAGTTTAATATGCAACTGTCAGAAAAAAGAGCCAAAGCAGTTTCTTCTTTCTTGGCAGACAACGGAGTGGACAGGTCAAGGTTAATTGAAAAATGGTATGGGGAAACTCAGCCAAAATATCCAAATGATGATGAAAACAGGGCCAAAAACAGACGTGTAGAAATGGCCATTTATGCTAATAGTGAAATGCAAGAACAAGCTCAATCCGGTGATTTATAAACTAACTCATTACCTGAACATAAACTGAGGCTAAATGAATATTAGTTTTAAAAAATTAACCCTGCTCTTAATTATCAGTTTTTCCTTTATTCAAATTAGTCAAGGGCAAGTATTGATTTCATTACTGTTAGGAGATAAACTTAATTCAGATAAGCTTGAGTTTGGTTTAGATGGTGGAATGGCTTTCACAGATATCAATGGACTTCCAAGTTCCAGTTCAGTTTCTGCTTTTCACTTGGGGTTCTATTTTGACATCAAAATGGAAGAGCATCTTTATCTCCACACAGGTGTCATTGTAAAATCAACCTTGGGCGCTCATAAAATCCCAACCTACCCAGTAGGTGAACAAAGCCTAGATGAACTAATGTCCGAGGGAGATATAAGGAGACGCTTAAGCTATTTTAATGTACCCATTTATCTGAAATATAAATTCGATAATAGGTTTTTCATTGAAGCAGGACCACAACTTGGGCTGTTACATGGTGCCAAAGACGAATTCTTCACTGATATTAAAGATGAAGATGACCTAGTTTTTACGGAGGACATCAGGGACAGTTATAAAGCCCTTGACTATGGCCTAGCTGGAGGAATAGGCTACAGGCTAATGAAAGGAAATGGAATGAATGTCGGTTTTAGGTATTACTTAGGCCTTGCGGATATTTTAAAAGACAATACGAATGAAAGCCTTAATAATCGAGCATTTTACTTGTATGTAGGAATTCCAATTGGTGCCGGTAAGGTTGCTAAGGAAGAATAAACACTATACCAATTACCATATGAAAGTCATGTATAATTTTAGCATAAAGAGACCACATAAGTTACTTTGGTTCTTTTCTCTTTTTTTTATCCTAAGCCTCGATGCTTTTTCTCAAGGAGTGGGAAAATCTGATAACCCTGCATACAAGCCCTATTTTGACAGCCTAAAAAAAATGGACTATCCATATGCTCTTCCATTTTTAGGTAAACAGGCATATAAGAGAGGATATGATATTTCTTATGCCTATGGAATTAGTGGAGTGTATTTTACTCAAACTCAAGAGATATCCATTGAAAGCACCTCTATCGGCTTTAATGGTAGTGAACAGGTGGACCTAAGTAATGTTATTGATTTTGGTCCAACCATTGCAACCACCAATGCTTATACTGTTCGACCAGATATTTGGTTGTTCCCATTTCTGAACCTTTATGGGATATTAGGAGGAGGTACTACTGAAACACGAGTAAACCTGCTGGCTCCAGTTGGTCTTGAAACTACCCAACGGTTTGAAGCCAGGTCCTTTGGTTTGGGCGCTACTTTAGCTGGGGCTGTTGGTCCCGTTTGGATCGCTTGGGACAATAATTACAATTTTGTAGATGTTGATGTCATAGTAGAACCTATACCTGCATTTAATAGCAGTATTCGGTTTGGTCATACCCTAAGAAATCCAACCTATCCTCAAAAGTCCCTTGCAGTTTGGGTTGGAGTATTCTACCAAAAACTCTCCAATGATACAAGGGGAAGCATTGGTGTTACAGAAATTTTCCCAGGATTTGGAAGCGGAAACTTTATTGGCACCCTTAGGGACTGGTCGGAAACCCTCCCTCCTGCTCAAAGAGTGATCGTAAACCAAATCATTAATGAATTGGAGAATGTTTCTAATAATATAGATTCCGATGGTACCATTGACTATACACTGGAAAAACGTGTAACTGCACCCTTCAACATAATTTTAGGATCCCAATACCAGTTCAACAAAAGATGGATTTTAAGAACTGAATTAGGTGTTTTTGGAAAAAGGAGCCAGTTTATGCTTAACCTAAATTATCGTATTCCTGGTTTTAGAAAAACCACAAAATGATCAAAAAGAAGCAAATATGCTTTGATGCGATATGATTATTGAATGTCCGACAAAAATTAATTTGATATGAAAAAATTAACTTTACTCATTGCTTTATGCCTCATTTCTTTTCAATACCTAATGGCTCAAGAAGACTCCTTGGTTTTCAAAAACAAAAACATCATAGTCGGGGAAATTAAATCCATGGACAAAGGGATCCTGAAAATTGAAACAGACTATAGCGATTCCGATTTTACCATAGAATGGGAAGAAATAATTGAAGTATATTCCAAGCAAAATTATTTGATTTCACTTCAATCAGGCAAGCGGTTAAACGGAAAAATAAATTCCTCTAGCCCTGGTAAAGTATTGATCAATAGTGTAGAACAAGGTGATCTAGAAGTTAATGTGGATGAAATTGTTTTTTTCACCACTTATGAAGATGATTTCTGGAGTCGTCTTTCTGCTTCTGTGGACATAAACTATAGCTTTACGAAAGCCAATAATTTAAAGCAATCAGGGATTACAAGTACGCTAGGTTATGTGGCGTCAAAATGGTCAGCCAATGCAGGATATAACCTCATTCGCTCCAGTCAAGATGATGTGGAACCGACAAGAAGGGAAGACGGTAATTTCTCATTTAAGAAGTTCTTACCTAAAGATTTTTATATTCCCGTGAACTATTCATTTCTATCAAACACTGAGCAGCTACTTGATATACGAAGTAACTTTACAGGGGGTATTGGTAAATATATCTTGCATACCAACAATGCCTACTTCGGTTTGGAAGGTGGTGCTTCCTACGTAAAAGAACGTTATTCAAGCGATGCCCCAACTCAAAATAGCTGGGAGGCTTACTTAGGGTCTGAACTTAATCTATATGATATTGGGGACTTGAACCTTTATTCCCGTGTGGTTATTTATCCAGGTATCACAGAAAAAGGGCGTTTCAGAAGTGATTTTAACTTCAATGCCAAGTATGATCTTCCTTTGGACTTTTACATAAAAGCTGGTTTTACGCTTAACTTTGACAATCAAGCTGTGGAGGGAGCGAGCAGTACCGATTACGTATTACAAACTGGTTTTGGATGGGAATTGTAATGAAAAACTTATTTGGTTCCTTTTAATTGATCAATACAAAAGATTTCGTTGGATTTCAGAAACTTTGACATTTAGAACCATATAACTCATTATGTGACCAGTTTTGCTAAAAACTGGTTTTATTTTTCACACTTAAAATTTATTTTACCCAATTTACTGCTTAATTAAGTAAAACTGGTATGACCTTTGTATTTGTATTATTGAACGCGTAAACCAAATTCAAACTTTAAACAAATCGAACTATGAAAAAGTTACTAATTTTATTCGCAGTAGGTAGTATGATGACTTTAACTTCTTGTGGAAATGATAAAAGTAAAGTGGAAGAAGCTGGAGATAAAGTAGAGGAAACAATGGAAGACGCAGGTGATGCAGTTGAGGATGCTGCAGATGATGTTGAGGACGAAGTTGAAGATGCGACTAATAACTAATCGCAACAAAATTTAAAATAAATAAAAAGAGCGCTGTTAATTCAGCGCTCTTTTTATATCAATCCAAATTAAAGACTTTCAGCGTTAAAAGTATCTCCTTGAGACAAATCTCCTGTATCGAACCCTTTTTTGAACCATCTCATCCTTTGCTCTGATGTTCCATGAGTGAAGGAGTCCGGCACCACCCTTCCTTGTGCCTGTTTTTGCAATCGATCATCTCCAATGGCATTGGCTGCATTTAAAGCTTCCTCAATATCACCCTCATCCAAGATATTTTTCATCTTTTGTGTATGGTGAGCCCAAACACCCGCTAGAAAATCTGCCTGTAACTCCAACTTTACAGACATCTTATTATATTCAGTATCATTCAACTGACTTCTCAATCCATGTACTTCTTCGGTTATACCCAGCAAATGCTGTACATGATGCCCCACTTCATGAGCAATCACATAGGCTTGGGCAAAATCACCAGGAGCATTCAATTGATCTATCATATCACGATAAAAACTCAAGTCCAGGTATAACTGTTCATCAGCACTACAATAAAAAGGACCGCTTGCAGACGAAGCAAAACCACATGCAGACTTAACCTGTCCTGTAAACAAAACCATGGTTGGTTCCCTATAACCCTCCATCAACTGATTCCAAACATCCTCTGTATCGGCCAGTACCACCTTGCTAAACTCTGCCAGTTCTTCTTCTTCCGGAGTTCCTTGATACACTTCAGTTGCTACTCCATTGACCATACCATTACCACCGATAAAATTTTGTAGCAGATTCAAAGGATTGGTTCCGGTCAGCCAAGAAATTAACAAAAACCCGCCAATCAAGATCAGTCCCACTTTGGAAAACAATAATTTGATCAATGGTCCAATGAGCATTGGCGAAATCCCTCTTCCATCAAACCCTCCTGCTGACTGACCTCTTCGGTCATCGACATTGGAACTTTTTCTTCTTCCTTTCCACTTCATATTGATATGGATTTATTAAAACTTTTTTTCTTCTATTAAAATACCAATTTTTATAACGCTTTAAATGTTTTGCTCTATCAAAAATTGATAATTTCTGGTTGTAAGAACTATCTTTTACACTCCGATCAAATGCAATTCCTATGCACTGCTTTATTGCTTACTTTTGGAAGTAAATAGACAATTATGGCACCCCAAGAATTAAAAAATCATAGTTGTAGCTGTGAAACAACAGAACAATCTCGTTCCAAAACCTCCAAGCCCACATCGTTTTTACAAACTTGGGGAACCTTAGTGTTTTGTTTTTTAATGCTGGTGACAGGAATGTTGATGGACCACTATAAGGTTTCTTTCTTTACTGGATGGTTAAGGGTGAGTTGGTATGTCGCTTCTTACTTACCTGTAGCTATTCCCATCTTAAAAAAAGGGTTAAGCTTAATAATAAAAGGAGAAGTGTTTACTGAGTTCTTCTTAATGGGAATAGCCACACTTGGAGCGTTTTTCATTGGTGAGTATCCAGAAGCCGTTGCAGTAATGCTCTTTTATGAATTAGGAGAAAGGTTTCAAGGAATGGCAGTAAGAAAAGCTAAAAGAAATATTCAGTCTCTATTAGATATCAGACCAGAAATAGCCTCGGTAAATAGAAATGGTGAGTGGAAGACGGTGCACCCTGAAGAAGTCCTGTTGGATGAAGTCATTCAAGTCAGACCTGGTGAAAAAGTCCCATTGGATGGTAGAGTCATTGATAAAGGAAGCAGGTTTGACACCTCTGCACTTACTGGAGAAAGTAAGCCAAAAAAATTAGGCAAAGGAGAAGATGTTTTGGCCGGAATGGTCAACCTAGAAAGACGCTTCACTATGACAGTCCATAAAAAATACAATGACAGCTCCATCTCCAAAATACTGGAAATGGTGAGTGCAGCGAGTTCCCGAAAAGCCCAAACAGAACAATTTATACGAAAGTTTGCGAAAGTCTATACCCCTATCGTCACCTATTTGGCTTTAGCTTTAGTTATACTCCCCTATTTCTTTGTCAGTAATTATGTATTTTCAGATTGGTTGTATAGAGCGTTGGTTTTTCTGGTAATTTCCTGCCCATGTGCTTTGGTTGTGTCCATACCATTAGGCTACTTTGGAGGTATCGGAGCTGCCTCAAAAAATGGGATTCTGTTTAAAGGATCTAATTTTTTGGATCGAATGCAAAATATCCAAACCTTGGCGATGGACAAGACAGGCACACTGACAAAGGGAGTCTTTAAAATTCAGGAAATCTCCCCGGAATCAGCAAATACCGAATGGATAAGCCTAGCCGCCAGCCTCGAAAAACACAGTACACATCCTGTTGGAAAAGCCATTTTGGAATATACCGCTGAGCACTCCATTGAAACCTTCCCCGTTAATGAAATGGAAGAAATTTCAGGAAAAGGATTGAGAGGGAAGGTCAATGGAAAAGAAGTGCTAGTAGGCAATTCAAAATTATTTAGTGGAAACCAAATCACGATTCCCAAGCAAACCACTTCAAGCAAAACATCCACCATCTATGTGGCAATTGATGGTCAATATGCAGGCCAAATTAATATTGCTGACAGTTTGAAAGAAGATGCCAAATCCAGCATCCAACTGCTCCGAAGAAAGGGTATTTCTGAAATCGTAATGCTTTCGGGAGACAAAAGTGATGTCACCATAGAATATGCAAAGGAATTGGGACTTGATAAGGCCTATGGTGATTTACTTCCTCAGGATAAAGTCAAGCGAGTGGAGACTCTTAAAGGGAATGGAAAACATACTGTGGCCTTTGTTGGAGACGGTATTAACGATGCTCCTGTACTGGCTTTGGCAGATATTGGAATAGCCATGGGAGGCCTGGGCAGTGATGTAGCCATTGAAACAGCTGATGTGGTAATCCAGACAGATCAACCTTCAAAAATAGCTCAAGCGATTGACATTAGTAAAAAGACCAAAAGCATTGTCTGGCAGAATATAGGTCTGGCATTTTTGACCAAACTGATTGTCTTATCCTTGGGAGCTTTAGGAATGGCTACCATGTGGGCAGCAGTATTTGCAGATGTTGGTGTTGCGATGCTGGCTATCTTAAATGCCATAAGAATACAGCACATGGATTTTAGCCTAAAAATAGTTGATAAATGAAAAGAGCCTGTCTTATAAAACAGGCTCTTTATCGTTATTTCCACCAAAGTTTTGACTGGGACACTCCCATCAAATTTGACATTCTGTAGAGAATTCTCGCACCTACATTTCCATCCCACTCATCTTCTCCTGGCCCAGGAGCAACCTCTACCAAATCAAATCCAACGATCTTCTTTCCTGATTTCACAATAAGTTTCATCAAATACATAATTTGGTCCAACTCAAAACCTCCTGGCACCGGAGTTCCTGTATTAGGGCATAATTTTGGATCGAAGCCATCTATATCGATGGTCACATAGACTTCTCGAGGCAATGAAGCAATTATTCGGTCACAGATAGATCTCCAAGTTCGACCTTCATATAATTGGTCTTTAATTTCATGATCATAAAAAGTGGTGATTCTGTCATCATCCTCTGCCCTTTCTGCCTCATCTTCACAGTAATCGCGAATACCAACTTGAACCAATTTCTCAACCTGGGGAATCTTGAGGAAGTTATGGGCTATGGAAGCATGTGAAAATTCAAAATCTTCATAAGCAACCCTCAAATCAGCATGTGCATCTATCTGCAATACACCAAAACTTGAATATTTTTCGGATAAAGCCTTTACTAACCCTAAAGGAGTACTATGATCTCCGCCCAACAATGCAACTTTTTTACCTTGATTCAGGTAATTCTTGGCCGTTTCATATACCCATGTATTCATTTTCTCACAGGACTTTTTGATCAAATCCGGTACAGCCAAGAAGCGTTCTTTTTCATCTTTGGATTTACCATTTTCGAGCCAGTCTATGTAGTTACCAGCCAAAATCCTATGGTTGGTACTACTAATATGAATATCTTCAGGAATAGGAAGCATATGAATTCCCATAGTCCATGCATCTACAATATCATCCTGAAAAAGGTCAACTTGCGCTGAAGCTTGGAGCACAGCAGCTGGGCCTTCCGCAGTTCCGTGGGCATAGGAAACTGTCACTTCCCAAGGTACTGGAATTATAATCAAAGATGCTGACTCATCATCAAAAGGTAAACCAAAAATACTTCCATGTGAGGCTACTCCATTTGGGTCAAAACTGTCAATAAGTTCCTGTTTTTTACTGCTCATCTTTTTGAATTTGTTTTAATCTGCTAAAAAAGCTTGTATTCTATGTGCTAATTTCGATAAAATACTAACTATAATTTACTTATTATTTGTGAATTTCTGTATATAAAAAAGTGATAATTAAACACTCAATAATCTCATTCCATAAGACTCTTGAACTCAACAAAATAGAATCTGCCATTCAACCTTATTGTAATATTTCCTGCAAGGTCCCCATCCCCCTAGATAGTCCTACTCCCCATTTATCCGCATGAAGTTCAATAACAGCCATCATCCCAGGTGAAAGGCTTATTTGATATTCGTTAGTTAGAAAAGATAACAATGCGCTGATCCCAGGATTATGGCCTACCACCATTACTTTATGAATATCATCAGACAACTTATTTAATACCTTAATGATGTCATCAGTTTCTGCCAAATACAACACTCCCTCTTCTGTATCTTCATGTGGCAAAACAGCATCTCGGATAATTCCCGCAGTCTCCACAGTTCTCGTTGCAGGACTCTTCAGCAAAAGGTCAAATTCAACTTTGCGTTCCTTTAAAACATTAGCTAGTCTCTGGAGTTTATACTTTCCATCTCTTGTAAGTTTGCGCTTGAAATCACCGGACTGACCATAACCATGTTCGGCTTCGCCGTGTCTTAATAAAGTGAGATATTTAGTCATATTACCTTGATATGCATTAAAAATAATTACAATATTACATTGAAATAACCATGCCAAAACCAATATGAGATGGATTATTATTTGGAGGAGAATATAATCGCGTCTATTTTTGGATTTTGTTGAGCATGTTCAAACATTGCTACCAAAGTAAAGAAAACCATTATGCCAAAAAATCTAGTCATTGTCGAATCACCGGCAAAAGCCAAAACAATAGAAGGATATCTCGGAAAAGATTTCAAAGTAGCTTCCAGCTATGGTCACGTCCGGGATCTTCCAAAAGGCGATAAGGCTATTGATATAAAAAACAAATTTCAACCTACCTACGAAGTCACTTCTGACAAGAAAGAAGTAATCAAGCAGCTGAAAAGTTTGGTCAAGGATTCTGAGACCATTTACCTAGCGAGTGACGACGACCGTGAAGGAGAAGCTATTTCTTGGCATCTAAAAGAAGTCCTAAAACTGAAGGATGACAATACCAAAAGAATTGTATTTAGGGAAATCACCAAAAATGCGATTACTAAGGCAATTGAAAACCCAAGATCTATTGACGTGGACTTGGTCAATGCCCAGCAAGCAAGAAGGATTCTAGACAGACTAGTTGGTTTTGAACTATCTCCGGTATTATGGAAGAAAGTAAAAGCAGGGCTATCTGCAGGTAGGGTACAGTCTGTGGCAGTTAGGTTTATAGTAGAAAGAGAGAGAGAGATTGATAAATTTGAATCAAAATCATCTTATAAGATCACTGCCTTATTTGATGTCAAAGGAAAAGTATTAAATGCTGAATTACCTAAGAAGTTTGAAACCCAGGAAGAGGCGGAAGCTTTCTTAAAAGAATGCTTGGATGCTCAGTTTTCCATCAAAAACTTGGAGAAAAAACCTGCTAAAAAGACTCCTGCAGCTCCATTTACTACTTCTACCCTTCAGCAAGAGGCCAGTAGAAAACTCAGTTTCTCAGTTGCTCAAACCATGACCATTGCCCAGCGACTTTATGAAGCTGGTAAGATTACCTATATGAGGACTGACAGTGTCAACCTCTCCCAGGAGGCCATGGAAAGTGCCAAAAACCAAATCCAATCTGCTTTTGGCAGTGAATACCATAAAGCCAGAACCTATACTTCCAAATCAGAAGGTGCCCAAGAAGCTCACGAAGCCATCCGGCCCACCAATTTCAGTAACCTGGAAGCTGGGGGTGACCGCAATGAGGAAAGACTTTATGAGCTCATTTGGAAAAGGGCCATTGCTTCGCAAATGGCTGATGCACAACTTGAAAAAACACATGTAAGCATCGCTATTAGCAATTCTGATCTTACTTTAAGTGCAACTGGAGAAGTCATTAAATTTGAAGGCTTTTTGAAAGTGTACTTAGAAAGTACAGATGATGAAGATGAGGATGACGATGCAGGAAATAGAGGTCTATTGCCTCCTTTGACTATTGGTCAAGAGCTTGATCTGAATGAAATGAAAGCCAGACAAAGCTTTACCAGACCTCCAGCCAGATATACAGAGGCTTCTTTAGTGAAGAAACTGGAAGAAATGGGGATAGGTAGACCTTCCACCTATGCGCCAACCATATCCACAATCCAAAAGAGGAATTACGTCATTAAAGAGTCTAGGGATGGCAAGCCACGTAATTACACCGAAATGATTATCAAAGGAGGTGAATTTACCAAAGCTGAAAAGACCGAAAACGCCGGATCTGACAAAAACAAACTCTTCCCTACCAATATTGCCATGGTGGTCAATGACTTTTTGGTAGAGCATTTCCCTAATGTCATTGATTTTAAATTTACCGCCAAGGTAGAAAAGGAATTTGATGACATTGCCCACGGCTTACAACAATGGGATGATATGATTGAAAATTTCTACAGTAGGTTCCATGGCACTGTAGAAGAAGCCGAAACAGTAGAAAGAGCCAATGTAAGCTCTTCCCGTGAATTGGGTAAGGACCCTAAAACCGGAAAACCTATCATCGCCAGATTAGGTAAATTTGGACCTTTGGTTCAAATCGGTGACCAAGAAGATGAAGAAAAACAGTTTGCCAGTCTAAAAAAAGGTCAGTTCATCGAAAGTATCACCCTTGAAGATGCCTTGGAATTGTTCAAGCTTCCCCGAGATGTGGGCATGTTTGAAGACAAGAAAATTGTAGCAGCCATAGGAAGGTTTGGACCATACATCAGACATGACAGCAAATTTGTATCATTGGGCAAAGAGCTAGACCCTCTGAGCATCACAGAAGAAGAAGCTATCCAACTCATCAAGGACAAGCGAGAGGCAGATGCCAAAAAGCATATCAAGACATTCGAAGAAAATCCGGATATTCAAATTCTGAATGGTAGATGGGGGCCATATATCAAGTTTGGCAAAAACAACTTTAAAATCCCAAAAGACAAAGTTGCAGAAGACCTTAGCTATGATGAAACCATTGAGATCATAGAAAACCAACCTGAAAAGAAAAAAGGAAGGTTTGCCAAAAAGAAAAAATAATCAAAAACCGAGGTAGAACGCCTCGGTTTTATTTTTTCATCCAATTAGATTTGCCGTTAATTCACTAAATTAACCCATTGTGCTAGTTGGTTGAAGTCTTTCAATTTAAATGTCATTGTTGCGGGGAGGTCGACACAGCTGCGAGGCGGCGATGGCCTTGTGGGAAGAAGCTTTAGCTGTGTCTTGATTTTTCTTTGCTTCGTTTCTTTTCATCTAAGGAAAAGAAATGAAGAGTAAAACCTAGGAAACAAACTTAATTGCTAGAAAAAACACTTCCAATTGTCAGATTTTAGAATATTATTTCAAATAATTAATTTTGCTAAATTATAGAACCAGCACAACAGGTAAAATTAATTCTATCTATATCAACTTCAAGAATTACTACCATGAAAAAGAAACTTGTTGTACTCACTGGAGCAGGAATTTCGGCAGAAAGTGGTATCAAAACTTTCAGAGATAGTAACGGCTTATGGGAAGGGCATGATGTCATGGAAGTAGCAAGCCCTCAAGGATGGCACAAAAACAGGGCCTTGGTGCTTGACTTCTATAACCAGAGGAGAAAGCAGGCTTTGGAAGTCGCTCCAAATGCAGCCCATTATGGCCTTGCCCAACTCGAAAAGGACTATGAAGTTACCATTGTCACCCAAAATGTAGACAATTTGCATGAACGCGCAGGTTCAAATCATGTAATTCACCTTCATGGAGAACTTTTCAAATCCCAAAGTACCCTAGACCCCAGCTTGATCTATGACATGAAGCATTGGGAAATCAAGGAAGGAGACAAATGTGAAAAAGGCAGTCAACTTAGGCCATTTATAGTCTGGTTTGGGGAAATGGTTCCGATGATGGAGCCTGCCATTGAAGCAACGCAAGAAGCAGATATATTTGCTGTGGTTGGAACATCCATGTTGGTTTATCCTGCTGCAAGTCTTATTCAATATGCTTCTTCTTCTATTCCAAAATTCATAATTGATGTAAAGATTCCTGAAATTGGATTTGTTGATAATTTGACAGCCATCGAAGATCAAGCCAGTTCAGGTGTACAAAAAATGATTCAATTACTCCAATTAAAAGCGTAGAATCGATGAAATCTATACTTCATAAAGCTCACACACGAGGCCATGCCAATCATGGTTGGCTAGATAGCCATCATACTTTCAGCTTTGCCAATTATTACGACCCGGAAAGAATACACTTTGGCATGCTCAGAGTGCTCAATGATGATCAGGTAGCACCAGGAATGGGATTTGGGGCTCATCCTCACGAAAATATGGAAATCATCTCTATCCCCCTTGAAGGTGACCTAAAGCACCGCGACAGCATGGGCAATACCACAGTAATCAAAGAAGGAGATATACAAGTCATGAGTGCAGGAACCGGCATTACGCATAGCGAGTATAACAAGAATAAAGACAAAGCGGTTAAGTTCCTCCAAATCTGGATTATTCCTAACAAGAGAAATGTCAAGCCTAGGTATGATCAAATAACACTGGATATTTCTTCACTTAAAAACAGGTTGGCTCAGATCCTTTCACCTTCCGCAAATGATGAAGGAGTTTGGATCTATCAAAATGCCTGGTTTCATTTAGGTGACTTGGAAAGTGGAATTTCCCTCACCTATTCTTTAAAATCACCTGAAAACAATGGCGTGTATATTTTTCTATTAGAAGGCCAGTTAGAAATCAACGGGCAAGAAATTTCCCGAAGAGATGGCATGGGTATATGGGATACAAAAAGCTTAGAACTAAAAGCGCTAGATAAATCTAAAGTACTTTTGATGGAAGTCCCAATGGGCTAATGATCAGAGGACTTTGCTTTATCAATCAGGACTTATTCATTGTTCTCAAGCAAACAAACACCTACAAAAGACCAGTCCAACTCTAACCAAACATAAAGTAAGAAGGTGGCCCATTTATTTTTTATAAATGTGAATCGTCGATTAAGTTTTAATTGAGTATAAAGGGAGTGAAAGTTTATATTCCTTTCACTCCCATCTATAATCAAAACACACTTTTCAAGCTGTAGGTATTAGCACAATCACATCCAATAGACCTGTAAATGCTGCCCAAATGATAAGTGCAAGCAGCATTTGGTAAATATGGTTAAATGTTCTCATGGGAATCTTTTAATTTTCAATTAGAGCTTCATTGTTGTCCTAAAGTAATTGGTATTCTTCAGGTGGAAACCCCATCTGTTAACTGCTAGACTTTCAACTAAAGCTACAAATACCTTATTATTCAGATTCAGCTTTTCTCATCCAACTAAGAACAAAAGTGATGGAATAGCCAATTGTAAAGACAATAAGACCAAACAATGGTGAAAGCAAAAAGATTTTCAGCCCCCCGGCAATGATCGCAGGATCTGCAGCGCCACCTGTGGCCTCCAAGGCATCAAAACCTTGGATCAACCCCAATATGCTATTGGCAAAAGAAATCACCAATCCTAACAGCACCGCTTGATTGATAAGTCTCTTGTATTTTAAAAACAGAGATGCTTCACTCTTCAAATGGGTAAAAGCTTTAAAGGTGAAAAAAATCGCCAATGTCAAACAGGCTAAAATCATTGTCATCCCACCAACTCCACCTTCAACAAACCTATCAAAAATAAAAAAGCCCATTGTTTGACCTAGAATAGTTGTTATTAAATTCATGTCATTTATTTTTTGTTACACTGCAATGGTAGTAAAATTGATAACATCCCCTTAGCAAATGCGATGAATCACCAAACAAGATCAGAGAACGGCAAGTTAATGCCGTTTTTCTATTATCATTCAGTTTAGCAAGTTACTTATCCTCCTAAATCAGTCAACCATCGTAAATTCTTTGGAATTACATTTTTTTTAGAGACCTTGTCCATTTAAATGACAAACAAAAAAGACCTATTAATTGAAGTATCCCGTAAATTGCTCGAGCAGCTTTTAATCTGTGTGGGAGCCCTTTTGTTTTTTACTTTTTACTTCGGTATCACCATTTCTAACCTAGGGCCCGCATTTACTTTCGGGGCATTTCTCCTTCCTGTTACCTTGGCTATGGTCAATGTTTACAGCTTCCACATCATCCCAACTTACCTTTTCCAACAAAAACATTGGTGGTTTTTAGTTTATACTATTTATACTATCATCATCTCCATTTTTTTAATTACCCTTTCCGCTTTTTCCGGCTATATCTTTATTAATTCCCTGGAGACCTTGGACAATGAATTTATGTTAAGCAAAAACCTCTACCTAATTATTATTGGGGTTTATATCGTTGTTTTGCTGACAACCCTTTTTTCAGCTTATCGCGAAAGTTATAAAATCCAATTAAGGAATCAAGAACTTCAATATACTCTGGTCAATGGAGAACTATTGCTCAAAAAAGAAGAACTGTCATATTTAAAAATGCAGATTCACCCCCATTTTCTATTCAATACCCTCAATACCATTTATGGGTCTGCCATCGCAAAAAGTGATGAAACACCTGAACTTATCCTAAAACTATCCAAGCTACTGGATTACATTCTTTATCAAACGCCAAAATCATTGGTTCCTCTTCAAGATGAAATCGATCACCTTCAGGATTACCTGGCATTGGAAAAACTGAGGCACAAATCCAATTTCAAAATAACGGTAAGTTTCCCAGAGCAGCCCAGTCAGCTGATGATTGCGCCGATGCTTTTTCTCCCTCTATTGGAAAATAGTTTTAAACATGGCAAACCACAGGAAAAAGAAGCTTTGATCGAATTGAACATCAAAACCCAAGATGAAACAGTACTGTTTTTTCTTAAAAACACTTTTGAGGAAACCGCAAATATGAAAAGTTTTACCTCTTCAGGAATTGGTCTCCAGAATATCAAAAAAAGGCTCCAACTCCTATATCCAGATGCCCATATTTTCCATATCCAAAAACTAAATGGGCAATTTATAATCGAATTACAACTGAATACTGTCCAAATCAAACCAAAGGTCTCATGAATTGTCTGATCGTCGACGATGAACCTATAGCCCAGAACATCCTTAGGGAATTTATATCTAAAGTGGACCACTTGAAGTTGATCGGCTGCGCAAACAATGCCAATGAAGCCTTCAATATGGTTCAGCAAGAACAAATTGACCTGATTTTCCTAGATATTAATATGCCAGGAATCGATGGAATAGCATTTGCCAAAATAATTCCCAAAAACATTCATGTGATCTTCACCACCGCCTACCGGGAATATGCCTTGGAAGGGTTCAACTTGGAAGCAACCGATTATTTATTGAAGCCCATACCTTTTGATCGGTTCCTAAAATCTGTAGCCAAAGTAAAAGAGGCACTGGAAAAGGATAAAGGAAACTTGACAGATGAAGAGAGGGCAGACTTTTTGTTTGTGAGGCAGGATCGCAAAATGGAAAAAATAGCTTTTACGGATATCCAATACATTGAAAGCTATGCGGATTATATCAAAATCCACTTGCAAGACCGAACTGTAATCGTCCGTGAAAGCATTTCAAATTTCACCAAAAAACTGCCGCAAGATCAATTTATAAGATTTCACAGGTCTTTTGTAGGAAACATTAAGGCTATAGATTCTTATACCCATGAATACCTAGAAATTGGTGGGCAAGCGTTAACAATAAGCCGGTCCTATAAAGAAGAAGTCCTTTTGCGTTTGTCTCAATATGAATGACCAAGTATAATGGCCAATTTATCGATCTTTCTTCAATGATTAATGATTTAAAATGCAAAACCAGCTTTTATTATTGCTACTTTAAACCTGATATCAGCACTTTGATAAAACAAAATCCATTGACTATTCATACTCATGAAAAACGAAAATATCAAAATCAATAAAACTGAAATACTGTCTGACAATTGGTACATTTTGAAGAAAGTCACCTTTGACTACCGAAAGAAAAATGGAGAATGGGAACCCCAATCCAGAGAAGCTTATGACAGGGGAAATGGTGCAACTATTTTACTTTATAACAAAGAATTTCAGTCTGTGATCCTCACTAGGCAGTTTCGCTTACCCACTTATATCAATGGAAACGAATCGGGCATGATGATCGAAAGTTGTGCTGGCCTACTGGATAAGGACAATGCTGAAGACTGCATCAAGAAAGAAACAGAGGAGGAAACAGGTTATAAAGTTCATAAAGTGCAAAAGATCTTCGAATCCTATATGTCTCCAGGTTCTGTTACAGAGATTCTACATTTTTTTGTGGCAGAATATGATAAGGGCATGAAAGTAAGCGAGGGTGGCGGTCTTGAGGAAGAGCAGGAAAATATCGAGGTGATGGAGTTGAATTTTGAAGATGCCTATAAAATGATAGCTACTGGAGAAATTAGAGATGCCAAAACAATTATGCTTCTACAATACGCCAAGCTACATCAACTGTTGTAACCAACGATTTTGTCCAATGCAACCATTAAATAGCCGAGTAAAAATAGCATATAGCTGATTCAATAGAGGTTGAATCAGCTATATATATGGTTTTAAACTTCCAGTTTCCATTCTCCGCGGAAAGGTCTGCCCAAGAGTTGATTGGCACCATCATCATTGATAAACTTTTCCTTCTTTGGATTCCATTCCAGTTCCCTTCCTAACTGATAAGCAATGTTCACTACATTACACAAGACAGACGTGCTATGCCCTATTTCCACATCACAAATCGGTCTTTTTCTCTCTGTAATGGCATCAATCCAATTTTGATAGTGATTATCACTGTACTCCAAGCGGATATCGGAATCTTTGATCTTCTGTTCTGCCAAACTTTCTGGACTTGTTTTCAGGTAACCTCTTCCAATATCAACGGTTCCTTTTGTGCCAATAAACCTCACTGCATTGCTCTTTCCCCAGTCTTCATGGGTCATCACAATGCCATTGTCATAGATCATCTTCATTCCATATACAGCACTTGGATCTTTCGGTGGGATGTATTTTACCGGGGCTGATCCATCCATTCCAATACCCCACTGAGCAATGTCAAGCATATGAGCCCCCCAATCGGTTATATCTCCCCCACCATAAGGTCTATACACCCTCCAGTCTGGATACCTGAAATCTTCTCCTTCTTGATACATGGGAGCGAGTATGTCATTATAGCCTCTGTATTCAGCCGGGCCTACCCACATGTTCCAGTCGATTCCTTCAGGGATTTCCTGCACTTCTATATCAAAAAGACGGGAAGGATTGCCGATGTTTACTTTGACTTCCTTTACTTCTCCGATATATCCATTCCTCACCAATTCACAGGCCTGTCTAAATTCATTCCAGGACCTTTGCATGTTTCCAGTCTGGAAAACACGTTTATATTTTCGGGTAGCATCAACCATAGCCCGGCCTTCCATCACAGTAGCGGCCAATGGCTTTTCACAATAAATGTCCTTACCAGCTTTGGCGGCTTCTACCGCTATATAGGCATGCCAATGATCAGGGGTAGCAATGACCACCGCATCAATGTCAGAACTGCTCAGTAAATCCCTAAAATCAGTGTGAATCTTCACCTCTTGAGCAGCACCAAACTTATCTGCATTTAACTTTTCCGCATCCTTTTTAAACTTATTCCGATTAAACTCCACCACATCTGAGCATCCCACAACAACCGTTTCTGGGCATTTCATCAAGTAATTCAATAAAATAAATCCTTGCTTGCCCGTACCGACAAAGCCTAAGCGAACCTTATCGATTCGAGGTGTTGAAAAAGCAAATGATGTACCCGCCATTGCGGATAATCCCATGGTGGCCACAGAGGTTTGAGCTATAAATTTTCTTCTAGATAATTTGGATTTTGTCATCTTGACTTCGTTTATATTAAATGGTTATTAGTTTATAGACATAAATTGTTACGCTGGAAAATGTCTAATTTAAGAAATAATATGATGGATTAACCTTTAAATTTAAAAGTGAATCTCAAAAATATTGATGATGCAGTACTCTCTGACACACCAACCATTTATAAATTCCCAACTCCTAACTGAATCAATTGATCCAAGTCTTTGGTGATCCAAAAAAGCTGCTGAATAAAACTCAAACCCAACTGTTAAAAATCATATCAAACGGGATTCATTCTATCCAAGGATGTTTTTATATCTTCAAATGAGTTTGGTCAATTGAATTGTAATAATTTTAGAGAATATGAAGAAATTAATCGCTCTTAAAAATTTTAAGGGGCTATTTTATGGTATTACATATGGGCTTGTCGCTCGAGCCTTATTTTCATTAGAAACAAATTGGAATATTATTCCCACATATGGATTAATGACATTGGCATTTATGTTTTTTGTACCATTCGTCATTGGTCTAATCACAGCGTACTACAATAAACACATATTAAGAGCATCCAAAATATTAGGAATTGCTATGCCAGTTTTTTCCATTTTAGGAGTAATTATTATAACAGTACTCTTTAATTGGGAAGGAATCATTTGTGCTTTGATGGCTATTCCTATTTTTGCTGTGATGTCCTTAATAGGAGGTTTTATAGGAATCAAATTATTTTATAGAAGTCCATCTCAATTAAAAGTTTCATTAATTCTATTCATTCCATTTCTAATAGCTCCAATTGAAGGTTATTTTGGTTTAAATGAAAAGTTCTTTATTGCAGAAACTTCTATTGAAATAAACTCTACAAAAGAAGATATTTGGAATCAAATAACCAGAGTTAGGACAATAAGTAAAAATGAAAACAGCAAATCTCTTTTTCAATTCTTAGGTTTTCCCAGACCGATTGAAGCATCTTTGGACACAATTGCCATTGGAGGTGTAAGAATAGCCAAATTTGATAAAGGCTTATTTTTTACAGAGACTGTAACTGATATCATTCCTCAAAAACTTTTGGCTTTTTCAATTGACAGTGACCCTAACAGCATCCCTCCTTCTGCGCTAGACAAACATGTTTTAATTGGTGGAAGCTATTTTGATGTTCTACAAGGAAAATATGAACTTGAAGAAATTTCTGAACATCAATTTATTTTACATTTATCTTCAAAATTCAGACTATCTACCAATTTCAACTTCTACAGTGGGTTATGGAGTAAGCTTATAATGAAAGATATTCAAAACAATATTCTTGAAATAATTAAGTCAAGAACAGAAAAGAATGGCCAAAAATGATCAAAACCATAAGAACAGACGCTAGCCACCAAGACTTTGTCAAATTAGTAAAGCTACTAGATGCAGAGCTGGCGGTAAGGGATGGAAAAGACCATGCCTTTTATGATCAATTCAACAAAATTGATCATATCAAATATGCAGTGATCGCTTTTGAAAATGGTATTCCTATTAGCTGTGGTGCCATCAAAGAATACGATAAAAGATCTATGGAAGTCAAAAGGATGTATACTGTAATGAATTTTAGAGGTAAAGGAATTGCTTCCGTTGTATTGGCGGAACTGGAAAAGTGGGCCAAGGAACTCAACTATAAACGTTGCATTTTGGAGACTGGCCTCAAACAGCCAGAAGCCATCAAGCTGTATGAAAAGAACGGTTATCTATTGATTCCCAACTACGGCCAATACATTGGTGTGAGTAATAGCCGGTGTTTTGAAAAAACATTGAAGTAAATTTAACAAAAGTACTTGTTTACACCCAAACTCAATAGCTTTAACATAATCACTTTTTTCCTTTTTCTACCAAATATTCTTTTAACATTTTAGGTCGATCAGTCTGTATCAACTTTACTTTATGTTCGAGATACCAGCCATATATACTATCCCGATTATAAACTGCCATATCATCTTCATAACCACCATTTAAACTTTCCCAAAGAGAATTTACCCACACTTTGCTATCGTTATCCTGGATTAATTTCATTAAGGTATAGGTGGTAGAATCAGCTTTAGAAAAAATGACCTCATAGGCTATAGGCTTTATTTCCTTACTGAATTTTAAGATTTCAGTTGCTGCATTGTCTTTCCCTAGATCAATGATGGGCATGTAAATAATCTTTGGCAGATAGTCTTTAAAGTCCTTTTTTAATTGTTCTACACCCACACTACCCTTCATTATTACGTGATCTGTTGTTTCTGTGGCCTCAAGTACTTCATATGCCTGATCAAATATTTCATAGGCTTTATCGAGATTGACCAAAATCTTTCCTTTTGCGACATTCATTGCTTCTTCCAAAGTAGGGATTTTATGATGGGTAGGATGCCCAGCCCCATTTCTCAACTGTAGCGATTTAAGACTATCCAAAGTCCAATCAGCCACTTTTCCCTTACCGGTTGTGGTCCTATCTATGGTTTGATCATGCATCAGTACCAAATGACCATCCTTGGTCATTCTAACATCTATTTCGACCATATCCAACTTCATTTCGATACAATTTTGAATTGCCTGGAGTGAGTTTTCAGGAGCATTTCTCCAATCTCCTCTATGCGATACTATCAGCACACGGTCATCATCGTTATTTTTTAGAGCTTTAAGTTTTTCTGCGATACCTTCACCCAATCCATTGTTCTCAACTTCGGAGGCCTGTTCTTGTTCCGATGGATGACAAGACATTAGGCAGCATACTGCCACACCTAAGACCATAACAAAATTTCTAATCATAAATATTTTTTTTAAATAGAAAAGAGTAAGCCCAAGAGGACTTACTCAAATATTAATACTCTGGAACACCGAATAGGATTAATTATATCCTGGATTTTGATACATCCTTTCAGGGTCCAGTTGATACTCATCAAATGGAATGGGGAAATAGCGATCCTTTTCGCTAATATTGTTCAAATTGGCAATTCCATATTCGGATTGTTCTTTATTACCAAAGTAACTCACTAACTCAGCAGGACTGAACGCTCTTAACAAATCATACCATCTCTTTTGTTCAAATGCCAATTCTACCCTTCTTTCATGCAAGATAGCCAATTGAAGAGTTGGAAACTGACTGGCATATTCATCGTCTTGCATTGCCTCTTCATATAGAGGCAAACCAGCTCTTTCACGTACTTGATTTAACATAGCAATTGCTTCACTTTCAATCCCCAAACGGAAATTTACTTCCGCCAAAAGGAGGATAACATCAGCATATCGCATCATGATATGATCATTTCCACCAAAACCATTCACCCCTGCTGCATCACTTACATCTCTATATTTTGTAATAAAGTACTGCTGAACGGTTGGAGCTTCAGCAAATTTCACAGAGAAATCCCCTCTTGGATCGTTCTCTTCATATTCATTGACCAAATCCAAGTTCACCCGAGTACCTTCGCCAGTTGCAGGGCGTTGGGAATTGGTGGTTTCGCCCAATGCCTGATTGCTTCTCGCAATGGAGGAACTGTAATTTTGGTCTCCTTGACGATAAACAATTTGGAAAATAATCTCCGGATTAGTGGATTTTTGCTCCACATCGAAAACAGAAGTATAGCTGATCTCACTTAAATCATCAAAAGTCCTTTTGTTATAAGCCTCTGTCAGATTTTCTTTTGACAAGTTAAAATAAGTAGTTGCATCTTGATCTCCTATTCCGTTGCTTCCCATGGTAAGGTATACCTCTCCCAATAAAGCTTGAGCAGCTACTTTTGAAACTTTCCCTTTGCCAGAAAGAGGTTGGTGATCTGGCAAAGAACTGTTGATTGCTATTTGTAGGTCAGAGATAATTAGCTGATAAATAGTAGCTTCCTCCTCCCTAAAGGTAAGTTCTTCCAATTCTCCTGGAGTCTGCACCTGCTGGGTGACCAATGGCACTGGGCCCCATTTTCTTACTAAATGGTAATATGCCAATGCTCTCAGAAAACTAGCTTGAGCCAAATGGCTACTTCTGACGCTTTCATCATTGTAGGGTACATCTGCAATTTCATTAATCACATAATTTGCCCTTGCCACTATAGTGTACAAGGCGGACCAATGAGATTTTAAATAAGTATTACTTGGCAAAAGTGAAAAGTCATTGAACTGGAATGGCTCACCAGCATTGGACTGATTATCATTCCGTCCCCTATCATCACTTCGCTCATCTGTATAAAGGCCACTGTTCTCTCCTAAAGCATTGTTGCTTCTTATGGCTGCATAAATGCCATTTACTGCTGCTTCTACTTCAGTCTCAGAGCTCAAAAACGTTTCTGCAGCTACTGCATTTGGGTCTGATAGGTCTAGAAAATCCTCTCCACATGAAGAAAGTCCCATGACGAGCACGACCAATCCTATAAATATATTCTTGTTTTTCATGTCTAAATGCACTGTTATAAAATTAGAAGGTAAGTTTTACACCCAGGTTATAAGATCTCATTAAAGGGTATTTTCCATAATCTACCCCAGGTGTCAGGTTAGCGCCATCGTTATAATCGACCTCTGGATTATAACCCAAATAGTTCGTGAAAGTGAATACATTATCTACTCCAGCATATATGCGTAAACCTGCTAACCTCATTCTTTGTAAAACTGCCATATCGTTGAAGGTGTATCCTACGGTAATGTTGGTGATTCTCAAATAGGAACCATCCTGAATATAAAAAGTGGATAATCTAGTACTGTTGCTTTGGGTGCCTCCTCGGGAAGCTTTGTAAACCCAACCATTTCCTGGATCAGTTACACTCCTAAAGCGATCATCCACTACCGCATATTGGTTTCCAGATGCTTCCATATTAAACAGGTAATAGTCCTGACCATCTAAAACCTCATTTCCCTGAGAACCATTCATGGCAATACTGAAATCAATGGCTTTGTAATTACCAGATAGTGTCATACCATAAGTAAAGTCTGGATATGGACTACCAATTACACCTTTATCATCATCACTGACCACACCGTCGCCATTTACATCTTCAAAATATAAATCACCAGGTCTTAAGGGGTTACTAGAAGCCAATGAACGTGGAGGGCCTTGTAACTGATACCCCTCAGGGAAAGATTGAGTAGCGGCATCATAGGCAGCATCATCCGCCGCTATACCTTCCATATCACTTTCTGTAACCATTCCGGCTACTTTAAAACCATAGAACATACCAATAGGCTGTCCAGTGGTGGTAATGTGGGTTAAATAAGACCTTTCTGCACCACGAGAAAGAATGGTGCTCGCTCCACCCAAATCCAGAACTTTATTACGGTTAAGGTTAAAATTCCCACTCAAATTAAGATTGAAGTCCTGTGTCGATACCAAAGCTGCGTCTACCTGTAAATCTATCCCCTTATTTTCAACCTTGGAATCAGGCATATTTGTTAAAATAGAGGTAGTTCCTGAAATAGCTGATATAGGTCGGTTAAACAAAAGATTATAAGATCGGCTGAGGTATGCGTTGGCTATCACAAACAACTTTCCTCCCAATAATTCTGTATCGATACCGAAATTGAACTGACTAGTGGATTCCCAGCCTAGCGATTGGTCTCTCATACTTTCTGGCCAAACAGCAGAAGCAATGGTACCATTGCCAAACACCACTCCCGAAGGACTGGAAATTACTTGCTGATAATTATAATTACCTATGTTATTATTACCACTAATACCCCAGCTTCCCCTAAGCTTCAAAGAAGATCCTTCACCTAACCAATCATTATAAAAGTCCTCATTGGAAATATTCCAAGCAGCAGATACAGAGGGGAAATTACCATACCTGTTCAAAGGTCCGAATCTTGACGATCCATCTCTTCTGAAAGAAGCTGTTAAGTAGTAACGGCTGTCATAATTATATCCTACCCTAGCTAGGTAGGACAGTAAGCGGTTTTGGGATTTTCCTGTACCACTATTCATTTGGAAATTTGATGGATCAGCACCTTTTCCAGTAATTTCTTTGATATTATCATTCTCAAAGCCATTTGCGGTTACGCTGATTACATCTGTGTCAGTGGCTTGTACTGTATAACCAGCCAAAGCATTAATTGAGTGCTTGTTGAAATCTCGAAGATAGGTAAAAGTAAATTCGCCTAACCTGTCTCTCCTGTTCAAGGTTTGTGCGGTAGCATAAGCGGCATTTTTAGCTTGCTCAGAATAAGGTGGGTTGGCACCACTACTTAAACTGGTTGGCTTGTAAAACTCATATTTCTCATAATAATTTTGCATGCCCAAATTGGCCTTGAAAGTCAGTCCTTCGAAAAGGTCATAGCTCCCATGCACATTATAAGTTCCTCTTTGGCCCATTCTGCTAATGATGGTTTCACTGGCCAATGCCAGAGGGTTTTCGATGCTTTGAAAGCCATAAGCAGACGACATCGAAGCTGCTTGGTTTTTTGCCAAAGAACCATCCTCATTATAAGCTGGAAAAATAGGCATATAAATCAACGCTCCCAAGATAGGCCCTTGGTGAAAACGACCTTCTTGTACCTCCCGGTTATCATTATTGGTAAAGGCCATATTGGCACCGACCCTAAACTTATCACTCACTTCAGAATCCACATTCACCCTTAGGTTAAGACGATCCTGCTTGGTAGTTTCTATTATACCAGGTTGATGTTGATAACCTCCACTTATAAAGTATTGTGACTTTTTATTTCCACCGCTTATGGAAAGGTTATATCGCTGCGCATGTGCATTTCTGTACAATACATCCTGCCAATCGGTATTGTATTCCGGAGCGATTGCCTGTTGGTTGGCAAAATCATAAAACTCGGTAGGAATACTTACACCGCCAGCATTGCCTACATTAGCCACCCTGACTTCGTTAGAATCTGAATACATGGCATCGGTCCATGTTTGACCGGAATTCTCAATAAGGTTCCGGTAATTGTTATTTCTCGCATCAATCAGTAAGTCAACAAATTGGGTAGAGTTCAATAGGTCGACTTTCTTTTCCAATTGTTGGATTCCTGACTGATAGTCAAACTCAACTTTAGATTTTCCTTCACTTCCTCTTTTGGTGGTAATTAAAACCACTCCTCCCGATGCCCTAGAACCATAAATGGCTGCCGAAGCAGCGTCCTTCAAAACATCGATGGATTCAATGTCATTAGGATTAATGTAAACATCATTGCCAGCAGGATATCCATCTATTACATATAAGGGTGCAGAGCTCGCATTGATTGAACCTATTCCCCTTACCCTCACTTTAGTAGTTTCATAAGGTGCTCCAGACACTTGGGATACCTGCACCCCGGCAATTTTACCAGTCAAAGCTTGACCCACAGTTGGCGCGCTCAAGTTCAGGTCCTTTGCTTGGACATTAGACACTGCTCCGGTAAGGTCTGATTTTCTCAGTGTTTGATAACCAATCACCACAACTTCGTCCAAATTATGGTCCTGGGATTCCATTTGCACATCAAAATTGGAACGACCTTCAATGGATAATTCTCGTGGACCATAACCCAACAAGGTAAATACCAAAGTTGCATTTTCCCCAACACTAAGACTGTACCGTCCAGAGGCATCAGAAATATCCCAATTGTTTGTTCCCTTTTCAACTACTGAAACGCCCTCCAAAGGCACTCCTTCGTCGCCGGTAATCACACCCTCTATATTCACTTGGGCATACAAACTACCCAGCGAGAAGAAGGTCATTAAGCATAATGTAATAATTCGGTTCATCAGATGATTTTGAAATAGTTAAAGATTTAAAATATTTTAATCGTGTAGGGTTATAATGGCTGCATTGTCTTTTCTAGATGAGGAAACCGCCACACCTTGCTTTAGATTTCCCATAAGGGCAAAACCCTCAAGCTCATCAGCTCTATCAATATCTATGGTTTTGATGACTACTTCGCTTCCCAACTTCATGGAAGCTTCAAAGTCCAAAAATGTAAATCGCCACCTTCGACCTTCAATTTGATTTTGGATGAGTACTAATATTTTTTCATCTGCCATCCAGTGTAAATTTTGAACCCATGGGGAGCAATTGAATTTACCGACCAATACGCCAGCTTCACTGGTCTTTTTAGAGTTGAGTAAATTTTCTGGATGATAAAGTCTTACTTCATTTTTACCTGGGCCATAATCAGCAGTAGCTACCATCCACTCACCCTGATATTGAACATATTCTGGACGTGTTCCTTGAATGCAGGCATCGTCCTCAATCGTAGTAAGAAGGTTGCCGTCAAGGGTTTTGCTTTCAAGAAAACCATCCCAGTCAATTGCATAAATTACTGCCTTCCATTTTGTTCCTTCTGGATTTAAGCGTATGGAATTACCAATAAAGGTTGGTCCATGACCATTCCAGGCTATTCCTGTTGGATGGTTGATCAAGTCAATTTTATCCAAAGTAAACCGATACTCATTTCCTGTGTATGTCAAACTATCATGAAACACATACTTTCTCATCATACCGATTTCCCGGTCGCCGTAAACAAAGCATTCTCCATTGATAAAAGTGATACCCTGCGCTGCTCCCAGACTGTCCAGAGTCATGGTGTTTTTTATTTCAATTTGCTGTGCACCTGTATCGGGCACTAAGCCTATCAAAAGAAATAGGGAGGCTAATAGTAGTATGTTTTTTTTCATAAGTTTTATGGATCAAGGGGTTCATCAGCATCTATCTGAAGTGCTTTAATTGATGGATAGAATTCAGCTGTTGTGGCAGAAAGTCGTTTTCCATTCTTGTAAGGGCTGTATCCCAACTCATCCATACAGCGCTTTTGCATTTTCTCTGCATAGATATAGTTGCTCTGTGAAGGAGTGGTTACTGTAATAGAGGGCCTATTCATAGGAAAACCATAGCTAAACATAATCCTAGCAGTATTCCTCATATTTGTCGTGGTGTGTCTGGCATGAGGATCCATCAAAATGGCTGACTCAGGAACACCCAATGCCAGAAGATATTTTTTCATCTCCATGGCTTCATTACGTTGGACTTTATAGGGGTGAACATATCCTCCGGACACAAGAATAAAAGGAGCCATTCCTTTCTTAAAAGCATCAAAAGCCAATCGACAACGTAAGACCCCTCCTGAACTAAGACTGTCCAAATAATTATCTGTTCCCGCACCTGGGATTAAAATCAAAGGATAATCAAATTCATCCCAGTTTACTTTTTTGGCTTTCAAATAGGCCTCTTTATTTACTGTCAGATGCATGGGTTCAAACTGCCCAGCATGTTCCATCCTTGCCATGTCCAAAGCACTCATGGCATAATTTAAAGTCGTACTAAAAAAAAGTTTGGAATTAGATGATTCCACCTTCACCAATTCACCTAAGGCTTGAATATTGGCCAGATAAGTAGAGGAAGAAACATTCATTCCCAAGGAGTCTATTCGTGGGTAGTTCGGTTTACCTCCTTTGGCATAAACATGTATAATATGATTCAAGGTGTTGGCATCTTGTTTCCAAGCATTCGCTAGCCAAACACCAGCTTCATCATCTGCTTGCAATTGGTATTTTCCTGAGGGAATCAAATGCATTGCTACCATTTGTTGAATAGCTTCATGATTCCTAAAGAGCATAGTAAGTCGATTGGCTACTTGATCAATTTCTGCCTCACTAAAAGGTTGATTCTTGGCATAGCATAATACGTCATTACCGCATTCCTCTAAAGATTGGACCAGTTGACGGCGTTTATGTTCTCCTAAATCTCTTAATACTTCATCTTCTACCAAAACCGCCCTGACATCTGACAGGTTTTCAATAAGGTTCAGTAAGTAAACATTCTTGGATTTGATATAGGAAGTTCCCTCCACATAATTGTACTGGTGCATCGGCCCTTCCTGAGCCAAAAGTGTTAAGCTGATCAGACTTACAAATAGAAATAAGAAGGTGGTTTTCATGGCCACAAAGTACGCCAAAGAAGCACTCAAGGAACCCTAAAATTGAATTATCAAACTATTATTTTAATATTTAAAAACATTCATCAAAGGTTAAAACTGAGAAAAAAACTAAATCGATACAGTTATACATTTGACCTATTTAGCAAGTAAAAAGTATGATATTCTAATGTGACAAAAATCAAATAAAAACTAAATGAAGCAAAAATCACCTGTAAATTAATGGAAAACCTAAAGCCTTATATAGGCATGTATTTTCAATGACTATATTTGATCTATTTTACCATAATGTTACTATCTATTGTTTTTTGACTGAATATTAATAAAAAATCAAGTTACATGAATGGACGCACTTTTTTTAGACTCCCAACTGGCTATCCCTTGTTTATTGAAGACAAAGTTAATGACCCTATGATAAAAGAAATGCAGAAGTAATACGATTACTTCTGCATTTCCTTTTTACCTAGCGATAGCCATTGTTGGAAGGATCGGACTCCAATAATGCTGGGTTCAATACAAATTCCTCAGTAGGAATAGGTAAAAGAACATGGTATGGTTGGATATTGGCTGCAGGGTTCCAAATCCTGTACTCCGTGCTTTTTACTACTTCCTCCAAGATTCCCCACCGGATCAAATCCATCCTTCTGTGGCCTTCTCCGCCTAATTCCCACCTTCTTTCATCATATATGGCTTCTCGTAGACTTTCTTGGGTCAAACCAGAATAAGGCATATCTGGCTCATAAGCTCTCTCTCTAACCCTATTGATATATTGATAGGCCAAAGCCGTTGGGCCATTGAGTTCATTTTCAGCTTCAGCGGCCATCAGGTATACATCGGCCATTCTGAAGATAATCTTATTATCTCCATGGTTCCCCCTGGGTGAGTTGATCTGATCCAGGTTCCACATCTTGGGCATATAAGGAAAGTTCAACTCAAAGCCCAAATAATTGGTAATGATATTAGCACTTCTTCTAAGGTCATTTTCAGGAAAATCATTGACATAACCTGGCAAAGGTATGGCCAAACCATAGCCTGTAAATCCCTCACTTCTATTTCCCAATGCTGTACTTAAAGCACTTTGTTGAGTTGGATCCTTAGGCTCGTCACGGATCCGAGGAGTAAAATGATCCACCCAGTCAGAGGACCGTACATCTTTCACAAAATCTATTTCCCAGATATTTTCAATATTATATTCATTGAACTGATCAAATACAGCCGCATAATCATCCAGCAAATCATGCGGTGAGCTGTTGATGATCTCTTCCGCCTTGTTTTTGGCTGCTTGCCAGTTTTTCTGAATCAGATAAATCTTAACCATCACCGTAGCTGCCACCCACTTACTCGCCTTTCCTAAATCATTACCCGTATAGCCGTCCGGTAAGAGGTCCTGAGCAACTTGAAGGTCGGTCAATATATCCGTCCTAATCTGGTTCACATCTGTTCTGGGCAATACCTGAATTTCAGAAATGGGAAGGTTATCCCGGTAATAAGGCACATCTCCCCAAAGATTGGTCAAATGATAATAAGCATATGACCGTAAAAACAAGGTCTGACCTCTGAAATAGTCCCTTTCTCCATCACTCAAAGTTTCATTGATGTCCAATTGCTCCAAAATAGTATTGGAATTCAGAATGATAGCATAAAGGTTCTGCCAAGTCAAGGGTGCTCCGCCTCCTTGGGATATGGCACTGATATTACTTTCACTCAAGCTATAATTCTGGGTAGGCTCTACCTGATCAAACACCCTATTGGGGCCAATCACATCTGCACCGTTTTCATAATATCTGTCCAACCCCACTTTTCCATGAAGTGAGTTATCCTTGTAAATATTGTACAATCCCACAATTGCCAGCTCAAACTCCGCTGGAGTATTAAAGAAATTAGTCGGGGAAACGATGTCCTTGGGCTTTTCTTCCAAAAAGCTGTCACAGCTGAAGAGCAGCGCTAGCGCCATCACAACTGCTATTTTGTTTCTTATGATATGTTTCATTTTTTTATCCTTTAAGTTTCCTGATCTGTTTTTAAAGCCTTGAATAGCAAACAAAATCCGGAAATGTTATTTTTTAACATGCATTAAAAATCGATTTTGGCGCCAATAGCTACAGTCCTGGACGTAGGATATTGTCCCTGTGAAAAACCCATAGACAGGTTATCACTGCTTCTACCATATTGACTGGTTTCTGGATCCTTCAACCTAAAGCTTGAAAGCACAAACAAATTGTTACCGGTTAGATAGACCGTCAAGCCCTTGAGTTTTGTGTTATCCATAGGGATATTATAGGCCAATCTCAAACTTTTTAACCTGATATGAGACCCATCTTCAATCATTGCAGAATTGTTGTAAACCTCAGAAAGTGCAGCCACAGATCCTGCACGAGGAATGTCGGAAGTTGGGTTTTCTGGAGTCCAACGATCCAATGTTTCTGCATACTTGGTAGTCTCAGACCTACCAAAAAGAGCTGTTTGGGTCAAACTATTGAAAACCTCATTACCGTAGGTTCCTTGGAAAAAGAAATCAAGGTTAAAGTTTCCTATGGTAAAAGTGTTACCAATTCCAAAATAGAAGTCAGGCTGCGGGCTACCCAAGACAATAAAATCGTCTTCAGTGATTTGTTGATCGCCATTGGTATCCTCAAACCTTGGACCTCCCACATCATGGTCACCACCGATGCCTGCTGCGTCTATTTCTTCCTGTGATTTCCAGGTTCCTAAATAGCGAACACCCGTAAAAACTGGTGTAGTTTCGCCCACAATCAATCGGGCACCTGTCCCACCTTGCTGGGCTGGTGTGGCCAAATTGATAAAGTCTACCCCTCCTAAGTCAACTACTTTATTGTTATTATGGGAAACCGTCAAATTTGTGGACCAGGTGAAATTCTCCTTATCAATGTTGATACTATTGGCCAAAAATTCCACGCCACGGTTCTGCACTTTTCCGATATTCTGCAGCTTGCTAACAAAACCTGTTTGTCTTGGCAATTGGGCATTTAACAGTAAGTCCTTGGTGTTCTTCTGATAAAAATCAAATTCCAAAGTCAAGCGCCCTTCCATGAATCCCATTTCCAAACCAATATCCAACTGTCGTGTAGTTTCCCACTTCAATTCAGGGTTTTCCGGTCTTCCTAAAACCACTCCAGGTTGTTCGATTCCATTGAATGTAGTATTCGCTGCATTGAGAATCGCTAAAGTCCTATAAGACGGAATGGCCTGGCTTCCTGAAAGACCATAGCTGGTCCTGAATTTCAAGTCACTAAATACTCCCATGTTCTTGATAAATGGTTCATCACCAATTCTCCAAGCAAAAGCTCCAGATGGGAAAAAGGCATATTTATTTTCCGGAGCAAACCGAGAAGAACCATCCACCCTTCCTACAGCGGTAAAAAGGTATTTATCCTTTATGGAGTAGTTTACCCTTCCTAACCACGACACCAACTGGAAAGCATCATAGCCCGACCCTACTTCATTTCGGGTAGGGTCTGATCCAAAGCCAATATTATTGAACCCTGTCACATCATTAGAGAGTCTAAAGGCCCTTGCTACACTGGATTCAAACTCTGTCTTCTGAATGGTAAATCCTGCCAATGCGGTCAATCGATTACCATTGGTAAAATCCTTGATGTAGTTTACCGTGTTTTCATTGATATAGCCCATTCTCAATGAAGTATTCACCTCAGCATCTCCCCCATTTTGAAGAATGAAATTATTGGGCAATGCTCCTGGGTTGAAAATATTTTGTTTGAAATTGTTGATTTCAGGACTTATAGTGGTCTTGAAAGTCAGGTTCTTTATTGGGGTCAACTCAATGTAAATGTTACCCAAAATGTTGGTGATCAGATTATGGTTTTGGCGCATCTGAAGATCTGCTTCAAAGTTCCTGGTCACACCATCAGTGATTGGATCAAGAGCGGTGAAATTTCCATCTTCGTCATAAATGGCTCGGGTTGGAGTCGTGGAAAGGTATAAGCCTGAAAAGTTGATTTTACTGTTTTCATTTCTCAGTCTGGACACATTCAACCTAAAGCCCACCTTTACCAAATCTGAAAGCTGGTTATCCATATTGGCTCTGAAAATGTATTTCTTGATCCCTGTCTCCCTGATCAAACCTTCTTGGTCAAAATAATTGGCAGACACGTAATAATTGACTTTTCTATTATCTGAACTTCCAGAGAGAGATACATCCACGTTTTGAACAGCTCCATTTTGACTGACTTGATCAATCCAGTCCACATTGGGAACCTCATCTAGGTTTACAAATGGCAAAGCGGATTGTCTAAACTCCGCATCTTCATTGGCATAATCCGCATGTTGGGGACCATCTAAAAAGTCTACTTTGGTTACCATCGATTGGACGCCATAATAAGCGTTTACAGAAACATTGGTTCCGCCACCAGCTCCTGCACCGCTTTTGGTGGTTACCAAAATGACACCATTTGCTCCTCTGGTACCATAAATGGACACGGCAACCGCGTCTTTCAACACGTCAATGGACTGAATATCATTGGTATTGATATTACTGAGGTTAAAATCCGTACCAACAATAATCCCATCAATTACCCAAAGAGGCTCATTATTACCTTGAATCGAGTTTCCACCTCGAATCCTGATGGTAGGGGCTGCCCCTGGTTCACCACTGATTTGTGAAACTTGCACTCCAGCAGCCCTTCCTTGTAGGGTCTGGTCCACACGGGCAGCAGGCAAATTTTCCAACTGCGCTCCTTCTACCTGACTTACCGAACCTGTCAGGTCCTTTTTATTGACCTGGCCATAACCTATGACGACTACTTCTTCCAAATTGGACAGGTCGGGATTGAGAACCACATTCAAAGTTGTTCTGGAATTGACAGCTACATTTTGAGCAGCATAGCCCAAATAGCTAAAACTCAAAGTAGCATCAGCAGGAACGGTAATTTCAAACCTGCCATCTATATCAGTAGCAGTTCCATTGACATTAGCAGTATTTTTTGTGGCCAGTTCTAAGACATTGACCCCGGGAATGGTCACTCCCGACTCTCCGTCAGTAACTGTACCTGAGACTGTAATTTCTTGTGACAGTGCTACTCCAGCATAGAACAGCAATGCCACAACAAGTAAAAACTTGGTTGTAGAATTGTACATAGCGGTTATTTTGGGTTAAAGTTTAAAGATGGATCTGCAATCCCATGGACAACAGACCTTGATTTAATTTCTATTTACTATAAAATTGATCATGACAAATCCTTAAAAGGATAGATCACCTTATCAAATAAACCTGTTCGATCAATGTATTTACTAAACAGAGGCCATAACTCATTCCTCCTTGAAATTCTCTTTACTTAAACTTTCTTCACAATATTCAATACTTTGGTGATATTCAGGTAAAATAAATTTGACTTTAAGTCTAAAAAACTGGAATTAACAATCTTCAAAATAATAACTTCTTGCAACAATAGCCACTTTGATATAAGATTTAAAAGCAAATGCTATATCCTTTTACCTAATTAGTTAACTGCTTAAATGTTTCAAAAATGGAAGCCAATAACAGAATAATTATTTGAGGTTTTAAAATCGGCCTAATCAAGGTAGCCCTACCTTGGTCATTTAAGTGAACTTAATAGGCTTAACATTCCTAAGGTCAATAGATACGTTCAAAATCATCTGGAAACCTCTTATCACAAAAACCTTCTGATAAATAAAAGCTTATCATGTTTTTTGTATATTAATATCTCCAACATTTTTTGATTAAAATCTCAACTCAACTTCATTTAACTATGACACAACTTAGTTTTAAAATCAACGGAACAAAAAAAGAAGTAGACTGTGATCCCGAAACACCTTTGTTATGGGTGCTTAGGGAGCATTTAAACCTTGTTGGGACAAAATACGGCTGCGGTATTGCCCAATGTGGCGCCTGTACGGTTCACCTGGATGGCAATGCCATCCGTTCCTGTCAAATGCCAGTTTCTGCCATTGGAGACAGTGAGGTAACGACCATTGAGGGCTTATCTGAAAAAGGCGATCATGCTGTTCAAAAAGCATGGCTGGCGCATGATGTTCCCCAATGTGGCTACTGCCAGGCCGGACAGATCATGAGTGCGGCCGCCCTGCTGAAAAATAACCCTGCTCCTTCTGATGAAGAAATAGAATCTGCCATGAACGGTAACCTTTGCCGCTGTGGCACTTACCTGCGTATCAAAGCCGCCATCAAAACAGCTTCGCAAACCGTCTAATCCACCATATTATGACTCTTATCAAAACAACCCTAAATAGAAGATCATTTCTAAAAGTATCTGCATTAGCTGGTGGAGGAATGGTTCTGAGCTTTAGTTGGCTGGCTGGATGCAAGCCTACTGTGGAAGAAGAAGCCCTCCAAATGCCCAAAGAATGGTTTGAGCTGAATAATTATATAAAGATTGGTGAAAATGGAGTAGTGACTTTGGTCTCTGCCAATCCAGAATTTGGTTCCAATGTAAAAACATCCATGCCTATGATTTTGGCGGACGAACTGGATGTGGATTGGAAAAATGTAATTGTGGAGCAAGCCGATTTTTACCCAGAGCGCTATGATCGCCAGTTTACGGGTGGAAGCCAGGGGATCAGAAGAGGTTGGCAGCCTCTCAGAACAGCTGGTGCCACGGCTAGAGCCATGTTGGTCAAAGCAGCTGCTCAAAGCTG
This sequence comes from Echinicola sp. 20G, assembly GCF_015533855.1. Classification (GTDB taxonomy): domain Bacteria; phylum Bacteroidota; class Bacteroidia; order Cytophagales; family Cyclobacteriaceae; genus Echinicola. The sequence continues at coordinate 3,768,861 of NZ_AP024154.1, read as the reverse complement.
GGAAGTTCCTGAAAATGAAATCACAACTGCTGAAGGATTCCTCATGCATGCAGCTTCAGGCAAAAAAGCTAACTATGGGGAAGTGGCTTCTTTGGCAGCCACTTTAGAGGTTCCTGAGGAAGTGCCTTTAAAGGAGATTGATGATTTTACCATCATTGGTAAATCCCAAAAGAATGTGGATGGTTTAAAAATAGTAACGGGCCAACCCTTATTCACCTTAGACTATCAGCAAGAAGGGATGCTGGTTGCCATGACGGTTCACCCTCCTGCTTTTGGCATGAAAGTAAAATCTTTTGATGACAGCAAAGCCAAAGACATGCCGGGCATCCATAAGGTATTTACCATAAAGACCTTAAAAGATGATTATGAAAGAAATGCTTTCGACACCACCACTTTCACAGAACTAGTAGTCATTGCAGGCAACACCACATGGGAGGTACTCAATGCGAAAAAGGCGCTCAAAGTGGAGTGGGTAAATGCCGAAGATAAAGATGTTATCATCCAAGGATGGGGAGGTGGCAAACAAACCGTTACTATTCCCGGTGGACTGGAGAGCTCTTCAGGACACCGAGGAAAAATGGCAGAATACGGCCAAAAACAAGCCAATGTCCTCAGAAAAGACGGTGATCCGGAATCAGCTTTTAAAAATGCCGCAAGCATTATAGAAAGAAGCTATTCTGCTCCATTCTTGGCACATAATTGCATGGAACCAGTGAACTGCTTTGCAGATGTAAGCGCAGAAAAAGCAATTCTTATTGCCCCTATTCAGGCACCTGAACTGATCCGAAATACATTGGCTGCCCGATTGGGTCTTCCCAAAGAAAGCATCCAAATTAACTTGGCCAGAATGGGTGGAGGTTTTGGCCAGCGTGCTTATGGACACCATTTGGTCGAAGCTGCTGTAATTTCCCAGGAACTTCAAAAACCAGTTAAAATGGTTTATAGCCGTGAAGATGACATGACTTATGGAATTTACCGACCTACTTATTCGGCGACTTATAGAGCGGCATTGGATGAGGAGAATAACCTTTTGGCTTTCCATGTCAAAGCAGGTGGCATTCCAGAAAGTCCTATCCATCCCAATCGTTTTCCTGCGGGAGCCATTGACAATTACTTGGCAGAAGGCTGGGAAATTCCTTCCAACATCACCATTGGTGCTTTCCGGGCTCCAAGATCCAACTTTATGGCCAGTGCTGAGCAGTCTTTCCTAGATGAACTGGCCGAAGAAATGGGCAAAGACCCGATTGAGTTTCGCTTGGATTTGCTGGAAAGGGCAAGAACCAACCCGGTGGGTGAAAACAATGATTATGATCCAGAAAGATATGCCGGTGTATTAAAATTAGTGAAAGAAAAAGCCAACTGGGACACTAATCAAACCAATGCTAAAAGAGGAGTTGCGGCCTACTTCTGTCATAATACTTATGTTGCGGAAGTCATGGACTTGGAAATGAAAAATGATGAACCATTAATCACAAATGTAGTGGCGGCAGTAGATTGCGGAATTGTGATCAATCCAGATGCCGCTTCCAATATGGGAGAAGGAGGAATAGTCGATGGTATTGGCAACGCCTTATTTGGAGAGCAATCCTTCAACAATGGGATACCTGAAAAGAGTAATTTTGACAAATACAGAATGATCAGGCAGCGGGAAGCACCTAAAAATATCTCCATTCATTTTGTTAAGAATGACATAGACCCAACCGGTTTGGGAGAGCCCTTGTTCCCTCCCACCTTTGCTGCAGTGGCCAATGCATTGTACAAAGCCACAGGTAAACGGTTTTATGATCAACCATTTATGCAGAATATTCTGCCAAAAGGTTAAAGTTCTGAAAAGAAAAGCGCCCTTGAGCACTGGAGTTCAAGGGCGCTTTTTATTTTAATACCAACAATACTTACCGATTTACCTTCCAGACTTCAGCATCGCTATCCAGTATTTCTTTGCCCCAAATGGGCAGCTCAGCCTTTATTCTTTCTACCAGCTCATTGCAGGCCTCAATAGCCGCTTTTCTATGGGCAGAAGAGGTGAAAACAAACAAACAGATTTCTCCCACCTTGATATTTCCCAAACTATGGTAAATATGCATACAGGACAAATCATACTTTTCAAAAATGTCCTCCCTTATTTCCCGAGCCTTTTCCAAAGCCATATCCCGATAAGCCGTATATTCAATAGAAACTACTTTTCCTTCTGGTTTTTCATCATCCCTTATCTGTCCCAAAAAAATAGAATGACCACCAATACTTGTTTTGGTACCATGACTGGCAATCGAACTGGCGATTTTTTCTGGACTGATAGGTCCTTCCACAAAAACATCCTTGATGACTGATTTCTTATCTTTCATTTCTCAAATATTTAGAATTAATATCAGCAAGCTTCCCGTTGATGTTTCTGATTTCCTTTACCACATCCATATGCCATTGGGAGACCTGATGCCTCAAAGATACAGTAATACACATCAAATCATAAATTGTAAGGTCAATCAAAGCATTCGGAAGGGTAAGGAGCAATTTTACCACTTGCTTTAAACTTGGGCATCTGTGCTTCGCTGTCCTTGAGAAATGCCGTTAATTCAGCAGCCAAAAGCTTGGCCTTTCCTTTCTCCTGTTCGAATAAATTGTTGCGCTCACTGATATCTTCGGTGATGTTAAACAGCTCAAAACTTTGATCAAAATGGTGATAAATAAGCTTCCAATCTCCTTTTCTGATAACACTATAAGGTAGTTCGTCATAAACATGGGGGAAATGCCAGAATAAAGGTCTCTTCCTCGATTCTGCTTCTCCCTTTATAAGCGGCACAAAGCTTTTTCCATCTGTTTCTCCAATCTCACTTTCAGAAAGACCTGCTATTTCAAGGAAGGTTGGAAAAATATCTTCCACAATCAAATAATCATTAACCGCCGTATTGGAATCACTGACTCCAGGCCATTTCACTAACATAGGCACCCTAATTCCTCCTTCATAAGGCGTTATCTTGTGTCCACGCAGGGGAAGGTTTTGAGGCGTTTGTTTAGGACTTCCATTATCGGACATAAAAACAATAATGGTATTCTCTTCAATACCTAATTTTTTTAGTTGCTGGAGAATGTCTCCCAACGATTTATCCATTCCTTCTATCATGGAAGCATAAGTAGCCTGAAATTCACTTAATCCAGCATTGATATATTTTTGGTAGAACCTCTCATCTTTTTCCCAAGGCGCATGAATGGCATAGTGGGACATGTACAAGTAAAAAGGCTTTCCTAAATCCACTGCTTTTTCGATGGCTTTATTGGCTTCTATCGTCAACACTTCCGTAAGGAAAATATCCTGTCCATGGTATTTTTCCAAACCAGGCACATCCCAAGTGTGATTTCCAGGGCTTCTCCAATCCGCACTAAAGTTATACTTTCCATAATAACTGCCAGGCCCTCCGGCAGCGTGCCCCGCAATATTGACATCAAAACCCAAATTGGTGGGGTTTTCTCCTGAAGTTCCTTTTGCTCCAAAATGGGCCTTTCCCACATGAATCGTGGTATAACCTGCGGAGTGAAGCTTTTGCGCTAAAGTAGAATGGAAAACTGTAGCATTATCTTTTCCAGTTGCACTCAAGCCATTCACATTCCATTTTGGAGGCTCAATTTCATCATGCATAGGATCAGGGGACTTATCCTTAATTAATGTCCAATTGGTCACCTTATGTCTGGCAGGATTCATTCCTGTCATCAGACTCACACGTGAAGGCGAACACAAAGCCGCAGCATAAGCTTGGGTAAACTTAACGCCTTCCTGCGCCAACTTCTCCATATTAGGCGTGTAATATTGCTTGTTCAAAGTGGTTTTCTCCTTATAGAACGGAACAGAAGTATCCTGCCAGCCCATGTCATCCACAAAAAAGAACACAATATTGAGTTGCTCTCCTCCTTTCTTTTGAGCCCATAATTTGTTCCCAAAAACAACAAATAGAAACAAAACCAATAACAGCTTATTATACTTCATAACCTTTGATGACATTATTTGATTGTTAATTCAAAAAAGTAAAATTTGTCCAAAAGACCTGATTTTACGTTAAATCAAAGTCTTGTTTTCCAAATCCATAACACTATAAATTTTCTCAGATAAATCAATAAATCACCAATTCATCTACAAAGAGGAAACCATGATTAGAGTTTTTGGCCATGACCTTTATAAATCTGCCTTTTGCGCCTTCCATTGAACCTGCAAAATTCTCCATGATCAATCCTTTTTTATTCTCTGGAACTGTATTCGGTATTTCTAGAACTTTCGAGAAATTTTTTCCATCTGATGAAATGGATACTTCAACTACTCCTGGCATAAAGATTCCCGGCCCCACTAGTTGCATAAAAGTTGCTGAGAAGCTGTTCAATTCTGCTACTTCTCCCATGTCAACCACCACATCCACATCATTGGTAAAACCCTGCCAATATCCATCACTATTAGAATTTCCACCCCTGTACCCATCAGTTAAGCTTCCTGCATCACCAGCTGGATAGGCAGTGTTCCAAGGTTTGAGGTATTCTACTGATTTTCCGATGGCCTTATGATAGTCTACCTGCCTTCTTAAGACTGGCTCTACAAGCTCATCCTCTTCAAAAATAGCAGCAGCTACATTTGCACTTTCCCGCACATAAAACTCGCCATTGTATAAGTTAGAATAGATTGTCGGGGTAGTTCCATCCGTGGTATAATAAATAGTCGGTGCGCTCATTTCACTCTCAAACCTAATTCCAATTTGCTTTGACTCCTGATCCACATTTAAGAATGGCAAAAGCTCAGCGGAAGGCGCATAATCCATTTGTACCCCCATGCTCTTGAGTCTTTGAAGCTGAAGTTTCAAGCGAGACTTAAAAGAATCCCAGTTTTGATTTTTTTCGGACGACCATGCTCTTTCTGACAGGGCCAATGCATCAGGAAAAACCAATGCGTCAGCAAGTGCTTCAGAAGGAATTGTTTCTGTCCAAAGACATGCCTGCATTCCTTTTATTTTGTACCTGAGCTCTGTTGGAAATTTAGAACCTAATAATTGTTTATTATAAATATCAAATAGCTTGGACTTAGGATTGGACAAATAAAAAGGATCACCAGGGGCCAAGATCACATCATTTCCCTTCTTGACAATTCTATCTGGTACGGAAGCCACCCAAGCTCTCCAGTACATCACGGACACACTTGGATCAAGGTCACCTGTAATCGCCTCATCCCAAACCACAACCTGTCTACCATTCTGGATAAGAAACTCACTGACCCTGCTTACAAAATAACCTTGCAACTCTTCTACATCTTCCATTCCATTAGCTCTCATAAACTGTTGACAAGCAATGGATTCTTCCCACTTACTCTTATCTACTTCATCTGCTCCAATATGTATATATCTAGAGGGAAAAACATCCATCACTTCTGTAAGAATATTTTCTACAAAAGTGTATACCTCCTCATTGACCGGGCAAAGAGGAGTAGAAAAAACTCTTCCCCAACCTGCCGTTCCTCCACAAGAAAGTTCGGGGTATAGTGCAATGGCTGCCATCATATGACCTGGCATGTCTATTTCAGGAACAATCTCTACATGTCTGGACTGCGCATAGTCCACCAATTCTCTTAATTCTTCTTGAGTATAATATCCTCCATAAAGAGGTGTTTCCCCTTGCATTTTAATATGCTTGGGGTCTAACTCATAACGTGCATCTTCTTTTGAACGATCAATACAAATAGAGTCATGGTTATTAAATGTTCTCCAAGCACCTTGCTCTGTGAGTGCAGGATATTGTTTGATTTCCATTCTCCATCCCTGGTCATCTGTAAGGTGAAGGTGGAGTTTATTTAATTTGTATAACGAAAGTAAATCTACATAACGATGAAGATAATCTATAGAGAAAAAATGCCTAGATACATCTAAATGCATCGCTCGCCATTCATATTTTGGAGAATCATTAATTTGCAAAGCTGGGATCAAAAGTTGGGAAGAAAAACTCTCATTTTCCGCCGTAGCTGGAAGTAGTTGTCTCAATGAGGTCATTGCATAGAAAATACCTTGACCATGGGAAGCCTCCAGAATAATTTTATCAGATTGAACTTCTAACCGATAAGATTCAGGATTTGAATCCACTGATGATTTCCGGACTTCAATAATGGTCTCACCATTTTCTGTAGAAAGCTCTGAGCCTAAGACCTCTTTCATTAGCGATTGAAAAAATGCTATTTCAGCGGGAAATGCTTCAGGGTCTTGTAGTAATAGCCGAGTATTTGCATTTAATGTAAAGTGCCCCTCCTTTACTTCTAATTCATTAGGGAAAGGAACAATGGAAAAATCAATGGAATCCGGTTTGCTACAGGCAGAAAGGATAAAGATTAACCAGACTGATTTCAATAGATACTTCAATATTCTTGGGGTTGAGTGAAGAAACAAATTTATACAGAAAAATAACTTAACAAGTCTCATTATAGGTTTAATGCACTAAAAACTTCCAAGTTTATAATAGTTTTTCGTTCTCTCGAATAATTTCCTAACCTAGTATTTTTGACAGCATTTTCCGTTAACTGAATATTTCTATTAGAATCAGTAGTTAAGCTTCTTAAAGAAATTAGTTTTTTATCTAGATAGAGGATAAGCAATTTTTCCCTTTTTTAGAATACAAAATGAAAAAAGACGTCTCAAGTTTAACATAGAAAGAGCAATTTAGCCCTATTCCGCTATGCATTAAAATAGAATAAAAAAACCTTTAAATAAGCCTGATTTTTTAATTAACCATTGATAATACACCTTTTAAAAGTCTTTTAATAAACCATTTGGATAGCTTGATGCTTTAAACTATATTTAATACGAAATACGTTTTTAAGACACTAAACAACTATATTACGTAGTTAAAATGTAAATTTTTAATTATTCGCCTGCTATGGAAGAAATGGAATTGAATCTGACTATTAAAAGTAATTTCAAGAATAAAGGAGTTAAATCCCGATTGAATAAAATCAAACAGCTTTGCGAAGCTTTTGATGCAAGCATATTAGAAAACCCAATCAACGCTATCCCTACAATTGACAATAATAAGTATATAAAAATTCAATTTGAGGGAGAGTTAGAAGAGATACTGATAAAATACAGGGGAATAAAATCCTTCTGCGATCTAAACGATATTGGCTTGGAACAGTAATCTACCTATCAAATTAGCTTTAAAACAAACAGTCAATACTTCAAAACATCCTACTAACCTAATCCAGCACAAATAGCTCGTGACTTATGGTATTGTTGTTAATAACCACCCTACAAGTATCTCCCAATTTTATGGACTTACCATTGTTGCCCAATATAATCACGGTTTCCTTTTCAAAAGGATTAAGTGTCCTTACCTGTGCATCTCCGTAAAGTTGCCACTCATCTTCTATCCTTACCTCAAATTTAAGACTGGTCTTCTCGGAACTTACTTGACCAAAATTCATAACTTCAATCTCCCATATATTTTCTTGATCAATTTGACGAGGCCTGGTTGATGATAACATTGGTTCCAAATAATTAACCCAGGGCAATCTAGAATATCCAAAAAGTAACTTGCCCTCTGCATCTTTTCCCAATAGCTTTCCAGCAAAATTATCTTCATTGAAAGCATGTCCCTCTGCCTCAAAAATCAAAATCAAATCATCTCCCCTTTCTTGGGTAGCTAGCAAAACACTACCACCACCAAAATTGACTACTTCAGATGCTCCAAACCTCAAGGAACTTAGGTCCATATCAGTTTTAGGATCAAAACCTGGCTCAGCCTTTACCATCACTAAAATCTCACGGGTATTTTCTGTGATTTTCTTATTCAACAACTCAATCTGTCTTCCTACAGTCAGAGGAATTCCAATATTTTTGGAGCTGTGATTGTCATCAGGTTTATCCTCGTGTTTTAAAGTATCAATGACAGCAAAATTGGCTTGTATAGCCCTCCCTAATCCGTCTTGAAAAATCTTTAATCGCTCATATTTAAACCAATCTTCCTCCACACCATCTTTATAGACAGTTATTCCAGGCTGATAAGCTTCTCCCGGATCAGTCTTCCAATGAACCCCATCCTTAGACCTCAAATAAAAAGCTATTCTCCCAAGCCAGTCATTGACAATCATATGGTATTGAATATGGTCTTTCCAAATTACAGGGTCCTCAAAGCGACCATCCACGGGAGGGTAAACCCTTTCATTTGTCACTTGTTGATAAGAGGAAAGTCCATCCTTACTCAACCAAATTCCACCACCTCTACATACCATCAAATAAGAGCCATCTTCACGTTTTGCAAAAGACAAATTGGATAGTCCCTCTATAATAGGCCGATCACGGGGATCAAACTCAAACTGACCATATTCCCATGGACCACCTAAATTTTCTGAAATATAATAGCCGTCAATTACATAAATGATATACCTGCCATCCTGCAATTGAAAAATTTCTGGGTTGTGTCCTTTTCCTATCTCTTCTATAACCTCAAAAGGCCCTTCTGAATTGTCACAAACCGCGTGTACCACTGTTGAATTGGGCCATTCCATATGACCTTTTGGAGAAGACTCGGACCACCTGCAAACAAACATGTGGTACTTTTGATCTTTTCCATAAACAATGTTTCCTCCCCAATAGGACCACTCCTGATCTTCAATTCCATTCTCCACATAACGAGGCAAAACATTCGCAGCTCCCCAAGTGCTATCTATTAATTCTCCATTAGGGGGTATCTTCTCAAAGCGGTCCAAAAATCTTCCACCCAAAATTAAGTCATCCCACTGCTCAGGTCGTTTCCTCTCCGTTACCTGCGCCATTATATTCAATGAAATAACTAGAGATAGTAACTTGAAAAACAACACTTTAAACCAAAACAAAAACTTCATGATATAATATTTAAAAAAAGATTACTCCTGCCTCTTGAGCAATGGTATTTCTTTTATGAACCTATTGGCTGTCAAAACATTTCCTAATTATCAAAATAAGGGAAAGGCAAGTTATGTATAAAACTTGCCTTTCCCTTAAATTTTACAAAAATTCTATTGATAAATTATATTTACTTTTTCTCTAGAAAATTTACGCCTTTATAATTTATAATAAAATCAATATGGTGAAATGAGTCGCTACACAATCAAATGATAAGGAGTGACTACTCGCTACTTAACAATCACGAAATACCGCACTTGCCTCATCCAATACTTTTAGGTCATCATTATCCAAAGCTATTTCTGGGGCTTTAAACAAAGTTTCTAATTGTTTTCCGCTAGTAGCACTGGCAATGGGAGCTCCTATATTTGGCTGAGCCAATAGCCAAGCCAGAGATACTGTAGCTGGGGTAGTGGAATGTTTCTCTGATACCTTATCTAAAGCACTTAGCACAGCCAATCCTTTATCGTTTAGATATTGCTTGACACTACCACCTCTGACACTCTTATTGAGATCTTCTTTTGACCGATATTTTCCAGTTAAAAACCCCGCGGCCAATGACCAGTAAGGAAAAACTGTCAGGTCATATTTTTCTACTAAAGAAGCATACTTAGTCTCATAATTTTCCCGCTCCACCAAGTTATAGTGAGGTTGTAATGCTTGATACTGTGGTAGCCCATACTTTTTGGAAGCCTCAAAGGATGCTTCAAGTCGCTTTGGAGACAAATTGGAAGCTGCTATATACCTCACCTTTCCGGCTTTGATGATTTCATCGTAAGCAGACAGCGTCTCTTCTACTGGTGTTTTCTCATCATCAAAATGGGTGTAGTATAAATCGATATAATCTGTTTGCAAACGCTTCAAAGAAGAATCTACTGCTTCAAGAATATGTTTCTTACTCGTATCTACAGGATGCAAGCCAGTCTCTCCTCCTACTTTGGTAGCCATGATTACCCGCTCTCTGCTATTTCTGGATTTCATCCATTTTCCAAGAATAGTTTCCGATTGTCCACCACCTTTCCCATCCACCCAATACGAATACATGTCTGCTGTATCAATAAAGTTAAATCCATTTTCCGAAAATTCATCCAGAATTTCAAATGACTGCTTTTCATCCAATGTCCACCCGAACACATTACCTCCCAAGTTAATTTTTGCTACTTCTAAATCAGTTTTTCCTATTTTGATCTTTTCCATTATGAGTTTTATAAAGATTTATAATTAGTTTTCTATTTTCTTAATTACACTAAAGGCCGAACTGCTTTTAGGTTTAATCCTTCCAAACTAGATGGGCTATTAAGGTTAAAAAGGCAAAGCTAAAACCAGCTATGGCCACCCCTCGCCACTGGAAATAATGCCAAACTAGACCTGCGATAAATGTGCCCAAAGCTCCTCCTGTAAAATACATCACCATATAGACTGTATTGATTCGATTCCGCTCCGGAGGGTTACCTTCAAAAATAATAGTCTGGTTAGTGATATGGACCGATTGAATTCCCAAATCCAAAAATAAAGCCCCTATGACCAACCCTAAAATATTATTCGAAGACAGACCTAAGACGCCCCAAGAGGCCATAATGATCAAAATGGCTACTGTAATTATGCTATTTTTATTACCGCGATCAGCAAGCCTACCCACCACTGAAGCCATTGCTGCACCTGCAATGCCTACAAAACCAAATTCACCAGCTTCCTCACTCCCCATATCAAATGCTGGACTTTCTAATAGAAATACCAAAGTTGTCCAAAAAATACTAAAGCATGCAAAGTCCAAACCTCCCCGAAGTGCTGAAATTCTCAGTTTAGGTTTGGATTTAAACTGTTCCAAAATTGACTGAAGCAATTGTTTATAGGTCCCTTTAAAATCAGGAGAAATCTCTGGAAGTTTCCACTTCAAAAGCGCCCATAATACTCCCATCAAGCCTGCTCCCATAAAAAATACCGTACGCCATCCCCAATATTCTCCTATCACACCGCTAAGTGTTCTTGACCCAAGTATACCAATAAACATTCCCGTCATCACTGTTCCTATCGCTTTTCCTCGTTCTTTTTCGGAGGCCAACTGAGCCGCCATAGGTACCATCACCTGGGGAATTACAGAAGTTAAGCCAATGAAAAAACTGGAGACTTTTAAGACAAATGGCGAAGTTGACCAAGCAGCGGCCAACATTGCTGCAATGATGAAAAAGAAATCTGTCAAGATTAGTTTTTTCCTTTTGAACATGTCTCCTAAAGGAACTATCAAAAGTAGTCCTATCGCATACCCAATTTGAGTGAGCATGGGCACACTGCTAATCATTGACTGAGACACTCCAAACTCCCTTGCCATTTCCCCTAATAGAGGTTGGTTGTAGTAGTTGTTCGCTACAACCATTCCTGTTGTAATTGCCATTAAAAGCAATAGTCCCTTGCTTAGCTTACTTTCCAATTTTAATTAGTTTGTCCTGATCATTCCTTAGCAACCTGTATTGCGTAGATTTACTTAATTGATATTTGCTAAATCTTTTTAGTCAAACGATTTTTTACTCAATAAAATTCGGTCTCCCATATTATTTAGGTATATTTTATATCTCAACCGTAGTAACAATGGACATCAATCGTCTATTATTTTTATTAAGCCTAGTAAAATTTCAGCAAGGATCCCATGTAGTGTGTAAAAGTTACTTACATCAAAAAGCTTTTTAATGAACCAGCCAAAAGCTGCGTATATGCAGATTAAAAACAACTGGTTTTGGGTAATTCCGTTCCTATTTTTGACTTTGTTATCCTTCTGTTCTATCAAAAATGAAGCAAAAGATCAGCTTGATGTTCCCTTATTTGAAAAGTTAAATCCAGCTAATACAAGCCTTGAACACCTAGTTGACTGAAACCATAAAGAAACTGCCATCCTTGTTTTTGCAGATCACTCTTTCCAACAAGGTTTTGAAGTGATTCTAAATGAGTTTTATATACCTTCCAACTTAAAAATAAGGGGGTATATGAGTATTGAATTATACGTTATGAGCTTGATTGGATTAAATAACTATATCGACAAATTATATGTACTAAAAAAGGCTTCCTGACACCAGGAAGCCTTTGGATAAAATAAACCCATTTTACAATTATTTCATTTTTAACTTAATTGATTTAAGCCCTTTTGTGCTGATTTTAATTTCTCCTTCGCCATCTATCCTCACATATGCTCTTAATCTTCCGTGGTAAGTTTTTCTGCGCTTGCTCTGATAATCCTCGTGACTACTCAAATCACCACTTTCCAAACCAAGTAATTTCAACTGTCCATCAAGGTCTATTTGAATCTCCCTGTCATCAGCAACGATTCTGTTACCTGCTTTATCTTTAAGTTCTATATCCAAGTGAATCACACCGTTTTCATCAGCTTTTAATTCCTCACTAATGGTAGCTTCAATATGATCGATCTTCCCAGGACTGCTTAGCTCATAAGAAGCTACTTGCTTATCATCATTATAAGCTATTGCTTTCAGAGTTCCTTCCTCAAAAGGAACAGACCAACCGGGCATGGATTCGGAAGAGTAATTGATTTTCTTTTTACCCAATGACCGATCGTTTAGCATCAGTTCTACTTCTTCCACATTGGCGTAAACGGCCACCCACTTCTCTTCCCCTTTCTCACCAATCCAAGTATCTTGGATTCTTCTACGATTGACATTCTCTTCACTATTGGTAACACCGATATAAACCATTGGAGTATCGTTCCAGAGACTCTTTCTAAAATAGAAGTCTGGCTTGGGATAGCCTGCCATATCAATAATGCCAGCCCCGCTACTTCTGACAGGCCAGGGCCTCGCCTCTCCTAAAAAGTCAAAGGCTGTCCACAAAAACTGTGAGGCAATATGTTTGTTTTCAGTAACTGCCCGCCAAGCTTCCAGTGCATCCCCATTTTCACTTCCATAAATCACCCTATCTGGATAGGCTTCGTGATCTTCCTGGTACCGATATTCTTGATAATTATACCCTACAATGTCTAAAGCCTCAGGATAACTGGTGTGATTGGACATCGTCACCCCTGCCAATGCTGCAGTTACAGGACGGGATGTATCTACTGATTTAACAGCGGCCACTAAACCTTCTGCCAATGGCCCCAGTTGAGCCGCAGCTGGATTACCTTTCTGATAACCTCTTCCATAGATTTGGGGATTTCTACCCTCATCCAATACTGGGTGGCTGTAAGGGTCATTCGGGTAATCTATCTCATTGCCAATACTCCACATAAATATGGAAGGATGGTTTCTTGAGCGAAGGACCATATCTTTAACGTCTTGGTGCCCCCACTCCGCAAAAGCATCATAGGAACCATCATTGCCAGGCGTTCCTACATTCCAACCTTCAATCCACTTGTTCTTTCCTCTCTCCCATTCATCAAAAGCTTCATCCTGAACCAAGAAGCCCATTTCATCACATAAGTCGTACAAATAATCCTGATGTGGATAATGGCTCATCCTAATGGCATTACATCCCAAATCCTTTAACGTTTCCAAGCGCTTTGCCCACACCGCTTTGGGAACAGCAGCTCCAAAGGATCCAGCATCGTGGTGAATACAAACTCCCTTGATCAGCATGTTTTCCCCGTTTAGAAAAAAACCTTCATTGGCATCAAAACGAATGCTTCTAAAACCTACCTGATCAATATAACTATCCACTTGTTTGCCATCAGCCCACAAACTTACTTCAAGTTGGTATAACTGAGGAGAGTCTGGTGACCATAAGTTGGGTTGCTCCACTGACATATACAAGGTTTCATGGTTTTCACCTTCTGAAGGCACAAAAGCGGCTAATTCACTATTTGCCACTACACTGGAACCATTTAACAAACGGGCTTTGATGCTTACATTTGAGGTGTTCTCGAAAGAATTTTTGATGTCAACCTCTACTTTCGCCAGTGCTTGATCATTATTGACCTCAGGAGTACTAAAGAAAACTCCCCAAGTTTTGAAATGTACTGGTTCTTTGGTGATCAAGTATACATTTCTGTAAATCCCCGAACCAGTATAATATCTGGAATCAGCATATTGACGATGATCTACCTTTACAATCACCTCATTTTTTTCTGCTTTGAGGTATTTTCCTATTTCATAATAAAATGCAATAAACCCATTGGGACGCTTTCCCAAATAATGTCCATTGATCCATACTTCACTGTTCTTATAAACACCATCAAAATACAGTTGATATTCTTTGGAGTTGTCCCAATCTTCAAGATCGAACTGCTTTTTGTACCAACCTACGCCTCCAGGTAAAAAACCTGTACCACTTGCCCATTCAGCACTAAACGGGCCTTCCACTGACCAATCATGCGGTAAAGTTATGGCTCTCCAATCAAGGTTTTCTGTTGATCTTAGGTCTTCCAAAGAAGTAATTTCATCAGCTTTGACAAATTGCCAATGCTCAATAAATAGCGCTTTGCCCTGTTCCTGTCCAAACATCTGATGGCTTATGCACAAAAGCATCAGCCCACATAAAAAGGTTAAAATCCTAGTATAGGTTATCACGGTTTATTTTTGAGTTTTATGGTTTTGTAATCACTGTGAGGATTGACCTAGCGGGGATAGCAAGCGCTGAGCTTTCATCGACTAAATCTACTGGGGTCAAATCCTTGTCTTTGCTGGTAAGGTATGAGGTGGTATTAGAAATTTCAGATCCATCCAATGACAAATTCACTTCTACTTCCTTATTGGCTGAATTGATTATTACATAAACCACATCTTCTCCTTCGGGATGCTGATAAGCAGATACCAAAAGTTCAGGGGATTGACCTTCTTTGTCATCTATGGTCACTCCTACTCGCTTATACCCAGGCCTTATAAATCGGCTATAGTTACCAAGAGCCCAAAGCATTTTACTTTCGTAATAGTTGCCATCTGCTTTCTGATAATCAATATACACCAGACCATCTTTATAGTCATAAGGAGAGACTCCCAGCCACCAGTGCCATGCCGTGGCCTGAGCGACCGTAAGGTCATTATGAATTACCCTGGCCATATAAAGTGCCGGATCAATTCCCAAATCCCTACCTGAACCATTGATCTCTCCAGCATTGTCACCTAAAATGCAGTATTCACTCATCCAAAAATGTCTCCCCTCCAGAGAATTCATGGCAGATTTGACCTGAGCTCTCTGCTTCACAGCTGCCTCATAGGGAGAAGTGGTGAAATAGCTATGGGCAGAAATGGCATTTCCTACATGGGTTAAATCACCAATATAATTATTAGATGACTCATTAAAGAAATCCGCAATTTGATTACCTCTACCCTCTTTATCCGCTTGCTCGTACAGGTAATTGATTTTGCCTGCTTCAGCAATATCAATTTTGGTATCCAAGCCCTCAGCCGTCAGTGCTTTATCCAAAGTCTTTACTATTCCTGAAATTTCATTGTTCCAAAAAGGAGTACCTTCTTGACCTCCATCAGACCAATCCCATTGAGGTTCATTGACAGGACTGATATAATCCACCTCTAGTCCTTTATTTTGCAAGCCTTTGATGACTTGGGCCAAATAGGTTCCAAATGCATCATACTTCTCAAAGGACAAATTGGACTGGCCATTTTCAGCATAGGCTTTTCCTGTTCTAGTCATGGATACTGGAGGGCTATTAGGAAACACCAATAGGTTTTCCACTCCAAACTCTTGCGCAGCTTGGGCAAACCAAACTTGACCTGCTTGCTTCTCCCAATCATACGTTCCATCGCTGTTCATGAATGATTCCGCCCTTCTCCATTCATCATTGATTCCACTTTGTCCCCCTTGCTCAGCGCTTCCTGCACCTATATTAAAGCGCCATAGCGACAAACCAATTCCATTGGGCTGTCCATTTGAATCATTCTGTTGGCTGAACAACAATTCCGCAATGGCCCTTTTCTTTTGCTCAGGCCATAAACCTACAAATTGACAAGACCAAGCATCTGAAGCACCAAAGTGTTCTATGGTCTGATAGCTTGTACTGGTTATTGCATTGACTTGGGTGGCCTGTTCATGTATTACGTCAGGCTGTTTTTCTTTTCCTTCTGAATTACAAGAAAATCCAACTAAACAAAGTAATCCTATCCAAGCATAAAAACTTCTCTTCAATTTTCCCACGTTACAATCTTTTCTTCATTAAGATAATATTATAAAAAGGGAAACCCTTTTGGTTTCCCTTTTTACTGTTTAAAAATTAATTATAGCCTGGGTTTTGCTCCAACTGGTTATCGGATGCAAGGATCTCAGCTCTTGGGATAGGCAGCCAATAATGTCTGTCCAAGAAGCTTTTTCCTTCCAAGGCAATTTTTCTTTCATAAGTCAAAGAACCATCTCCAGCTTTTGTAATCGTGATACCATAAGCTGGTTCGTTTTCTGTCTCATCAGCAATCAACCATCTTCTTACATCATAAAAACGATGTTCTTCGAAAGCCAACTCAATTCTTCTTTCATGACGAATTCTCTCCCTCATCTCATCCTGGCTCAGGCCTGCTGGTAATGCTGGCATTTCTACACCTGTACGGCTTCTGATGGTATTGATGGCTTCATAAACGGTAGCATCTGGTCCTACCGCCTCATTTTGTGCTTCTGCATAGTTCAACAACACCTCAGCATAGCGGAAATAAATCCAGTTTTGTGTTCCTGCCACTTCCCAAGGGTTTCTTATAGGCAGTTCCTCATTGATAAATTTCCTCAAATAGTAGCCACTTTTGGTGGTATTCCAGTTAGAAGGACCATCTTGGCTGTCCCTGCCTCCCGGAAGGAAAGTTTCCACTTCGCGGTCTCGGTAAGGAGCACCATTGAATAAAACAGTTTCGTAGAATCGAGGATCTCTATTCTCGTAGGGGGCACTGGCCTGTTCCTCATTGTCCCAGCTAAAGGATGTTCCATCCATCATTTCATAATCATCCACCAAATTCTGCAAAGGCACATTACCTCCCCATCCATCATAACCATTGGGACCATTGGCAATTTCAAGTGCAGTGTGACGGGCATTGATGTTATAGTAGCGGGCAAAAATGATTTCTTCATTACTGTTGGAAGTTAAGAACAACTGGCTATACCCACCTTGGTAAAGATTATATTGTTGCAAATCCATCACAGCTTTAGCCGCATTGGCAGCTGCTTGCCATTTCTGAATATCATTTGAACCATCGGTGTACAATGGGCTGGCAGCATATAATAATAATCTGGCTTTTAAGGCCAGTGCTGCTCCTCTTGTGGCCCTTCCTTCTTTCCAAGTTCCATCATTAGCCAATGGTAGACCAGCGGCTGCGGCATCCAATTCATTTACTACATACTCAATCGCTGCCTGCTTGTCCGTTTTTTCATAGAATGATGGATCCGTAAAATCCTCTCCTAGTTCTGGCACTCTATCTCCCATCATCACCACATCACCATAATTGCGGATCAAATCATGATAACGGAAAGCACGGATAAATTTCAGTTCAGCAATCAAACGATCTTTACCGGTTTGACTCATATCGAGTTCACCGATATTAGTAAGTGCATAATTACACTCCCTGATACTTCTGTAAGAACGACCCCAAAAAGTACCTGCAATCCCTGTATTTTCTGGAGAAAGTTGACCTTGTTGGATAAACCAAGTGTTGTCATCATTGTTGTAAATGGACTCATCGGTTAATGAACTCCAAAAGGCATATTCAAAGCCACGACCAAAGCCAGGTTGATAGGAATCCCCCTCTTTATTGGTTAGCCTAGCCCCCAAATAACGGTTGATGACATAGGCTTCAAATAATGTAGAATCTGATAATATAGATGCATCGGATACCCTGTCTGTTGGGACAATATCCAAGAAATCTTCTTTACAACCGACCAGCAATGAACCGATCAGTGCTATGACCATAAATGGTTTGATGATATAGTTACTTTTCATGTCGACCGATTTTAAAATTGAATATTTAGACCAAGGTTAATGATCTTCTGCTGTGGGTAGAACTGACCACTTTCACTGGATCCCTCGGGATCATAATCTTTCACTCCTGTAACTGTCAGTAAGTTGAAAGCATTGGCATAAATCCTTAAGCTACCAATAGAATACTTGTCCAAGAAGCTCTGAGGTACATTATACCCAATCTGTATGTTCTTAAGCCTTGCAAAAGTAGCATCGTTTAACCAAAAGTTGTTTCGGTAAAGACCACCACTTACCGCCGAAGAAGCTCTTTCACTTACCCTTGGGTAAGTTCCATCTGGATTGTTTGGGCTCCATCTATTATCTGCCCAACTGCTGTAAAAATTCCCTACTGTTCCTGATTCAGGAAGTACATATTGATTGACCTGGCTTTGGCCCGAAATAACTGCAGAAAAATCAAAGTTTCGATATTCCGCATGTAAGGTCATCCCAAAAGTAATTTGTGGAATATTACCATACTGAGAGCGAGTCATATCATCTGCAGTGATTTCCCCATCTCCATCATAATCTTCATAAATAAGGTCACCGATTTGGGCCCCAGGTACATGTGGATAATTGTCCAAATCCTCTTGCGTCCTGAAAATACCTATGGCGTTATATAGCAAATAAGTGTTCATAGGTCTTCCCGTTTGGCGTTGGTAATCCAAAACGCCCGGAGCTTCATCGATAAATATCAATTCATTTTTGGCATAGGTAAAGTTACCCGACACTCCATAACTAAACTCTCCTTTGCTATTTTCATAGCCCAAAGTAGCTTCAATTCCTCTGCTTTTCACTTCACCGATGTTTTCTGCCGGCACTAATGTTTCACCATCATAAGGATTTACAATACCTGAAGTTCCTGGAATAGAAGCATTTCTTGTGGTCAAGATCTTGCTCCTGTCTTGTTGGAAATAGATAAATTCAGTAGTAAAATTCTGTAACCAAACCGCATTGAAACCAATATCTGTCTTAGTGGCCACTTCCCAAGTAATATTCGGATTACCTAGTCTGGTCAAATCAATTCCTGTCACTACTTCATCACCAATTACATAGCGGTTGTTAAAGGAATAATTATCATAGTACTGGAACTGGCCCACATTATCGTTTCCTAATTTACCATAAGAGGCTCTAAACTTTAAATCATCGAAAAAGCCTACATTTTCACGGAACCACCCCTCCTCAGAAATCCTGTAACCAGCAGATAGTGAAGGGAAAAAACCATACCTTTCTCCAGCAGGGAAATTAGAGGATCCATCTATACGCATCTGTACTTCAGCCAAGTACTTTTCCTGAAAGTTATAGGCTACTCGACCTATGTAACTTTTTCTGGTGTAGTTGTAACTACTTCCCCAGTTGTCATAATCTGAAGCAGCCGCTCCCCCTTGGGACAATTCAGGTGTCTCGGTCGTTGGGAAATGAAGTCTTGAGGCTCCCATGGTATGGGTCCTATTCTCACTTTGCTCATAACCTACAAAAGCATCCACAAAATGATCTCCAAAATATTGCTTAAAGTTCAGCTTGATATTGGATACCATCATGGATTGGGTATAGTGCTCTTCAGAGAGTGTTGCCTGCTGGTCAGGACCACCTCCTACTACTACAGGATTGTAAGAATCAGAACCCGAATCGTAATTATAAAGGGTATAAGGGGTGCTGAAAGTTCTATTTCTATTGGAGCTTTCATCTACAGAGAAGAAGCCATCCACAGATAATCCTTCCAAGAATGGCAGTTCATAGCTACCCCTCAATATCCCATTAAAAACGTATTTTGGATTTTGTGTCAACCCACCAGCATCCGTAGCCATCATCACCGGATTGCTATTTTCAATGCCTGAGGAAGGCAATCCATTTGGATAAACAGCAGCTACAGTTGGATAAGCACGATAGATGGATCTAAAAATAGATCCGGCGCTAGATGTAGGAAATTGACGATTTTCTTTTCTACCTGCTAAAGAAAGGCCTACAGTAAGTCTGTCAGTAATGTCTGCGTCCAAGTTAGTTCGGAAACTATATTGATCATAACGGGTTGCCCCGTCCTTGTATAGACCATCTTGTCCAGTTTTACCCAAAGACACAAAGTAATTAACTGATTCAGAACCTCCCCTAACGCTTAAATTATGCTGGTTTTGCATTGCCACATTGTTCAATGCAGCTGCGGCCCAGTCTGTATTGGGGTAGTTTAACGGATCTGACCCATTCCCAAAAAGCGCCAATTGCTCCTCGCTGTAAATTTGGTTCAGTCCTCCATCAGGATTATTGTAATAAGCTATCTCATTTCTAATCTGTCCATAGGTCACCGCATCAGCCATCTCTGGCATTCTTGTTGGTGATGAAAAACCTTGGTTAAAACTGTAGGAAATAACTGGTTTACCTTCTTGGCCTCTTTTGGTAGTTACTAAGATCACTCCGTTGGCTGCTCTCGAACCGTAGATCGCTGCAGAAGCATCTTTTAGGACAGAAACACTTTCTATATCATTTGGATTCAAACGCTCTAAACCTCCAATCTGCCCGGGAACTCCGTCTATAACCACCAACACATCATTGTTTCCCGTGGTGGCCAATCCACGAATGTTAAAACTAGAACCGTCATACCCTGGTTCCCCACCTCTGTTATTGGCGATTATACCAGAAAATCTACCTGCTAAAGAATTTGAGACGTTTGGTTGAGGGCTGTTCTGAAGATCTCGACCATCAACTTGGGAGACTGACCCTGTCAGAGTTGCCTTCTTCTGTTCCCCATAACCTACTACAACCACTTCATTGAGAGATTGCATGTCAGGCTGAAGATTTACTTCAATAGAACTTCTCCCATTCACATTGATTTCCTGAGATTCGTATCCTATAAATGAGACTTTTAAAACGGGATTTTCAGAAGAAATCGTAAGTTTGAAATTTCCGTCCAGATCAGTGACGGTTCCATTGGAAGTTCCTATGACAAGCACTGAGGCGCCTGGCAGTCCATTTCCACTTTCATCCAATACTTGGCCATTGATTTGTTGTTGACCAAAAACATCGGGCACTGTGCACAGCATCAGAAAAACTAATGACATGCAAAAAAGCCATGCCCTGGCTTGTAATCGTGTTGGCATGTTTTTTTAGGTTTATTGTTATTAATTTATTTTATTAAAGCATCTTCAACAGCATCATGCTATCATAGAAACTTCTAAGGCAATTTTCCAAATAATTGACATTTTAACAGGGGTACAAATCAGCAAATCAAGGGGTACAAAATGTCCAAATGATGTTTATTTAGGATTTTATTGGCATTTTTGTAAACAATTACCGTGATTGTGATCAATGAGACTACCCCTGATAGCCCTAATTATTTTTAACTTGATTTCCACAGTTTTCGCTCAAGAAGATCGAGCAGAAACAATTTTGCCTAGCTCAAACCAACTTACTTTTTACTTGCTGGATGTGGAAGTTGGATTGTCACATAATTATATTAACAGTATTGAGCAAGATTCCTTGGGATTCGTTTGGATCGCCACTTTGGAAGGGCTGAACAGATATGATGGACAAAAATTTACCAACTACAGAAAAAATAACCGATTGCCTAATAGTGGACCGGCAAATAACTATATCCAAAACATCCAACTGACCAAGGACAACCAATTGCTCTTATCTACAGGAGGCGGGCTCAATATTTACCATCCAAAAACAGATTTGTTTGAACTTAAAGGAAAGGAATTTGGACTCATAGAGAATAATGTCAACTGCACTGCAAGCACTCCAGATGGGAACACTGCATTGGGAATTTATTGGGGAGGATTGCAGATCATCAATCAAAACAAAGTCCTTTTCTCCTACTCCCATCACCCAAATGATTCGCTGTCATTATCCTCTAACCAAGTGACTTCTCTGGCTTTTCAAGGAGACTCCATTCTTTGGATAGGCACTTTTGACAAAGGCTTGAATAAACTCAATTACAAAGACAAAAGTCTTCGCCCAGTAAAATCAAATACCATTGCCTCTAATATAAATAGTCTATACACTGATGAAGACGGTAACCTATGGGTAGGAGGCAATAAAGGAATCCAAATCATCACTACCAAAGGTGACACTTTGAACGTTTCGGCTGCATCCACTCCACAGCAAGGGCTTTCAGATGACAATATTCTTTGCTTTGAAAAGGACCAGCTTGGACAGCTTTGGGTAGGAACACGAAATGGTGGCCTGAATATCATCGACCCAAAGCAGCTTTTGAATCATCATCAACTTTCCATCCACTGGTTCCTGCCCAGAAATGATGGTACCAGCGTTTTTAACCGTACCGTTGCTTGCTTGAAACTGGCTCGGGATGGCAATATGTGGGTGGGCACCAGCACAGGTGTCAATGTGGTCAACCCTAGTGGGGATCCCATACAGTTGATTCAACGGAATTTATCCATCAAAGAAACTATTTCCCATGACCGCATTGGGTCTTTGGCTTCTGGTCGAAATGGAAGCATTTGGGTGGGTACTGATGGAGGTGGATTAGACCAATATTTTCCCTCCTCAGGTCAAATCACACATTATGAACATCAAATGGATGCCCCTAAAAGCCTCTCCAATAATTATATCATTTCCATACTCGAAGACAGTCAAGGCAGGGTCTGGGCAGGCACCTATCAAGGTGGACTAAACCGCTTGATTGAACCCCAGGGTAATTTCAAACATTACTTACAGGGAAGCCAAGAAAAAGGGAATGATGTAAGGGTAATTTTCGAAGACCAAAGAGGTCAAATTTGGGTGGGGACTAATCGAGGAGGTCTCTATCGTTACCACCCTCCTATTGATGATTTTGATTATGTCAAACAACTTGGAAAAATAGACATTCGTGATATTGTAGATGATGACTTGGGAAACCTTTGGCTTGCCACTTTCGGGAATGGTATCATCCGCTATAATTACCTTACTGGAGAGCAGGAACAGTTTAATGAATCTACCGTTTTTGGCTTTCCTGAAGATATAATTTTTAGTATTGAAAAATTGGATAACGGAGAAATTCTCGCGGGAAGTAGATACGAGGGATTGATCAGGCTTGATCCAAAAAATAAAACTGTGGCCGTATTTTCCCAAGAAAATGGGCTCAGCAACAACACCATTAACAGTATTACCAAAGGTAAAGATGGTAAAATCTGGTTGGGTACTTTTCGTGGAGTTAGCTTTTATGACCCTACTACCAATGAGATAGGAAACCTGAATGCCTATAATAATATTCAACAAAGTGAATTTAACATTGGAGCAGCACTCACAGATAAAAACGGTAAAATCTATTTAGGTGGCAACAAAGGCATCAATGTGTTTTTTCCTGATGCCTTGCACCAGCAGACTAGCGATTACCCTCTGATCTTCACAGACCTTCGATTAATGAATAAAGAAGTGGTCATTGGCAATCAAGAATCGGGAATTTTGATCAATGACAACATCCCCTATTTAAAGCAATTGAATTTAAATTATGACCAATCTTTGGTTTCATTGGATTTTGTAGCTTTAAAATATCCCTCTGGCAATGACATCAGTTATGCCTATAAATTGGAACCTTATCATAATCAATGGATCGAAACCAGTCAAATTGGGACAGCAAATCTCAGCAATATTCCTCCGGGTAACTATACCTTAAAAGTTCGAGCCAGTAGCAATGCTAACCATTATGCCGAGAACCAGATGGCCATTGTCATTGCTCCCCCATTTTGGAAAACTTGGCCTGCCTACTTGATTTACCTTATCGTAGCGACAGGGCTTGTCGTAGGTGGAATGAAGTACTATGCTGACCGTTTGAAACTAAAAAACTCACTGTTATTTGAGAAGAAACAACGGTCGCTGGAACATGAACTCAATGAGGAAAGGGCACGCTTCTTTACTGGCTTTTCCCATGAGCTAAAAACTCCACTTACCCTAATTATGGCTCCTATAGAAGACTTGCTTTTAGAAGTGAAAAATGCCCCGTACCGCAAAGAATTGTTATTGGTCCAAAAAAATGCCCAATATCTACTGGAAATGATCAATAAGCTATTGGAATTCAGAAAATCAGAGTTGGATCTCAATAGACTTCAGCTGAAAAACCATTATATCCTAAGCCCACTCAAACAATGGGTAGAGGAATACCAGCCTCTAGCCCAGCACAGAAAGATTGAACTAAAAACCCAATTTCCAGATGAAGATTTTGTTGCAGCTATCGACTTGGAAAAGCTTCATATCATTGTCAATAACCTACTTTCCAATGCCTTGAAGTACTGTAGGCCAAACGATAAAGTCAATATTAGTATTCAAACCCACCCTGAACATTATGAAATAACTGTTCGCGATAATGGACCCGGGATTCCTCTCGAAAATCAACAACGCATATTCAACTGGTACTATCAAAGTGGCTCAACTAATACCCAACAAGGAACAGGCATTGGGCTTGCTCTCACTAAACGATTGGTTGAAGATCACCAAGGGAGAATATCTTTGGTCAGCCAGGCGAATATGGGCTGCATTTTCTCTGTGATGCTTCCTTTGCAAAAATTGGAAGCCGATGTCGAAAAAGAAGAAGACTCTGCCTTGATCAACACTACTATTTGGTCTCCCCAACTGGACAAACAGGAAATGACTTCTCCCAAATCCAATTTAGATCTGGAAGATGAAAAGCAGGTGGTCTTGTTGATCGATGACAATCCGCAGATTTTGTCCTACCTTGATCATTTGCTGGAAGAAGAATATGACCTAATTCATGCCGCAGATGGACAGGAAGGCTTGGAAAAAGCACTTCAATATATTCCTGACATTATAATTTCTGACATTATGATGCCTGTCAAAAATGGAATAGACCTTTGTGGGATTCTCAAGAGACAAAAAGCAACAACCCATATTCCTGTAATCCTGCTTTCTGCCAAAGACAGTGTAGAAAGCATCACCAGTGGTTTTGGGGAAGGAGCCGATGAATATCTCACCAAACCTTTCAACGGTCAGATCCTCAGGTCAAGAATCAAGAATCTATTGGATGCAAAAGTTCGTTTAAGGGATTACTACCAAGGTAAGCAAGAAGATCAGGAAGCACTCAATGAAGTTCAAAAACTTGCCATATCCAAAGAAAAGGCATTTCTCAAAAGCTTGGAAAACCATATTTTAGATCAGTTGACAGAACAACAAACTGATGTGGACACCCTCTCCCAACTAATGGGCATGAGCCGTACCTCGCTCTTCCGTAAACTGAAAGCGCTGACCGGAAAAAACATCAACCAATATGTCCGAACTGTCAAAATAAAACGGGCAGCCTACTTAATCAAAACTGAAAATCTTGGCGTAGCCCAGGCGGCTTATGAAGTGGGCTTTAGCAGTCCCAAGTACTTCAGAAAACTTTTTAAGGAAGAGTTTGGCTATTTACCATCTGAGATTCCAAATGACCAGGAAATTGTAAAATCTTAGTACGAAGTATGTTAAGGTAAAGCACTAATTATTACTTCCTTCATTGGTATTATACCACTTCTCAAAATATTCACGGTCATCTCTAGAAACCCAGCATATTTGAATGCAGTTTAAAAACAATAAAAGACAATATTTAAGTTACATTTTATTTCCATTTTTTATTTTTTAAATTACAAAACATTTCAATTAATATAAACTATGAAACTTAACTTACTCTTTTTTCTTTTAATACTTTCGATATTTTCTTGCACTACGAAAAGTGGCCGAACTTTTACTGAGCAGGAATTAAACGTCATTCCTAAACCCAATAAAGTCACTGTAAATCAAGCTTCAATGGTGCTGGAAAATGGAGGGAAAATAATAGTAAAAGATGGTGCGCAAAAAGAAATTGCCACACTTCTCTCTTCAAACATTCAGAAAGAAACAGGGATAGCGTTGGAGATTGCTGAAACAGGAAATGCCCTAGTTCGTTTTGAAACCAATGAAAATCTTCCCAATGAAGCCTATCAGTTGGAGGTTAGTCCTGAGCAAATTGTGATCAAGGCATCAGGAAAAGCAGGCTGGTTTTATGGCACCCAGACTCTAAGACAGCTAATTACCCAAGACTCAACAGCGTCTTCTTCCAAAACCCAATGGCTAGTACCAGGTGTGATCATTGATGACCAGCCGCGATTTTCCTGGCGAGCGTATATGCTTGATGAAGCCAGGTATTTTCAAGGAGAAGAATTTGTCAAAACCATTTTAGATCAAATGGCGCTTTTAAAAATGAATGTCTTTCACTGGCACTTGACTGATGATGCAGGCTGGCGAATTGAAATTAAAAAGTATCCGCTACTCACTCAAATAGGTTCACAGAGAACTGATTCGGAAATAGGCACTTGGAAAAGTGGAAAAACTTCTGGAGAAGCCCATGGAGGATTTTATACCCAAGATCAGATCAAAGATATTGTTGCCTATGCCGCAGCAAGGAATATTACCATTGTACCTGAATTCGAAATGCCAGGGCATTCCAGTGCGGCCATAGCTGCCTACACTTGGCTTGGTACGGCTAGAAAGGACATTGATGTTCCTGTCAAATTTGGTAGGCACTATGATAATTATGATGTCACCAAGCCAGAAGTCATTGAGTTTACCAAGGATGTCCTCAGCGAATTATTTGAGCTTTTTCCTTCAGAGGTAATCCATATTGGTGGAGATGAAGTAGGCTATAAAGTATGGGAAGAATCTCCCCATGTCCAGGAATATATGAAGACGCAAGGGATTAAAACTCCTGCGGATCTACAGATTAACTTTACCAATAAGATTTCACAGTATATCGAAGAAAACGGGAGACGCATGATGGGCTGGAATGAAATCATGGGAAGTAACATCCATCAAGATTTTGGAGAGAAAAAAGATGATATGGAAGCAGAAACAGCTTTGGCCAAAAATGTAGTGGTTCACTTCTGGAAAGGTAATCTGGAGCTGGCCACTGAGGCGGCAGAAAAAGGATATGGAATTGTTAACTCTTTGCATAGTAACACCTATTTGGATTACAGTTATAGAAGCATCTCTTTGGAGAAAGCTTATAATTTTGATCCTATTCCCGAGGGATTGTCTCCCGAATATCACAAAAATGTATATGGTTCTGGTTGTCAAATGTGGACAGAATGGGCACCAACCAACGAAGTGGTAGAGTATCAAACCTTTCCTAGAATTGCAGCCTTTGCGGAAGTTGATTGGACCATGCCAGAAAAAAAGAACTTTGAGTCTTTTAAAAAGTCACTCCAGCGAATCCAAAAGCATTGGGACAAGTTAGGGATTAACTATGCACCTGTACTGGGTGATGAGTAAAAGCTAGTAAATTAATCGATGTTTTAAAGCAAGGTAAAGTCAGTAATACCTTGCTTTTTTTATTACATGCTTTAGGGGCTTTTTCATCACATCAGCTTAATACTAAACACAAAAAACTGTTTAATTTTTCTAATGCTTCATCAATTATACAGATGTCGTTGCACCAATTTATGACCTGAAAATCATTTCATTTTATAGGTCTCTAATAGAATAAACAGTCACCTTTTCATTAAAGATTCCTTTTCAACAAAATTCGATCTACTTCATCTAAGTCATATTTTTAAGCTTAAACATATTTAATTAATTCAAATAATTATTTAAATTACAATAATAACTCACCAACAAACTACATTTACCATGAAAAAAGCTGCAATATTAATTCCTTTTTTATTAGCAATGTTTACTGGGTGCCCAGAATTATTGGCTCAAGAAGTAGAAAAAAGCGAAATTTTAAACGCCATGAATAGTTTTGATGACTTGGACATCAGTGCTGATAAAAAGGACAAACTCAAGGAAAGCAACAAAAGTGCAGTTGACAATCTTTTTGATATTGCCAAAGGAAATGATACTCCTGAAGAAAAGACCATGAAATTCAAAATGGCTAAAGAGGATAATGCAAAAATCTTTAAGGATATTTTGGGTGAAGATGATTTTAAAAAGTACAAAAAAACCGTCAAAAAGAAGCTCAAACCTTTCAAACGTAAAGCCAAGCTAGTCGGCTTTTTACTGTAAAACACTCCAACTGGGAAACTACCGTTTCCCAGTATTTTTTAACACTAGTACTTAAATTCTAATTCTCATAATAAACAACTTTGAACACCCTCCCTAAGGAATCAAAACAGATATCAATTCCCTTTTTAGCTTGAATTGGAGTAGCATAATGGTAAGTGGTATCAGCGTTTTCATTTGGCAGTTTGCTATCAGGAATTCCCATAATTGTTAAGGCGCTTGCCTTGTCCATTCCTTCAAAAACATCATAAGATTTCACAACATTCTCCCAAGCTTCTTCTTGATTGATATCGAAAAGATTCCAAATGGTAGCTCCAATGAGAAAACTTAAAAATACATAAAATAAAAAAGTCCCTTTGATCATATTAGTTTCGTTTCCTATAGTAAGCACCAAATCACTAATATTGTTTTCATTTTCTTAAAAAAATTTCATTTAAATTTTAAATAACTAAGTTTCTGGCTATTCATTTAAAAATGTCCCATCCTTTTTTCTATCTGCTAGACAGTCCAGCAGTCATTTTATAGCAATCTGAGCTAATTTTAGCATTATTTTCGCCCGAGCTTTTTCTTGCCTTACCGCTCATAATGGGAGTACTTGTATGGACACGGAAATAATCATATGTTTAGTAACCTTTTGAAAAATACCCCTTACAAAATTTTACTTCTAAAACGCCTAATCATAAAATGAAAAAACTGCTAATTGCATTGGTCATACTTTTTTTGCCTTTTTTGCTAAAAGCCAGTGAGCTGTATGAGCCAATTGAAAGTTTTCAAGCGGATCGGTCCTCCTTAAACAGAAAGTACAGCAACAATCTCTCTTTGGAATATTTTGATCGCATCGAACTTTTATACCATAACTGGTTAGAAAAGCTAAAGAACATGGACTATCAAAAGCTGAGTGCTGATGGAAAAATAGACTACTTAGCTTTCAAAAACTACTTAGAAAAAAACCTTTACTTCCACCAGCAAGAGTTCAAAGAATTTAAGGAGGTAATGGATGTAAAAAGTTTTGCAAAAGAACTGGAAGCTTTTTACATATTCAGAAGAACCGCTGAGAAACCTGATGCCAAAGCAATTGCAAAATCATTTACTGAAGCCAATAAAGCTATCCAGCTAAAATGGGAAAACATCAAAGAAACTCCTTTTGACAGCTGGCAAAAAGCTGAATTAGCTTCCAGTACCATTAAGGAGCTCAAGGAAACTTTGAAAGAAGCCTATGATTTTTATTATGATTATGATCCAGATTTCACCTGGTGGGTTCAGCAACCTTGGAAAGAACTGGAAAAATCCCTTAATGAATATAGTAAATCTTTATTGAACCATTTCCAAAATGACATTGTCAAAGACGATGGTAGCGGTATTATCGGAAAACCAATTGGTGCTGAAGCCATCAAGAAACAATTGGAGTTTGAACTCATCCCCTATTCAGCCCAAGAATTGATTGATGAAGCCAACAAGCAGTTTGCTTGGTGCGAAAAGGAAATGCTCAAAGCTTCCAATGAATTGGGTTATGGAAATGATTGGAAAGCAGCCTTAGAGCATGTCAAGAACACTTATGTACCAGAGGGCGAATGGCCAGGTGACGTGGTGGAATTGGCCAATGAGGCGACAGCTTATTTTGAAAAACATGATCTCATCACCATCCCGGAATTGGCCAAAGAAACTTGGAGAACCAAGATGATGTCAGCCGAACGCCAGAAAGTAAGTCCATTCTTTCTGGGTGGGGAAACCATTATCATCTCGTACCCAACTTCTGAAATGAACCAAGAAGACAAAATGATGAGCATGCGAGGAAACAATCCTCATTTTTCCCGTGCCACAGTACAGCATGAGCTCATTCCGGGACACCATCTCCAACATTTCATGATGCAAAGGCACAAACCTTACCGGAGAATGTTCTACACGCCTTTTTGGATGGAAGGATGGGCATTGTACTGGGAATTGAACCTTTGGGACAAAAATTTCCCTCGGAATGCGGAAGACAGGGTTGGAATGCTTTTTTGGAGAATGCACCGCTGTGCAAGAATCATTTTCTCGCTTAATTACCATTTGGGTAACATGACTCCGCAAGAATGTATCGACTTCTTGGTTGATAAAGTCGGCCATGAATATGCCAATGCGGAAGCTGAAGTAAGAAGGTCATTTGAAGGAAATTATGGTCCACTTTATCAAATAGCTTATATGATTGGTGGTTTTCAGTTCTATGCTCTAAAAGCCGAAATGGTAGATACTGGAAAAATGACGGAGAAACAATTCCACGATTTTATCTTGACCCAAAATGCTATTCCCGTTGAACTGATCAGGGCAAGAATCAGTGGTGAGACTTTATCCAAAAATCATCAAACCAACTGGAAGTTTTTAAAAGACTAAAAATCAGAGAAAGCAATAAGGGAGGTAGCCTAAAACTGGTCACCTCCCTATTATACTTAATTTTTTAAGGAATTACTTTAATGCAAATATTTATCTACTTCCTTGCCTTTTTCTGGCTCTATATTGTTTCTTTCTATATCCTTAAAGTATTTATAAGTTCCTACTTTGAGATCGATGGTCGCATCTTCGTCACATACGATCATGGCCTTATTGTGTAGCTGTAAAGCGCTTAAAGTCCACATATGGGAAACACCTCCCTCGACTGCTTTGTGCAATGCTCTGGCCTTTTGATGACCACTGACAATCACAACCACTTCTTTAGCATCCATCACGGTACCAACCCCAACCGTTAAGGCCAGCTTAGGTACTTTATTGATATCATTCTCAAAAAACCTGGAATTCACTTGTCGGGTTTCAGTATTCAAGGTCTTCACTCTTGTCCTGGAAGAAAGCGAGGAACCTGGTTCGTTAAATGCAATGTGTCCATCTGTCCCAATTCCTCCCAAGAACAAGTCTATTCCTCCAACAGCTTTAATCTTCTCTTCATATTGGCTGCACTCCAGGGCCAAATCTTCACTGTTACCATCTAGGATATTGATATTTTCCCGAGGAATATCAATATGGTCAAAGAAATGATGGTACATAAATGAATGATAACTTTCCGGATGGGTTTCTTCTAAATCAACATATTCATCCATATTGAAAGTAATGACATTCTTAAAAGACAATTGTCCATTTTTATGAAGCGCTATTAACTCCCGATAAGTCCCTATTGGTGAAGAGCCAGTGGGTAGACCCAAGACAAATGGCCTCGAATGCTTTTCCTGATGTTTTTTGATTTTGTCTGCAATATAATCCGCCACCCATTTGGAGAGCAAATCATAGTTATTCTGGATTAGAAGCCTCATTGATTTAATATTTAGATGCCAAAAAGCTTATTTTTTTCTTACTTAATTACCTAATTAATATAAAATCATTAATTAAATATTTTACCTATTAGAATCTAAATATACAAAAATATTCAAGATGATCATTTCAATTTCTTTCGGAAAAATGAAATGTAAAATAAGTCATACTAATCTACTATTTTGAAAAAAAAAGCCCTTACGCATTATTTTGCTGTAAGGGCTTATTCTTCTTCAGTCTTATAACTGATCTTTATAAGGTCGATAATCCGTTAAAAATCCTCCCAAGCCGGAGGATCTATTCCGATCAAATTCTTAACGAAGAAATCCCTCCTTTTATGCTCTCCATATTCTCCACCAGAACTATGCCCCATGCCAGGCACCATCAGAAAATCGAAATTTTTATCGTGTTTGATCAGCTGGTTTACCAGTTGATAAGTAGAGGAAGGGTCAACATTATCATCAACCTCTCCAACGATTAGCATCAACTTTCCTTCCAGGTTTTTGGCATTGACCACATTAGAACATTCTTCATAATGCTTTCCAATAGGATAGCCCATCCACTGTTCATTCCACCAAATTTTATCCATTCTATTATCATGACAACCGCAGGAAGATACAGCCACCTTATAAAACTCTGGATGAAACAATAAGGCTCCTGTTGAACTTTGACCACCTGCAGAAGTGCCAAATATCCCTACCCGATCCAAATCCATGTAAGGTCTGGTCTTAGCGGCTTCCTGCATCCATAAAATCCGATCTGGAAAACCAGCATCCTTAAGGTTCTTCCAACAAACATCATGAAATGCCTTAGAGCGATTGGAGGTTCCCATTCCATCAATTTGAACTACAATAAAGCCCAATTCTGCCAGTTCATTCAACCCTCTATAATTTGGAGCAAAAGACTTTGGAACAAAGGAACTGTGAGGGCCTGCATAAATATACTCTATCACAGGGTAGTTTTCTTTGGGGTCAAAATTGCTTGGTTTGATGATCAGCCCCCAAATGTCTGTCTTCCCATCTCTGCCTTTGGCCGAAAAAATCTCAGGAGCTTTCCAGCCTGCAGCCTCAAGTTGAGTGATGTCTGCTTCCTCAATTTCCATCAGCATCTTGCCAGAGGATACTTCTTTCAATTGGGCTACAGGAGCCATGTCCTGAGTCGAAAAAACATCAATAAAATAAGTCAAGTTATCTGAAAATGAAATGCTATGATTGGCTTCTTCTGTTGTAATTTGCTGGAACCCTCGTCCATCCAACCCCACTTTACAGAGGTGTAGATGGTAAGGGTCTTCTTTTTTGTTCATTCCGCTGGCCAGAAAATAGATTTGACGTTTTTCCTTATCCACATGCATCACTTCCCTGATCACCCAATTACCTTTGGTTATTTGGTTTTTAACGGTTCCAGATTCCCCATCATACAGGTACAAATGCCTCCAACCATCTCTCTCTGAAGACCAAATGATCTCTTTACCATCCTCCAGATCCATTCTGAACTTCTTACCACTATAATCAATAAATGTTTCACTTTGCTCTTCAATCAGTGGACGGATAGAACCGGAAGCTGCATTCACTTCCAACACCCTATATATCTGATGTCCCCTTTGATTATATTCAAAGGTAAATGCCCTACTATCTTCTCTCCAAATTATTCGACTAAGGCTAAAATGGTTTTGAATAAGTTCATCACTTATGGGTAAAATTTTCCTTTCAATAACATGGAAGAGAACAGGTCTTTTTAATGGTAAGGCATCACCCGGTTTTACATAATCTCTGGTTTGTAGCTTCGGTTGCAATTGATCTTCAGGAGAAGACTCAAGCAATGTCAGTTTCCTCACCTCAGCAGGCCTAACGCTATAGGTAGCCAGTTTTTCACTATCTGGTGACCATTGAATATCGGCAGCATAATAATTCCCGGGCGAACCATCAAAGCTTAATTGGGTGCTTTCCTTGCTGCTTAAGTCTTTAACCCAAACATTGTGCTCACGAATATAGGCTTCTTTTGTTTTATCAGGTGAAACCACTGGTTCCCCTTCCCTATCGCTCCATCGCGTCCCCCAATAACCACCTCTAGTTTCCACCTTTTCTTTCTTCACAAGCACTTCATCCTCCAAATCATACTCCCAATGATACCCTTTGGCTTGAAATTTCATCAGCTTGCCTTTTTCCTCCAATTGGACTCTACTGATGGGAAGTTGATACGCTTTAATAGTATCATTCGATTCATTGGAAAGTAGAAGGGCAAGTCTTTCCTGATCAAATAGCGACTGCTTTTGGCGCTCCGAAACTACGACCTGCATGTACTCCTCTCCTTTCTCTGTTTTCATCTGATACCAAAATTTTTCAGTATCCTTGATCCAATTAAAACTGCTCGGAGAATGATATACTTTCGCAAAAGCCTGTTTAATGGAATCAGCCCTTTGGTAATCCACTAATTTCCCTTGCGCCTTGGCTCCAAAGCTAATCAGTGCAAACAATATGTAAACAAAACCAATTTTTATGTTCATTGTAATAAGGTTAAAAGTTAAATTCAAATCAGTTTCATTTTTAGCAAAAAGAAACCTATCCCAATAATTATCACTCTTAAATATCCACTTAATGGATTTTAAACAATTAAATTAAGGAAGTATTCACTGAGGCAGTCATACAGGATTATTAAATCCTAACACTGTATTACCATCACCGTGAATTTGTGAATAATTGTAGTTATACTTAATATATAAAGTGTCAGAAGTACATTATTCAGTCTGTACCCTAACAAACCTGAATGACAAACCTATGGTTTCCCTTATCCAATCCACGTTGAGACAAAAAAGACTTTTAGTCACTGGTCTGATAAGCCTATTCGGATTATTTTCTTTGGTCAATTCCACATATTGTCAATCATACCTTCCTACAGAAAAGGAAGAATTGATGAAAGTAAAATCCAGCACCAACATAAAAGCATATCCTTTTGGGTTAGAAGAAGTAAAATTGCTTCCTGGTCCATTTCTGGATGCAATGAAAGCAGATGAAGCTTACCTACTCTTTCTAGAACCTGATAGATTGCTCTCACAATTCAGGTCTCATTCCGGCCTAGAACCAAAAGCTGAAATCTATGGTGGTTGGGAATCTATGGGATTGGCAGGACATAGTTTAGGACATTACCTTTCAGCCTTATCCATGCATTTCGCCTCAACAGGAAAACAGGAGTTCCTCGACCGGGTGAATTACATCGTTGATGAACTGGCCTTATGTCAAGAGGCCCGAAGAACCGGATATATTGGTGCCATACCCAATGAGGATGAGATGTGGAATGAAGTGGCAAAAGGCAATATCAAATCACGAGGTTTTGACCTGAACGGGGCATGGGCTCCTTGGTATACTGTCCACAAAATCATGGCAGGACTTATGGATGCCTATATTTATACAGGCAATGAAAAAGCATTGACAATCAACATCGGTATAGCTGACTGGGCTGACCATTTACTTGCCAATCTTTCTCCCGAACAAATCCAAGAGATGCTCAAATGTGAATACGGAGGAATGAACGAGGCATTAGCTAATACTTATGCCTTCACTGGGGATGAAAAATACCTAAAACTTTCCTTAAAATTTCATGACAACTTTGTAATGGAGCCTTTGGAAAAGAAAATCAATCCACTACCTGGCAAACACTCCAATACCCAAATCCCAAAGGTCATTGGCGCCACAAGAAGATATGAGTTAACAGGAAATAAAAGTGATTGGACAATTGGCACTTTTTTTTGGAAGACCATGGTTGACCACCATACCTACGCCCCCGGTGGAAATGCCAACTATGAATACCTCAATGCTGAAGATGAGCTTAGCGATAAGTTGACTGATAATACCATGGAGACATGTAATACCCATAACATGTTGAAGCTGACCCGTCACCTATTTGCCTTAGCGCCAGCTGCATCATTGATGAACTACTACGAAAGGGCGCTTTACAATCATATTCTTGCCTCTCAAAATCCTGACGATGGCATGATGTGTTACTTCGTTCCTTTAAGAATGGGAACCCGAAAATGGTACAGCAATAAGGAACACAGCTTTACTTGTTGTGTGGGTACGGGCATGGAAAATCATGTTAAATATGGGGAATCCATCTATTTCAAATCAGTGGATGGTGGAATATTTGTCAACCTCTTTATTCCATCAGAATTGAATTGGGAGGAAAAAGGCATAAAAATAACCCAAGAAACCTTACTACCTCAAAATGGTAAAACTACTTTGACCATTAATACCTCCAAGAATGTCCAATTTCCCATAATGGTTAGAAAACCCAACTGGGCAGAAGCTTCAGGGACACAGATAAAAATCAATGGAAAACCAAGCCAAGCCAAGTTAGAAGAAAACGGTTATTATAAGTTGGAAAAAAAGTGGAGAGATGGAGACCAAATTTCTTTGGAATTTCCAATGACACTTTATGCACGTGAAATGCCGGACAACACTAACCGCAAGGCCTATTTTTATGGCCCAGTATTATTGTCTGGGGTATTTGGCAATACAGAACCTGACCCTATTAAAGGAATTCCAGCCCTGGTCAGTGCAGATCAAAGCCCAAACAAGCTTATTGTTAAAAATGATGAAAGCCCGCTGGTCTTTAACACCCATAACGTAGGAATTCCAAATGATGTCAAGCTTATTCCATTCTACCAAACCAAAGAGGAATATTATACCGTTTACTTGGATGTGTTTAGCCCTGAGGAGTGGGAAAAACAAGAACAGATTTTGGCCGAAGAGCGAGAAGAAAAGCAAAAGCTGGAATTAAGAACAGTGGATCGCATCCGTTTGGGAGAGATGCAGCCTGAACGTGACCATAATTTTGAAGGAGAAAAAACCACCACGGGAGAGAACCATCGGCAGCGGTGGCGTACTGCTGAAGACGGCGGCTATTTTAGCTTCACGCTAAAGCCTGCAAGAGGTGCTGAACATCAACTGATGTGTTCCTATTGGGGCATGGATAACCGAGGAAGAAATTTTGACATTTTTGTTGAGGGTGAAAAAATTGCAAGCGAAGACCTTAACCAGTACAAGGACAGTAAATTTTACAATATCACCTATGACATTCCTCCGACTATAACGGAAAACAAAGAATTGATCAATGTGAAATTTGTGCCCCACAAGAATAATACAGCAGGCCCAGTGTATGGAGAAATCAAACTAATTAAGAAATAGAATTCTTTGGGTTTTCTCGATGAAAAAAACAGTGCTAAACTAAGCTGAGTTTTCACCGATTGCTTTTAGTTACCATAAGTCAAAACTACCTGCTTTGTTTCTTCCAGTGCCAATGGAACAATCAGCATTCCTCCTTCCAATTCAAAGTCCCCTTCAACATGATACCCTTCAGCTTCCACCATTATTTTTGCTAAAGGGGTGTGCTTATCTCCTGTTAGTTCTAGTGTAACTGCTTTTGTCTTTTCATTATAGCTGGCACTCATGATTTTTCCAGCTTTCGTGGTGACCCAAGCTTTTGTTGGAGCAATGAAAACGGCATTTTTTGCTCCAGTGGTAAGCCTTAAACTTACCTCATCTTTCTTATGACTTACATTACCTCCAAAACCCAACCAACCAAAACGTTCATCTTTATAAAGATAAGCGCCATTGTTCACGGCATAACCATAAAAACCGCTACCATAATCCCCCGACAGCGGATCTATTTTAAGCGTGTTTGGGAATGAGTGAAATGCAGCAGGACCAAAACCTTCTTGGGTAATATTGGCCATAGCTCCCATCATACCAGCATATCCAACACGAAGCAAATACAAATCTGCAGGATGATCCCTGTAGGCTTTTAACACTGGAATAGCATTAAGGGCAGAACCATAGTGATGCAGTTGCCTTTCTATCCTGCTGATTTTACCTCCATACAGAAAATCCCAAAACCTTCTTGCACTACCATTGTAACCCCAATGCGGCACAGTAGGCATGTAAGCTAAAATAGCGTTCAAAGTAACTTCTGCCTTGATATCAAAACCAAAATAATCTGACCACATGTAAACCTCCTCTTGACCTGTAGAATCCCAAGGCATTTCACTTCCAAAAGGAAAGTCAAGAGACTCCCAAATATCCGCCCGCTTCCTCATGATATTCTCTAAGGCCAAGGCTTTTTCAGTCCAGCCTTCCAATTGCAGGTCTTGCAAAAGGTAGAGGAAAACACTTCCCTCCATCTGTCCAAACTGGGCATAGTGGGGAGCTTGTTCCACCATGGCCAAAGAACTTTCAAATGCCTGATTCAAATACCAGTCCCAAACCTCTCTGTCTACCAGTCCCTCATAATGTCGAGCCAAATGGTACATAACCCAATAAGCCGCCACAACATGTGGGTAATTATAAGACCTCCCAGTACTGTAGGCATCCTTTTTACTCCATGCAGCCCAAGTACTGTAGTCAATATTCTTATCATAAGTACCTTGGGGCATACTATCAGGTTCGTAATAGTAAAGACTTTTCTTGACTCCATATTTGAATTGGCCTTCTTTATATTGAATAACTCCCCAAAGGGTTTCATGGACAAATTGCTCTAATTTGTCAATCTCTTTGGAGTCTGGTGCCACCAATTGTTTCATCATAGCTCCCAACCAAGAACCTGCCCCTCCTTCATCACTTAGTCCAGCGATCCACACCCTTCTGTCTTGGAGAACCTTTTTCCTCTCCTCATAGTCATAGGAAATTACAGAATGATTTCTATCAAAAAAATCATCGGGATTCTCATACCATTGTTCATTGGTTAGAAAATTACCCAAATCATTTAGAACATTTGTCTCAGGCTTGATCACTTTATATTGAATGGTTTGCAGGGTTCCGTCTTTGTATTTTACGGTCAACCTTGACCTTCCCCATTTTTCGCCTCGTATTGTATATCCTGACCAATCAGCATCTTTAGATTTCTCTTTATGAACTGTTAATGAGCCTTTGGGATAAATTTCAATTGAAGAGATTTTAGCAGGATAATTCAAAAAAAGCTTTCCCTGGACATCTTGAGGCAAAACATAACCTGGAACTCCAATAGCTACCGGGTGCCCTTCTTGGATCAACTTCTCCTCTATATTCCTGATTTTGTCACCAATGCTAAAAGTTAAGCCTATTTCCATGCTTTCTCCTGCCTTCAAAGTCTTACTATGAGGTGAATTCCAGGGAGAAACACCCTGCCATTCATCGTCAGTAAACGCTTGGGTATAAATTTGCCATTCATGAAACCCCTCAAAAGTTACACTCCTTGGTGTAGGGTCATCCAAGAGTGGACGGTAAGCTTCAAAAGGAGTTTTTTCATAGGGAGTAACCAAAAGCACAGGTCCATTGCCATCCAACCTACTCACTTGAAGATAACCTGCATCCATTCCAATATAGGGGTCAAAATAAACCTTTTGATGATGAGCTTCCTCCAAACTTTTGTGATGCAAAATATTATCGAAGATCAATGGCAATCCCAATCCTCCAATCCAAATGCTTTGATCAGTCCTGTTGGTTATTTCAAATCTCAAGATCAGTTTGTCATTCCTTTCTTCCCAATACCTAATGATCTCCAAAGGAAAATCTTCAGGAAAGGTATTGGCTAAATTCGTAGCTGACAGGGTGTGTTCGGTTCCTTGTACCGAATCTACCGTATGCCTGTTTCCAGCACTGGAATAAGCTTTCCATTCCCTGCTAGCATCAGATTTTATCCTTAAGTTAATGTCACCCAACTGATATAAGCCATTCCCCCCTCTTTTATCCAAGTGCTCAAAAGGACTGTAATCAAAGCTAGGGTCACTTTTAGGAATCAAACTGGCCACGGTGCCTGCATCCTTCACCAACTTGATCTTAAAATCAGTAGTCTCAACTTCTAAAAAGCCCTTTTCAACGCCGAGTGTTTGGGGCATTGCTTTCAAATTATCCCAAATATCTTGTGCTTTAGCTGGGCTAACACCTAAAGTCACAATAACAGTAAAAAATCCAATCAGGAGATTTTTGGGCCTTCCATGCATCATAAGTATAAATTGTTCTAACTACACTTATAAAAATATACAATTTTTCCTTTACCTCTAAAAAATATCAAAGTGGTCACACGTTGTTTAAATCCAACATGTAAAAAAGGCTTGGTATAATATAAATACCAAGCCTTTTTTACATGTTTTCAATGATAACGGAGTCTACCAAAACATGGCATACAGCATAACCAAAATCAAAATTATAGCAAAACTACAAATATTGAAAACTGGCTCTGTCTTGAATAAGCTCTTTCCAATGATAATGGCTTTTGGATGTGCTTTTCCTTTAGTTTCCAAATAACTGATCAAGATCATAAACAACATGGTCAAAATCCAAGTATAGAACATTTGATCCATAAAAGGAAGGTTAAGGAAAATGCTACTATCCGACCAACTATTTGGTGCTACTTTAAAATAAAAAGCAATTGGAACGGAGATCAAAACCCCTAAAATAGCCGCTCGATTGGTTGTGCTTTTCCAGAAAAGACCAAGCATAAACACCGCTAATATTCCAGGACTAACAATCCCTGTATACTCTTGGATATATTGAAAAACCTGTCCCAAATTTTTCAACTGTGGAGCCAATATTACCGCAATTATCAAGGCTAAAGTAGCTGATAACCTTCCTACATTCACCAACTTCTGTTCAGAAGCTTCTTTTCCAAAATAAGGCTTGAAAATGTCCATGGTAAAAATAGTGGCAGTAGAATTTAACATGGAGGCCAAAGACGAAACAATCGCTGCTGCCAAAGCTGCCAATACCAGTCCTTTTAATCCAGTGGGGACAAATTCTTTGATCAACCAAGGTGCCGCGTTGTCATTGATAATTCTCCCACCTTCTGCAATAAAAGAGGGATCTGTGTACATCTCTCCCACTGCTCCATCAGGTCCTGAATTCATAACAAAGGCCACGATTCCAGGAATAACTACGATCAAAGGAATCAACAATTTCAAGAAAGCTGCCAACACAATCCCTTTTTGGGATTCCTGAAGGCTCTTTGCGGCCAAGGTCCTTTGGATAATATATTGGTTAAAGCCCCAATAGTACAGATTAGCTACCCATAGTCCACCTACCAGCACTGCCAAGCCCGGTAAATCCCACCAAGCATCTTTGCCATTCGGGGTGATAATCTCCCCTTTTTCCAAAATCATAGAGAACTTTTCCGGTACCTGTTCATAAATCGTCACCAAGCCATCTATAACACCTCCTCCTTCTGTTACATGTGACAAGGCAATAATCGTAGTAATAAATCCACCTACTACCAACAAAACTACCTGAACCACATCTGTCCAAGCTACGGCCGAAAGACCACCATACAAGGAATAGGCTGCAGCAAATAAGGCCAAACCGAAAATGCAATAGGTAAAAATAGACCCACTGCCATCACCGATAATCGTATCCAAGGCTGTAGCTCCTAAATAAAGCACTGAAGTCAGGTTCACAAAAACAAATAGGCAGATCCAGAATACCGCCAAAATACTTTTCAATGTGGTGCTATACCTTACCTCTACAAATTCCGGAATGGTATACAGTTTTTTCTCGATAAACACAGGCAAGAAATACTTCCCCACAATCAGCAATGTCAATGCCGCCATCCACTCATATGAGGCAATGGCCAATCCAACAGCAAAACCGGAGCCTGACATGCCTATAAATTGTTCTGCTGAAATGTTTGCTGCAATCAGCGAAGCTCCAATGGCCCACCAAGGCAATGATTTACTGGCAAGGAAATAATCTTCTGAAGTCCCACCTTTTCCCCTGGACACCCATAAGCCAATGCCTATAATGATCAGTCCATAGCAGATAAAGATGATTTTGTCCCAAATGGCAAATTCCATGAAATGAAGTAATTAGGTTAATGTTAATTTAATTGAATGCAAAATTGCACAAAAAAGCTCCGCAATGATGTTAAATTTTAGTCTTAGAACAAAAGAAATCAATCAAACATTATAGATTTTTTTAAGAACGAGCTAAAAAGAAAACAGCTGAATCAAGAATGAATAGGTATTCTGATGTCTTTAAAATCCTATTCTAATAACTTATCATTCGTTTCAAATCTGTAAACTGATTTAACTCAAAATCTTACCGTTCAAAGAAATCAACCTGCTTTTCTAATTCAAAAGATTAAATTGTAAATTATAAGGATGTATAACTATCCTTTTTTCCACCACATTAATAACCTAAAAACATCCCCATGAAAAAACTTAGCAAAGCAGACATCAAGCAAGAAGTTTTTGACCTTTATGATGCCTATGCCCATAACAAATTGGAACGAAGGGAATTTATGGAAAAGCTATCCGCCTTTGCCGTGGGAGGCTTGACTGTATCCTCGCTTATGAGCTTTATCATGCCCAATTACCAGGACAATATTCAAGTTCCTATTGATCATCAAGATCTAAAAACCGAAACCATTACCTATCCTTCTCCAAAGGGAGGTGGAGAGATCAAAGCACAACTTTCACGCCCAGCAGATGCAAACAAAAAACTGCCCGGCATTGTAGTGGTTCACGAAAATAGGGGCTTAAATCCTTATATTGCTGATGTGGGCAGAAGAGCTGCATTAGAAGGTTTTATCTCCATTGCTCCTGATGCCTTAAGTCCTTTAGGTGGCTATCCGGGCAATGATGATGATGGAAGAGCTTTGCAGCGCCAAAGAGATCGAGACGAAATGTTGGAGGATTTCATTGCAGCATTTACTTACCTCAAAAACCACCCTGAATGCTCTGGTAATATTGGAGTGGTAGGGTTCTGTTTTGGTGGATGGATTTCCAATATGATGGCGGTAAAAATCCCTGACCTTAAAGCCGCAGTACCATTTTATGGTAGCCAACCATCTGCTGAAATGGTTCCCCAAATCAATGCCCCTTTGCTGCTTCAATACGGTGAGTTGGATGAACGTGTCAATGCCGGTTGGCCTGCTTATGAAAAAGCTTTAAAAGAAAATGGAAAGGAATATGAAGCCTATATCTATCCCAATGCCAACCATGGATTCCATAACGATACTACACCAAGATATGATGAGGAAGCCGCAAAATTAGCTTGGAAAAGAACTATCGATTTCTTCCATAAACACTTGGGCTAGTCAACTAAAAAAACAGGGAAGGCGAAAAACCTTCCCTGTTTACTTTAAAAGGCTTCCTATGTTACGCTACATACTTTTCCTTTGTCCTAATAAGGTGATTGTTGATCTCTTTGGCCCACTCTTGAGCCAATTCCCATTCCATAATAATATTGGAATGGTGATCTTCATTAAACAGTTCAAAGTTAACTGGATGAAATTTATCATCCATTGGCAGTAGCACCAAGTTGATTTTACTTACTACTTTGTGCCTCTCTTTACCGGTCCCAACATCTCTGAGCACTTTTGCAGGCTTGCAAAGTTTATAATGTTCCAACTCGACAATGCTGCAATTGACCTTTTCTTGACTTGAATTCCCATAAACCAAAATCGATTTATCTTTGTCCATGGCCAACCCATACAAACTTCGCCAAACGTTTAACTTACTTAAATTTAAATTTTCCTTACTTCCCGCTTTCACCAACTCTTCTTTGAGCTTTTTATTCTCTCTTGAATGCTTTTTACTATTCAGGTAGAGAGGTAGGAAAAACAGCAATAAAGATCCTACCACCGTAATGATGATTGTTGTTTCTTTCATTTTTTTATAAAATAAGGTATAGACATAAGCACTCCGAAGTAACTCAAACCTCGGGGTGTAACTTAAAATTCAAACAGAAAAGCTGTCTTGTCTACCAGAAATAATGAAAGGGAAATATAATCATGGTGGAGACAAAGGCTCCTTCAATGGGCTTTTGAAACCCATTTTCCCACAATTCCGTGGAACCATCAAATAAATAGAAATTACGAGGAATCCCGTAGAAAAAATGACTTAATCCTTTAAAATCATTATCGGTAAACTCAATGGAGGGCTGCTTAAAATAAAAATTATAACTGCTAACTTGTCCATGACAAGCTTGATAAGCTTTAGCGTTCCATTGGACAGATTCCTCCAATAGAGAAATCTCCTTCAATGACCACTCAGCCTGCCCAGAATATATCCCCGGAAGGAATACCCAAAGCAATACATAAAATAGCACGGCTGATACGGACTTAATTTTCATACAGTCATTACGCTAAACAACTTAAATTAGTTCAACAAATTGAAACTATTGTTTAAGATTACATGTCTATTAATTTTGATCTACCAATCAACCGATATGACCTTAACCACTGAAAACATTTTATTGATTAGTTCTCTCTTACTTTTTGCAGGAGTCATTGCCAGTAAGACATCTGGAAAAACAGGTATTCCAGCTTTGTTGGTCTTTTTGGGTGTAGGAATGCTTGCCGGATCTGACGGACTTGGAGGAATAATGTTTGATGATCCAAACTTGACCCAGTTCCTGGGTATCATCTCGCTTACCTTTATTCTCTTTTCTGGTGGGTTGGATACCAAGTGGCCAAGTATAAAGCCTGTTCTTTGGCAAGGAATTTCTCTTTCCACAGTTGGCGTATTACTGACAAGTATAACTTTGGGTGCATTTGTTTATTGGGTTTCTGATCTAGATTTTATGGAAAGTTGGCTCTTGGGGGCCATCGTTTCCTCAACAGATGCTGCTGCTGTTTTTTCTATTCTCAGGGCAAAGAGTATTGGCTTAAAAGGAAACCTCAGACCGCTTTTGGAATTGGAGAGTGGTAGCAATGATCCCATGGCTTACTTTTTGACTATTGCCCTTACAAGTATCATAGTGGCACCTGATTACAATATTTGGGAAATCATTCCATTTTTCTTTGTTCAAATGGCAGTAGGTGCATTGGTTGGTTGGTTGATGGGAAGAATGTGTGTCCTCTTAATGAACAAAATCAATTTGGACTTTGAAGGACTCTACCCGGTATTAATGCTTGCATTGGTGATGCTTACATACACATTGACTGATCTATTTAGCGGAAACGGTTTCTTGGCTGTTTACATTTGTGCCTTGACGGTGGGTAATGGAAAAATGGTCCACAAGAAGAGCATGATGAAGTTTTTTGATGGAGTGGCCTGGTTGATGCAAGTGGTGATGTTTATCACCCTTGGCTTATTGGTTTTCCCTACCCAGATGCTTCCAATTATTGGCATTTCATTGACAGCAGCATTATTTCTGATCTTGGTAGCCAGACCGCTCGGAGTATTTTTGGCCCTAGCTCCGTTCAAATTCTCACTGAGGGAAAAAACATTTCTCAGTTGGGTAGGTCTTAGAGGGGCGGTACCAATTGTCTTTGCGACCATTCCCATGATTGCTGGACTACCAAGCTCCGGAGTGATATTCCATATCGTTTTCTTTATTGTCCTCACATCAGTTGCCTTACAAGCAACTACCCTTCCTTTGGCGGCCAAACTACTTGACCTTGCGCTTCCTGCTTCCTTAAAAAGAAAGTCTCTTTTGGATCTTGAGCTTTCCGATGAATTTAAGAATGCACTGATTGAATTAGATATCCCAACAGAATCACCCGCAACTGGCAAAAAAATACTGGAACTGGACCTGCCCAGTACTTGTCTGATTGTGCTCATCAACAGGAACAGTCAATTTATTACCCCAAACGGGCAAACTGAAATAGAAGCTGGGGACACTTTAATGATTATGCTTGAAAATACAGACCAAGAAACAATCATTAAAAATGCTTTGCTCTAATTTCTAGTTTTGGTTCCCCTCTTTGATCAACCTTAAATGGTAAATTCTTCCTGTACTTTCTCCTTCAAGTGACTGAAGTTTTATTTCGT
Organism: Echinicola sp. 20G; assembly: GCF_015533855.1. GTDB lineage: Bacteria > Bacteroidota > Bacteroidia > Cytophagales > Cyclobacteriaceae > Echinicola. The sequence goes on along the minus strand of NZ_AP024154.1, from coordinate 3,724,118 downwards.
ATTTGCCACCAGAACTTGAAACGAGTTTATTTGGGATTTCATAATCTACACTATAAAACCCATCATTCCCATTACCTTCTTCCTTCACTTTGGCGAGCAATTCTCCATTGAGCAGTAAGTCAAATTGATGATTTCCGTCCTGAGCGTGATAAGTAACCCTTATGGTCTTTGCTACCTTGTCCTTGTCAGTAAACTGATAACTGAACCAACCCCTCGCCTCTCTCCAATGATCCCCATGACTGATCCCAGTCCATGACGCTTCACTAGCAATAAAATGGTCTGATTCCGGCTGTTGCTGACCAGTCTTTACCTTATCCACTGTTTTAGCCTCTAAGGCCAGCATCTTTTCTTCTTCAACTCGTAGTTTTTCAAGTTTTCCTTTAACTTCCGTTTCACTGACTACAGGCCAATACACCATATATCTAGCTTCGTGGATTTGGTAAAATGGCTTAAGCTTCACCCCTTTATATGCCTCTGTGTACAGCAATTCATTTGGATCAAACAAAAGTGATTTTTCGGAAATTGGTTTTACTTTTCCCAACAACTCCTGATCATTATTGGCAACCAGCCAGGGAGCTTTATCTAAAGGGTACAATGCTCCTCTGGCCACATGTCCCATGCGACTATCGTCAGCCCATATCCCTTCTAAGTCAGTGGTATCTGTTTCGGCCCCCAAAACTATTGGTCCATATTTAAAAGAAACCCAACTACTGTCAGCAGGAAGGTAGTCCACCCCTAATTGCAAAGGTAGTTGAACACGAACTTTATCACCATCCTGCCAATTTCGATCCAACAAAATGTAATCCAAAGACCCTTCCCCTATTTCTTCCTTTTGATCATTTACCCAAATGGCAATCTCTCCTGCACCGGCCCATCCAGGGTACCTGATCTTTAACCCCAAATCAATGGGATTTTCTAGATTTAAAGTAAATTCTGTTTCATTACTTTCAGGAAAAGTGGTTTGTTGGATCAGTTCAAGTCCCTTTTCTTTCCATGAAAGTTTGGAAGCAATAAATAAATTCACAAAAATATTTCGATGATCATGAGCATAAATAAACTCTCCATATTTGCCATGATTTTCCAAGCCAGAACCTACACAACACCAAAAACCATCATGCGCTTGCGAATACACCCGATAATGTCTGGGACGCATACTGGTAAAGTAAACGAAACCTCCATCAGGATGCTGGGATGAAAGGATATGGTTATAAAGCACTCGCTCCACAAAATCCATATAAGCTGCATCCTGCTTTTCATAGAATAAATCCTTACTCAATTTGAGCATATTGTAACTGTTGCAAGTTTCAACTCCCTCAACAGATTCGATCATTCCATTAAAATCATCGATCGGGTTAAAATGTTCTGAAACACTATTTCCTCCGATGGAAATACTTCTTTGATTGACAACATTATCCCAAAAAAATTCTGATGCTGCAAGCCAGCTCTCATCTCCATTTAGCCTAGCTACCTGTTCAAAACCTATCACTTTTGGAATCTGGGTGTTGGCATGCATACCGGTCAACATGTCCTTTTTCTCCAACAAAGGATCCAAGATCTCATGATCGGAGAATTTAACTGCCAAATCTAAATATTCTTTGTTTCCAGTTAATTCTGATGTTTTGGCAAATACCTCATTAAGTCCCCCATGTTCACTATAAAGTATTTCTTGAATCTGTTCATCCGATAGATCAGAGGTTATATCAAGCATCCAATCCATCAATTTGATCAATAGTTTTTTGGCCTTGACATTTCCTCCAATCGTATGCGCATCATAAAGCCCTGCATAAATTTTATGGATATTGTATAATGGCACCCACTTATCGTTCAACGAAAAGCGACCTGCTCTTATATTTCCCTCAGCAATTTCCTCCCACATGGCTTGTCCACCTGGAATGCCTCCTATATAGCCGTTGCCATTAATTTCTTGGCATCGGGCTAACTCATCCACCATATAATCCAGGCGCTCTTTAAGTTTTTCATTGGCAGTAGCAGCATACATTAAGGATAGAGCTGTAAGGTAATGTCCCCCAATGTGGCCATCAAGCCCTGTATTTTCCCAGTTAGGGTAGCTCTTTGCTTTGGGTTGCAGACCTGCTTCTTTGAGATATGGAGACAAAAGCCTATCTGGTTCCATGGATAAGATGTAATCCATATCAGTGAGCTGGGCTTTTTTGAATGGCCCATCTAATAATTGCACGTCATCCAGTGGAAAAGCTATAAGTGGTCCATTATGCTGATCGGCCTTACGACAGCAAACGGTCAGAGACAAAAGGAATAAAATCAATAATTGTTTCATGAAAGATTGGCTATATGGGGTTTCTTATTTGTCCTTGATCGGATGAAAAATTAAATTCAAAAGGCGCTGAGAAGCATTTATAAATCAGGCTATTCCACAACACCTTTGTAAATATTTTTCTACTAAAAAAATATAATTTTAGCATGTCGAACTCCTTCTCCTTTTTTATGTTTTTTATTTTGGGTGTACTCTAAATCTTCTTTCTTAAGCTTTAAAGTGGCTATTTTCTATAAAAGCCTGATCACCTGTAACTATCATTGTTCTAAATTACCTTTTAAAAAATTTTGTTCAAATAAAAATGTAAAAAAAACACTTATTTAAACCTGTTTGATATTTACTTTTTTTAACCTACTTTTATTACCCTTAAAAATAACTAATCAGCATTTTATTGTAGATAAATACCGTATTCATGGTATTTTATTGTAATTACTAAACTGGTACCTTTATGATCCGCAAGGAATAAGGGTAATGGCAATTGTACCAAAAATTGCCACTATTAAATTTATCAACACAGATTAACCGACTAGTAATTAAGGGATCAAGGTTACCACACATAACCTCCCATTTTTAAGCTTTTAGAATATGAAAAAAAATCTAAGTTCTTCAAAGAATTGTATTCTCATTATGGAAAAGAATTCCATCATTGTGAAGCTTATTGCAATTTCCAACATTTCTATTGTATTAGTACTGGCCGCCTCTACTACAAACTTGCACTATTTACTTTTCGCCTTTATCCCTACCATTCTATTTTGGCTAATGGACAGTTACTTTGTTTATCGCGAAAAAGTATACAAACAATTCCCTGACCAATCACTTGGTAATTTCTATTCCGAGCTAACACTTTCGCCAAAGAATATTTTTACAGAAATAAGGACTGGGCTGCAGGCTATATTTTCATCAATCAATAGCATGTTTTATGGGGCTATGCTATTGACTTTATCTATACTATCCTTGTCGCTTCTATAATTTACTTTCGCTGTTCCTCCAAATACCTCCATGTATCCGGATTCATGGTAAGTACGATTTCTCCTTTATCATTTTCCACAAAGTCAGCTTGGATTATAGCTGTTTTTCTGGGAGCTACTTGTTCTTTTGAAAAATGCGTGTGAAAAACATAATACATCCTTCCGTCTTCACCTAAGAAGAAGTCGCCATGACCTGTTCCTGGAACTCCCACGTCTTCCATTTTCAAAATGGGTTGCTGCCACTTTTTCCATGGACCATCCGGACTATCACTAACAGCATAGCCGACTGCATAGTGCTGACTACGGAAGTCATTGGCACTATAGACCATATAATAAAGCCCCTTATGAAAAAGAATAGAAGGCCCTTCTGTTACTGTCCATTCAGCATCTTCAAAATTTTCCCAAGGGTTAGTAGCTTCTATGCAAAGTTTGGTACTCTCTTCTATTAAACCTTTAAAATCGGGAGTAATTTCTGAAACATAAATTCTATTTCCTCCATTGGCCACTTTGACATAGTACATATAGGTTTTTCCATTGGGTGCATTGTAAATAAAAGGATCAATTTTTCGCTCAGCTTCCCTTCCTATTGGTAATTGACTTTCTTGCTCAAATGGCCCTAAAGGACTTTTGCTTTTGGCAATTGAAATGTGCTCATTGGCTGTATAGGCCATATAAAAGATCCCGTCCTTTTCAAAAACCTGAGGAGCCCAAAAGCCCCTATCTCCATAAACGTTCTCCTTTCTCAGACAAAACCCCTCGGATAGTTTCCCAGAGGGACCTTTCCACTCCTTCAAATTAGTAGATTCATACACCTGAAAACCCTCATCTGCACGATATGTTCCATACAAATAATAGATTCCATCATAATAAAAAACTGTAGGATCTGCCATATTTAGAACCCTATTATGACCTGGTTGATCTTGAGCTTTCAAGTCCAATGTTACAAAACAGTAAATCAAGATCGTTAGCAATAGATATAGCCGATATGTATAGTTGTACAGTTTTAAAACATCCATTTTAAATAAGTTTAAGCATTCAATATCAATATTTTCCTTAATACAAACAGTATAAACCCTTAAAAGAACAGCTTAGCTGCATATCCTCTCTCTAGTAATTTTTGAATTTTGAAAAATTTCGTAATAATATCACTTCAAGTCTAATGCAAATATATTCTAACTCAATACAAAAAAAAGCAATTAAAACCCATCAAAAAGCAGATTGAAACTGCTTCAACAAACTTCTTTTTTTTAAAGAAAAAATATAGTTAATTAAAGTTTACGAATAACTAAATTTCGGATACAAACAGATTATAAATTCAATCAAATGCCTCAAAAAAATAAATCTCGAGATTTCGAGACAGCACTTAGTGGAAATTACGAAAGATTACTTAATGTGGCTTTGATCACGGCGAAAGCTAAGTTTGCATTCGTTGCTGTTTGTCAAGAAGGACAATTTCATTTGTTATCTGAAATCGGCTTTGATGAAGTATCGATTAGTAAGAATAATGATTTCTTTATAAATCTTACCAAAGAAATCAAAGTCATCACCCATCAAAAGGTTAATCTTGACTTTCAAGGTCAATCTATCAAGTCTCTAATAATTTCTCCATTTAATGATGGTTATCAGGAATCCAAAGGCTTTTTGATCTTGGTTGAGCCCTCCGAAAAAGTAAGTCAAGAAACACTATCATCAATTACCTTACTGACTGAAGAAATCAATTCAAAGTATATCAATAAACTGGAACTTGAAAATATCAACTATTCAGAAAATCAGTTTAGAAATTTTTTTGAAGAATCAATGGGGCTGATGTGTACGCATGATCTTGAAGGAAAACTCATTTTGATCAATACTGCCAGTGCTAGAAGTTTGGGCTATGAAAAGAAAGAGCTTATAGGAAAATCATTGTTTGATATCATTCCGAAGCATCATATTGGGGGCATCAAGCATTATCTGGACGAAATTCGTCAAAAAGGCCATAGCAGTGGGACCATGAAAACCCTCCATAAAGATGGTTCTGAAAGAATGTGGTTATACACCAACGTTCTCCAAAAAAACATTCATGGAGATAAATTTATTTTAGGCAACGCACTGGATATTTCCGAAAGGTACAAACTAGAACACGAGTACAATAGACTAAAGGAAATGCTAGAGCAAACCAACAGTGTAGCCCGTGTTGGAGGATGGGAAGCTGACTTTATCAACAATACTTTGTACTGGTCAGATGTGACACGAGAAATCCATGAAGTTTCGGCTGATTACATTCCAAACTCAGACAGTGCCATCACTTTCTACAAAAAAGGTAAAAACCGTGAAGCCATTCAAAAAGCAGTAGAAAAAGCTGTCACTAAAGGTGAACCCTATGACTTAGAACTTGAATTAATCACCGCCACAGGAAAGGAAATATGGGTTAGGGCCATTGGAAAACCACAATTTAAAGATGGTAAGTGTATTAGACTGTTTGGAACCTTTCAAGATGTTAATGAAAAGAAACATTACGAACTAGAAATTATTAAGTCAAAAAAGCTACTGGAAGATATTCAAAACGCTTCTTCCGAAGTAAGTATTATTTCTACTGATACTGAAGGTGTTATTACTGTTTTCAATAAAGGAGCAGAAAAAATGTTAGGTTATTCGGCGGATGAGATGGTAGGCAAACAAAGTCCAGCTATCATTCACGACCCAGAAGAAGTTGAAGCCAGAGGAAAGGAACTCAGCGAGAAGTATGGGCATGATATATCAGGCTTTAGGGTTTTTGTTTTCAGGTCTGAGTTAAAAGGTGCTGAGGAGAGAGAATGGACCTACATTCGTAAAGACGGCAGCAAGCTTTTTGTTCAACTTGCAGTTACAACGATGAGAAATGCGGAGGGTGAAATAACTGGATATTTGGGAATGGCCACCGATATTACAGAAAGAAAACAAGCCGAGCATGACTTGTTTATTGAAAAGGCCAGGTTAAATGCTTTTGTAACACATGCGCCAGCGGCTGTAGCCATGTTTGATACTGAGATTCGCTATATAGCTTATAGTAATCGATGGATAGAAGAATATCAATTGCAGGGGAAAGACATTAAAAACAAATCTCACTATGAGGTTTTTGGAAATATTTCAGATGAGTGGAAATCCATTCATTCCAGGTGCCTTAAAGGTGAAGTAATCAGTAACGAAGAAGATATTTGGAGACCTGACGGCTGGGATCATGACCAATATCTGCGATGGGAAGTTAGGCCTTGGCATCAGTTTGACGGCACGATCGGTGGAATCATGATGCTTACCCAAGACATTACCGAAGCATGTCTGCAAAGAGATGAACTTAAAAAGGCAAAAATCATGGCTGAGCAGGCTAGTATTGCCAAATCTGAGTTTTTGGCCAATATGAGCCATGAAATTAGAACCCCGTTAAATGGGGTGATTGGATTTACTGATTTAGTCCTAAAAACTGAGTTGACTGATACCCAAGCCCAGTACCTTTCCATTGTCAATCAATCCGGCAATGCATTACTAAACATTATCAATGATATCCTTGATTTCTCAAAAATTGAAGCTGGTAAATTGGACTTGGACATTGATAAATGCGACTTATACGAACTAAGTGACCAAGCCAGTGATATCATCACCTATGAGGTCCATAAAAAGGGACTGGAGATGCTTCTCAACATTCATCCTGATATTCCGCGATACATTTGGGTGGATAGTGTCAGACTGAAGCAAGTCATGGTCAATCTTTTGGGGAATGCCTCAAAGTTCACAGAAAAAGGTGAAATAGAGCTCCAATTGATGCCCATGAGCAAAATTGATAAAAACCAAGAAATACTTATCAGGTTTTCAGTTAGTGATACTGGAATAGGAATCAAGCCTGAAAAGCAATTGAAGATTTTTGAAGCCTTCTCGCAGGAAGACCTTAGTACGACAAAAAAATATGGAGGAACAGGACTTGGTTTGACCATTTCAAACAGCCTTTTAAAACTGATGGACAGCAAACTTCAACTGGAAAGTGAACCCAATAAAGGAAGTAAATTCTATTTCGACTTGAAAGTAAAATGCGAACATGGGGATCCAGAGATTTGGCAGGCTGAATTAGGATTAAAAAATGTTTTAATTGTTGATGATAACGACAATAATCGCATGATTCTAGAAAGAATGCTCGCTTTGCGCGGTATCGAAACAGCTCAGGCCAAAAATGGATTTGAAGCCATCCAAAAATTAATTGATGGAGAAAAGTTTGATGTAATATTGATGGATTATCATATGCCTTACATGAATGGTATAGAAACCATTAGAAAGATCAGAGAAAGCTTTGAACATCAACCTATTATATTCCTCCACAGCTCTTCTGATGATGAAAACATCTTAAGAGCCTGTAAGGAATTAGGGGTAAAAATGAAACTGGTAAAACCTATTAAAATCCAGGAAATGTATGATGCCCTGATGACCATCAACAGGAAACAAGATCATAAAAAATCAAAGCCACAAAAAGACACTAAAAAATCCATTTTACCAAAAGACACTAAAATCTTAATTGTAGAAGACAATACAATTAATATGCTTTTGGCAAAAACTGTAGTCAATAACCTCTCTCCGATCACTAGAGTTCTTGAAGCTAAAAATGGAATTGAAGCGTTAGAAGTTTGTGAAGAAGAACTTCCTGATATCATTTTCATGGACATCCAAATGCCAGAAATGAATGGTTATGAAGCTACCCAAGAAATCAGGAAACGCTTCAATAATCGCAGCATTCTGATCATTGCTCTAACTGCCGGAAACATTAAAGGAGAGCGTGAAAAGTGTTTAAATGCTGGCATGAATGACTTTATTGCTAAACCTTTTGTAGAAGAAGACCTTATAAAGTTATTGGAAAAGTGGCACCTCTCCGATTCTAAAAACCTTGTAATAGGCCCTAAGGAATTAGCTTCTGAGACAGACTTTAATATTGAAAACCTTAAACAAATCTTAGGCTTTCCCGACATAGAAAGTGAAATGTTTCAAATCATATTAAAATCAGGCAAAAAAGAACTTATCAAATCTTCAGAAGAATTAAATAAGATTCTAAGAAATCAAAGCAGCGGCTTAAATATAACTGCCCATAAACTATATGGTTCAGCATGTACCATGCGCATGGACAAACTTGCTGATCTCTCTGCAAAATTAGAAACAAAAAAAGATTATGATTTTAATGACGAAGAGCTTGTCAAGGATATTAAAATGACTCTAGAAGAAATCCAGCAGGCCATCATTGCCTTAGACAAATACATCAAAGACTAGGCCTACTGAATATTCACGGCTGTTTCAATTATTGTTGCATTTTGGTTTTAAAGGTAAAGTGCTTTTGAAGTAGGTAATTGATCAGCAATACAATCATTGTAGAAAGTACTTTAGCTATCGTGGGGTAAATATGACAAACCTCAATCAATAATTTCAACAATGCATAATCACTGACCAACCCTTGTAAAACAACCAAGAAATACTTTCCTAACTGTCCAGCAGCTTTGGCTTTTTGGCAGTGTTTATTAGAATTGAAAGCAAAATACTTGCTAAGCCAAAAGCCTGTAGGAATAGTGATCAAAAAGGCCATTAACAATGCGATTGTATAGGAGGCTATACCATATCCTCCAATTGCCATCCCTTCTATAGGAAGAATCCATTGGAAAAAAAGAATGAAAAGAAGAATATTTAAGGCTGTATTGATTCCCCCAACTGCCAGATATGCATATACCTGATAGGGAAGTAGTTTCTTAAAAACAGGATAAAACAAAGCTAAAAAACGCTCAATTCCCAATCGTAAATATCCTTCCATATCTAGTTCAATTTAAATTTTGTCAATCTATAAATATGGCTAAGGTACCACTCTGCTAACTCACTCATGGGCAACCCTTTTGCAGCTGCATAATTCTTGTCTTCTATGTTTTTTCTTCTAGATGGATCCTCTACTAAGCTTTCTACCGCTTGGGCCAGACTCACTGCATCATCTGTTTTGAAGAAGGCACCATCATAACCTTCTTCCTCAACCACTCTTTCCAAATCATCGATTTTAGGCAGTATACAAGCCCTACCATAAGAACCTGCTTGATGTAAGATCCCTGAACTTCCAGTTGTGGTGGTGTAAGGAAACACTACAAAAGTACTATCATGAAAAATATCTGCTACGGCTTCTTCCGGAACATATCCCGTGTATTTCACATTGGGCATATCTTTATATTGTTCTTTCACGCTATCAATATATCCTTTTACATTAGGGTTATCAGTACCAGCAACCGTAGCAGAAAAGCTTAGTGAGGGATATTTCTCCTCCAATAGCTTAACTGCGTCCAACATTACTTCCACCTTCTTATAAGTTCCAAACTTCCCAAATGCCATCAATTCTATTTCTGATAAAGGCTCTTGCAAAGGCTTTCTTTCCGGCAATTCAAAGTTACCATGTGGCAGTAGCACCACATTGTCCTTTCTATATTTCTCTTTCAATATGGTCACATATTGTGATATCGTTACACCTACTACATCGGCTTGAAGAATAATCTTTGTCAATTGCTCTCCAATCCACAGAAATAACTTTCCTTTCCATTTTTTATCAGCCATACCTATAGTTTCCAGTTTCACCGTCTCCGTGATATTATGCAAAATCACCACTGAAGGAATACCGATCAAGCGACACATCCATGGCGTAAACAGTCCCAAAGCAGCTTGAATTTTTCCAGAACCAAATGTCATAAACTGCAAGTTGGAGACTACAGCATCCGGCTGAAGTTCCTTTAATTTTTTACGGATGGACCAAGTAGCCCTCCAATCATTAAATTTCCAACATGGGATAATTTCAAGTCCTTCACATGCATACTTTTCATAATCATCATTGTTTTCCAAATGATTGGTTAGTACATAAATATGATCAATCCCAGGCTTTCCAATAAAACTCCTGATCAAGTGATAGCCATATTCATTCAAGGTAACTTGGCTTGGCGGGTATGGAGATACAAATGCTAGTTTCATGGTTATCTTAATATTTTTGATGCTATAATTTCTTTTTCGTCAATAAATCTTATGCCATCTATTCTCCAATGGTCTCCTTGATACAATAAGACCATTGCCACCGTCGACAGTGTGAATTTTTTTCCAACTTTTGGAAAATCATATTCCAAAACTGCAGTACTATCCACTATAGTGCATACCAGACCATCAGCGGACCAGTTCATCAAATGAACATCATGAAATAAATCTTTTCGTTGAATCCCACTTTCCATTGTTTTTACTTGTTTAGTGGCCAACTGTCTAAACCAAGACTCTGTGTAGAATTCCTTTCCAGCAACTACATCATTGGTCCTATAAAGGTGATTTAAGTGTGCCCAAACTCCAGAATAGTCCTGTCTAAACTGTTCCAATTGAGAGGCATTTGGCTTATACTTCGAATGAACGGTAATTTCAACTTGAGTTTGATGTTGTTCAACAATCTCATCCTCTTGAAGAAAAATCGGCAGCACAGACTCTTTAACTCTTCCATTTCCCATGACGTAAAATAAAAGCGTTATCAAAAGCATAAATCCAACAAATAGTACTTTCATCATGGCTGTTAAATTTTAATAACCTTAGATTGAACTTGATATACCTTGGCTAATGCTTCGCATTTACGAAACAATCCTTTCTCCAATGTCATTTTGGCCACTCCATTTTTGGAGTACAATTCTCTCAACCAAGTTTTGGAACCATTTCGAAGCTCAACCTTGACTAAAGTACCATCTGCAAGAAGATTTCCATATTTATCAACCATTGGACCTGCTACTAATTCCCTATTTGCCACACCCTCTATATAGATCAACTCAAAAGGTATTTCTACAGGACTTCCAGACTGGACATAGAAAGATTTTAGTGGGTCTTCCAATTTCGTTTGGTAAACACCAGCTTTCTCTTCTAATTCGATCTCTTGTTCCTCAAACCAGGCATCGTTATTCATTTTTCTTAAGTTCCCTACTTCATCTATTTTATATAGGAGCTGCTGATGCCGTAAAACAGAATCTGTGTTGACGGTCTTTGGTGATCGAAACTCCACTTGATCAATCCTGCAAGAATCTAAATCAATCCAAATTGGATAATAGAAAGTTTTTTTCCCATTGTAAACCACTAGATTGGCAGGACCGGCAATGATTTTTGTCCCTTGAGGAAACTCTAGATCGAGCATACCTGATCTAAAAGTTCCGGTAAGAAGAATGGGTTGGATGGAGGAATAAAGTATAGCTTCCCATGCCTCACCTTCAATCTTAAAACTCAAAGGAAACGAAGCTTCGTTCAACCTATTTTGCTTGTTTAACCAAATTGGCTCATTGATTGGTGGAACAGAACAACTTCCCCAAATAATCCCTGCAGCAACGATTAGGTATAATATCTTTTTCATTGCAAATAAATTTCATTGGCTAAAAAGCCATGAGACATGATACTGATTCCAAGATGCCTGTTTGCTGACTCATCAATTACAGGCTGAAAATGTGCCCTTTTCTGCCCATTTACATAGTAACTGATTAAATCATTATCCAACAGTTCAGCATGCATCTGAATTCTTTCAAAAGGAATGGTAAAGCTCTTTTTAAGTCCTGTCCGAATAGATTTTTGATGGACAGCTAGTTCAACTTTCCATATTCTTCCCCCTTTATCTTTTTCTGCTATTAATATTCCAGGGATATTGATCTGGGTCGTCAACTCATTGGTTACTTCTGCCTTAACGGCGACTTGAGAAGCATCTAGGGCGCTCACTTCAAAACCTACTGTTCCACCATGAATATAACCCCGCTCACTAATATCAGTTTCCACCTCCAAATCTATATGGCTTATACTCCTAAGATCCTGCATGGAGGTACTATTAAGGTCAATTTGGAAATAGGTAGTTGCTTTAGGCGAAAGGTTGTAATGCATGCCTGTACCTGGGAAATAAGCCTCTTTCTCTCCATTCTCAAAAGTCACAGTAGCCTTTAAGGCTATATTGATGGGAATATCGTCCGCGTTTAAAATCTCTCCTGTCAAATGACCGTTCTCTCCTTCTTTAATTAAGTTAGCTTGAAGAATTGCTGCAAAAGGCTTTTTTACTCTGTCATCTTTAACTGTGGGAAAACTGGAAATAACCCTTTTTCCCATTTTTTTAAACAAGGTATAGGTATAACTATGAATTTGCTCCTCAGGAACCTCCAATTCAAACTTTGGTGGTACGATATACCATTTCCCCTGAAGTTGCACTAATTCCAAAGAATCAATTTGTTGCTGATACCCTAGAGAAGTTCTCCATTGAGTATGCACCACTGTCTTGGCTTTATGATCCTTTTCCTCAATAGTTTTTACAGCAATACTGTCCAGTTTGGCATATGAAGGCAGTAGTCCCCCATCTTGAACTGATTTTTCCAATAAATACTGATCTAAGGTGTATGTCAATGAAGGCTCAAAGAAATTATGTGCATTTTCAAATCGTTGAAAGTCTAATTCATTGTAAAAGTTGACAATAGTTGTTTCCGGATCCTTTTGTTTATCCAACAATAACAGTTCATAGGTTACATAAATCAGGAAAATGGTAAAGAAGAAAACAGGTAAGAAAGAAGTGGCATAAATGACTGATTTTGGATAGAAGTCATCTTCATATGTTTCTGACTCTAAGTATATTTGCTGTTTATACCTTACCATGTAAAAGGTAGTCAGCAATATCATTAGGACCAAGCTACTTATGGGAATAATGCCCCATGCATATTTAAGAAACGGCTGTAGCTCCTTTGGCTTTACTGGTTTGATGGTGCTAATATTACCTTTTTCCCAAACCATAATTCCATTCTCCAACAATATATTTCTATTCCAACCAGTGTAATAAAGCAAAGGGTCATAGAAACGGTCATTGCTGAAAATATATTTAAGGCTGTATTTTTCGGATTTAGTCAAGAAATCTTTCAATGAGGCTAAGCCCTCCTCTCCCAAGTACTTGGCATTCTCCAAGCGTTCTACGGGTCTTGATGTCATTTCCGGAAGTCTTCGCGCAGAGTGATAATTGCCATCAACTGTTGCTGCCATCGTATTTGAACTGAGCCATGCCATCTGGTCTCCAAAACCCAAAGTCATGAACCGCCATCTCATGTGCTCATCCCTATTAAGAAAGTTAAGCATAGGCTGGATATCCACAGCTTTAGGCTGCAAGGGTCTGAAACTCGCCAAATGAAATATATAAATGATAAAGAGGATATATGCCAATCCGTTTAATCCACATAGCACAAAGTGTACAGAACTTTTATGCTTTTTTACCCAAAAATCCCTAACTGTACCTGAAAGGAATGATAAAATAAACTTGGCCATAAAAGGAATTGCAATAACCGAAGCCCAAAAGCCAAACCTATCCAATGTGAGGATATTAAAAGCATGCTCTCCTAGCATCATTTTGGGCAATGGAGTGGTACCTCCACTACCAAGTAACAAACAACCATAAAAAGACAATAACCAACCGATAAACCGGGTTCTTTTGAAAATAATATAAGATATGGCAGGTAGCAAGCCAAATATCAATGCTAAAGGAATAACATAAAATATCAATCCTGAGGATGTTTGATCCAGAAAATTATCTCTTGAACCATGAGGTATCGATACTTGAGCAATGGGGTCCGTTTTACTCCAATACCAATAAGGGAAGATCAGACTGATGGCCATGATGATCATCAGGGTGGCAAATAAAATAATTTGATATTTCTTAGACCAAATCCCACGAAGAGCCAATTTGACAAAATTCCAAGAAAACTTCATTTTACTCAATGCTGGCGACCCATCCACTATTCCCATAAACAACACCGGAGCAATAAAGAAAACCATTCCAAAAATAGCTGTGACATGGTGTGAACAAATTACAACAGCTAAAAAAGACAAAGCCATGATCAAGTATATTGATTTACTTTTAATCATATATTGATACAAAAAAGGTAAAGCATTTAAAAGGAAAGCTAAGCCGGTCAAGGTAGGCAGCTGTCCATAAACATGAAGAGTTTCCACAATAGAAGACAACATCACTGCTAAAAGAGCCGCTACCCCCGCTGTGGTTTTGTCAAAGAAAATTTTTGAGAAGCGATATACTCCGACTATTAAAATTTCAAAGACAAACATACCAGCAATACAAAAGGCCACCTTTAATGGAAACACCTTGCTGATCAAAGCTATCATCTGGTGTAATAAGGGTGGATAGCTAACGGTCAAAAAACCAGTATACCACCGGTAATCCCATGGCTCAAACCAAAATCTCGAATAGTGATCCGCAAAAAACATGTGAACATAGGCATCGTAGGTTTGGGGAAGGGTGAAATACCCTATCACACCATGTGTTAACAATGCTATGGACATCGCCACTAAGAGTAATTTTTTACCCAAATAGTCATTCCAAATGTTTTGCTCAATGCTATTCAAGATTACTATTGGTTTTAGTTGCTGTCAGGTGAAAATTATAAATAGGAATTGCCTTTTTCTTGCTTTACCGCATTGAAATACTCCTTTACTTCACTTTCCTTATTCTTGTGGCACACCATCAAAGCATCTGGAGTATTAACAATAATCAAGTCATGAACACCTCCAATCACAAAAAGCTTCTTATCATGGGATTGAATCACGCAATTTGAAGAATCTTTAGCAATAATATTTGAATCATTCATTGCATTAGATAAGCTGTCTTTTTGAAACCTTTCATAAGCATGAGTCCATGTGCCTAGGTCATTCCATTTAAAATTCGATGGAATCACATAAACATTCCTGGCGTATTCCATGATGGCATATTCAATAGATATTGAAGCACATTTTTGATATACTTGCTTGATAACTGACCTTTCGATAGAGGTATTTAAGGACCTCTTCACTTTGTCAAAAAGCTGAAAAATAGAAGGCTGGAATTCCGCCATTGCCTGCAGTAAAGCGGACACTTTCCAGATGAAAACTCCAGAATTCCAAAGAATATTTCCAGCTTCTAAAAACATTCTGGAAGTATCCACATCCGGTTTTTCAATAAATTGATAAACCTCTAAAACATCTTCATCTCCTACAATCTCATGGCCAAAATGAATATATCCATACTTGGAATCTGGATGAGTTGCCTCTATTCCAAGAGTTAATAAAACATCATATTTGGCAGTAAAATGCAACCCATTCTTACAGTTATCCTGAAAAGTCTTCTCATCACCAATTATGTGATCAGCAGGTGCAACGATAAGGTTTGCATCCTTATCTAACTGATTCAATTTTGAACTAATATAAGTGATGCTGGCTGCCGTATTCTTTCTTTCAGGCTCACTAATAATGTTTTCTTGAGCAAGCTTAGGCAACTGTTCAGTTACTATTGGTATATAATCTTCTAAAGTAATCACATAAATATTTTCTGTAGGGATAAATTCTTGAAACCTTCTTAGGGTAGCTTGAATAAGGGTTTCACCAGTATTTAAAATATCTAAAAACTGCTTAGGATAATTGGAACGGCTAATTGGCCAAAAATTATTATCTTCTCCTCCAGCCAAAATGACCACATAACTATGGGAAGGTTGATACGGTTTAGTATTTTTCATAATTTTTCCTTTAATAGATTTTAAAGCTATTTTGGGTTTTATTGTAAAAGCTTGAGTCGGGGCCGAGGCCCCGATCAAGACATAGCTTAAAGTGTAATTGCATCGACTATTTTAGGGTGATAAGTCAACTTTTTCATCGCACAACTTTAAGTGTTTATCCTCAAGAGATATTTAATGGGTAACTTTTCTTGTCATGAGTGGAGCTGAATCCTGTTTTGAAACCAAAGATGGTGCAACCCGATAAGTGTAATAAAGCTGGAACAACTGAAATGGAATTTTGAAAGAATCTTTAAATTTTAATTTTGACCCACCTATTTCTGTCCACTGCATCAATGGAAATTCCAAAACACCTTTTTGAAGGGTGGTTTTTCCAAATTTCTGCTGTAGTCGCAGAAAAATTTCTACATCAAATAACCAAGGTGTTCTAAAAGGCTCACTGAATAGATAAGGGACTAAGCTTCTATGAAAGATTTTTGCACCACACTGAGTATCCTGGAAATTGGTTTTTAAAATTCCTTTGATGGCTCTTTTGACAATATTGCTTAAAAGTGACCTATTGTCATCTCTTTTTATTTCGGCTCCAAGCCTTTGAATTCTACTTCCTACAATAGCCCCAAACTTGGGATAGTTCTCTTTGTATTGAGCCATCTGCAACCATTCTTCAGGGGTAGTTGCTAAATCAGCATCTAAAAAACCCAGTAGTTGTACTGGATATTTAGCATGTATATACAACATACCATGTCTTACTGCAGCTGATTTACCTGAATTTTTCTTTTGGTTTAAAACAACAATATTTTCTGTAGATTGTAACTGAATGCCTCTTAGTACTCCTGCAGTATTATCTTTGCTTCCATCATTAACAAAACACAAGAGAACATCTGGATTCATTTTTGCAAATGTCAAAAAGTGGTGGTAAGGAAATCTATTTTCTTCATTGTAGCATGGTACTACGATCGCAAATTTTTGGAAATTCTCCTTGAGGATGTTGTTCATGACTAAATGGCTTTAGATAAATCTTTCATTTAAATATTTCAGCAACAAATCACTGACATAAAACCTTATACCCAATTGAATACCAAAACTTAAATAGTTGATTTTCAGAATTTTATAAAAATAAAATTGTGCCTTTTTTCCAAAAAATGGAATTCATTCTAATTTCTGTACTAGAGTTCCTTCTAATTTTTTATATATTAGATGACAGAAACACCACAGAAATTTTAATTTTTATTTGGAGCATGAAAGCTAGCGGTTTTAAAATTTTTATAGTAGAAGATGACCCATGGTACGGACAAATTTTGGAATACCATTTAGGATTGAATCCTGACTACGAGGTCAGAAAATTCGAAACAGGAAAGGACCTTCTTAGTCATTTGCACTTAAAGCCTGACTTGATCACTCTAGACTTTTCTCTTCCTGATATGAAAGGAGATGATTTGTATAGAAAAATTCGAAATGCTTCTCCAGAACTTCCAGTTATTGTCATCAGTTCACAAGAAGACATTGCAGTAGCAGTCAAACTCTTGAAAATGGGAGTAAGTGATTATTTACTTAAAGATGATGCTACCAAAGATTTACTATGGAACAGCATTATAAGGATAAGAGAAAATCAAAGTTTAAAAGAAGAAGTTGAAAGCTTAAAAGAAGAGTTAGGCCAAAAATTTACTTTTCAGAATTCAATAATTGGCAATAGCGCATCTCTACAAAAAGTCTTTACGCTGATCGAAAAAGCAATTAAAACCAACATTAATGTTTCGATCACAGGCGAAACAGGAACCGGAAAAGAAGTTGTCGCCAAAGCAATACATTATAATAGTAAAAGGAAGAAAAAGAACTTCGTAGCAGTTAACATGGCTGCTATCCCTAAAGAGCTCATTGAAAGTGAGCTCTTTGGCCATGAAAAAGGAGCTTTCACAGGAGCGCTTACTCGAAAAATCGGAAAATTTGAAGAAGCCGAGGGAGGAACTATCTTTCTGGACGAGATCGCTGAGCTTGATCTCAACAATCAAAGCAAATTATTGAGAGTACTTCAAGAGCGGGAAGTGACCCGGGTCGGGGGCAATGAAAAAGTCAAACTTGATGTAAGAATCATCGTGGCCACCCACCAAAACTTAGCAGAAAAGGTCAAAAACAATGAATTTCGTGAAGATTTGTTTTACAGGGTAATGGGCCTGCCCATATCTCTTCCCCCACTTAGAGAGAGAGAGAATGATGTCTTAATCTTAGCTAAATTTTTTATTGATGCCTTCACCAAGGACAATCAAATACCTTCAATTGGCATGAGTAAAGGAGCCAAAGAAAAACTATTAAAATATCAATACCCAGGTAATGTCAGGGAACTTAAAGCCATTATAGAATTGGCCATAGTCATGTCCAATGAAGAAGAGATTAAAGCTGAAGATATTTCTTTTAATAATATTGCCAAAGAGGATATGTTTTTGGTGGAACAAAAATCCCTGAAAGAACACACTCGGGATATTATCAAATACTACTTAGAAAAGAACAACAATGATGTCATGAGTACTGCCAAACAATTGGACATTGGCAAAAGCACAATTTATAAAATGCTTCAAGAGGGCGATCTATAAATTCCACTATCTGGAAGTAGTTCCAAATAATGGAATTTAATAATAACTCAAATCCTTTAATTTACGCCGCAAGGCCACATTTGTTATAAAATACATTTTTGGCATTGTTTTTTGTCTTCCACATTAAAAGAAAGACAAAAAACGATGTACGGAATAGTTAATAAAGCAATTGAAGACTTACTCTTAACCCAATACGGTGAAGAGAAATGGGAGATTATCAAGGAAAAGTGCAATCTGGAGATTGATTTTTTTCTTCTTAATGAGATTTATGATGACAAAATAACATTTACTTTAATTCAATCAGCTTCTGAGGTTACCGGTAAACCTTCCTGCGAACTTTTGAAAGAACTTGGTATTTGGTGGATCGTTAAATTATCTCAAGAAAGGTACGGGTCCCTCATGTCAACAGGTGGACAGAATTTTCGTGAATTTCTGACCAATTTACCAGACTTCCACACAAGGGTCATGATGATTTATCCTAAAATCCAAGCACCTGAATTTTCAATTACTTCAATTGCTAAAACCAACATTCAAATTCATTACAAATCAAGACGAGCCGGCCTTGTAGATTTTGTACATGGTATTTTGGACGGATTAGCACAATTGTTTAAAAGTAAAGTATTCATTAAAGTCACTCCTGACCCCTTTTACCCTGAGCGATCAGCCTTGTTTGATATAGTATGGGCTTAGTAGATTAATTCCATATGATAGCATTTAATTCAAAACAATTCGATAACATCTTTCCTTTTTATATTCTTATAGAAAAGGATTTAACCATAAGCTCTATGGGCAAAAGCTTGAAAAAACTTTACCCTGAGATGCTACACCATTCTTTTACTGACAAATTTCAGTTAAAAAACCCCGTTAAAACCTGTACTCTCTTTTCAGAGTTTTCTGAACTTACTAACCAGCTGATTATCCTAACTAATTTGGATGACCGACTATTTGACTTAAGAGGTCAGTTTGAAGTGCTTTCTTCAACTCATCAATTACTCTTTATGGGTTCACCTTGGTTTAAATCCATAGAAGAACTAACAGAAAAGTCATTAAACCTCTACGATTTTGCCAGTCATGATCCTTTATTTGATTTACTACACTCTTTAAAAAATCAAGAAATTATTACGCAAGATCTCAAACAGGTCCTCAAAACAGTCAGTCAACAAAAAAATGAATTAAAGAAAGCTGATAAGGAAATTAAGGAAACCGCTTTGTTTCCAATGCAAAACCCAGACCCACTGCTAAGAATTGATCTTAGTGGAAAAATTCTTTTAGCCAACCCACAAGCAACTCGACTTAACTCATACTTTTATAAAGATAGAGTTTATGCCCATACTGAGTTTTGGAGGACTATTTCTGTTGAGCTAAAATTAAATGATGAAAAGCAGTACTTTGAAGTCGAAGCGGATGAGAAAACCTATTCTTTCATCGTAATTCCCATAGCTAGCAACCAGTATTTCAATATATATGGTAGGGATATAACAGAAGAAAGAATCAATGAAAAGCAAATTAAGCTGCTCTCAAAGGTAGCCAGTTCCAATAAAAATGGAGTATTATTTACAAAACCAGATGGAACAATTTACTGGACAAACCAAGGTTACAGTGATTTATGCGGCTATGCTTCCACCGATCTATTAGGCAAAACCCCACTTGAAATCGGTTTCGGCCCATCAACTAATCGACTTAAAGTCAAGCAAATGGTTGATGCATTCAAGAAGGGAAAAAGCTTTGATATTGAGCTTATACATTACAAAAGCAATGGTGATTTTTTTTGGGCGAGAGCATTAGGGCAACCTGTCCATGACCAGTCAGGTCAGCTAAGTCAATATTTCACTATGATTGAGGATATATCAGAGGAAAAAGCTAAAGCCCAGGAATTATTGGACACAAAAAATAAACTTAAAAGTATTTTTGAGGAAATGTCCGATGTAGTTTGGTCACATAATATAAAAGGCAAGGAATTAACATTTATAACCCCTTCAGTAAAAAAACTATTCCAAATGGACTCCACTTCCATAAAAGATTATGACTGGTGGAAAAAACACATTTTTAAAGAAGACATTGAAGTGCTTAAGAAGATCAAATGGTCTTTAATGCATAAGGGAAACTTCACGGAAAAATATAGAATAGTCACGAAAAAAGGAAGTATAAAATGGGTCTCACACAATGGAAAAACCATCAATGATGCGGAAGACAAACCTGTAAGAACTGACCATATCATTCGAGACATTACCGCATCTGTGGATGCTGACCTTGCCCTCAAAAAAGAGGTAGAACTCCAGAACATCTTGATAGACATTTCTTCAAAATACATCAATATTGAACTTGAACAAGTAGATGAAGCCATCCAAAATTCATTGGGAGTTTTGGGGGAATTTGTACAAGCCGACCGGGCCTACATTTTTGATTATGACTTTAATAAAGAAACAACCTCTAATACTTTTGAATGGTGCCGTGAAGGAATTAGTCCTGAAATCAAGAACCTCCAAAAAATACCTCTCTCATTTTTCCCCCAGTGGGTAGAAAAACATGCAAAGGGAGAACCTTTCTACGTTCCTGATGTGAAACATTTACCTCAAGAAGGCCCCAATTGCCTGAGAGAAATTTTAGAGCAGCAGGACATAAAAAGCTTAATTACCCTACCCATGATCAGAAACCATAAATTATTGGGGTTTGTAGGCTTTGATGCAGTTAGAACAAAGCATCAATTTGAAGAAAAGGAAAGAAAATTACTCTTTCTCTTTACTCAAATGATCCTAAATATTACAGAAAGAAAGACTTCTGAAAAACATTTAAAAAGACAGGAAGAAAAATATCGGAATATTATTACCAACATGAATTTGGGCATTCTTGAGGTAGCTCCAAATGAGGAAATTCTCTATGCTAATAAGCGATTTTGCGACATGTCGGGCTATTCATTAGATGAATTACATGGCGGAAAAGCTACGGATTTGCTTTTGGAGTCAGATGGTCACAAATTGCTCCTAGAAAAGCAAGGCCTGAGAAAGCAAGGCATCTCTGACAATTTTGAAATATCTGTGAAAAATAAAGCAGGTGAAAAAAAATGGTGGTTCGTAAGTGGTTCTCCTAATTATAATGATGAAGGAGAATTAATTGGATCACTGGGAATTCACCTGGACATTACCTCGCAGAAAAGCTTGGAACAAGAGCTTATTCAAGCTAAAGAAGATGCTGAAGCATCCACCAGAGCCAAAGAGTTGTTTTTGGCAAATATGAGTCACGAGATCCGTACCCCAATGAATGCAATTACGGGAATGATCAATCAATTGCGCAAAACAGTTTTAGATTCAGATCAAACCTTTTATCTTAACACTATTAACTCAGCTGCGGATAATTTGCTCATCATCATAAATGATATATTGGACCTTTCTAAAATAGAAGCAGGGAAGCTTTCTTTGGAAGAAATCGGTTTCGAATTGGAAAGTGTGCTCACGCGGGTAATGCAGGTAATGTCTCATAAAGCGGAAGAAAAAGGGCTCAAATTTACCAATACCATCTTTGACTCGGATATTTCCAATGTCCTTATCGGTGATCCTTACAGACTAAACCAAATCCTCTTAAACCTTATTTCAAATGCTATTAAGTTTACCGAAAAAGGTGGAGTGGATATCAGTTGCATGTTAGTTGAGGAACTAGAAAGCTTCCAACAAATAAAAATCCGAGTGACCGACTCCGGCATAGGTATGGAAAAAGAATTTGTACAGAATCTTTTTAACAAATTCAATCAAGAAGATACATCTATCACACGAAAATTCGGAGGCACAGGCTTGGGTATGAGTATTTGTAAGGAACTTATCGAGCTAATGCACGGCAAAATTTTTGTAAGTAGCACCAAAGACAAAGGAACAACAGTTGAAATCGAACTTCCCCTAGCAAAGGGAAGCCAAGAAGACTTACCTAAAATAAGTGCAAGCTCAATTGACACCAAGGTACTGAAGGATAAGTTGATTTTGGTTACTGATGATAACGATATGAATCGGCTGGTAGCTTCTACCATTTTAAGAAATTATGGTGCTAAAATCCTGGAAGCAGACAATGGTATCAAGGCTGTTGACCAAGTGGACAAACACCCGGTGGACTTGATATTGATGGATGTACAAATGCCCATGCTCGATGGAATTCAAGCTACTCAAATATTAAGAAAAAAAGGTATTAATGATACCCCAATCATTGCCTTGACTGCTTTTGCGCTAAAAGGGGATGATGTTAAATTCCTTAGCCAAGGAATGAATGATTACTTGGCCAAGCCCTTTGATGAGCACCAATTATTGGAAATCGTCTCTAAATGGCTCAAAACAAAACCCAATAACAAAGTTGCCAATTTGTCATTTAATTCAAGTGAGATTCCCCATCAACAAACCAAACTTTTCGACCTGACCAAGCTCAAGGCATTATCTCCAGGGAACAAGGAATTTCAACAAAAAATGATCGATTTATTTAAAACGCTTTCCATGACTTCAATTAATGAAATCAAGGAGGCATTCGACAAAGACGACATAGAACAGGTCAAAAAAATAGCTCATAGAATGAAGCCATCGGTATCTAGCATGGGCATCGTTGCCATTCAACAAGAAATCAAAAACTTGGAAGAAGGTAAACTCACCCATGAAGATATGAAGTCATCAATCCTTAAAATTGATAAAATCATTCTTGAGGTTAATGAGGACTTAAAAAATATCCAACTCTAATCCACAGAAACTTATTAAAGTTAAATCAAGGATTTATTCCATAAGTCAGACATTTTTCCAAAAAATGGAAAAATGTCTGACCAAAACATGGTGAAAATAGCTGTTAAATAACTTTTGACATACTGGCACGGGGATAGTATACTATTTTAAAAAAATAAAGTAGTATGAAAGAACTTTTAGAAAAAACCATTTTCATCGTCGATGATGATCCATTCTGGCAATCTGTGCTTTTGCAAGTTCTACAGGATATGGGCTTTCAAAATATCAGCCTTTTTAACAGTGGAAAAGAATGTATAAATAATCTCCACCTAAATCCGTCTTTGGTGTTTTTAGACTATCAAATGGGAGATACCAATGGTTTGGAAACTCTTCCTAAAATCAAAAATCACAATGCCAAGACCAATGTGATTTTCTGTACATCTTTGGAGGATCTCAATGTAGCCATAAGTGCCATGGAGTCAGGATCTCATGAATACCTTCTCAAGAGCAGAGCTAGTAAAACCGAAGTATCCCGGATTCTAACATCTCTGAACTAATTATATAAAATATCCAAAATGCCCTTTACCCTTTCTCACCCAGCATATCTTCTACCCTTTGAAAAAACTTTGGAGCGGCTCTCTGTGACTGCACTTGTGGTGGGCAGTATGGTACCTGATTTTGAGTTTTTTTTAAAAATGAAGGTGGGTGAAAATATTGGTCACCATTTTTGGGGCATATTGGTATTTGATCTTCCATTAGGCCTTGTTATTTGTTTCTTGTTTCATGCATTGGTTCGAGATTTTTTCATCCAATCACTTAGAAACAAAGAAAGAGATAAGTTAATTAAATTTATTGAATTCAATTGGCCAAGCTATTTTGCAAAGCATCCACTAAGGGTAATGTTTTCATTGCTGCTAGGGATTTTTTCCCACTTAATACTGGATGCTTTCACACACCATGATGGCTGGGCGGTAATGTACATACCAATTTTATCCTATAATGTAAGCGTTCTGGGAAAATTGATCCCCCTATTTTACCTCATACAAATCATCAGCAGTATTATAGGTCTAATTGGCATTTACTCCTATTTTAAAAAACTCCCTTCGACGTTTATCACACCAACGTCTCGATCACCTTATTTCGCACAAATATTGTTATTAAGCGTGATCACCCTAGGTGTTCGGGCTATAGTAATGCCTGAGCACCTTTCTTTCTGGGATCTGGTAATGGCTGTATTCGGGAGTCTAATTTACAGCATGATCCTTATAGGACTCCTATATCAATTAAGGAATCACTGCAATAGTAACAAACTTGTCCATGGAAGTGCTTTCAATCCATTCTTCAAGGATAGAGGTCTTTTTATAGAGCAAAATAAGTTCCTTATCATCTTGATGAAGCTGATGGTTTACATGAATAATTTCATTGATACCGGAAAGGTCTATCTTCTCGACCTTGGTCGCATCAATATACACCTGATCAAACCCTTTATTGGAAGTATCAAAAACATGATTTCTAAGCTCGACGGTATGATTTCCGAAAAATGAATTCGGTAAAACAAATTTGAGGCAATCCCCTGGCTTGTCTTTTATTTTAAAATTTTCCTTAGTGATTTTCATTGGTTTCAGTTTAAATAAAAGTTAAAATAAAAATGAAACATAAAAAACTATTGATCATTATTGTGTGGCTTTTTCTTGCTGAAAACGTTATTTCTCAAACCACAATCGACTCTATTAACAGACAGGCGATTATTGAGGAGGCCAATGGATATAGAGCGCTAGGAGACTATAGTGCCGCAATTAGCTCATTAGAGAAAATCCTGGAAATTTATCCAGATGATGCTCCTACACTCCTTTATAAAGGAGACCTTCTTTTGCAAAATAAAGCTTATGCACAAGCCGTAACCGTATATGAATCTATTCTTCCTCTAAATTATGAACTCACTACAACCCGAATAAACTTGTCTTATGCCCTATTTATGAGTCGCAAACCTAAAAAGGCTTTAAAAATGGCCTATTCAGCTTGGAAGAATGACTCTACGCACATAAATGCCTCAATTAACTTTTTTAATGCTCTGTTGTGGAACCAAAAGACCAAGGAGGCGGAAAGCTTTCTTGATTTGCATG
The DNA here is from genome assembly GCF_015533855.1 of Echinicola sp. 20G. Classification (GTDB taxonomy): domain Bacteria; phylum Bacteroidota; class Bacteroidia; order Cytophagales; family Cyclobacteriaceae; genus Echinicola. The sequence goes on along the minus strand of NZ_AP024154.1, from coordinate 3,698,928 downwards.
AGTCTATTTTGCAAAGAGACCAAAGCCTTGTTTTGAAAGCTCGTCTGGCCACTTCAAGTGGAGACTATCATTCTGGTTTGAAACTTTATGATAGTTTGGCTACAACCTATGATAACAAACATTATATCATGGAGTATTCAGATGTCCTCATAGGTAAAAAGGAATTTGAAAAGGCAAAAGCAGTTATGCAAAACAATGGAGATTTATTCAATGAAAAGGAAAAGGTTGCATTTCAAAACAAGGCTGCACAAAGTGAAAAGCAAATGCTGGGTACAAGTTTTGTCTATTTTAAGGATATTGGTAAAAACATAAGAACAGAAAATGCCATTTGGTGGAAACAAAGCAGCGACCACAAATACCGTTTTGGGGCTAAGATAGGTACTGGCTCAGTAACTTCCGCGGAAGGAAAAAAAACCACAGTAAAGTTTGCCCACCTCAATATTGAAGAGCGGTGGAACTTGGCATGGTCAGGGCAAACAGAGATCCATATCCAACAAGTTAATTCATCGGACAATAATAAATACAATGGTATTACAGGCCGCCAAACGATTAAATTCCAACCTAATGACCGGAAAATGGTCGGATTTTTCTATGATTCTGAAATTTTGAACTTTACCGCCGAACTTTTAGATAAGGACATCAGAAGTCATAACATAGGCTATGTCACCCACTTTATGCTCAGTGGAAAAACTGGCATTTATTCACAAGGAAGCTATGGTTTGCTAAATGATGAAAATCAAAAAATGCAGTTTTTTGCTTCAATTTATCATTTACTGAGAACTGCGCCTACTTTAAAAGTTGGCTTAAATGGCTCTTCTCTCCATTTTAAAGAAAATAAAAACCCTTACTACTTTGCTCCTGACCAGTACTTAAGCGGTGAGATTTTTGCTGATTTCAGCACTTCACTGCCTCAAGTTAGTAAAACATACCTGTCTGCTCAAGGAGCAGTAGGTTCTCAAAATATTGAAGGAGAAGGCTGGGATGCCGCATATCGATTTCAAGTGGAAGTCGGTTATCGGTTTCAAACAATCGAGACCTCTCTTAATTATCAAACCAGTAATGTGGCCAGCAGTACAGGTACCGGTTATCAATTCAACTGGTTCACGTTCAAAGCTGCCTACCGATGGTAAATCATTAATCTAATTATCTGAAGTAGTGGTATTGCAATCAACCTTTGGCTTAAACAACAAGAAGCAACCAATACCAGAACCAAAACGATAAACTGGACTCGACGTATAACTATATTAGTAAATTGGTAGACATGTACTGAATTTTCATTAATCATTTATATTAAATAAACACAATTAGATATGAAAACTCTATTCCTTGAATTTCTTCACCTATTGATCATTTCTCTAAAAAAACCAAATACTCTAAAGCCTGCGTATGTATTAGTACCATCCAAATATCACAATGAACCACTGGAATGATTTTCCAGTTTTAGGGATAAATAAATGGATACATTTTATAAATAAATAAGATATTTATCGTTATAAAGCAATAAATACCAAATTAAAGCCCTAAGATGATTTTCTTCCATTTGATCCATATTGTCTGTATGACGGCATTCTCCTGGCTAATAGGTTTGGTGGTGAATGAAAACATTAAGAAGACTTTTTTTAGAGAAAAACTAAAACACTTTTCACTAATTAAAAGTAGTCGATGGGAGAAATTATTGGGAATAAAACTTTTTGGTAAAATACTGACTTCATCTACCATCAACTATTGGGATTACCAGGGTAAATTTAAAAATGGAAGCAAATCTTATAGCCTTGAAGAATTGGAAAATGATCGGTTTGATCTGGAAATTGGGCATTTGATTGGTTTTATCTCCCTTGGTTTAATCACATTATTCAACTTTTTTGTTGGATATGGACTTTCTTTTATCATTTGGCTTTCTGCCACCAATATTATCTTTAACTTTTATCCATATCTTTGGCATCAAAGAAATAGAATTCGCGTCCATAAGGTAATAGAATCTCCTGAAAAACAACCTACCAATTCATCTATACCCGACAAGGAATAAGAAACATAAAACTTTTTCAAAAGATTGAAATTCAGTAACTTTAACAACCAACTTTTAGATTAAGTCGGTCTACTATTTTGTAGCTTTTAAACACTTGTTTTCTTACAAGTTTAGAGAAAGAAAACCACCAGCTATTTCTCTATCTACTGCTCCCACTACCTTATGTAGTTAACATTATTTCTGGCGTTTTTTAATTATACCACTTACTAAAACGAAAACATCATGGCCAAGTCAAATAAATTGTACACCTATCGAAATGGAAAGAAACAATTCTTACATAAAAAGGATGACCAATACATTGTTCGAGCTACACCGAAGCAGTTGAGCAGAATGGGACTAAACAAGCATCTAGAACAAGTTTCATCAGCTTCTACTAAAGTAGAGGTTGATCCGGAGATTTTGGAAAATGAGATGCAAATTGTCCGAAAAAATGCCGTTGCTCATCATGCTTACACTCGGGAAGAAGATGACAGTAGTTTTTTAATTACTGACAGAATAATCGTCACTTTCAAAGCACCAATTACACATGATCAACTAAGTGAGTTTATGGCAAAATATGCCCTGTTGCTTAAAAGGAAGTACAGTGATTTGGAGTATCTTTTTCAGCTTACCGATGAGACAGGAATGAACCCCATCAAGCTTGTGGTTACCATAACAGAGAAAGAAAAAGATCTCGTGGAATTATGCGAGCATGACCTCAACCATACCATTTCCAAAAGCAATATCGCCATTCCAATTGACCCTAATTATATTTCGCAATGGCACCTGCACAAAAGGTTAACCGATCAGGAATTTGACATAAGGTCTTCAGCCAATTGCGAAAATGCCTGGAAAGCCTTGGAGCATTTTGGTGACAATAATGTAGTCATAGGGGTTACTGACGATGGTTGTAAGCTCAACCATCCAGACTTTGACTCAACAGGAAAGTTTGCCTCTTGGGGATACATGCAAGGACTCAACTTAATTGACCGTGATGCGGTCAGTGCCAATCCCAATAACATGTATGAAACTGGAGCTGACCATGGAACCAATTGCTGTGGGGTTGTTGCTGCTGAAGTAGATGCCAACCTTACTGTTGGGGCTGCTCCAGGCTGCAAGCTTTTGCCCATCAAATGGGAATCCAGTGGAAGTAGTTTGTACATCAGTGATGACAAGATTTTCACCGTTTTGGAATATGTCAAAGATAAAGTAGACGTACTTTCCAATTCCTGGGGAAGTTCTCCACATGGCAATTACGCTTCTTTTGTGGTCAACAAAATCAAATCACTTGCACAGAACGGGGGAAGAAGAGGCAAAGGAATAGTATTTCTTTGGGCAGCGGGCAATGAAAACTGTCCTATCAACTTCTCAGGAAATCAAAACATCCCCTATACAAGCGGATATGGGTATGGTCCTACAGGATCAGTTCAATGGGTGGGTGTTCAAACTTCCAAAAACTTTAGTCACAATTTGGGAGGAATACCAGGAGTTATGTTTGTGGCGGCCTTGGCCAGCAATGCCCAAAGAAGCCACTATTCTAATTATGGCCCTGATATTTCGGTTACAGCTCCTTCCAGTAACATCCATAAATATTACCGCATGTCTGTCCCTGGGCTTGGAATCACCACCACATCTGGCGATTCTAGTTTAATTGACAATGAGTTTGGTGGAACTTCCAGTGCCACCCCATTGGTGGCCGGAATAGCAGGATTAGTCATCTCTGCCAACCCAAACCTATCTGCTTATGAGGTGATATCCATATTACAGAGAACTGCTTCCAAGGACCTTAACATGTCAGCCTATTCCCGCACACCGCCAGCGAGTTATGATCCAGACACTTCTTGGGATATCTCCCCGGTATCTCCATTTCACCAAGGTGATTTTACAGATCAGGGATATGCTGACGGAACTTGGAGCCCTTGGTTTGGCTTTGGGAAAGTAGATGCAGAAGCGGCTGTTGTTGCGGCATTAGGGATACTACCTCCCACACCTTCCCCCCAAGAGGAAGAAGTCAATGTATCTTCCTCGCCTAACCTTGCCATACCTGATCGAGATGAGGCAGGAGTATTTGATGAAATTACCATCAATGAAGCAGGGACTGTAGGTAGTTTATCCGTGGAAATTGATATTAGCCACACCTATATAGGAGATTTAAAAATAGCACTATCCAGCCCAGATGGAACCACTATTCTACTTCATAATAGAAATGGCGGAGGAAGCAATGACCTGGAAGTAGCTTATGATGAGCAAAGTCTACCTGCATTGTTAGCTTTTAAAGGAAAAGAAATCAAGGGAAAATGGAAACTTCAAGTCACTGACCACGCCCTTCAAGACATTGGTACTGTCAACAGCTGGCAACTGCGAATCCAAAAATCAACATCTCAGCAAAACATAGAAGTATCAGAGTCACCTGGCATTAAAATCCCCGATAGTGATCCAATAGGAATATCTAGAGAATTAAATATTGATGAAACTGGTTTGATCCAAGAAATCGAGGTCAAACTGGATATTACACATACCTATATTGGTGACTTATTGGTTACTTTGATATCTCCCTCTAGCACTAAAATCATCTTACACAACAAAACAGGTGGTAGCAGCAATAACCTGATTAAGAACTTTTCAATGACCAACACCCCTATCCTTCAAAGTCTAAGTAATGAAAACGCCAAGGGAAAATGGAAGCTTCACGTAGCCGATACTTTTAGCAAGGATATAGGCAAACTCAATAGCTGGGCCTTAAGTATGAGCCTCAAATAACATAAACAGCAAGCAATGAGATCTTTTTAATAGAAGTTAAATAACTAAATTTTAGTTGTATTATTAAAATTTAGTTATTAAATTCAATACATGGAAGAAATAAACAGCAACGAAGAATTAATCATGCGCATTCTCTGGAAATTAGAGAAAGGCTTGGTACGGGACATTCTAGCAAAGATGGATGAACCTAAACCGCCATATACTACAGTATCTTCAATAGTCCGTTTATTGGAGAAAAAAGGCTATATAGGTCACAAAGCATATGGCAAAACCCATGAATACTTTCCGTTAATTTCCCAGTCAGCCTATAAAAAATACCGCTTTAACAAAATGGTCAACCACTTTTTTGAAGGGTCAGCCAGTAATGTGCTTTCATTTATGGTGAAAGAAAAAAAGCTAAGCGAGAAAGAAGTTGATGACCTCAAGAGTTTAATTGATAGTTACGATAAGGAAAAGTAAGATGGAAAGTACGCTCATATATTTATTTGAAGTAAGTATTTGCCTACTATTAGCCTACCCTGTTTATTATTTAGCATTTTCACGATTGACCTTTTTTAATGTTAATCGACTTTGTATTCTACTCCTGATAATTGCCAGCCTTGTCACTCCATTACTCTCATTTGATTTTCATGAGACAGCTCCAACCAACGCATCCTTCCTTTTCCAAACTAATTTATCCAACACTTTATCCGACCAAATAACCCTGAATAAACAGTACGGAACTACTTCGAGTCATCTTTTCTGGTTCTCTATAATCTACCTTTCAGGAGCTATTTGGGCATTTTTTAAGCTTGGCTATCAACTCAAAATGATCTTTGACAGAATCAAAGCGTCATCATTGGAGAGAAAAAATGGGATTACGCTGGCCATCCACCCAAAACATCAATATGCCTCTTTTTTTAAATACATATTCTTACCAGAACCATTGAACAAAACGATTGAAAACCAACAAGCTTATTTACATGAGTCCTTACATGTTCAAAAACTTCATAGTTGGGACGTGCTGTTTCTAGCCATATGCAAAGCTATTCTATGGTTCCATCCTATGATCTATCTATTTGATAAGTCCATCAAAGAAGTACATGAATTCGAAGCAGATAAAATGGTCTCCCTAAAGTATTCTACCAGCCAATATGCTAGACTTTTGGTGGAACTGGCCAGTCAAAAAAGCACATTAGCGATAATGCACAATTTCAATTATTCACCAATTAAAAACCGAATTATTATGATGAACAAAACAAAATCAAACCAGTGGCAAAAAGCCCGGTTTCTCTTATTGATTCCAGTTTTGGCTGCCATGTCAATGCTGTTTTCATTCGATTCCAATATGGACCAGACTAAAAAACTGACTGGTACTTGGACTGGCACCTCTCTGGAGTTTCAGCAATCGGCAGGTCCTGATATCAAAGCCATGATAGAAGGCGGCAAGGATCTTCACATTAATGGAAAACTAACGTTAAACAAGGACTTCAGCTATGTCATCAAAAATCCTGCAGGAGAAACCAATGGAAGTGGGGAGTGGACAGCCAAAGGCTCCGATTCTTTTACCACTATTGATCAAAAAGGAGAAAAAACCACTTATCAGGTACTGACCCTTGAAAGGGACAAAATGACCACAGCCCATCAGGTTCAAATGGTAACTCCCCGAGGTGAAGTAAAAGGAAAGATTATTCTAACTTATAAGAAATAAAAAATTTGCTCAAATCAACTAACATTAAGTTATGTAACTTAAAATAAAAAGCACTTTAATGAAGTGCTTTTTATTTTTATATCTCTCCCTACTTCCTAACCACAAACACCCTATAGGAACCACTTCAATTACATAAAACAGATGTTCATTTAAAGTTTGATCTTTGTATTTCAACTGATTTTTTTTATATTTATTCATATGTACTTTTAAGAATTAGAGTAATTTTTAACTACCCATCACCCTTTAAAATTTTTGTTTCATATTAATCTGTTTTACGATGAAAAAGGTATTGTTTAAGGTCCTTTTGCTATTTGCTTCTATAGCTCAACCTTACTATTCAAACGCCCAGGAAAACCATTCCGCTTTGAAAAATTATTTAGAAAAGCCCAATCCTGAATTTTATGTAGAATGTGTTCAGACCGTACAAAAAAACAAGGTCACACAATATGAGTTTATCCTTACTTCCCAAAAATGGAAAGATTATACGTGGAAACACAGACTAGTAATTCTCGCCCCCAATAAAACCAAATATCAAAAGGGACTCCTTTATATCGGAGGAGGAAGTTTAGAGGAGGAAACCCCAAGAATTAGGGAGCGGGATGATCAACTGATCAATGAGCTGGCCAAACTTGCCTCTGAAAACCAAACTATTGTTTCAGCCGTCTTTCAAGTACCCAACCAGCCGCTCTTTGATGGAAAAGTGGAAGACCAAATCATCTCCTACACCCTACATCAGTATCAGGAGACAGATGATGAAGAATGGCCCTTGTTATTTCCCATGGTGAAATCTGTACAAAAGGCCATGGACGTAGTTACCCTGTTTACAAAAAATCAACTAGGTCATCAAGTGGACGGCTTTCTACTCACAGGGCTGTCCAAAAGAGGCTGGACCACTTGGTTAACTGCCGCTCAGGACGAAAGGGTTATTGCCATTGCTCCTATGGTAATAGACGTTTTGAACATGCCTGTAAGTTTGCAATACCAAATAGAGATGTGGCAGGACTACAGTCCTGAAATACAAGACTATGTCAATCTCGGAATCCCTCAACAATCCAATTCGGAAAAAGGGAAAGCTACCATTTCAATGGTAGACCCATATGCCTATAGGCATCAATTGACTGTCCCTAAATTAGTCTTTGTAGGCACCAATGACCCTTACTGGCCGGTTGATGCCGCAAAAAACTATTGGAATGACCTACCCGGAAAAAACAACCTCATCTATATCCCAAATGTAGGCCATGGATTAGGCGATGGCACCTCAGCTTTTCAAAATTTAAGTGCCTTTCTAGAGTTTCAATGCAGAGAAAAAACCTTGCCCGCCCCTACCCTCGAACTATTGGAAAACACGGGCCAATCTGTCAAGCTTTCTACTAAATTTGATGTGCAAAAGCCGAAGAAAATTGAACTTTGGGAAGCCTATTCCGAGGAAGATATGGACTTTAGGGATGAACGATGGTCAAAGCATAAAATCAAAGACCCCAACACATCTGTTTCCTTACCCTCCAAAGGGCAAAAGACTTTTTATTTCGCCTATCATTACACCACCACAAATGGAAAATCCTATTACATCACGAGTAATATGATCAGATGTGACAAGTATGGTGTAATCAAATAAAAAGTCTGTCCTTTTTGGGACAGACTTTCCAAACACTTAATTAACAAATTTCTGATAATAAAAAGTACCCGCCGATAAATGCTTATCATTTACCGGCAGGGTGCTGTCAGTCAGATCAAAAAATTACAAACCTACTCTTTAATGATGCTTTGCGTGGCACATCTCCAGATGAAATTATAGGCAGCGCCATAATGTTCCCCAGAAGTTTCTTCCGTATCAGTAGCCTCTATGATGTATTGACCTTTCCATGGAGTCTCCACGGTCACATTACCTTCCTCATCTGTCTCATAGGTCTTGGCCCAACCTGTTGGACTCACTACAGAAACAGATACCCCTTCCTGAGGTTCACCTTTAAATAAAACCTTAAATTCCAATGGAGTTTTCAAACTTTTTTCCTTTTGAGCAGTAAGAATCAAGGCCAAGTCAGTGGCCGTTTCTTCTTTTACTGTTGGCTGCCCCTTACCTACCCATACTTGAGAAGCTGTATTGAATTGGTAAATGTAATCCCCGCCTAGGTCCTTTGCAGAATGACCAATCTGTAAGCGGTATACCCCGTCCATTTCCGGAGTAAAGTATGCAGTAAAATGATCCTCTCCTTCAGTGGTTTTCAAAGCTGTCTTATTACCAGCTGGATCAATAAGCCATAATTCAAATTCCTTAACATCAGAGTACCAGTCTCCCACCTTTTCGATCATGCCTTCAGCGTACTCTCCATAGAAGATCTTTACTTCTTGTTGTTGGCCTTTCTTCCCTACCACCTCAGTTTCAATCCAAAGAGCATGTGCCATGGCACAACCTAAATTCACAAACAAGGCCAAAGCCAATAACAAACTGAATTTCATTTTCATTTTTTCTACATTTAATTTTTCAACAAATCATAAATCTGAAGCTGCATTTGCGCTTCCTGAAGACAGCCCTTGAGCCGATAAAACTCTTCCTCCAGCAAAGTAAATTGAATATCCATGTGATACGTTTCAAGCACAATTCTATCTACACCATCATAAAAAGGGCTAAAATCGCCTTCAAAAGACAATTCGTCTATGTATAGACAAAACCCTTTAAAGTCCAACCGACTAAAACTGACCATGCACTGACCATACATCATCCCGATTCTACCACAATGCTCGCATTGGGTCAAGATGAAATCTTCTTTCATCACAATGATTTCTGGTTTACAGTAATTCATATCAATTCACTTTTGGTAAAAAATTCAATTAGTGCCTGTGATGAATAAGGTTTTAATGAGCTTTTATAACTCCGATCGCGCAATCCTTAACCATAGCACAGGGCTTAATATTTATACAACCTTTCAATAGTTCCTTAGCGAATAAATAGTCCTTCTACCTTTCAGCTTAAGTCGAGGAATAAGAACAGGCACAGTCTGCAATAACTTGATAAAATGAAGCGATTAATGTTACCAACCTTGCAGGCTGTGCTATTTTATTAGAATTTAAACCCTACACTTAGACGAGCATTTCTCGGTGCTTCTGCTTGGTAGTAGTAATACGTCGCGTAAGCAGACCCAGAATAAAGATATTTATCCAGGATATTAAACACATTTGCTCTAATGGTCAGGTTATTGTTTTCCCATGACAGTCCACCATCCAATTTGAAGTAATTAGGCAGTTCCATCTGCCCATCTCCAGGCCAATTCCAGGTTGATCTGTCTCCTTGGAAAGTAAAGCCAGCTGATACACCAAAGCCCTTCAAAGTGCCTTCGTTAAGTTTATAGGTCAACCAAGCATTCGCCAAGTGCTTGGAAAAGCCAGGCACTAAATTACCTACCTGATCTTCCCTAGTATCCTTTGTGATTTCAGAATCTGTGTAGGCATAATTAGCCACTAATACCAAACCAGGAGCTAACTCTCCTCTTGCATCAAATTCAATTCCCTGAGCCCTGGTTTGTCCCAACTGCAAAGAATACTGATTGTTTGGATCTTCAGGATCTGGAACAAGCTGATTGTTTTTCAATATTCTATACACAGAAAGACCAGTACTCCATTTTCCATTAAAGAAGTCTCGTTTCATCCCAAATTCAATATTGTTTCCAGTAATAGGCTTTGGCTTCTCTCCTCCTCTAAGAACACCTGTTTGAGGCACAAATGATTGATCAAACAAAGCATAAGCTGAAGTCTGGCTATCAAAGGAATAACTTAAACCAACTCTTGGTGTTACTTGACTTTCATCTACTGTAGTTCCGTAGGAGTTTTGGGACACGTATGTGTACCTTCCCGCCAAAGTCAATCTCAAATCATTGTCAAAGAATCCCAGCTCATCCTGTACATAGAAGCCTGTATAAGACTGTGTAATAGCAGTTGTATTGGCTCTTTGTTTTAAACTTTTGCTTCTGTCAAATTGTGGTAGGCCATTGGCTGGAAATCCATAAGAAGGATTATCGGTATCAAAAGGCATCTCCTCTGAATCCAATTGATGCGACTGGCTCCAGTCAGCCATGTACTCTTTGGTTCCCATATCCAAACCTGTCAAAATACGATGGTTTACTGATCCTGTTTTCACTTCACCATTTAGGTATACTTGTCCATAGGTACTTTCATTTAAGGCATCCCAGATGGAAACATACCTCAATAAGTTGGTTCCTTCAATACCATTCAACCACATAGAGCTACCCTCCATACTGTAATTGAAATAGGCTAACTGGCCAGTAACTTTCCAATTTTTATTGATCTGGTGTTGCAAATTGGCCATCACACTGTGGTCATCTACATTTGTCGGGTCCAATCCAGGCTCAGCAATGGTAAAACTCTGGTCATAGATCCCGTAGCCTTCAGTAGAAAATACATAAGCAGAACCTACATTGGCCATTTTAGCATGCTGATAGGCATACTCTAAAGTTAGCTTTGTATCCTCATCCAACTGATAACTCAAGACAGGTGCAATGCTGTAGCGATTAGTGAAATTATAATCTTGGAAGGAGTTCTGAGTTTGCCCCATCACATTCAATCTATAAAGCAATTTTCCATTTTTGCTCAATTTACCATCTAGGTCCAATGTACCTCTGTAAAGGTCAAAGCTTCCTACGGTAAAATTAACAGCGCCTTTAGTTTCACCTGTTGGCTTTTTGGTTACTACATTGTAGATACCACTCGGTTCACCATTGGACATCATAAAACCGGCAGGTCCCTTTACAAATTCTATATGAGACACAAAACTCATGTCTTCATTTAAAGGGCCCCAATTGGAGGTAACATTCATTCCATTTCTGAAAGCTCCTGCTCTAGAACCTCTCATATTCACTCTTGCATACATATTACCCCAGTGTTCCAACCTAGAGGCACCACTGACGTTTCTAAGTACACCATCACTCATATCAATCACTTGCTGATCGTTCAAAAGCTCTCCAGTGATCACCTGGATGTTTTGTGGTGTTTCGATCAAAGGCGTATTCAAGCGTAAACTGTTTGATGGTTTATCCACCTTATATTCACTTCTTGCTCCAGTCACCGTTACTGTGCTTAGCTCTTCTTCAGTTGCTTTCAATTCCACCAATGGAACATTGGTAAGTTGACCTCCCCTTACTGTTATTTTTCTATCAATCGCAGTAAAACCAACTGCAGAAATAGTCAAAGTATAGCTTCCTGAAGGAGCAGTGAATTGGTATTTTCCCTCTTCACCCGTAGCAGCTCCAAAGGAAGTGCCATTAAGGATTACTGAAGCAAAAGGTATTGGGTTTCCAGTCTCATCCTGAACAAAGCCAGAAATGGTGCCGTTTGTCTGGGCCATCAATAACTGCCCTAAACCAACAAAAACCATTACGAGTAAAATCTTTTTCATTTTTCTTATTTAGATTAATTTTAATTAAGAACAAATGTATACCTGTTTGCTATAACTTCTAAATTATTTAGAATGATTTTAAATAATATTTTTCTATTAAAATGGAATTATAATAGATTTTATGAAACACTAAAAAGAGGCTTTCAAAACGGGTCTGCTTAAAACTTATTTGACCCTTATTTTAAAAATAACATTGACTATAAATCAAGCTTTAAAAATAATGTAGAAATAAAAGCCTGAATTGATGAGATAATTAATTAAAAAATTAACGCCTTATTTTTGTGTAACTTAAAAGTTACATATAGATTTAGGTAACTTAAAAATTACATAAATAATGAATAGGACAATTCAACATACTTTCTTTTATCCACATCCAATTGAAGTAGTTTGGAGCTACTTGACAGAAAGTAAATTACTGGCTCAATGGCTTATGGAAAACAATTTCAAGCCAGAGATAGGGCATCATTTTTATTTCAAGACCAAGCCTAAGTTCAAATTGGATTTTGACGGACACATTGACTGTGAAGTATTGAAAATGGTCAAGTATAAATCATTGTCGTATTCTTGGAAAGGTGGTGGGAGTAAAGAAAACCCTAAGCTAAACAGTATTGTCACGTGGACACTACAATCCAAAAACAATGGAACAGTTTTATCGCTTGAACATAGTGGATTTGAAGGATTAAAAAATTATCCATCCTACTTTATCATGAACATGGGCTGGATAAAAATCGGCAAACGTTTTTTAGCAAACTTGAACTTAATCGACCGTGCAAATGCTTGATGCGTTTCAAGTCATCGCTGATCCCAATAGAAGGAAGATTTTGTTTTTGCTATCCAAAGAAAATCTCTCCATTAACTCACTCGTAAAAAACTTTGATATCAGTAGACCAGCAATTTCTAAACACATAAAAATTTTACAATTGGGTGGATTTGTTGAGATTCAAAACATAGGAAGAGAAAGAGTTTGCATGATCAAACAAGATGGATTCGATGAATTAAAATCCTGGATAGCTTACTACGACCATTTCTGGGCAAACAAATTGACACAGCTTGGAAACCTTATGGATGAAGATCAAAGAGAATGATCAATTGATACTATCCCTACCCTACTTTAGTTCTATTATTTTTGATTTCATCAATATTATCATTGGCCCATTTTACCAAATTTTGGAGATTGGGCAAAAGACTTCTCCCCAAATCAGTCAACTCGTATTCGACTTTTGGAGGCACCTGAGCATAAATTGTTCTGTTTACCAATCCATCTGTTTCTAATTTCTTTAGAGTGACAGTCAACATCTTTTGAGAAATTGTTTGAATGTATTTGTTCAACTCATTAAACCTTAATTTCTCTTTTTCTCCCAGTACCAATAAAACCAGTGTGGACCACTTATCCCCAAACCGATCAAGTATATTTCTTACAGGACACGTGTCCACATCTCCATATTTTTTTAAAATATCTTCATCCATAACTCTCTGAAAATCAACTTTAATTACCCACAAGTAAGTGACTCACAACCAAGTAAGTTCTTGACTAATTATAAACGTCCTCTTACTTTTACTTACCAAAAGTAACTAAATAAAATATAGTAATCAACTATCACAAATTATGAAAAAGACACTTATTACAGGGGCAACTGGTGAACTTGGAAGTTTAATTATTAATTTCCTGAATAAAAAAAACTCCACATCAGATATTGCTGTATTGGTCAGAGATACGAAGTCTAAAAAAGCACTACAATATGCAGCACAAGGCTTCGATGTAAGACAAGGAGACTACAATGATCCTGACAGTCTCATCAAGGCATTTAAAGGAATTGAGCAATTGTTTCTGGTATCTGGAAATGATATTGAAGCCAGAATTCACCAACATGAAAATGTCATCAAATCAGCCATTGAAAACCAAGTTGAGCACATCCTTTATACTAGCACCGTTAGAAAGATAGAGGATTCATCCTCCCCTTTATTTCCTGTGGTCAATAGCCACAGGCTTACAGAGGAAAGTATAATCGCGTCTGGTATGAATTATACAATACTTCGGCATAACCTATACGCCGAGGTTATTCCACTTTTTATTGGTGGAAAGGAACAAATCTTACAAACCAAAAACATATTTCTCCCTTCTGAAAATGGAAAAAGCAATTTTGTAACCAGAAAAGACTTAGCTGAAGCAGAAGCCAACATCTTAACTGAGCCGGAGCATCATAAAAATAAGATTTATAAATTTAATGGAAATGAAGCGCTAAATTTTGAAAAAATTAGCCGACTACTTTCTGAAATCCTTAAAGCAAGAGTAACTTATCTTTCCCCTAATATTAACACCTTTGAATCAACCATGAAAAATACTGGTCTCCCTTCTGAAATAATTGGAATGTTGACCATGTTTAGTCTGGGCATTGCCGCTGGCGAATTTGAGAAAGAAAAATCGGACCTAGAAATCATTTTAGGCAGAAAGGCTCAAAGTATCAAAACCTTTCTTCAAGAAACCTATATTTAAATTTAATAGAGAATAAACATCTATTAGGTTTCAATAAGCAGGCAGTATCTTTTCACCTGACAAGTCCTGTCTGCTTACTTTTTTAAAATTTTAATATCTTTAATACTATCACTACAGCGTAATAATATTATGGAAACTTTTTTTGAAGAGCTTTTTACATACACCAATCATTACAACCAAAAGGTTATAGAGGTTTTAGTTAAAAATGATACAAAAGACCTCAGTAAATCCATCAAACTATTTTCACATATTCTCAACGCTCATAGTCTTTGGAATGCCAAAATCAACCACCTCTCTCCTCCATGTAAACCATGGGACCTCCAAGAAATAAAGAATTTTAATAGCTTAAATAGAAGAAATTTCGAAAGCTCACTTTCTATAATTAAAGAAAGACCAATGGATGAGCTTATAAAGTATCGCCTTGGAAATGGGCAAGAGCTCCAAAACAACGTGCAGGACATGCTTTTTCAAATCATCAATCATAGCACTTACCATAGAGCGCAAATCGCATCAGATTTCAGGGAAAACGGACTAGATCCGATCATGACCGAATATATTGTTTATAAAATGCCTCATCCCCTTTAAATTAAAATCCTTCTTCTTATAAACTCTCTCGTTTTTTAAAACATCGCAACTTTCGGGTGGCTTCTTATCAGCTTCCTTCATACTTTTACAACATGCAAAGTCAGGAAGCCATTACTTACCAAAGGGTAGCAGAAGCCCTTCAATACCTACAAGAAAACTACAAAAAACAACCCAGCCTGGAAGAAGTTGCAGGAGAATCCAACCTAAGTCCATTCCACTTTCAGCGTATTTTCACAGAGTGGGCAGGAGTAAGCCCAAAGAAATTCCTTCAATATATCAGCTTAGGACATGCAAAAAGAGTGCTCAAAGACACTTCCACAAACCTAATCGACGCCAGCATGGCAGCAGGACTCTCTGGTTCTGGCAGGCTCCATGATCTTTTTATCAAGATAGAAGGCATGACACCGGGTGAGTACAAAAATGGAGGTGCCAATTTGCAGATCAACTATAACTTTGCCACAAGCCCTTTTGGAAAAGTTTTGCTTGCCTCGACTGCCAAGGGCATTTGTCATATTTCATTTTTAGAAACGGAAGATCTAGCCTTAAAAGACTTAACTGATCGATACCCTAATGCGTCATTCCAAGAATCGATGGAACCTATTCATCAGAAAGCATTGTCTATCTTCAATGAAGACTGGTCAAAAGTAGACCAAATCAAGTTGCACCTAAAAGGCACCGATTTTCAACTTAAAGTTTGGGAAAGTCTTCTGCAAATCCCTATAGGTAAGCTTTCAACCTATGGTCAAATAGCACAACATATCCAAAAACCCAAAGCTTCAAGAGCCGTAGGAACAGCAATTGGCAGCAATCCAATTGCTTATTTAATTCCCTGCCATCGGGTAATCCAGTCCAGCGGAATCTTTGGTGGATACATGTGGGGTCCTGTGCGGAAAACGGCCATTATAGGCTGGGAGGCAGCAATGACAGATAAAAAAGAAATCCCAAAAACATCAGAATAAAGCTTCTACCCAATTCTTATTCAAACTACTAACTTTCCAATTCTTCTAACTTATTTATTGCCATGGACCTTTTTAACCAAGATGTGCCAACCAATCTTCTTCCCTATGATGGAACAGTCCATTATTATGGCAAAATCCTGAACGAACAAGAGGCCAATTTTTATTTTGATAGATTGATGGAAAGCATTGAGTGGAGACATGATGAGGCTGTAATCTATGGAAAACATTACACCACCAAAAGAAAAGTGGCTTGGTATGGAGATAAGCCTTATGAATACACCTATTCTAATACCACCAAAAAAGCTTTAGCCTGGACAGAAGAATTAAAACAATTAAAAGCTTTGGTTGAGGAAAAAGCACAAGTACAATTCAATTCCTGCTTACTCAATCTTTATCATGATGGATCAGAAGGGATGGCTTACCACAGCGACAGTGAAAAATCATTGGGCACCAATACAGTTATCACCTCTTTATCCCTCGGTGCTGAGCGAAAATTCACTTTCAAACATAAAAGCAGTAAACAAACGGTTTCAACCATTCTCGAAAACGGCAGTCTGTTGGTTATGCGCGGCGCTACCCAAAGTCATTGGCTGCATCGCCTCCCTCCCACTAAAAAAGTTACCAGCCCCAGAATTAGCTTGACCTTTAGGACAATTGTTTCGGATCAATTCATTTAGCCCTATTCCAAAAAACTGAGCGACCAAAAACCGGCATTCCTAAGTAACCTCTTACTTCTAAAACACCTTTATCATCAAGCTTCAACTGACAGGAATACGTTTCCCCACTTTCAGGGTCATATAATTCACCGTCCACCCATTTTCCATCCTTATATTGTAAGCTTTTGATGATTTTCAACCCTAATATAGGACGTTGGCGAAGTGATCGGTCAGCGTTTTGATGATCCAATTTCGGCGCTCCGTTTTCATTTGGATTAGCTAGCCAAACCACTCGGGCAAAAAAGCTATCCTTTTCCTTCTCTATCTCAAGCTTGGCTGTTCCATCAGAGGTCACCCATTCACCCAATATTTCCTCACCATCTTGAGCCATTATTGGCCAAATGAAAAACATGTTGATTGAAAATAATAGAAGCTTCACTTTTGTCATCCTCTTGGTCTTGTTTTTACAATTGGAAAATTAGTTTTTATTTATTTTAAAAGGAACTCCAAACGATGTTTCGTAGTTTTGCAGACTAAAATTGAAAGCATATGAAAAACTCTGAGATAAATTTCACCATCAACCTTGACGAAAAGAACCTTCCCAAAACCATCAAGTGGGACGCTACAGACAAAGAAAGCCAAGGAGCAGAAGATACCAAGTCAATCAGCCTAAATATTTGGGACAACTTAAATCATAGTACGCTTCGCATTGACCTTTGGACTGAAGATATGTCAGTAGTTGAAATGAAAAGATTCTACATCGATATCCTTGGAGGAATGGCACAGACGATCTTGAACAGTACGGGTGATGAGTACATGTCTGAAGAAATGAAAGAATTGTGCGACCGACTAGTCACTCATGTAAATGAAGAAAACAAAAACGTCAAATAAGTAACGTTTAACCGATATAAAAACTTCCCCAAGACAGTAAGCCTCTTAACTTACTGTCTTTCTTATTTTTACACCCTACCAATGTTAACAATCGCTATCCGGCGATGCATTTATCCCCTTTTTACTTTAATTAGTTAAGCTTTTTAAGCTATATTATAATGTATTTAAGCGGTTAATTCCGCTAAAAGCAATTAGCAAAACTAACCCAAGTTGACATGAAGAAAGTTGATCCAAGAGCATGGCGCCTATTTTTCTACGCCTGTATCTTTTTGTTGTCTTTTGGTAGTAGGCCCATCCTGGCACAGGAAAAGACTACTATATCGGGCATTGTAACCGACACAGACACAGATGAAACCCTTATCGGGGTAAATGTATTGGTAAAAGGTAAAGTAATCGGAACAGTTACTGATCTAGACGGACGCTTTTCGCTAGAAGTAAACCAAGCTCCTCCCTTAACACTGGTTTTCTCAATGGTCGGCTTTGCCTCTCAGGAAGTGCTGATCAGTAATGCAAATACCACTGGCCTCAATGTTCAGCTGGAAGAACAAACTTTCCTGGGGCAGGAAGTGGTGGTTTCTGCCTCAAGGGTAGAAGAAAGCATTTTAAGCTCACCCGTGTCTATTGAAAAAATGGACATTCTTAGTATTAAGGAAACTGCAAGTGATAGCTACTACAAGGCCATTGCCAATTTGAAAGGGGTAGATGTAACCTCTTCCTCTATCAACTTCCAAATCATCAATGCCAGAGGATTTAATAGCACGGGAAACACCCGCTTTGTCCAGCTTACAGATGGAATGGACACCCAAGCACCAGCTTTGAACTTTCCAATAAGTAACCTCAACGGTCCTTCGGAACTGGATGTAGAAAGTGTGGAGTTTATCCCCGGAGCATCATCTGCCCTTTACGGCCCGAATGCATTTAACGGTATCCTTTTGGTCAATAGCAAAAGTCCATTTGACTATCAGGGCTTAAGTGCCTATTACAAACAAGGTATGAACCACATCAATGGCAGAGAGGGAGAACCCCAAAGCCCACAACCTATGTTTGAAGGTTCCATCCGCTATGCCAAAGCATTTAACAATAAGTGGGCTTTTAAAATCAACGCCTCATTTATGAAAGCTGAGGATTGGTACGGAACAGATATGACCGACCTCAATGCTAGAAGTCAAGGCAACCTTCCTTTTAACCCTGGCGCGAACATTGTCCATGTATTTGGGGACGAGGTAGCTAATAACATTGGTCTACTGAGAAATGTCGGAGCTATTCAGCAACAAGCCTCTAATCTCGGGCTTGGTGGTTATTTGTCCAGTATCCCTGACCAAGTCGTATCCAGAACAGGCTACGAAGAGCGTTATTTGGTGGATTATGGCGCGGCCACCAATAAAGCTAACGCAGCTCTCCATTATAGACTAAATGATCAGCTTGAACTCTCTTACACCTTCAACTATGGTGCAGGAACCAGTGTTTATACAGGTGCTCAACGTTATTCTCTATCAGACTTTGAAATTTCCCAACACAAATTGGAGCTCAAAGGAGACAATTTCTTTTTAAGAGCTTATACTACTCGTGAAAACTCTGGAGGATCTTTTATAGCTGACCTAACCGGGGTGCGCATCAATGACATGTGGAAGGACAATACTACTTGGTTTGGAGAATATACCCTTGCCTACATGGGCGCTTTAGCGCTACAAGGAGTTGCTCCTGGTCAACCTGGAACTACCGAACAGCAAGCAACAGCACACCAATCTGCTAGAAACTTGGCAGACCAAGGAAGGTATTTACCCGGAACTACCGAGTTTGACAATGCTTCCAATACAGTTAAGAATGACTTTATTCCCCAAGGTTCCCTTTTCAATGACCGCTCCAGAATGTACATGGGAGAAGGTCAGTACAATTTTAAAGATGAGATAGACTTCTTAGACCTTCAAGTAGGTGCCAGTTACCGATTGTATTCCCTTAATTCAAACGGGACTATTTTTGCTGATGTAGAAGGAAATGAGATTACTATTGCGGAATACGGTGCCTTTGCCCAAGGATCTAAAAAATTCTGGGATGACCACCTAAAGTTAATGGCTTCTATCAGGTATGATAAAAATGAAAACTTCAAAGGCCAGTTTAATCCAAGGGTTTCTGCTGTAATCACCCAGGGCAACAACAACATCAGGCTTTCGTATCAAACCGGCTTCAGGATGCCTACCACCCAAGGCCAACATATTGACCTTAATGTAGTTTCCGCAAGATTATTGGGTGGTTTACCTTATTACAGGGAAAAATACGAAATCTTTGACAATGCCTTTTCCCTAGCATCAGTCAACGCCTACACCGCTGAGGTGGGCAAGGGAACTAGCCCGGTCGATCCTGCTGCCACCAGCCTTTTAGTACCTGTAAACGACCTTCCTGACTTAAGGCCTGAGCAAGTACAATCTTTTGAAATTGGCTACAAGAGTCTGTTGGCAGACAATAGGTTACTGTTGGATTTCGCTTACTACTATAATATTTACAATGATTTCATCACGCAGACTGCCGTTAGAAAGGCTCCTGGGCCAGTATACCCTACCCCTGTTAATGACGAGCAAGCTGCAATAAACGCAGTCAATGCCCCTTCCTTGTTGACACCAATTACCACTCCAGGTGAAGAAAACACTTTCCAAACCTACACCAATTTAGTGGGAAATAGTGTCAAGGCTAATGGTGCCGCTTTGGGCATTACCTATAATCTCCCTAGTAACTTCACCATTGGTGGCAACTATAATTACAACAAGTTACTTTCAGACATTGAAGAAGGCTTCTTGTCAGATTTCAACACTCCAGAGCACAAATTCAACCTATCTTTCTCCAATAGAAAATTAACAGAAAAATTAGGCTTTAATGTAACCTACCGTTACCAAACAGCATTCCACTGGGAGTCTTCCTTTGCAACTGGGGAAGTTCCGGAAGTAGGAACAATGGACGCTCAGGTTAGCTATAAGGTTAAAGATTGGAAGTCCATCATTAAGTTAGGGGGATCAAACGTATTCAACAATCGTTATTTCCTTAACTTCGGAGGGCCTACAATCGGAGCGATCTATTATGTAAGCATCACCTTTGACGAACTCCTCAATTAAACCCAGAAAACATGAAAACGGTGAGAAAAACAAAATATATCTTTTTGCTGGCATTGCTTTTAGGCGCCTGTCAATATGAATTTCCAGAACTTCCTAATACTGAACCAGATGCTGGAGGAGCTGATTTTAGCAAATACATTGCAGTAGGCAACTCTATTACAGCAGGACTTATGGATGGTGCACTTTATAATCGTAGTCAGCAAAATTCGTTCGCTGTAATTCTAGGAGAACAATTTAAGCTTGTCGGAGGAGCTGACTTCAATGTTCCAAATATAAATTCTGAATACGGCTTTTTTACTATGGGTCCCAATGGACCTTTAGGCAGATTGGTTCTGACCATTGCTCCGGGGACAGGAAGTATAGGGCCTGCCCCTATTGGACCTGGTGATTTACCTTCTGCCTATTCTGGTGACATGACTGCCTTGAATAACTTCGGTGTCCCTGGAATTACAATAGGGCAAGCACTGACCCCACTTACAGGAGGTCCAAACAGTGAGTCCAACCTAGCGTTCTCTCCAATGTATGCTCGCTTTGCCAGTAATCCAGGGACATCCACCCTGATAGGTGATGCTGCAGCTGCATTGGCTAACGGAGGAACTTTCTTCTCGTTCTGGCTAGGAGGAAATGATGTGTTAGGCTATGCTATTGAAGGCGCTTCTGACCCCTCTATATTAACGTCTGATAGTGATTTCCAAGCAAGGTTAACAGCTGCTTTAGGCACCTTGTTAAATGCCAATCCAACTACCAATGGGATTATCATGAACCTACCTACATTGAACATTCTTCCTTATTTTAACTTGGTTCCATACAATGCACTTCCTTTGAGCCAATCTGATGCCGACCAAGCCAACCAAGGTTATGCATTATATAATGGAGGGCTTGCTCAAGCAGCTGGTCTAGGTCTGATTAGTGAAGACGAAAGACAATATAGAACTATCAGCTTCACAGCAGGGCAAAATGCTTTTGTAATTGAAGATGAAAGCCTAACAGATCTGAGTGCTTTGGGGCTCCCTTCTATCAGACAAAGTAAACCAGAAGACAAAACCACTTTACCCCTGTCCCAAGCATTAGGCCAACCGTCTGCAGCCCATCCCAATGGACAGAGAGGTGTTTCTTTTCCTGTGGAAGACAGCTTCATCCTTATCCCTAATGAACAAGAGGAAATCAATGCCAAAATCCAGAGCTTTAATGCAATGATTACCGCGGCAGCAAATAGCAATGCTGAAAGAATACTTTTAATTGATATAGCTGCCTTTTTTGAACAAATAAGGAACGGAGAGGTCAGCGAAGGAGGCGTAGGCTTAAATATTAGCATCACCCCTCCCAATGGTGCATTTTCTGTAGATGGCATCCACCCCAATGGCAGGGCACATGCCTTTATTTCCAATTTTATAATTGAGAAGATCAACTCAAAATGGCAGGCTACCATCCCTAAAGTCAACCCCAATGCTTATGTGGGCAATGACCTGCCAAGATAAAAAAAAGCCCTGCTACAATGTAACAGGGCTTTTCCATTCACTTTAACCACTAACAACCATAAAACAAAAATTCGTCATGCCATAAGCAATCGGAAATGATGAAAACATCACTTTGTCGTAGTCCGTACGGGAATCGAACCCGTGTTTCATCCGTGAAAGGGATGCGTCCTAACCCCTAGACGAACGGACCATAATCGAAAAGACAAGGATAAAATGGTAGTCCGTACGGGAATCGAACCCGTGTTTCATCCGTGAAAGGGATGCGTCCTAACCCCTAGACGAACGGACCATTTTGTTTCTATTTCCTTGCCTTTTCTTTAAGGTGATGCAAATATAGAGGGTTAAATTAACAATGCAAAACCCAACCAAAAAATATTTGGTTTTTTCTTACAACACCTTGGGAATTAGGTTAAAAAAATTGCTGTAGTGTATCTAGCACATCTTTATTAACTTTGTTTTTCATTTTAAGACCTACCCAAATTAGATTAAAAGTATGGCAAAAACCAACATCGCCATCAATGGCTTTGGCAGAATAGGCCGCTATGTTTTCAAACTTTTGGAACAAAACCCAAATGTAGATGTCGTAGCCATCAATGACCTTATGGAAATCTCCAACCTAGCCCATTTATTGAAATATGACTCGATACATGGAAGGTTTCCAGGAGAAATCATTTCTACAGAAGACACCATATTGGTCAATGGCAAAACCGTCAAAATCTTCGGAAAAAAATCTCCTGAAGAACTCCCTTGGGAATCGTTGAATATAGATGTGGTGATAGAGTGCACGGGTAGATTCGTGGCCAAAGAAAAGGCAGAAGGGCACTTAACTGCTGGAGCCAAAAGGGTAATCATCTCCGCCCCTGCCCTAGGGGATGTCCCGACTGTTGTATTAGGGGTAAACGACAACATCCTGACCGGAAAGGAAAAAATAGTTTCCAACGCTTCCTGCACCACCAATTGCCTCGCCCCTATGATCAAAGTACTTGAAGAAAATTTTGGTATTGATAGAGGCTTTGTCTCTACTGTACACTCCTATACCGCAGACCAAAACCTTCAGGATGCCCCTCACCGGGATCTTCGTCGCGCAAGAGCAGCCGCATGTTCCATTATCCCTACGACTACCAATGCGGCTAAGGCAGTAGAGCTTGTCATGCCCGAAATCAAAGGCAAACTACACGCCATGGCTTATAGGGTTCCAGTGCCTGATGGCTCCTTAACAGAACTCAACGTCATTCTTAACAGGGAAACCGATAGAGATGAAATAAATAAAGCAATGTCAGATGCTGCAAAAAACAGCATGAAAGGTTATATTGAATACACAGAAGACCCTCTGGTTTCAGCAGACATCATTGGCAATCCCTATTCATGCATCTTTGATGCTGGGCTTACGGAAGTGAATGGTAACTTAATTAAGATCATCGGATGGTATGACAATGAATCAGGCTACGCTAACAGAGTAGTAGACCTGATTGGAAAATTGAGCCAATTCGACTAAATAAACCATCAAATGGCTTCTCTCACAGTCACTTTAGAAAAATTCGACAATAACCTCTGGCAATATCACTTCCCCATTCCGGATGATATTGCCGAGAGTTTTATTGTAAATGAAAATAAAAGAGTGATTTGTGAAATTGCCACCATCAAATTCCGGGCGGCCTTAATGAAAAGCAAGGATTACTGGTTTGTCCTGATCAATCAAGCATTAAGGGAAAAGCTGGGTCTTAATCAGGGAGAGCAAGCAATGCTGAGCTTGGTAAAAGACAAATCTGAATTTGGCCATGAGATGCCCGAAGAACTTCAGGTTCTTTTAGATCAAGATGACACAGGGAATCAATATTTCCGATCCCTGACCATGGGTAAACAAAGGAGTTTGGTGTATATAGTTACCAAAGTCAAAAACAGCAATAGCCGCTTAAACAAGGCCTTGGCCATTGTGGAACACCTCAAGGATGTAAAAGGAGTGTTGGACTTTAAAATGCTCAATGAAAAAATCAAACACTACAACAACTTAAACAAGCATTGATTCCGTTTACAATAGAAAAGTAAATATTGGAATGACTTTCGCTTATTTTTTTATCCCAAACACCACTTTGTCCTATGGCACACGAACATCATCATCATGGCCAACAAAACATCAAGCTGGCATTTTTTCTCAACCTTGGTTTTACCATCTTAGAATTTTTTGGAGGGCTGTATGTCAACAGTATCGCCATTATTTCAGACGCTCTCCATGATTTAGGAGACAGTCTTTCTCTTGGACTCTCTTGGTATTTGGCCCGTAAATCCAATAAGAAAGCAACCAATACCTTTACATTTGGATACAAAAGGTTCTCTCTTTTAGGTGCTTTAATCAATAGTTTGATCTTATTGGGAGGATCTATATTTGTCATAAGAGAAGCCATCCTTCGCATCATCAACCCTGAATCCTCCAATGCGCAGGGCATGTTGATTTTTGCCATTATTGGTGTTGCGGTCAATGGATATGCAGCCTTCAAGCTGAGTCATGGAAAAACCCTGAATGAAAAGGTTATCTCTTGGCATTTGATCGAAGATGTTTTGGGCTGGGCGGCAGTATTGATTGCTGCCATTGTGATGCTATTTGTGGATACACCCTATATCGATCCCACCCTATCCCTTATGATTACACTTTTCATTCTTTGGAATGTTGGTAAAAGATTAAAGGAAACTTTAATGATCTTTCTACAAGCCAGCCCGAAAGAAATCAATAAAAAGGAGATAACAAGTAAAATATTAGGGTTTGACCATGTTGCCTCTTTGCACCATGTACATATTTGGTCCTTGGATGGAGAAAAACACGTATTTACTGCACACGTAAAATTAAAAGAGATAAAAGAGTTCGGTGAATTGTTAAAGCTTAAAAAGCAAATTGGAGCCTTGTTGAAAGAATACCCTTTTTCTCACCATACCATTGAAGTCGAACTCCCTGATGAACCTTGTGCCATGGAATCAGAAGCCCTTCATCCAAAACAATAGTTTACCTTTTGCCGATTTACCAACAATTTGATAACTGGTCGGCATCAAATTAGGATCAGTACAATAAGTCACTATTTTGGTTGCTATAGGCATCTTTTCCAACTGATCTTGAACATAATTGGTGCACCTCGCATAAGCTCCTTCGTCCACAAGAGATTCCTTATCTATTGCATCTGTCAAATCTAAATTTTCAAAGAAAGGATTATAAAAGTAAAAAGCATCAAACTGGCCAAAATCAACCTCAAGAATATCCTGATGTACAAAAGTCACCCTTTCATTCAAAGCCAATTCTTTGGCCAATTTCCTCGACAAATGAACCAAGTCAGACCGCTTCTCTACACCCCAATACTGATGTTTTGACAGCATCGCACCAGCCAAACAAAACTTACCGGAACCCGACCCAATATCCAAAACCCTCAAACTCTGATTATCCCCAAAATAATCGATACATTGCTTTACGATAGAAACTGGGGTCCAGTGCATCGATGATAAACTCCTGATTTTAGGAGGATACAGCAAGTCAAAATCCTTATCACTTGGGGTTATTTGAAACATCGAAGTAAGTTTCTGATAAATGATAAACTGTTTAAAGTTTCTTTCGCCACTGCTTTTTCTCCGCATGCTTTTTCTTACTATCCAAACGCTTCTTAACAGCTGATTTCTTTGGTTTGGTAGCTTTACGGACTTTCTTTCTGATAAAAACTCCTTGGATCAAAGTATGGAACTTAACGATGGCAATTTCTTTATTCTTCAGCTGAGACCTACTTTCCTGAACCGAAATTTGCAGCATGCCATCTGCATTAATATATGGAGATAGTTTATTCAATATGATTTGCTTCTCTTCTTCATTAAGCAGTTCTGATTTTGGCACTTCAAAAAGCAAAAACACTTTGGTATTTACCTTATTCACGTTTTGTCCGCCAGGCCCACTGCTTTTTACAGCTTTAAAATTTAACTCTGGTGTAAAATCTATTACCCCTATTTCATGGGAGTTCCTTACCATAAACTATCGGTGCTTTTTGTGTTTTTTCAGGTATTCCGAAGGAGATATATCCATGACGTTTTTAAACTGCCTATTGAAATTCGATAAATTGTTAAATCCACATTCATACCCTACTTCCGAAATATTGAGCTTTTCTTCAATCAGCAACTTACAGGCATAGCCCACCCTAATTTCATTGAGAAACTTCGAGTAGGTCTTCTTGGTAGATTTTTTAAAATACCTACAAAAAGCAGTTGGGTTGAGGTGAACCAACTCTGCCACCTCTTCCAAACTTATGTTTCGTTTAAAATTATTGAAGGTAAAAGAATAGACCTTGTCCACTCGATCATCTCCTGTAATATGCAAGGGAAAGCTAAAACCATCAGTACTTAACTCTTCACATTCTTCCTCGGAAGACAACAGACTTAAGAAATCCAAAAGCTTGACCAACCTGTCTGCACCTTCTGCCCAAAAAAGCTCCTCAAAATACTCCAAAGCAAGTTTCTTGCTATTACCCCCAAAGCTTATCCCACGATTGGCTTTCTCTAAAAGTGTTTTAATATCCTTCATTTCAGGTAATTTCAGAAAGGACTCTCCAGCGAAATTTTTGTTAAAATGGATACTAAAGGCTTCCGCTTGACCTTCTTCTTTCTTCTCAAAATATTCAGGATCGTTTTGCCATAGATGCGGTAAGTTTTCCCCTATCAAAATCAAATCCCCTTCTTTGAATTTCTCGATATTATCTCCAATGAACCTGGTACCGCTGCTTTTTAGAATATACACCAACTCTAGTTCACTATGGTAATGCCAGACATCCAAAAAATAAGGATATGAATGTTTAGCAACCATAAACGAACGGTCAAATGGACTTTTCCTCTCTAGTAATTTGGCTTTCATGTTCTAAAATAAGTTGGGCATTGTAAGCTTTTGCTCACCCCAATAATACAAATATTATCGAACCAAATCAACAAAAAGAATTTTAAAGCAAAAATAGTATTATATATAACTAAGATTAATGTAGTAGTTTTTAAGATAAAATTCCACCTTGCATTATTAATTGGACAAGAATATCAACTAATACTTTAAAATATAGATGAGTATCAAAATTATCGACTATCTGGTAAAGGACATTAGATTTCCTACCAGTAGAGAAAAGCATGGGTCAGATGCGATGAACCCCGATCCGGATTACTCCGCAGCATATATCATTCTGAAAACCAATCAGGATGATTTGGAGGGTCACGGACTTACTTTTACCATCGGGCGGGGCAATGAAATTTGCTGTGCAGCCCTAGAGGCCATAGCTCATCATGTAGTTGGAAAAGATTTGGCCGATATCACTGCAGATATGGGTGCATTTTGGAGAGAAGTAAACAGTGATAGCCAAATCAGATGGTTGGGCCCAGAAAAAGGAGTTGTTCATTTGGCTACTGGTGCATTGGTTAATGCTGTTTGGGACCTTTATGCCAAAGCTGAGAAAAAACCATTGTGGAAGCTTTTAGGTGAAATGTCGCCAGAGAAACTCCTTTCTTGCGTGGACTTCACGTATATCACCGATGTTTTGACCAAAGAAGAAGCATTGGAAATCCTAAAGGAAACAGCCAAAGGAAAGGAAGAGCGTATTCAATTCTTGGAGGAAAACGGTTATCCAGGATATACCACTTCAGCAGGTTGGTTGGGCTACTCTGATGAAAAAATCAGGAGACTATGCCGAGAAGCCAAACAAGAAGGCTGGAAACATATCAAAATGAAGGTAGGGGCAAATCTTGAAGATGACATGCGTCGCGCGGCCATTATCCGTGAAGAAATCGGAAATGACATGTACTTGATGATGGATGCCAACCAACGCTGGGAAGTGAGTGAAGCCATTGAAAACATGAAACAATTGGCTAAATTTAACCCACTGTGGATTGAAGAGCCTACCAGCCCAGATGATATCTTGGGACATAAAGCCATTAGTGATGGGGTAAAGCCTATTTTAGTGGCTACTGGTGAACACTGCCAAAACAGGGTGATCTTCAAACAACTGATGAAAGCTGGCGCTTTGCAGATTTGCCAAATAGACAGCTGCCGCGTAGGTGGAGTCAATGAAAACTTGGCAATTATGTTGATTGCCAAGAAATTTGATATTCCTGTTTGTCCTCATGCAGGAGGCGTAGGGCTTTGTGAATACGTACAACACCTTTCCATGTTGGATTATATTTCGATAAGTGGGACCATGGAAGGCAGGGTCATTGAATATGTGGACCACCTTCATGAACATTTTATTGACCCTGTAGTAATCAAAAATGGTCGCTATCAAGCTCCATTATTGCCTGGATACAGCATTGAAATGAAAGCTGAATCATTGGAAGAATATGATTTTACAAGCGGCCCTGTGTGGAATGAAGAACCGGCGAAAGCCTAAATGCTCAGTATTCCACAGGACAGCTTTTAATAAAAAATAAATTAGCTTTCAAATTAGATTTTGGAAGTTAGAAATATTATGAAAAATAAAACTATTTTAATTACCGGAGGTGCAAGTGGAATTGGTCTGGCCATGACATCCCGCTTTGCCCAAGAAGGAGGAAACGTTTATTTCATTGATTTTGATCAGCAATCAGGGGAAAAAGTGGCTCAGGACCTAACTGAAAAAGGTTATCAGGTTACTTTTTTACAAGGTGATGTTTCTAAAACCGATGCCATGAAAAGTACCATTGCATCTATCCCTGGAAATATCGATGTATTGATCAACAACGCAGGAGTTTCTCATGTTGGCAATTTAGAAAACACTTCCGAAGCTGATTTTGATAGACTTTACCAAGTCAATGTAAAAGGCATCTATAATTGCAGCATAGCAGCTCTTCCTAAAATGAAGGAAAACGGTGGTTCCATCGTCAACATGGCCTCTGTAGCTTCCACGATTGGGATTCCTGATCGATTTGCTTATTCCATGACCAAGGGAGCTGTGTTTGCCATGACCCTTTCTATGGCCAGAGATTACGTTTCTTATAATATCCGTGTAAATAGCATCGCTCCAGGTCGTGTCCACACTCCTTTTGTAGATGGATTTTTGGCTAAAAACTACCCTGGACAGGAAAAGGAAATGTTTGATAAATTGGCTGCTACCCAGCCTATCGGAAGAATGGGTACCCCAGAGGAAATTGCCGCCATGGCATTTTACCTTTGCAAGGACGAATCATCCTTCCTAACAGGTGGCAACTACCCTATTGACGGTGGATTTGTGAATCTAAAAATGTAATAAAAGAGGCTATCTCAAAATCCACGTCATTACGTATGTAGCGTTGGCCAAGAGAAGCTTGCCTGACGGAAGGCAGGAAATCTTCGCATATGTACAATATGAATACTTAGAGATCACTTCTCTTCGCTCATGATGACTAAATTTCAGACAAATGAGAAAGCCTCTATTTTCAAATAATCTATTAACAGGTAAGTCATTTATATTTACCTCAAAAGAATAACCAAAAAATGAAATTATTAAGATTTGGAAATGCTGGCCAAGAAAAGCCAGGAATTGAAAAAGCAGATGGAACCCGTATTGACTGTAGCGGATTTGGCCAAGATTGGACCGAAGAATTTTTAGAAGCCGACGGATTGAATAAATTGGCAGCTTGGTTGGAAAGCAATGAAGCTGATTGTCCAGTTGTGAGCAATGAAACCAGATTAGGGCCTCCTATCAAGCGTCCTTCAAAGATCATTTGCATTGGCCTTAACTATTCACTTCATGCCAAAGAAAGCGGCATGGAAGTACCTAAGCAACCAGTCATCTTTATGAAAGCCACTTCTTCCCTTTGCGGACCAAATGATAATATCATTATCCCAAGGAACTCTGAAAAGACGGATTGGGAAGTGGAATTGGCTGTAATGATCGGTAAAAAAGCCAGCTATGTGGCCAAGGAAGATGCCATGGATTATATCGCAGGTTATTGCTTGCTTAATGACGTTTCTGAGCGTGACTTCCAATTGAGCCATGGTGGTCAATGGGTAAAAGGAAAAAGTAATGACAACTTCTCTCCTTTAGGTCCATACTTAGTAACCAAAGATGAAATTGAAGATCCTCATAACTTAAATTTATGGTTAAAAGTAAATGGTAAAATGCTTCAGAACAGTAATACTTCTGACTTGGTATTTGACATCCCAACTTTGATCAGTCACTTAAGTAATTATATGACCTTATTGCCTGGTGATATTATTTCCACAGGTACTCCTGCAGGTGTTGGTTTGGGATTGACCCCTCCTACCTACCTCAAGGAAGGTGATGTAGTGGAACTTGGCATTGATGGACTGGGAACTTCTAGCCAAACTGCTGTAAACTATAAGGGATAATTTAATCCTTTAATTATATTTAAACCTGCCAGTCTTTGGATTGGCAGGTTTTATTTGTCTTACCCAAAAGAACTACTTGATGAAAATAGATGCCCACCAACATTTTTGGAAATACAATCCTATAAAGCATGCCTGGATTGATGAAAACATGTCCATAATCCGAAAGGATTTCCTCCCTTCTGACCTCAAACCTTTATTGGATCAAGAAGGATTTGATGGCACCGTAGCGGTTCAGGCAGATGAATCATTGGAAGAAAATGAGTTTTTATTGGGACTGGCCGAAAAAAATCCTTGGATCAAAAAAGTAGTGGGTTGGGTAGACCTTTGTGGCAAAAATGTCCAAGCTGATTTAGAAAAATACAGCGATAATAGTACCATGTGTGGTTTTCGGATGATCCTGCAAGGGCAACCACCATCATTAATGGCCGATACTGCTTTCAGAAAAGGACTTGCTTTACTGGAAAAATACGATTTTACTTATGACATTTTGATTTTTCCTCACCATTTGGAAGCTTCAATTGATTTGGTAAAAAGCTTCCCCAACCAGCCTTTTGTCATTGACCACTTGGCCAAACCGTATATCAAAGATGGTAAAATAGACGAGTGGGCAGAAAACATAAAGGTCATTGCGGGCTTTGACAATGTTTGCTGCAAAGTATCGGGGATGGTGACCGAAGCCAACTGGGATAAGTGGACCAAGGCAGATCTGACTCCTTATATGGATGTGGTATTTGAGGCTTTTGGCACCAAAAGACTGATGTTCGGATCAGACTGGCCTGTAGCACTTTTGGCAGCTGATTATCCTAAAAATGTATCCATTGTAAAGAATTACATTTTATCTTTAAGTACAAACGAACAAGCCGATGTAATGGGCTTGACCGCCGCTAAATTTTATGGCATTTCTTAATTTATCAAAATGAGCAAGTTATATACCATGGCCTTGGATCTAAAAAACGATCACCAATTGATCAAAGAGTACGAAGACTACCATCAGGAGGTGTGGCCAGAAATCAAAAAAAGTATCAAGGATGCAGGAATCAGCCGTATGGACATTTACCGATGGGAAAACCGGTTGTTTATGGTAATGGAGGCAGATGATGATTTTACATTCGAGAAAAAAGCTAAAATGGATGCTGCCAATCCTAAAGTAAAAGAATGGGAAGACCTGATGTGGACTTACCAACAAGGTCTCCCGGGAGTTCCTGAAGGGGAAAAATGGCAAGTAATGAAACAAGTATTTGAGTTATAGTTAAACAAAAAAGTATTAGGCCTTAATTACTTAAAAGAGTATTTAAGGCCTATCCTCCCAGTTTATTTTAACAGTTACTTTTTAGCACATTTCCCTTATTGACTTTTATAGAAAGTTGCTAAATCATTTTTTATAGAGTTCTAAGCCTAAAACTATCAAATCTGCTTGGGTAATTCTTTTTCAGATAACCTTATCACAAATGTCTATTTCATAGCTATTTGTGATAAAATTTATTCAAACTATTTTTTTAATTGAATTTTTATTCTACATTTATAGAACAAAATCTAATATTGTAGAAATGAAACTTGCTCCAAGCGAAGAACAATTGATGAATTACCTCTGGAAAATGGAAAAGGCCTTTATGAAGGACTTGCTCGAAGCATATCCCGAACCCAAGCCAGCACCTACCACCATTGCTACCTTGTTAAAAAGAATGACATCCAAAAAATTCATCGCATTCAGAACCTATGGCAATTCAAGGGAGTACTACCCATTGATTAAAAAAAGTGCTTACTTCAGTAAGCAGGTAAAAGGAATTATTAAGAATTTCTTTGATGACAGTCCTTCTCAGTTTGCTTCTTTCTTTACCTCGGAAACAGACCTTAGTCAAGAAGAACTAAAAGAACTCAAGCAGTTGATTGATCGCCAAATTGAAAACAAAAAGCAATGATTGTCTATTTGATCAAATCCACAATAAGCCTGTTAATTTTATACTTGGCTTACCACTTTCTCTTATCCAAAGAGAAAGCCTACCAATTCAATCGGTGTTTTCTTTTGGGAAGTCTCATCTTTTCATTGTGTGTCCCTTTCATTCCATCTCCTCTAAAACCTTATACGAAAGTAGTAAAAGCCACTCCTACTTTCACCCATTTTACAGTTGAAGAAATGCTTCCTTTAGAGCAAGTGGAGACCAATTCTCCCCCCGCCATTTTGGAAACAACAAGCAAGGTGGACTCACTGCCAATCCAACCACTGAAGACCATTCTAATGGCCATTTCTTTCTTGGTATCACTTGTACTTATTATTCGTTTGTTGATCCATCTGCACAAACTGTACTCAAAGATTAAAATGTGTGAGAGAATCGATAAAGGCTCATTTAAGATTGTACTAAGTTCAGGAAAAGATCTTCCCTTCACCTTCTTAAGGTTTATTTTTCTGGACAGGTCTCAGTTTCATGAAGGAGTCGTTCCTCACCAGTTGCTTCATCATGAAGCTGTCCATGCTCATCAATGGCACAGCTTGGACATTTTATTCATTGAAGTACTGAAGGTCATTTTCTGGTTCAATCCGATATTTCACCTTTATAAAAAAGCCATCCAAATCAACCATGAATTTATTGCCGATGAGGCAGTACTCAACAAGTTCCAAGACAAAAAAAGCTATCAATACCTGCTACTATCCTATGCTCAGCAACATCAGCAAAACCACTTGGTAAGCTATTCAAAATATTCACTGACCAAAAACCGAATAACCATGATGAACAAGACCAAAAATTGGCCAAAAACAGCAATTAAAATACTTTTGGCTACTCCCTTAGCTTTAGGAATCATTTTTATTGTAGGCATGAAACAAAATCAAGAAATCCCAAAAAAAGACACAGTACAAATAACTGCCAAAATAAGCCAAAACAATCCTACTCAAAGTAAGGATTTAGTAAAAGAATATGAAACGTTAATCCAAAGCTCCATTGACGAAAACGGCAATAAGTCTTTAGGTAAATTGGATATTCCAAGGCTCAGGGAAATTTGGGATCAAATGACCGAAAACCAACGACAAACCATTACGCATGTCCCATTTGTACCAGCTCCTACTATTCCTTCTAAAATGAAGATCTCACAATCTTTAATAAATGAATGGAAAGACAGCAATACTTATGGAGTATGGCTTGATGGAAAAAGAATAAATAATGAAGAACTAAATGATTTAAACCCTGATGAAATAGCATTTTTTGTAAAAAGTAAATTAGAGAAAAATGCTATAAACTATGGAAAGCACGTTTATCAATTAAATTTAATGACACATAATGCTTACTATAAAAGTTATATTTTGTCAAAATCCCTATATGATCAAAAATCTGTATACTCCAAAGCCATTGAGATTTATAACCAACATCAAAGTAACCCTCAACTTTATAAAGGAAAATTAGGTAGTGACATCGATGTTTTGCAAAAAATCTACGAAAGAATCCCACCATGGGAAAAAGAGAAATACAATGTCAAAACTCCATCAGAAGCCATCAAAGGAGAAAGCAAGCAAAACGGAATAGGTTTTAATTATATACCTTATTTCAAGCCCAAAAAAAATGATAAATGTTAAAAGGATTGTAAATCCATTTTATTGCTAGTTCCTGATTGCAAATCAGGAACAGCTTTTTCAATTTAATGCAAGGGGCTCGACTTCACCTGTCTTGCGACAAAGACAAGCTCGACCTGACAAAATCATTCCGAATAAATCATCAGAAGCCTGCCCTTACAATTTTTCATCTTCTTACTCAATATTCCCAACTTCGTTCTTCGCACTTCCCTCTTCGTACTTCCCTCTTCCTACCTCCTACATTATACTTCGTACTTCATTCTAAATCCTCGCCTGATAAGTATACAGATCATAATATCTTCCCTGCTTTTCCATCAGTTCTTCATGCCTTCCACGCTCTACAATTTGTCCCTTCTCTACCACCAAAATCTGATTGGCCTGACGAATAGTGCTTAACCGGTGGGCAATCACAAAAGTGGTCCTTCCCTTCATCAGTTCTTTCAAACTGGCCTGAATCAATGTTTCACTTTCCGTATCCAAATTGGAAGTGGCCTCATCCAAGATCAATATTCTTGGATCCGCCAAAATGGCTCTGGCTATGGCAATCCGTTGCTTTTGACCTCCAGATAATTTCACTCCGCGCTCTCCTATCAAGGTATCCAAGCCATCTTCAAACCGATCTGTAAACTCATGAACATGGGCTGCAAATACCGCTTGCGTTAACTGTTCCTGGCTTGCATCAGGCCTTGGGAAAAGTATATTTTCACGGATGGTCCCTTCAAAGAGAAAATCATCCTGCAACACTACACCTAATTGGCTCCTGTAGCTGGAAAGGCTTACTTGCTGTAAGTCCTGACCATCCACCTTGATGATCCCACTGGCCGGATTAAGAAAGGAAGCCACCAAGCCTGCAATTGTGGTCTTTCCTGAACCAGACGTTCCTACCAAAGCTGTCATGGTTCCTGCCTTGGCTTCAAAACTTACCTCTTTGACAACGGGTTTACCTTCTTCATAGGCAAAACTCACCCGATCAAATTCAACATCACCATGGATTCTTGGGAGCTGTATATTTCTTGTTTTCTCATCTTCCTCCAATGGTATATTCATGATTTCCTCCGTTCTGTCCAAGCCGGCAAAAGCTTCTGTCAACTGGCTACCGATATTACTCATCTGGACAATTGGGGCAATCATAAAGCCTAAATACAAGGTAAACGCCAGAAAATCCCCAAAGGTCATGTTCCCCTCCATGATCATATAACCACCAATCCCCATAATTCCAGCCGAAGCAAGCCCCAACAAAAGGGTGGCTGAACTGGTCACCATACTGGTGGTGGTCAAGCTGGACTTGATATTCAAAAACAACCTGAGAACTCCTTCTTCAAAAGTTTTTACTTCCTGGGCTTCCGCATTGAAGCCTTTGATCACTCGAATTCCTCCTAAAGTTTCTGTGAGCCTACCGGTCACCTGGGCATTGATCTTTCCTCTTTCCCTGAAAATAGGACGGATCTTCCCAAAGGCTTTCAAGGAGATCAAACCAAAAATAACTACAGGAACCAAAACGTATAAGGTCATCAAGGGGCTTATATAAATCAACAGGCCTAAGCAGATAATTGAGGTCAAAATCCCTCCGATCATCTGCGCCAAACCTGTTCCCACCAAATTCCTCACCCCTTCCACATCGGTCATAATCCTTGAGACAAGCTCTCCCGTTTTGGCATTATCGAAAAATCGAATGGGCAAACGAATAATGTGACGCTGCACCTTTGCCCTAAGTTTGGCTATCAAATGCTGGGCTTCCACGCTCAATATTTGGGTCAAGGCAAATGAAGTTACGGCCTGGATGGCCACAGCAGCCCCCACCGCAATCACCAACCACTTAAGTAGCTGCATATTGGAATTGGGAATCACTTCATCCATCAGGTACTTACTTGCACCGGGCAGGACAAGTCCCGCCAACCTACTGATGATGATCAAAAACAAGCCTAAAAAGAGATGCTTTCTTCTGGGCCAGATAATTGTTTTAAAAACGTGACCCATGGTCACTTTTCTTTCTTTACTTGGAGTTGACATATTTACAAAATAAAAGAGGCAATTTTCAACGAAAACTGCCTCGAATAAGTTCTTTATCTTTTTGTTAATTCAGATGCGCTGTCTGCTTTATTTTTGACCGACTTGAAATCACACCAAACACCAAAGCATTAATCAAGATCCCCAGTACAATTAAAATTACCGTCTCAAATTTGGTCAAAATTGCACTACCTGCCATGATTCTTTTAGAGTCATCATTCAATTGCTTCCCTACGGTCAATTGAACCTCAGATAATTGATTAAGGTTATTGGAAGCCGAAGAGATCAACTGATCTGATTTTTGTTTTGCCTGTTGAAAATCTTCTGGTAAAACAGCCGCCTGACCTAATCTAGCCTCTATACTATAAAGCTCATTGACATTTTTCTTTAGATCAGTAAGGTATAATTCTTCATCTTTTGTCAAGTAAGTAGCCTCAAAGTCGCCCAAAATAGAATCAATTTTTGAATTATAATGTATGTTTTTGTCTGATATACTTGCATAGTCAAGTTGCGTCTGACACGCATCAATCATCATTTGCTTTTTGTACAAGTACTCTGAAAGGTGAAAAATATAACTCTCTGGCAGGAGTCTATCTTCATAAATCGTAGCACATGAACTGCTTAGATCAGCAACATGTTCTTCATCCAAGATATTCTTCACAAATACAGAAACAAAGACCACCATCAACAAAATAGCAATGGTCATCCTGTTTTTAATGCTATAAGCCCATTTCATAATACTCCTCTCTTCTTAGTTATATTTGGTCAGAAACATACAGTTAGTTTCCTTTTCTATAACATAAATTAATCAGCTAACACCTGATTAACAATTTATTAACAAACATATTATGTTTTACGGAAATGACCTATTAAGTGTCTGAAATAAATTGTATTATTTTAATATCTACAGCTTGCTTTAATTCCACTCACTACTTTTTCTCATTTATTTTGATTGCAAAAAATATTAATCGTAATATTGCAATATAATAATTCACTTATGGGGATCACCAAAACAGATTTATTCAGTGCTGAACAAAACGAATTGGCCAATGTAGCTAAGGCACTCGCACACCCTGCAAGGATCGCTATCATCCAACATCTACTCAAAGCCAATGCTTGCGTAAACGGAGATTTGGTAAAGGAGTTAGGCTTAGCCCAAGCCACCATAAGTCAGCACCTCAGGGAACTAAAAACTCTGGATATCATCCAAGGAACCATTGAAGGCGTATCGGTCAGTTATTGTATCAACCCTAGCCAATGGGCAAAAATACAATCCTTGTTCAACAAGCTATTCGATCAATTTGACGCAGAGAAATTTAAAAAAGATTGCTGTTAAAAAAATTTGATCTTATCAATCGTAATATTGCAATGATATAATTATGAAAACTCAAGAATTTATCAATACCCTCAGAAGCTGTCCAAACCACGGATTAGTATTTGAATATGAGGAAGGAAAATACGTTAGAAATGATTTTCATATCACGGAAATCAAAAATGTAAATTTCGATACGGTGGACTGTGGCGGTCAAAGAAACCAATGGAGTGAAACTCACATCCAACTTTGGGAAAACAGTACCTTGGAGCCTGATCACAATGTAAATGCACAAAAGGCACTCAAAATATATGATCTTGTCCATCATGTAAGGCCTACTTTAACAGATACAGACATAAAAATCGAGTATGGTAATACCAGTTTTCATACAGCGGTATTAAATGTCAGCGAAATCTTAGTTGAAAAAGATCAGTTGCATATTAAGCTTTTTGAATCAACAACAACCTGCAAGGCCAAGGACAGGGCTTCCACAGAAGAGGAAAAAGCAGCAGCCTGCTGTGGGCCAGAGACCATGCCTAAATCAAAGGTGAAACTGTCTCTCAAATCATTGAAGAACCAATCTGAAAATTGCTGCGAACCCTCATCTGGCTGTTGTTAAATCTGAAATATGAAAACCAAGAAGAACCTCTTTCCAAAGTTGCAGTCTAAAATTGACGCTTTAAACTTTGACACCATTTCTCCTTCACGCAAAAAGGAGCTTCAACCCTTGATCAATTACATTGCTGGACATCAGGACAAAACTGCCCAAATCAACTTTATCTGCACACACAACTCTAGACGAAGTCAATTTGGACAGGTATGGGCACAAGTCGCTGCGGATTACTTTGGTGTGAAAGCGGCCTGTTTTTCCAGCGGAACTGAAGTAACTGCTTGCAATGAAAGGACCATTGCATCCTTGATTCGTTTCGGCTTTGAAATAGAAAAAGAAGGCATAGAAAACCCAACTTACAAGTTAAAATATGGGTTTGAGTCAACGCGGATAACGGTATTTTCAAAGCACTTTGATCACCCTATAAATCCCAAAACGAACTTTACAGCTGTAATGACTTGTGCTCACGCAGATGAAAACTGCCCTTACATCCCTGGAGCAGAATTAAGAATCCCCATTCGATATAAGGACCCCAAGCTTTTTGATGACAGCCCCGAAGAAGAAGCACGCTACGATGAGCGTTCTCTTCAGATAGCAACTGAAATGTTTTATGTATTTTCCAACATTTGAACCAATGGCTTCTACCACTAAAAAACTAAACTTCCTAGATCAATACCTCACCATATGGATTTTTGCTGCGATGTGCGTGGGCATAATGTTGGGTTATTTTTTCCCACATCTTGCAGAAACTATCAATACTTACAGTTATGGAACGACTAATTTGCCCATAGCCATTGGATTGATCCTAATGATGTACCCACCTTTGGCCAAGGCCAACTATGCTTTGTTGCCAAAGGTTTTCCAAAACACCAAAATACTTTCCATATCACTGCTATTGAATTGGGTCATTGGGCCTGTATTGATGTTTATTTTGGCCCTAATCTTTTTGAATGACTACCCTGAATACATGGTTGGTTTGATTTTAATCGGATTAGCCAGGTGCATCGCCATGGTTTTAGTTTGGAATGACTTGGGTGAAGGGAGCAAAGAATACGGTGCCGCTTTGGTAGCCTTGAACAGCATTTTCCAAGTTTTCGCTTATAGCTTTTATGCTTGGTTATTTATCACCGTTTTGCCTCCATACTTTGGGTTTGATGGTGTGAATGTAGATATTTCCATTTCCACTATTGCTGAAAGTGTTGGCATCTACTTGGGGATTCCTTTTCTTATGGGTTTTTTCAGCAGGGTCATTCTAGTAAAACAAAAGGGAGAGTCATGGTACAATGAAAAGTTCATCCCAAGTATCTCCCCAATAACCTTGGTGGCATTACTTTCCACCATTATTATCATGTTCAGCCTGAAAGGGGAATTGATAGTCCAAATCCCTGGTGATGTACTTTTGATAGCCATTCCATTATTACTCTATTTCATCATTATGTTTTTGGTGGGGTTTGTTACGTGCAAACTTTCGGGAGCACCTTACGATCAAAATGCCGCTGTGGCATTTACAGCTGCCGGCAATAACTTCGAGTTGGCCATTGCTGTTGCTATCGGTGTTTTTGGCATTCATAGCGGTCAAGCATTTGTTGGTGTCATAGGGCCACTTATTGAAGTACCCGCTTTGATTTTATTGGTAAAAGTTAGCCTTTGGTTAAGAAAAAAATTATATAATTATTAGTATAACCAAACGCTCTAAACTGACTTGTAATCAAATAATTACGATCAATTAAATTTTTTAATATTTTTTTTGGTCTAGTAATTAAATACATCAACATGTATTTTTAACACATTATTCGTTTTAATATATATAAAAAACATTTTATAAATTACAAAACAGTATTCCAAATCTATTCGCTATAATTTTGTTTATAAACCGTATTATTATTCCAATTTTTCGTTTAAAAAAAATACATTATTTTAATGATCTTTGTGGCTAATTAATTAAAAAATACGTATCCTAGATTAAGAATTGAAGTAATAAGATATGCGAACTACAGATTTCATACAGCTCCTTGAGCTGACACCCAAAATGCCGATAAAAATAGAACACTTACCTGGATTATTTATCCCTAAAGGGTTTACGATAAGACAAATCATTTTAGAAGATTCAACACCTGGCAATGCTAAAATTCAAATCCATCTTTCTGAAGAGAAATTAGGAATAAATAACATATCCACTGATGATCTTCACACCAATTTAATGGACTTTTTAACCAAAGTTCCAGAATTCCAAAATTCTGAAATTACTGTTATTTATGGAAACAAAGAGTTCAAAGAAACTGAACTTGATGTTACAGAAATAGAAGTTTACCAGAAAACCTTTACCATTAAACTCTTTTCAACCAACAACCTCAAAAAAGCCAAGGAAAGAAGGAAAAATGCTTCTCAGAAAGATTTTGAGCCTAAGCGTAAAAAGAACTTCGCCGCTATATTTAATGGTTTTACATTTCCTGTTACTTTAGGATTGAATTGGAATATTTCCTGGCTTCAAATCTCTAAATAAACAATAAATGTCAAATACAGACCTTATCATTCCCGAAAGAAGTCGTGACATTGGCGACTTTATGGTGGGGAGGCTACTGCCCTTCCGCAATAAGAGGATGGTAGGCCCATTTGTCTTTATTGATCACATGGGACCGTCAGAGGTTGGCCCAGGCAAATACATGGATATAGGCCAACATCCGCATATCGGTTTATCCACACTGACTTTTCTACTGGAAGGTGAAATGATCCACGAGGATAGTCTTGGCACCAAGCAGCGTATCTCTCCCGGGTCTGTTAATTGGATGACCGCTGGAAAGGGCGTCACCCATACAGAAAGAACTCCTCCTGAACAAAGAGATGGGAAGA
Organism: Echinicola sp. 20G; assembly: GCF_015533855.1. Taxonomy (GTDB): domain Bacteria; phylum Bacteroidota; class Bacteroidia; order Cytophagales; family Cyclobacteriaceae; genus Echinicola. The sequence continues at coordinate 3,658,256 of NZ_AP024154.1, read as the reverse complement.
CCTACCCTATACATGGGTACCAGATTTGGGTAGCCCTGCCCAAAGAAAAAGAAAACATGGCTCCTCAGTTTCACCATATTGATGCAAAGAACCTACCCTTCTGGAAGGATCAATCTGCCCAATTTACACTTGTTGCAGGTAAGGGTTATGGGAAGGCATCCCCTGTTCCAGTACACTCAGACCTGTTCATGGTCGATATAAAAACCACTGGTGAATATAGCCTCGAAATTGCTGGACAGCTTGAAGGAGAAATTGGCATTTGCGTAGTAGAAGGAGAAGTCAAAGCTTGTGAAAACCTTGTAGAAAAAGGTAACCTATTGGTCTCTAAAATTGATAACCAATGTGCTTTGGAGATCAAAGCTGAAAGTCATATCATCCTATTTGGTGGCCCTGCTTTTGAAGAAGAAAGGTTTATCGAATGGAATTTTGTCTCCAGTGAAAAGACAACCATAGCTACCGCCAAAGAAAGGTGGAAAGCAAAGGACTGGCCCATGGTCGAAGGGGATAATTCATATATTCCACTCCCCGAATTAAAATAACACCAATTTTTAGGGCTATTGCCTGTAAATTAAGCCAAAGAAACATTTTCTTAATCCATGCTTATTAAGTTTCTTTGTGAAAACTTAGAAAATACTATAATCCGATTTTTCATGAAAATCATCGCCATTGGCCGAAATTACGTGGAGCATATTGAAGAACTCCAAAATGAAAGACCCGAAAATCCTGTTGTTTTTTTGAAGCCCGATACCGCGCTGCTGAAAAACAATCTACCTTTCTATTTGCCTGATTTCTCCAATGACATCCATCATGAAGTAGAACTTGTACTAAAAATCAACAGAGAGGGAAAATTTATCAAAAGGGAATTTGCTCATCGCTACTTTGATGAAATTGGTATTGGCATTGATTTTACAGCAAGGGACATTCAGAAAACCTGCAAAGAAAAAGGATTACCATGGGAAATTGCCAAGGGGTTCAATGGCTCTGCTCCTGTTGGAAGCTTTCTACCCAAGGAAAGTTTTAATGATCTATCTGACATCAATTTCCATCTGAATATCAATGGTGTACAAAAACAAAAGGGTAATACCACTATGATGCTTTATGATTTTGGTGTGATTCTAGAATATATTTCAAAGTTTTTTACGTTAAAAAAAGGAGATCTCATATTTACTGGCACGCCAGCTGGAGTTGGTAAAGTAAATGTAGGAGATCGTTTGGAAGCATACATAGAAGAAGAAAAATTACTTGATTTTGAGATTAAATAAATTCCTGCTCCTTTTTCTTTTCTGGGCTTGGTCATCCGTTGGTTTTTCGCAGGTAGATAAAAATTATTATCAATTCCCCATCAAGCCTGGTGAGCGAAATTACCTTTCCGGTAATATGAGTGAAATTCGCCCTAACCATTTTCACAGTGGCATCGACATCAAAACCGATGGTAGGCAGGGCTTGCCGGTCTATGCCGCCGCAGACGGATATGTCTACCGCATGAAGATATCCACTTATGGCTATGGAAATGTAATTTACCTGAAACATACGAATGGGCAATACACACTCTATGGCCACCTCAGAGATTTTAACGCCAAAATCGCTAAATACATGTGGCAGAAGATGGCTGATGCTGAGGAAAATTCCTTAGAAGTTTATCCGGAAGCCTCGGCACTACCAGTCAAAAAGGGGGAAATCATCGCCTACTCTGGAAATACGGGAAGCTCAGGAGGCCCCCACCTTCATTTTGAAATCCGAGACAGCTTGGACAGGGCTTTGGATCCGCTAAAGTTTGGCTTTAGTGAAATCAAGGACACTACCCCTCCTACTTTTAGGACCATTGCCATTACACCCCTTACTTTAGAGAGCAGGGTAAATGGGCAATTCCAAAGGACTGTGCTTCGCTTAAACTTTAGAGGAAATGAGTTTGTTATTGACAAACCAATCGAAATTACTGGAAAAGTAGGAATCGAAGTAAGGGCATATGATAAATTAGACGGTGCATATAACCAAAACGGCTTCCCACATTTTGAAATCTATGAAGGTGGAATCAAGACTTTTGACCTCAATGTTGATAAAATAGATTTTAACCTTGGTAGGTTTTTATTGAGCCATACCCACCAAAATAGTTATACGAAACTCTATACCACACCCTATAATCAATTCGATTATTATAGCCCTGACAGCCTTTTTGGTGGGGCCATTGAAGTTAGTCCTGATAGTATTAAGGATGTTGACGTGGTGCTAGAAGATGTCTTTGGCAATAGACGAAATCTATCTTTAAAATTTAAAGGCGAAAAGGAAAACCATGCAGTAAGTACCTATTCTGCTTCAAGAAGCAAAGTAGATTTTGAGCACAATTGGATGATTGTCAGAGCGGATAAGCAGGAGACCAACAAAATGGCTACCTTCTATGTGAATGGACTGATGATGGACGTGATGCTTTCCTATGAAGACCCAAGGTACAGGACCTATATATGGGATATGGAATATGGCATTCCGGATTCAATAGATGTATGCACTGAAATCATTTACCCTAAGGTTCAAGCAAAAATCCCTTTCAACAAAGAGTATTATTTCAATGATGGCCGCACCATTATCCAAACGGAAGCCAATAGTTTGTTAGAAACACTATTTCTCTACACAGAAAGTGGAAGCTACAACGGGCGTCCATCCATTAAAATCAACGATGACCGGGATGGCTACCTGAGGGAGGAAATAACCACTAGCATGGATATTTCCAGCTATAATAGACCCAAAGAGTATGTGGACGTTTATCAACTTTATGCTAACGGTTATAAGCGTTTTGTAGGGGGGGAATGGACCAATGACCACATTACCTTCAAAACCAAAAATTTTGGTACTTTTGTACTCGCCGAGGATGATATAGCGCCTACTATTCGCCCCATAAGGATTAATTCATCCCAACTTAGATTTTCCATTAGGGACAATCTTTCAGGGATTCATAGTTTTGAGGCCAGAATTGATGGAAAATGGGTTATTTTGCGATTCGAACATAAAAGTGGTGTCATTTGGACAGAAAAGATTGACAAAGCCCCTTTCAAAGGGCAGTTTGAATTGAAAGTAACTGATAATGCAGGAAATTCTGCTGTTTTTAGCAGGAAGCTCTAGCTTTTTGGAAAATAATTATCAAATTTAAATGTCAAAAATACACTTAACTCATAAACTAAAATAACATGTCATTAGAAGTAGGAAACAAGGCACCTGAATTTGAAGCGAAAGACCAAGATGGCAACACTATCAAATTGTCCGACTATCTCGGCAAAAAGGTAGTTCTATATTTTTATCCCAAAGACAATACACCGGGCTGTACTGCTCAAGCTTGTGATTTGAGAGACAATTACGATGCGCTTCTGAAAGCTGGGTATATCGTATTGGGGATCAGTACTGATTCTGAAAAATCCCATAAGAAGTTCATCGAAAAATTTGAACTTCCATTTCCGCTCATTGCAGATGAAGACAAGACTGTTCACGAGCTTTACAATACTTGGAGAGAAAAGAAAAACTATGGCAGGACCTATATGGGGACTGTTAGAACCACTTTTGTTATCGATGAAGAAGGCAATATTGCCGAAATCATCGAAAAAGTAAAAACCAAAGAACATTCAAATCAAATACTTAAATAATTCCTTTAAAATGGAAAAGCTATCAACCGAACAACTAAAAAAGACCGCTTCACAAGTGAGACGGGACATTTTGCGTATGGTTCACGAAGTACAGTCCGGACACCCAGGTGCCTCATTGGGATGTACCGAATTTTTCGTGGCACTTTACTTCAACCAATTGAATCATAACAATGATTTCAAAATAGAAGGAAAAGGTGAAGACCTATTCTTCCTATCCAACGGACACATCTCTCCGGTTTGGTACAGTGTGCTGGCCAGAAGCGGATATTTTGATACAGCTGAGCTTAAAACATTCAGAAAAATAGACAGCAGACTTCAAGGTCACCCGGCCACTGAGGAAGGTCTTCCAGGCATCAGGATCGCATCTGGTTCATTGGGTCAAGGGCTTTCTGTAGCTATCGGTGCAGCCCAAGCCAAAAAAATTGATGGAGATGAAGGCGTTGTTTACGCCCTTATGGGAGATGGTGAACAGCAAGAAGGACAAATTTGGGAAGCGGCCATGTATGCCCCTCACCACAAAGTGGACAACTTGATCGCTACCATTGACTTTAATGGACAACAAATCGACGGACCTACCAACGCTGTTATGAACTTAAATGACCTGAAAGCAAAGTGGGAAGCATTTGGTTGGGAAGTAATTGACACCCTTAAAGGCAATGATATGGAATCTGTACTGGCTGGTTTGGAATATGCCAGAACACTTTTGGGTAAAGGTAAGCCGGTATTGAACCTGCTTCATACTGAAATGGGCTATGGTGTAGACTTTATGGTTGGTACACACAAATGGCATGGTATTGCTCCAAGTGATGAGCAATTGGAAAATGCTTTGGGCCAATTGGAAGAAACCCTTGGTGACTACTAATCAACAAAACCGTTAACCAACCACAGCCAAATGGTTTTAATCAGACTGTGGCTTAACAGATCAAAAAATGGAAAAGACTTTAGATACTAAATTCACCTATACAGAAAAAAGCGACACCCGTTCCGGTTTCGGTGATGGGCTTTTGGAAGCTGGACGTAAAAATCCAAATGTTGTCGGACTATGTGCGGACTTGATCGGTTCCCTTAAAATGGGTGCTTTCCAAAAAGAATTTCCGGAGAGGTTCTTCCAAGTAGGCATTGCCGAGGCCAATATGATGGGCCTTGCTGCTGGTATGAGCATTAATGGAAAAATTCCTTTTACAGGTACTTTCGCCAACTTCTCCACTGGCCGCGTTTATGACCAAATCCGCCAATCCATCGCCTATTCTGAAAAGAATGTAAAAATCTGTGCTTCACACGCAGGTTTGACTTTGGGAGAAGACGGCGCTACCCACCAGATTTTGGAAGACTTGGGCATGATGAAAATGTTGCCTAATATGACCGTAATCAATCCTTGTGATTACAATCAAACCAAAGCAGCCACCATGGCGATTGCGGAACACCATGGTCCTGTTTATTTGAGATTTGGTCGTCCTAAATGGCCTATCTTTACTCCTTCTGATCAAAAGTTTGAGATCGGAAAGGCATGGAAAATGATCGAAGGCACTGATGTAACCATCTTTGCTACAGGGCATTTGGTATGGGAAGCAGTTGTGGCTGAAGCCAAACTGAGAGAAGAAGGCATCAGTGCTGAGGTGATCAATATCCACACCATCAAGCCATTGGATACGGAAGCAATATTGGAATCAGTGGCCAAGACAGGTTGCTGTGTAACCGCCGAAGAACACCAGTACAATGGTGGCCTTGGTGATAGTGTTGCGCAGACTTTGGTAAGGAACAATCCTGCTCCACAGGAATTCGTGGGAGTAGATGATTCTTTCGGTGAATCTGGTACTCCTACCGATCTGCTTGAGAAATATGGCTTGAATGCTGACAATATTGTCAAAGCAGCTAAAAAAGCTATCGGAAGAAAGTAATTCTTAATTCCGAAAATTTATTTAAGCAGCAAATTGGGGAATCCGGTTTGCTGCTTTTATTTTTAGATATTACATCAAATTTACCTTAAGCCCAACCATGAAAACCAAACTGATCTTTATCTTTCTTTCCTGCTTTTTAGTCCAAATTAATTCATTTGCTCAGGAGTTGGCTTTTGAAAAGACTTCCGAAGGGATAATTTTGAAAGAAAACAACCAGCCAAGATATTTCTACCTAACTGCCACAAAAACGTTAAATGGTAAATACCCAAGAGCCAATTATGTGCATCCCCTTTATGGACTAAACGAGGAAGTGTTAACGGAGGACTTTCCTGAGGATCATTTCCACCATAGGGGAATTTTTTGGACCTGGCATCAACTCTATGTTAACGGAAAACGTATTGCCGATCCTTGGTTCTGTGAAGGCATTTCTTGGAAAGTCACCAATACCAACATGAATATCAATGATGGTATTGCTGAATTGGAGTCTGAAGTAGCTTGGCTATCGGATAGTTTGGGACAAAGTGAAGTGTTAAGGGAAAATGTTAAAATCACTTATGAACGATTGGAAAAAGGGGCTTATGCTCTCACCTTTGACATAAAACTCAATGCTTTGGTGGACAATCTTGAATTGGGAGGTTCAGAAGATGAAAAAGGTTATGGTGGCTTTTCCCCAAGAGTCAAGCTCCCTGAGGATATTCAGTTTTCATCTGAAGGTATAAAAATAGAACCACAGACTTTACCTGTCCAAGCAGGTCCCTGGATGAACCTAATTGGAAGTTTTGACAATCACTCCACATCTGGTATTGTCATCATGGGTGAGCCTCAAATGCTTCCTCATTACCAAGGTTGGATCCTAAGAAGTGCCAACAGCATGCAAAACATGGCTTTTCCTGGTCGAAATCCTATAAGAATACCTAAAGGTGAGCCATTACACTTTAGAAACCAGATCATTGTCCATCAAGGATTAAAAAGTGATGAAATTTCTCATTATTACAAAAAATTCACACAAACTCAATAGTTTTCTGAGAGTTTGAAAAGGTATTGAATCCGAAAAATAAAGGAGTCAAAAGTCTGATTTACCACTCATAAAAGAAAACTATCAATTTGAAAATTTGATTGTAATTTCGAAACATAAATCGATTCTAACCTAAGCCTCATTTCCTATCCCATGGATTTCAATTTTAAGAAAAAGCTCGATGATGAACTGGTTTTGAAAATATCCAGAATGAAGCCAGTGATCAAACCTACAAAGCCTCACAAGCATGCAGGTTATCATGAGCTTATTTTTCTTTCCAAGGGTTCCGGTCAACACACCATAGGAGATGAAACGTTTGATGTGGTACCACCTACAGGTTTCTACTTGGGACCTGGACAGGTTCACTGCTGGGACTTTTCCAAAGTTCCTGATGGTTTTGTGGTTTTGTTCAAAGAAGAAGTACTCACCCATTATCCCAAGGCGTTAAACTGCCTTTTTGAATTTCCAAAGCATTTTAAAATTCAAGATGAAGGTGCTTTTTTCAAAATTCTTGAAGACTTCTACCATGCCTTTAAAAACAAAGAGGACGAAGACTTATTAACTGCTTTTCTCAACTTGGTAGTTATCAAGAGCCATTCCCTATCCCAGAAAAGCAAGCCCCATAATCCAAGTGTTACCAGTGACTTTGCTCATTTCAAACAACTGTTGAATGAGCATTTTATGGAAGCCAATCACGCCGAAGAATATGCCAAAATGATGAACATGTCCCTTAAGCGTTTGAATAAGGTTTGCAAAATGTCCGTAAATGCTACAGCGAGGGAAGTAATCAAAGAAAGGTTACTGATAGAGGCTAAAAACCTTCTAACACATACGAGTAGCAACGTTACTGAAATAGCCTATAAGCTGAACTTTACAGATTCATCCAATTTTGTAAAATTCTTCAAATCATTGACCACGCTGACTCCACTGGAATACAGATCTAAGGCAATTGCCCGATAATACCATAATGGGATAGTTTTTACCGTAAATTCAGTAGCTATCCCTGTTGCTTTGTAGGAAATAATTATTTCCATGAGTAAAGCAATACTACCCTTATTTCTATTTTTATTAAGCGGGCTTTGTATAGCCCAAACAGGCATCAAAGGCACTTTAAAGGACACCCAAGAAACTCTTCCTCTTGAATATGCCAACATCGCCTTATACGCCACCAAAGACAGTAGTCTCGTTGCTGGAACGGTAACCAATGCAAAAGGCCAATTTGAGATCTTAGATCAGCAAAACGGCGACTATTACTTGATTGCCCAGTTTATGGGCTATGACAAAGCAGTAGTTGAAAATATAACGATTGTAAAATCCGAGATCTTGGATCTGAAAACCATCTTACTCTCTCCCAACCAACAGCTATTGGAGGAAGTAGAAATCACAGGCAAGGCTTTTACCACCATGCACAAAATAGACCGACAAGTCTATGAGGCCAATAGCTTCCAATCCAGTCAGGGCGGTACTGCCAATGACGTTCTGCGTAACCTCCCCTCTTTGACTATAGATGCCAGTGGAAACATTTCTGTAAGGGGCACCACAGGCTTTGTGGTGATGATCAATGGCAAACCTGTTCAAACTGACCCGGCTTTAATCTTAGGACAGATACCCGCCAACAGTATCCAAAATGTAGAATTGGTGACCGCCCCATCGGCCAAATATGATCCAGAGGGAAAAGCAGGGCTTATCAATATCATCACTTCCAAAGGAGCAACTGACGGCACTTTTGTTCAAGTCAATACCAAAATTGGCCTGCCTAGCATTGAAGATTATGACAACAAAGAAAATGCAGTCAGGTATGGGGCCGACTTCACCATCAATCACCGGAAAAACGATTGGGACATTTCTTTTGGGGCCAGCTATCTAAGAAACGATCTTGCAGGAAGAAGAGAAGGAAATGTCTACACCATCGATGGTGACACCACTACTTATTTCCCTTCAGATGGGGAAAGAAGTTTTGATGAGAAAAGTTATTCAGGAAGATTTACGGTGGGATATACCCCCGATGAGTCTAACACTTTTAGCCTTGGTTTCTATGGTGGTAAAAGAAGCAAAGATAGAACTGCTGACATTATTTATTATGACAATCACGCAGAAATAAACGGGGAAACTATTTACTCCATGCAGTATTATAATGAAAATCTTCGAATCCGAAGAGGAGATTTTGTCTTAGGAAGTTTTGACTATAGCCACACTTTTAAAAATAAGGCCAGCTTAAGTTCTTCCTTTTTATATGAATACACCATGTTGGGTGGTCCAACAACCAACCTAAACCTGGGCTATCCAGATACTGACATGGTGTACCAAGACGAATACAATACCAATGATAATCCACTTCATGGAGTAAGGTTCCAAACAGATTATAAGTCAGCACCGTGGAGCATAGGCACTTTCGAAACAGGCTATCAATTCAGAAACCTTAACCATACCGGTGACTTTGTCTATGAAAGAAAAAACAATGAAACAGGTGAATATGAATTGGTGCCGGAATTTTCAAGTAATGTGGACCTCACCAGGCAGATCCATTCTGGCTATGGGCAGCTCTCTGGTGAAAAAGACAAATGGAGCTACTCTGCAGGACTTAGGCTAGAATATATGGATAGAGAATTGGACCTTAAAGACAAGGCAGGAACAGTGGACACTACCTATTACTATGACTTTGTCAAACTCTATCCTTCAGCCACTTTACAGTATGCCTTCAATGAGGACCTGACGTTAAAAGCAGCCTACAGTAAAAGAGTGCAAAGGACAACCACCTTTAAAATGAACCCCTTTCCTGAAAGGGAACACTCCGAAACATTGGAGCAAGGTGACCCTACCCTCTTACCAGAGTTTGTGGATTTGACAGAACTGGGATTGGTTAAAGACTTTGGAGACAACTCACTCTTTGTTACCACTTACTACAGTCATATCCAAAACCTGGTAAACAGGGTCAATACCGTTTATAACGACACCATCCTCAACAGGATCTACTCCAATGTAGGAACTGGAAAATCACTGGGACTTGAAGCGGGAATAGAGCTCAATCCGACCAAATGGTGGAACATCTTTGCCAGTGGAAACATCTATCAATATAACATCAAAGGAACCTTTGATGATAGACCTATTGACACTTCAAGCTGGGTTTACTCCATCAATGCCAACACAAGTTTTGACCTTTCTTCTTCCTTAAACTTACAGTGGACCGTAAATTACCTTTCTGACAGAAATACTGCCCAAGGTGAGGATTCCAGGTTCCTATCCCCTAACCTGACCTTAAAAAAGACATTTTTGGAAGGAAGGCTAAGCACAACTTTGCAGTGGCTAAATATGGATCTAGGTCTTTTGGATACCAATGAACAACGAATCACCACTTGGAGGGAAAATGAATTCTACACCACGACCAATTATGTCTACGAGGTGGATATGATCATGATCAATATTAGCTACACCTTCAATCAGTTAAAGAATAAATCACGCTTCATTAAGAGCGAATTCGGAGAGAAGGAATTTTAGCATGACATAGAGCGGTTCGAATCTAGATTTGGATCGCTCTATTCATTTTTGAGCATTTCCATTCTGGCATTTTTAGCTATATTTTTGTATTTTAATACTTGACCCACATATTTTCTTACCTACAGGCATATTTATTAGTTGATCTGATATTTTCTTTTTGATGCACCAAGGTTCTATTCGACCAAACTGAATAGAGAGTAAAGAAATCTATATTCTAAGCCCCCAAACAACTATAAACCCAAAGTCATGAAAGCCTACATTTCAAACCTCGTACTAGTGCTTCTGCTGTTTTCATGCGGAGGAGGAAGCCAAGAAGAGCAAAGTAATATCCCCATTTCTGAAGAAATACTTGTTAATCATGTTCCTCTTTCGGAGCCAGGAACAGCCTTAAAAAATTTACCGGCCAACTTCACGCCCTTATTTATCATGGGAGACATCAATGAAGATATGAAGGTAGATAGTGACGACATCAACGCTATCAATAATATGCTCAACTCTGGAAGTATTGATCAAATCCCCTGTGCTATCGCTGCGGACATCAATGCCAACGGTGAAATCAACAATGAGGACCGTTCCTTGCTAGCAAACTTCCTGGAAAAAAGTCAAGGTAATGAGTTCACTTTGTACAGTCAACCTTACTTTTCTTGTTCCTATTCCAACTTCTGGATAGCCGCCAATTATCTTGATTTACAAAATGGGCATTTTCAGTTTTTTATCCCAAACTATAAGGAATTGGACATCTCTATTTATTCAGCTTATGAAGAATACCCCATTGAGGTTGGTCAAAACGAAGCGATATTTGACATCTATTTTCCACTTGACTTAGATTTGGAATATTTTGATATAAGACTGAAAGTGGGCTTAAAATACAATTACCATCTTTACTTGCCCATTAGTTATTTAGATAAAGAAAGTGAAATCGTCGAAGACAGCAGTATAGTCATCACTCCTCCTACACCGCCATCACCGCTGGAATGTCCACAAAGAGGGGGAGGCTGTGAAGCACTGATCATAGATTATTCCAAAAAAGTTTGGTTTGAATTTGATGCAGATCCTATTGCAGATGAATTGCCTACCTTGGGCTGTAACCTCACACATATTACACCCTATATGAAAGAAATTCCTACGCCCACAGTTGTAAGGGGCTTTACCATTTATTCCCCAAGCCAAGCATCCATAACTGCCGCAAGGACTCATAATAGGAATGAACACACTGCCGTAAACAATGCCATCAACACTCACAGGGTTGCTATTGGGGCTGGTAAGGAACTGGTGATGGAAATCGTAAGGGGCCATGGCAGCCCTTGCCCAGGAGTGTTTGGAGCTCAACCTGGCCCGGGTGTTCTTCGCAATGGATTTCATACAGGAAATTACAACGCTCTCAAAAGAAAAACATGTGCTTGGTTTACTACTGAAATCACTTGCTATTCCGGCTGTACACCGAGAATTGTAGATGGTCTGGAAAACTTGGGCAGAGCAGCCAGAGCAAAGGTAACCGTACAAAACATTGCCTTCCATGCACCTTATGAATGCACCACAAGCTTTGCCGCTTCAGATGCAAATAGTACTGTTTCAAATGGAGCTTGCGGAACGTTCGCCAGTAGCATTGGAACCATCCTTCACAATGAAGTTTTGCTCAGAAATCAAGATATTCAAAACGGCAACCCTCCTACTGATTATACCCGATTGATCAATGTTCTTCGAAATCCATTGACCACTAACCCTCCTGGTCGTTATATTGATTATGGATACATGTTTTGCCAACCCAACCATAGCCATTTCAAAACAGGCATTTAGACTTATCACTGAAAACCCCATCCCGGAAAATTCCGGGATTTTCTTTGTCCCTTCAGGATGAGGTATTGGATATTATAAGATCAAAAGCTATGTTTAAGTAACACTACTCTCTACCAAAATATCCTGCAAATGAAATTTCTTTTGGGAATAACATGCTTCTTGCTCAGTCTTCAACTTGCTTTTTGCCAGCATCTTTCCAAAGACGACGCCATTGCGGACCTCACTTTTTTGAGAGACAATATTGAAAAATACAACCCAGCTCTCAAGGTTTACAAACCTAATTTTCATGTAGCAAGTACTGGGATCATTGATGCGATTAATCAAGATGAAATATCCTTGAATGCTTATTTTACCTATATCAGCCAGATTTGTGCATTAAGCGATGAAGGTCATTTTGCCTTGGGGAATTGGTCTGACACCGTCCATAATGGGATTCCCCAAAATAAATTCAAGTATTTACCTGTAACCATAAAGGTAATAGATAATGACCTCTATGTTTGGCGTGATTACTCCCTAAAACCTGTTATGAATCAGGGAGATAAAATCATTTCGATCAATGGATTAAACGCTGAAGATATTCTTAGCCGATTACGCCTTGCCACTCCTGCTGATGGGGAAATAACAACCTATGCTGACCAAATTATCAATCTTAGCTTTCCTTGGACATATTATTTTTACATTGATCAGAAGGATCAATTTCAGATCAAGTACCAAAACAGTCCTGAAGAACCGATCCTTGAGACAAACATTAAAGCATTGACCAGAGAAGAGCAGGTCAACAGTTATAAAGCGTTGAATTTGTCTTCCAAACCTCAAGAAGAAAGTATTGATGATTTTTATGAGCTGCATTTCAAGGAAGACCATGCCTTACTCAAGCTAAAATCATTTGACATCCAACTGATCAAAAAATATGGTATCCACTCAAGGGATTTCTACCAAGAGATATTTACCTCACTAGAAAATCATCATATCAATTCACTGGTAATAGACATAAGGGATAACACAGGAGGACGTAACGAATTTGCAGATGATATGGTGCCCTATATTATGAAGGGAACTACCAATGATCCTTTTTTGAAGAAAAGCATTTCTTGGAGTGGTAAAGAGCGCGTTTATAAAATCCCGAAAAAGTCCAGCCATGCTTTTACAGGAATTATTTATGTCTTGGTCAATGGCAGAACATTCTCTGCCGGATCAACCTTGGCCAGGTATTTAAAAGAATATGGAGATGCCATTGTCATTGGTACAGAAACGGGGACGAGGTACGAAGGTTTTACCGCAGGATCCAAAGAATACATCAGCTTACCTCACTCCTCCATCAATATCGGAATACCTCGCTTTCACCTGCTTTTTCCAGTTTCGCAAAAGCAAACCACTACCAACAGGGGACTTTTACCAGACTACCCTATTAAAGCCTCCATTCAGGATTTAATAGATGAAAAAGACCTCGCTTATGAGCAGGCCTTAAAATTGATTTCGCTGGAGTAAATGCACCAATTACATTTTCTTAATCTCAAGGAAAGGGTAAGTTGAAAAAGAAAATGCCCATAAGGGATAAATAGTTAACGTCTAGCAGCTTCCATATTCAGGTTTTAAAGTCGATGCTCTTCCGCTTAAAATGGTAGGTACCTCAGCATTATCCTAAAGACTAGTGGTAACAGTAGAAGGATAGAATAAAGGTCAATGCGACACAGAAGTTACGCATTGACCCAGGTCTGTTACTTTATTACTTTTCAAAGCCTTTTTGAAGAACTGCCTTTATTCCTTCCAGATTTTCGCTAAACGCCATCATTTGGGAAAGCACTTGGGCCATCTCATTTTTATTCCCAAAGCCTTTTAACTTGTTGTTTTTTACAAAGGTAGTTTTGATGGATTTCCACCTTTCTTCTTCCACTGAGCTAAGCATTCCTCTCAGTTCTTTGTATTTTAATAGATTGGCTTCTGCTGCCGCTGTCAAGGTCTGAGACTCATTTTCATAGTGTGAAAGCAACAATCCATCTAGCTCGGCATCATTCATAATCGGTACTACTTTGGCTACCAGCTTATTCATATCCCGGTAAGAGCCCTGCAACTTAAATGATGGTTCTGTACGGTACTCATCTTCCATACCTGCAGACTTGATATAAGTCTCATTTACTTTCAAAACTGTGTTCCTGATATTCAACACCTTTCTAAGTACAGCTTCATAATCCTGAACTTCTTGTGTCGTATGATTACCTTTAAGCTCTCCATTTTCCGCATTGTTCTCCACCCTATTGATTAAAGTATAGACATCTTCAAAGTTTTTGCTGCTTAGCTGATGTAAAACAGCATTGGATGTAAGTGCATTCTCAATCAAACTTAGCTTAAACAAACTGGCTGTATCACCAATGATATCTCCCAAGTTGTAGATATCAGCCCTATTTGCCAGCATGTCAGGAATCTTGAATTTCTCACCGCTTTCCGTGTAAGGATTTCCAGCCATGATCACGCAGAACTTCTTCCCTCTAAGATCATAGGTCTTGGGCTTTCCGTTAAAAACCCCTTCAATCTTCCGGGTACCATCGGACAAAGAGATGAATTTTTGTAAAAACTCAGGATTACAGTGCTGGATATCATCCAAATAAAGCATCACATTATTGCCCATCTCAAAAGCCAGGTTGAGTTTTTTCAACTCTTCTCTGGTGGCAGAATTAGTAGCTGAAGCAGGGTCTACTGAGGTAACTTCATGACCAATTGCCGGACCATTGATTTTCATAAAAACCAATCCCAACCGATTGGATATGTATTCCATCAAAGTAGTCTTTCCATAACCTGGAGGCGAGATTAAGAGCAGCATCCCCATTCTATCCGTTCTTTTATTATCCCCCACGCTCCCCAATTGTTTGGCCAAGTTTTCTCCAAACAATGGAAAGTAAACTTGGTCGATAAGTTTATTTCTTACAAATGAGGTCAACACCCTAGGCTTAAACTCTTCCAATTTTAGCTGATCTTTGAGCTCTTCCGTTACTTGATGTTTGGCCTTTCGATAAGCATTAAATGCCACCACTTCCTGATTGACAAAATGATCTAAAAGTGCCCTGAAATCATGGTAATTGAAATTCATCTCTCCATGATTGATAGTATTGTGCTCCCCTTTTAGGCCATGGATTTTTGCAAATGGGCTAGCAGAAATCAGGTTTCTTTTACCTTCCTGTAAGAGCAAAACACAAATGGCTTCATCAATATACTCTAAGTCATCTGTACCTTCCTTCACTTTTACAAAAGCCTTTAACCACTGTCTGTAAAGCTTCACTTTTGACGAAAAGCTAATCAGTTTTTCCAAATTATGATGAAATTGATCCTGGGCTTTTTCCTTAACCAGCATCTCCTTGAATCCCTCTACAATTTTTGCCGCGCTGCTACTAAGAGCAAAATGGTCATCGCTTTGAAGCTCATCAAACAAATAATGCGCAATGGCATTGGCTATAACACTTGTAAATAGACCTGAAACCTCACCATATTTGGCAATGGTCACTTCTAACTCTTCTATCAAAAAGTCATATTCCTTGGATGAAGGAAAGAACTTTAGGACTAAACCAGAAGCTTTAATGGAATGATCAAAAGCCTCTTGCTCATTCTTTTCCAAGCTAAACCAGAAAAATTGAGCATTGGCCCGGACAGTGGAGGGATAAGTCAATATCTTCAACTCTTCATGCTTTTGTACAAGCATCTTCAGAATTGCGGCGGCATCTTCATCATGCACGCCTTTTACATAACCTTCCGAATAATTGCTACTGCTCTCCTCTTGAATTACTTTCAATAATCCAGCGACCTCCAACCGGGCTAATTCCACAGGATCTTTATCCTTATATACCTTATAAGCTAAATAGGAACTCCTATATACTTCTTCATTTTCTGAGACAAACTCTTGGCTCCAGTACTTTTGGCTCTTATCCAAAACTTCATTATGAAGTTCTTGGTAAAAATCAGTCCCACTGAGATGGTAGCAAAGCTTTTTATCTTTGGTAACTATCGTTAAATCCAGCTCTTGACGATTGACCCCAAACTTATGCTTGCCTAACTTGATAATGTTTTCCCCATCTTCATAGAGATCGAGTTTATCTTTTAGCTTTCTAAGCGCATCTTCCTTACTGGTCTTCAGGGATGTTTCTATTTCCTCTGCATTTCCGCTGTCATCTAGCTCTCTCAGCTGTTCAATAATGTCCCTTAATTTGGATACCATTATATCTGCGGCAAAATACCCATTGATTTCATCCGCAGACTTTAAGCTTTCTGCTTTTTTCCCAATGCTTTTAAGGATCCGTTCTGATGCTGATTTTAGAGCTATGGCCTTTTTATTTCTCTTTTCGGTAATCGCTCCCTTTTTGCTCTCAAAAGCATTGTATACCTCTTCCCTCTTTTCAATAATATCCGAAACAAAACCCTCGTAATCAGCAAATTTCCCTTCGATCTCTTCTAGCTGAACGCCTACTTTTGTCAAGAATTCATCACACTTTTCAGGAGTAGCAGCAATATCCAAGTAATTGATAATGCTTTGGTCAATCAACTTTAACTGAGCGGCAAAATCAGCCTTTGCCTCTTTGCTGCCCAGAAGCTTTCTCTTGTTCTTAATCGCAGCCTTTAACTGGTTTATAGTGGCAAAAATCAGCGAAATATTATCAATGATTTTAGTAGAATGTGAAGTATCTTCAATCTCCAAGTTAGAGACAATATCAATCAACATTTCCAAGTCTGTCGCCACCTGATTGACCTCTTCTTCCAGCTGCTTCGCCTCAACAACCTTAGTGACCTGATCAAGATGTTGTTGCTTCTCAGTAACTTTGCCATGATAAGGCAGAAGGGCTTTTTCATCCAATAAAAACTCCACACATCTTCTTGAAATTTTGTTGGTATGATGAGCTATTTCTTCCTCCAAGGATTTAAGCAATGCCTCATCTACATACCTTATTTCATATAGACTTATTACCTCTCCCCTTATGGACCTCAGCTGACTAAGCAAATCCACAAATTCATCAATACTCCTAAATGAAGTACTCTTGATTTTATTAAAAAGTGTTTGGGATTTATCTTGGATTTCTTTGGTACTGCCTGCAGCATTCTTCTTGAGTTGGACTACCTTTTGGAATTCATCGATAGCTGCATTGGCCGCTTCATTAATAGCCTTCAAAGGCTTACTCAATTGTCCAGCTTCACTTTCATGAAGCCAATAGTAAGCATCTAAAATATCCTTTGAAAGCTTGGCCACATCGGTATAAAGGCCATCATAGTTATCTTCCTTGTTTAGGAGAATGATCAGCTCATGAGATTCGGCCATGGCTTTAACGATGTCTTTGTTACCTATTTTATACAAAAGAGTATCTTGATGTTCGGACGGCAAAATATCTCCTTCCAGGTAGGAGGTTTGCCATATCTGCATCATATGATGCTTTGTCTGCTCGTCCTCTGCTTTGAAGTAACACAATTCCCCATTGGGAAGGATAGTAAAACCACCACAAACAATTGGTGTTTTTATTTCTTGTTCTATGACATTGTAATCCATAAGAACATAGGTTCCCTTTTCGGAAGCATAAAACTTATAAAGATAATCCTCCCCATTTGGAGAAGCCAAAGCCCCAACAAACTTAAGTTGGTCGACATCATTGTTAAAAACATGATATTCTCCCGTTTGCAAATAATATCCGTTGGGAAAAATGATTCCCTGATCATCCGGCAACAATACTGCTGCGTCTCTTATTGAGTCAATTTTTTGGACTTCCTGCATTTTATGGTTGTACACAAAATAGCGTGCCTTTTCCTGAAATGGTTTGATCTCCAAAACAATCAAATTGCCCAAATCCGCAAACCTGATTTGCCCATCATCCAAAGTTTGATCTCTATAGTCAACTGGCTCGGAATAAATCCCCATACCATCATCGGTATTGTCCTCGATTTTGATGGTCAAATCCCCTCCAATGGTCTCCACAAAAACCTTATCCATAATGGAAACATGAGAATGCTTTCCATAGCGCTGCATATCCCTTGTGGCTTCTTGCCAACTGAATTGATGCTGCTTGGGAAACTTGCACTCATGATCACTCCGGTTATCGATATACTTTAATTTCTTATCAGTGATCAACCATTTAAAAGTTTTGATATCTGTGACGCTCTCACTAAGCTGAAAAACCATATAAAGGTAATTGCCTATTATGGTAAACTTGGAAAAAATGGTATTCCGATAATACTTGTAAAGGTTGGAAAAGTCATTGACAAAGGCATCCTCTTCAATCAAATCGAGGGATACTTGCTCAAACCTATTCTCATCAAACTGGTAAATACTGAATACATCAGATAGCTTGATATCAGTTCGTAAGCCAAAGTGGACATTATAGCCAAAAATACAAGTATTGCCCAAAGAAATAATATCCCTGGCCACACAGTTATTTTCTGTACTGACCCTATTGTTAGCGATTAACTTGGTCTCCAGGGAGCCAAATACTGCTTTTCGAGATTCATTTAACTGATGTAATCTCGCCTTTAAATCACCCTTATGGCCTTCCAGTCTTTTACGGATAATTTCATAGGTTCCCCCATCCAACGCATCTTTATTTACCATGCTTTGATCGTCTTGCTTCATTTTTTAATCAATCTTGATTATTATTTGGGAATGTGACTTGTACATACTACTCCCTCTGCAAATAAAAAAATAAGGCTGCCGAAAGGTGGCAGCCTTAAGCATTACACCATTTTATTATTCAAACCAGAAATCTTCTGATCAGAAAGCCCTAAGCTCTTGGCTATATTGAATAGATTGCCGAGCATACTTTGCTCATCCTTATCCTTTGAGCGCTCCTGAAGTTCGATCAATAGATTGGCAATAGTGAAGTTTTTCAAGTCTTCGGAAGAAATACCATACTTCTTGGAGAAATCCCTTACTTTTTCCAAAAGGTTTCCTTTAGCATAATCATCCCCTAAGATAGACTGTTTGATTTCTTGGATATTATTACTGTTCTGAACAAGCCTATCAAAACCTTTTCCTCTAGTAATCTGTCCAATTATTTGGTCAAAGAACATGGTTTCTCCACCCACAATATCAATTTTGGCCGCTTTAAGGGCATCACTGATCACCTGTGCTTGGGCATCGGCGATATCTCTTTGGATATTGATATTGGCAAGATCTACCTGCAATTCCTTATCCAGACGAAGCTTGAACTCCTCATGCTCTTTACCTACTCCATCCAGCTTCTTCATCGCTGCCGCTTTTTCTTCGATTCCAGCAGCATCAGCCAAGGCTTTCTTTTTGATCACCTCTGCTTCAGACTCCCCTTCTTTAAGGTTTGCATTTGCTTTGGCCTCTATTCCAGCAGCTTCAGCTTTGGCTTTCTTCTCTATGATCAACGCCTCGACCATACCTTGTCTTTCACTGGCATCAGCCTTCGCATGCATTACTTGGGCTTCTGACATACCGATAATTGCTTCTTCCTTCGCTTTGGCATCGGCAATGGTCTTTCTAGCTTCAGCTTCTTTTTCACTGGCTTCTTTCCTTGCTTGCGCCTCAATATTGATTTCTTCCGCTTTGGATTTTGCTGCTTCTTTTTGAGCTTCTGCTGCTTTGATCGTTTTGATCAACTCTTCCTGTGCATTGGCCTCAGCAATGGTAATCCTTACTTGCTTCTCACGCTCAGCAGTCTTGAATTCCTGGATATCTTTCATGTTCTCCTGCTCTTCTACCACTCCTTTTTCCAGCATCACGCGATCCCTGATCACATCTTGGATATTCTTCTTCTCTACTTCTACTACTTTCTCTTTTTCAATTTGTGCAAGAGTTACAATACGCTCTCTCTCTGTAGCTTCGAGCATTCTGTCTTTTTCCACTCTTTCTGTCTCCACAGCATCTGTACGCTCCTTGTTTTTGGCCGCTACAATTACCTGACGGGCCATATTCTCTTCAGCCACCCTCACTTTTTCTTCCGTAGCAATTCGCGCTGATTCAGACTTTAACCTTTCTTCTTCTGCGACTTTACTGATCTCGGCAGATTCACGAGCTTTGATATTCGCAATCTCTCGTCTTTGTTGTTCCTCTTTTTCGGCAAGTTGCTTATCTAATTCCAAAATCGCCTCTCTAGCTTCCACATCCTGCTTTCTTATGGTTTTTTGCTCATCCCGTTTAATCAGGTTGGCTTTCATATTTTGAACAGCTGTAAGCTCAGTGATTTTCTTGATCCCCTCTGCATCCAGAATGTTGTCTGGTTTTAGATGGCTTATAGGCGTTTGTTCCAAAAAGTCAATGGCACAATCCTCTAAGGTATAACCATTCAAATCTGTGCCTATGATATCCACAATTTCATCTCGAAACTCTCTTCTGGCCTCATACAGCTCTATAAATTGGAACTTCTTACCAACGGTCTTGAGTGCTTCAGAAAACTTTGCTTCAAATAAGTCTTCCAAGGTTTCAATCCTGGAAGCCCTGTCTACCCCAATTGTTTGGGCCACTCTTTTGATAAAGGCCACATCATTGTTCACACGAACAAAGAAAGCTACCTTGATATCTGCCCGCATGTTGTCCTTACAGATCAATCCCTCATGGGCCAAACGCTCAATTTGGATCTTTTTGACAGAAATATCCATGATCTCCACCTTATGGAAAACAGGTATCACATAGAGCCCCTTGTCAGTGGCCACCTTAGTCCCGCCAAAACCAGTTCTAATAATAGCCCGGCCTTGTGGAACCTTCCGATAAAACATCGCTATAATGATGAAATATACTACGATTAGGAACAATACTCCCCCTAATCCAATCCCGATAATTGGTATTAAATGATTCATTTTGATAAAATAGTTTAGTCGTTGTATGATTGAACTAAAAAATAGTTTTTGTCAGCAGATTGCTTGATAATTAATATTCTGTCATGATAATTCAGTGGATCTCCATTCAATGATTTGACATAAATGGACATCGAATCACCATTGATATGAACTTCTGCATTTCCCATTTTATTTCCTGATATGGAAGAAAGCAATATTCCTTGTCTTCCTATAAAGTCATTGGCCTTGTCCCCATCCTTGTTCAGGTGTTTGAAGAATCCTTTGAATGGTGTCGTAAAGATTTTGTTAAGGATCAATGAAGCAAAAAAGGTCACGATCAGAATCCCAAAACCAAATACATTCTCATAAGATGCTGTGACTGCAGTAAGCAGGACGGTACTGAACCACCAGATAAACACAAAACAGGTAAGGGTGAACATAAAAGGCAAACCTACAAAATTGAAGTAAATCAAAAAGATCTGCCACCACTTTAGTGGTTGTATCCGTTTGCCTACCACCTCGTCTTTATGGATTTCTGCATTGGATATATCTTGAAATTCCGTACCTCCTCCATCTACATCCACTCCAGTGTCAACATCCACATCGATCTCTACGTCCAGTTCAAAGTCTATTCCACTGATCATGGTCAATAACCAATACACTACCAGTAAAATCAGGAAAATGGTCAAGGTTATATTAACCTGAGAAAAGATGATGTTAATTAAACTATCCAAGGTTAGGTGTTTTTATCTTCGTTAAGTCCCAGTTGATTTTTAAGTTTACTCAAGTCGTCCTCAGCTTTGACTTCTGAAGAACTTGCTGCTTTTTCCAATTCATCATCGATCGTTTTAGAAGCACCAGCAATTTCACCGTAAGCTTCAGCCAACGCTTCTTCCTGGGCAACCTTTTCCTTCATTCTTTCAAGCATGGAAACAGTGCTGCTGCTATCAATTTCAGCCATTTGCTTGTTCAGGCTTTTGGTGGCCTTACTGACCTTTACCCTTGCCTTCAAAGTACTGAGTTCATTCTCCCAATTGCCAATACTGGACTTGATAGATTGAATATTTTTTTCAAGTTGGGCCACATTCTCGTTGAATTTGTTTGCCTCCTCTTCAGTCCTGGCAACATGCTGCTGCATCTCCTCCTTCTTCAACAATGCTTCTTTAGCAAGTCTGTCTCCTTCTGTCGCATCCATACTTCCTTGCTGAACCTTTTTCAGGATCAGCACCGCCTTATTATGATAATCTTCTTTCTTCTCTATATAGCTCTCTTGGTCGTTCTTGGCTCTAATCGCCAAAGCTTTTACTTGGGCAAGGGCCTCCATATTTTTGTTAAGATCCTCTCTAAGATCACGGATTCCTTGCTCCGTCAATTTGATAGGGTCTTCCATTTTATCAATGGCTGCATTGGCCTCAGCCTCTCCTATTTTGAATAATCGTTTAAAAATGTTCATGTCATTAATATTTAATATTTAGAAAACTCAATTATTTGTTCTGAATACTCACTCATTAATAAACTCAGGCTATTCAGCGACCCTTCAAGCTCATTTAAGTCCATATTTTCAATTTGCAATGTATCCCTGAAAATCACCTTTTTGCCCGACTCATCTAAAACAAAAGCACCATGGATGATATCCCTGTTCTTTTGAAGTAGGTTCTTATAAATCTTATCAGATTGATTATTGATCTTAAAAAGAAACTGCTCCATTATTAATATTGGTGGTGCCACACCGAGAATTAAATTCTTAATACCAAAATTCTCCTTATGAACCATCAATATTCCTTCATCTTTATTCTCAAAGACAACATCAAAATTAAGTTCAAGTAAAAAGTCTTTTGTTATCTGAAAGTGATCTTTCATTTCAAAATGATTTAAGTTGATAAAATTATTCGCGTATAATAATACGAAAATCTGGCTATTTTAAGTCCTTTTCAAGTACTCTATAACTAACAAATTAAATCTAACACCATCACCCTATCTAATTTTGTTAGCACCGACACAGAAAACTGTCTCCATATTCATTTTACTGTTAAATACATTAGTATTTACCGATACAATTCGCTAATATTGTTAGATAAATATACGCAATAGATTTTTATTTGCAAATAATTTTAGCAAAAAATGTCGAATTTTGGTAAAAATATTAGAAAGATCAGGAATGTTAAAAAGCTTAGCCAACAAGCTTTCGCTGAGCTTTTTGAGTTAAAAAGGGGCACTCTAGGCGCATATGAAGAAGGAAGGAGTGAGCCAAAGCTAGAAACAATAATCAAAATTGCTAATTATTTTAGCATATCTATTGATGATCTATTGACTACTGAGCTTACCGTCAACAAACTACTGAAATTCAAAGGGGACCTCACCTTGCACGGAATCAATCAAAAGGACAGCTTCCCTAAAATCCCTTGCATCACTTCCAACAATGAAGCAGATTATATCAAGTTCCATGATAAACCGCACTTCATCGAAGATTTACCTGTCATCCAAGTTCCCATTACTGGGACCAAAAGATACCGAGGGTATATTATTTCCAATCTGGAGATGACCAACCATGATAAAGGTTTGCTACCAAAAGACATGGTCCTTGGTGAGTTCGTTGATCATGAAGATTATCATAAAATAGAAAATGGTGAATTGGTTTTGATTATCACTAGTAGCCAACTAGTCTTAAGGAAATTTTTTCTTTCTGGCAACACAGCTACTTTAAGGGCAGCCAATAGAAATATAGATGATTTATACCTCAACTTATCTGAGATTAAAGAACTTTGGCTTATCAAATTCACCTTTGCCAAAAAAGCCCTAGAAAGCAATGTAGAAATCGAAGAAAAGCTAGCCTTTTTGGAACAGGAGTTTATGAAGTTAAAAAAGAAACTATAACAACAACTCCCTACCTACTATCGCCTTTCTGATCATCCTTTTTAAAAAAAGAACAGCTTTTATATCCTTTTTTGATTTTTTACTTGTGGAGTTTCGAATTATCGGTTTTGTAATCCACCATTTTTCCACAGTTACACATTTTCTTAGTTCCCAAATTAGGATTATCTTAATAGTATTAACCAAGTACTACTAATACCATATCCATTAAACTTTTAATATTTTATGAAGCTCACCCCCAGAGAAACTGAAAAACTCATGCTTTTCCTTGCCGGTGAATTGGCTGAAAAAAGAAAAGCCAGAGGTGTAAAATTAAACTATCCTGAGTCCATTGCGCTCATAAGTGCCCGGTTGCACGAAATGGCACGAGATGGAAAATCTGTTGCAGAACTCATGCAGATTGGAGCCACCTTTCTCACGAAGGAAGATGTAATGGAAGGGGTAGCAGAAATGATCCATGATGTACAAATTGAAGCTACCTTCCCAGATGGAACTAAACTGGTAACTGTACACAATCCTATCCGCTAAAAACCACTCAAACCACAACACCATGATACCAGGAGAATATATCTTAAAAGATGAACCAATAATCTGTAATGCCCAACATACAAGCATTACCATAGAAGTCACCAACACAGGTGACCGACCCATCCAAGTTGGCTCGCACTTTCATTTCTTTGAGGTCAACAAAGCCATTTCATTTGATCGTTCAAAAGCATTTGGAAAACGCATGGATATCCTGGCAGGAACAGCCAGGCGGTTTGAGCCGGGTGAGCGCACTGAAGTAAGCTTAATTCCACTTAGTGGTGCCCAAAAGGCATATGGAGCCAATAACCTTACCCAAGGAGATACTCAATCTTCCAATAGCCTAGATAAAGCCATGCGAAAAATCAAATCAGAAAATTTTAAAAATGAGAACGTATGAGCTTTAAAGTAAATAGGATTAAATATGCCAATATCTATGGCCCAACAACGGGTGACAAAATAAGACTTGGGGATACAGAATTATTTATTGAAATCGAAAAAGACTTCAACAGTGAGCATTATGGTGAAGAGAGTATGTTTGGAGGAGGGAAAACCGTACGTGACGGAATGTCTCAAGCGTCCACCAAGACTCGAAATGAAGGTGTTTTGGATTTCGTCATTCTCAATGTCATCGTTTTTGACCATTGGGGGATAGTAAAAGGAGATGTAGGCATCAAGGATGGCAAAATAGTTGGTGTGGGAAAAGCTGGGAACCCAGACACCATGTCTGGAGTGCACCCGAACTTGATCATAGGAGCCTCTACCGAGGTTCACTCCGGAGCAGGACATATCCTGACTCCGGGGGGAATAGATGCTCATATTCATTTTATTTGTCCCCAACAAATAGAACATGCACTGTTTAGCGGAGTCACTACCATGATTGGCGGAGGTACTGGTCCAGCTGATGGCACTAATGCCACTACGGTAACTCCTGGAGCCTGGAACATCCAAAAAATGTTAGAGGCAGCAGATCATTACCCCATGAATTTAGGTTTTTTTGGAAAAGGAAATTGCAGCACGGAAGCACCACTTAAAGAACAAATAGAAGCTGGAGCACTTGGACTTAAAATCCATGAAGACTGGGGAGCGACGCATGCTGTGATCGATGCTTCCCTGAAAGTAGCCGATGAATATGATGTGCAAATTGCAATCCATACAGACACCCTTAATGAAGCTGGTTTTCTTGAGGATACTGTAAAAGCCATCAATGGAAGAACCATCCATACCTTCCATACCGAAGGTGCAGGTGGGGGGCATGCGCCGGACATCATTAAAATCTCTTCTTTTCCCAATGTATTGCCCAGCTCTACCAACCCAACCCGTCCATACACCAAAAATACCATTGATGAGCATTTAGACATGTTGATGGTCTGTCATCATTTGAGCAAATCTATTCCGGAAGATGTTGCCTTTGCAGACTCCAGAATCCGAAAGGAGACCATCGCAGCAGAGGACATCCTCCATGATATGGGCGTATTCAGTATGATGAGTTCTGATTCTCAGGCCATGGGCCGGGTGGGTGAAGTCATCACCAGAACCTGGCAAACTGCCCATAAAAACAAAATTCAACAAGGCTTCCTTCCAGAAGACCAAGAGCTTCAAGCGGACAACTTCAGGGTCAAAAGATACATTGCCAAATACACCATCAACCCCGCTATTTCTCATGGAATCGCTAAACATGTCGGTTCCATAGAATCAGGAAAGATAGCCGACCTGGTATTGTGGAAACCAGCTTTCTTTGGGGCAAAACCAGAAATGGTCATTAAAGGTGGAATGATCACCGCCAGCAAAATGGGGGACCCCAACGCCTCCATCCCTACCCCTCAGCCTGTAATCATGCGGAATATGTTTGGAGCCCATGGCAGCGCGCTTGAAAAAACCTCTGTTACTTTCATTTCCAAAGCAGGTTTGAAAAGCAACATCAAAGAAAAATATGGATTAAAGAAAGAGGTTGTGCCCGTAGAGGATTGTAGAAACATTGGAAAAAAAGACCTAATTCACAACGACAAGACCCCGGTTATCGAAGTCAATCCAGAAAATTATGAAGTTTCAGTAGAGGGTAAAGTAATTACTTGCGAACCTTTAGAGGTGCTCCCCCTGGCACAACGTTATTTCCTATTTTGATATCAAATCACCCAACCCCTAACTATGATCTGCAAACAAGTCTTAGGTAATCTTTCTTCCTATCCCATTGATAACAAAAAGGTTGAGAAACTTAAACTGGAGTGGTTTGAAGTCCCTAAACGTATTATGCGCAAAACAACTGACGCAGGCACTGAGGTAGCTATAAAATTCCTCAGAGAAGGTAACCGACTTTTGGAAGGTGACATTCTTTTTGAGGATGAGACCAAATTGATTGTAATAAGTATTTTACCTTGTGATGCCATTGAAATCACCCCTAGGTCAATGTATGAGATGGGGACCATTTGCTATGAAATAGGCAATAAGCATTTACCGCTCTTTATTCAGGATGATAAAGTATTGGTTCCATATGAAAAACCACTTGAGAGATTGCTGATTGCCACAGGGTATCAAGTTACTAAAACCCATTGCAAACTATTGAACATGCTAAAAGCCAATGTCGACCATTCCCATGGCAAGCAAGGAGGATCCCTTTTCTCCAAAATTCTGGAATTGACCACTAAAGAATAACCCCATGGGCATCAAAAAAAATAACAATTTAACTTATACCCATTCTGGTGGTCAGTTGCTTCATATTCTGCATATCGCGGACCCAACACTGCCTGTTGGTGGCTTTTCTCACTCCAATGGACTGGAGACTTACGTGCAGCAAGGTCTGGTCAAAGATGTCCAAAGTACCAAAAAGTTCATCAAAGCCATGCTCGAAAATAACTACAAATACAACGATGGCTTCTTGGTAAGTCTAGCCCATGCTTATACCTCTACCAAAGATATTGAGAAACTGGTCGCTTTGGATATTGAAAGTCATGCGCTGAAATCCCCTATGGAAATCAGAGAGGCAAGTGTAAAGATGGGGACAAGGCTATTAAAAATTTATATTGAATTTATTGATTCCTCCTTTCTTGAGGAGTTCCAGCACCAAGTCAAAGAAAAGTCAGCTTACGGGCATTTTCCTGTCGTATATGGGCTAATCACTGCTCTATTAGAAGTTGCAATGCAAGATGCCATAGCTTCATTCCTTTACAATGCCACAGTAGCCATGATGACCAATGCGGTTAAGCTGGTTCCCCTAGGACAAATGGATGGACAAAGAATTCTTTTCGACACCCACACCATGATCCAGAAAATTACCAAAGATATTCTGGACCTTGAACTTGAAATGCTGGGTCTTTGTAACCCTGCTTTTGATATCAGAAGTATGCAGCATGAAAACCTATATTCCAGGCTTTACATGTCCTAATCATTTACCTATGAAAGAAGAAAGAAAATACATTAAAATTGGTATAGCAGGCCCAGTTGGGTCTGGAAAGACTGCTTTAATTGAAAGACTGTCCAGAAAAATGGCCAAAGATTACAGCATAGGTGTCATCACCAATGATATTTACACCAAAGAAGATGCCCTTTATTTGACCAAAAACTCCCTGCTACCAGAAAACCGAATCATTGGTGTAGAAACTGGAGGTTGCCCTCATACCGCAATCCGAGAAGACGCCAGCATGAACTTAGAAGCGGTGGATGAAATGGTTAGTAGACATCCTGATGTAGAAATAGTATTTATTGAAAGCGGAGGAGACAACCTTTCTGCTACTTTCAGCCCAGATTTGGCTGATGTCACTGTCTTTGTCATCTCAGTGGCTGAAGGGGAAAAAATCCCGAGAAAAGGAGGGCCGGGCATTACCCGATCAGACCTCTTGGTCATCAATAAAATTGATTTGGCGGCTATGGTTCATGCCAATTTGGAAGTGATGGAAAATGACTCCCGCAAAATGAGAAATGGACAGCCTTTCGTTTTTACCAATCTCATGAATGACACAGGTTTAGACAGTGTTATTAAATGGATCCAGCGTTATGCTTTGATCGAGGAAAATGCTGTAGAACCTGAACTAAGGCGTTAATGGAAAAATATTATCTCAAAACTGGACTTCGCCAGCAAACAATACTCAAAGACGTTTTCTTTACGCCTCCTTTTAACCTGGTGGAAGTAAGGGAGAATAAGAAAGACCCATTGCTTGAGGTGATGATCATGAGTTCTTCCCCAGGCATGCTCAATGATGATCATTACGATATCAATATCGAGGTAATCGACCATTCCGCCCTTAACCTTCAAACACAGGCCTATCAAAGAATTTATGTTTCTAAAAAGGGCACTACTCAAAAGATGAATGTAAAAGTGGGCAAAGAAGCCTACTTTAGCTATGTCCCTCACCCCACTGTACCCCACAAAGGCGCCAATTACAAAACTGAAAACACCATTCATCTGAACTCGAGCAGTACTTTGGTTTGGGGAGAAATTCTTACTTGTGGCCGAAAATTCATGGATCAAAAAGAAGAATTTACTTTCACCAAACACCACGCCATCACCCAAGTGTATGTCGATGATAGGTTAATCTTCAAAGACAACCTTTACCTTATGCCTGAAAAAATAAACGTTCAAGACATGGGGCAATATGAAGGCTTCACCCATCAAGGTTGTCTACTCTATATAGCACCAAATGCAGACATAAACCTTAAAAAGTCCAAGTTTGGGCATATTTTGGAAGAAGCTAAAGAAATTGAGTTTGGGATCTCTGTTCTCAATAAATCCGCGTTGGTCATCAGGTTATTGGGAAATAGTGGTGAATTGCTTTATCAAATCCTCAGTAAAATCCGAATTGGTGAAGACGAAATCATTAATGAATCAATCAAAGAATTATGGGAACAGAATTGAGCATTTTGTTAGGAACTGCTATCTCTATAAGTATTCTGCATACAGTTTCAGGACCAGATCATTACATCCCTTTTATTGCGATAGGTAAATCAAAA
Source organism: Echinicola sp. 20G (assembly GCF_015533855.1). Classification (GTDB taxonomy): domain Bacteria; phylum Bacteroidota; class Bacteroidia; order Cytophagales; family Cyclobacteriaceae; genus Echinicola. The sequence continues at coordinate 3,629,319 of NZ_AP024154.1, read as the reverse complement.
GGATGGAAACTTCCAAAAATTCTGTTGTGGACAGTCATTTGTGGCATTGCCCACGTGCTCGCTTCGGTTCTCTTGGCTTTACTTGGTGCTGGATTGGGATTTTCATTGGGTAAAATTGATGTTCTGAATGAACTGAGAGGCGGTCTTGCCAGCTGGGTACTGTTTGGCTTTGGCCTACTCTATTTTCTTTATGGAATATATGGTGTATATCGAGACAAAAGACACAAGCATTTCGATGTGTACGACGATGGGTCTGTTTATGTTTATGAGCATGACCATCGTAACATGGTGTATCCGACAAATCGCCGAAAGGTCACCCCTTGGATCCTATTCATTATCTTTCTGCTAGGTCCTTGCGAATCTTTATTTCCACTATTGACCTACCCTGCTGTCCAACAATCCACTTTTAATTTCGTGGCTTTGATTTCTGTGTTCTTAATCTTTACGGTTTTGACCATGGTCCTAATAGTCGTATTAATATATTCAGGTTATCAATTTGTAAAAACATCCTGGTTAGAAAAACACATGGCACCTATTGCCGGTGCTTCCATTGCCATCTGTGGAGCTGGAATGATTTTCTTGGGATGGTAAGTTATAATTATGTTTTTCCATTGAAATGAAAAGGCCACTTTGATATTAATCAAAGAGGCCTTTTTTGGGTATCACTATCGCTTATATCTTTGGTAGTTCCCAACCATTGTGGTAATTGGCATTTACAAGTTGGTTTGCTTCAGGGTCAGTAAACAACCCCTTTTCAGCATCCCAGTATATCTTCTTACCTGTCTTAAAAGCAATGTTCCCCATATGTGCATTGATAGCAGCAACACTACCTGTTTGTACTGCACAATTAAGCTTGGAAGCATCATTAGCTTTGATTGCCTCTACAAAATTAGTTGTATGCCGATCCAAAGCATTTCCCTCGGGCTTTACCCTGGCCATTCCTTCAATCATAGGCTTTCCATTTTTTTGCTCGGCTATAATCTCCCATCCCCCTCTATTCACAACCAAAGTTGCATTATTTCCTATGAAAGCAATTCCTTCTGTGTAGCCATAATTACCTCCATTGATCCCTGTGGCATGCTCCCATAACATGTTGAAACCATCGTATTCATAGACCGTCTGAAGAGTATCAGGTGTTTCTGAAGCGTCATCTGGATAAGCGAGCTTTCCCCCAGATGCCATAACGGACTTTGGTGCACTAACTCCCATAGCATACAAGGCAATATCAATTTCATGTACGCCCCAGTCAGTCATCAGCCCTCCGGCATAATCCCAAAACCAACGAAAATTAAAATGGAAACGGTTTTCGTTAAAGGCTCGGTCTGGCGCCGGGCCAAGCCACATTTTATAATCCACTCCTGCTGGAGGTGTACTATTGGGTTTTACCGGAACAGGGTTCATCCAACCTTGATAAGCCCAACATTTGACCAAGCGGATATTTCCAAGTTGTCCAGACTTCACAAATTCAATGGCTTCGTCATATTGGCTGCCGCTTCGCTGCCATTGGCCTACTTGCACCAATTTGCCATACCGCTCTGCAGCCTTGACCATCAGGTTACATTCTTGGATTGAATTGGCCAATGGCTTCTCAACATAAGCATGCTTACCGGCCGAAATACTATCTATTAAAGTCAAACAATGCCAGTGATCCGGTGTACCAATGATGACCACATCGATATCCTTATCTTCCAGCATTTTTCTGTAATCCTTATATAGTTTTGGTTTCTTCCCCCTTTGCTTTTCTACATCAGCAGCCCTCCTATCCAATACGCTTTGGTCAATATCCGCAATAGCCACACAATTGACCTGTGGCATTTTTAAAAACGAATTCATATTGGACCAACCCATGCCATTGGCACCGATAAGACCAACATTTACCTGGTCATTGGCGCCAATTTTCCGCGTAAATTGACCAAAGTCTTTAGCAGATAAAACAGTTGGAATAGAAAGCCCTGCCGTTGCCAGCAGGGAGTTTTGCAAAAATTTTCTTCTTGAAGACATGTTTGTTTTTTGGGTTAGTGGTTAAATATTGGCTGGGATCAAAGTTTCCTGACCCAGATATTTCTAAAATTCACCGGATTGCCATGGTCCTGTAATTTGATGGGTAACTCCGCTTCATGGGGTTCATATTTGTGAACTCCGATATACGCCGTTGAACCTTTTACTTCATAATGATTTTGCACTAAAATACCATTATGGATGACCGTTACATACGCAGGTCTGATCAACATGCCATCCTCATTGAACCTAGGTGCTGTAAAGAACACATCATAAGTATTCCACTCTGTGTGAGGTCGTGTAGCATTTACCAAAGGGATACCTTCTTTGTATAAAGAAGCTGCTTGGCCATTAGAATAAGTGCGATTGTCATAGGAATCTAAAATCTGTACTTCATAGCGATCCATAAAGAATAGCCCACTATTTCCTCTTCCTTGCCCGTCTCCTTTCACTACATCTGGTGCTTTCCATTCGATATGTACCTGCACATCCCCAAAAGACTCTTTAGTGGCAATATCACCTTTGCCAGCCGCCACTGTAAAGATACCATCATGCACACTCCATTCAGCATCACCTCCGGTTTTATAACTTTTCCATGCGCTCAAATCACTGCCATCAAAAAGAACAATAGCATCAGAAGGCGGTAAATGATTTTCTTCCCCAGGAGTAACTTTCCTAGGTTCTGGTTCCCACACTTCTGTCGCTTCTGGAGGTAATTGAATTTGTTTGTGCTGGGCCAGAGTTGGAATGCTCAATAGACTTCCCGCAACAATTGGGATCAATAGGTTTAATTTCATTTTAAATTGGGTTTTTAATAAATACAAGGTTGGAAGTTAATTGATTTGAGCTAAAATGAAAAGTGAAATTATTATTCTTATTCCATCAGTTGACCAATGGTCTATAATTCCTAAATCGATTTATTTTGATTTCATTAAAACAAAAAATCCGAGAGCTTTAAAGAAGTCTCGGATTTATGAAATTTCATCAATTATAAACAGCCATTAAACCAATTCCTTGATTTTTCGCTTTAAACTCTTCATCAAATCCTTCGGATAACTTCTGTCACCAATAAATACATCCGTCATGGCTGAGATAAAATAATCACCATACTTCTTCATCAGGAAGTTACGGATCATCCGCTGACTATAAAACCACTTCGAAACGCTTACGCCAGTAATGACTTCTGGAAGTAAGTCTTCCTCTAATTTACTTTGGTAAAGATCTCCTGCCTTTTGAGGATTCAGCTCTGATTCGGCAATAGCTTCCACCACTAGCTGTCCACTCAAAATGGCATTGGAAATTCCTTCTGCGGTCACTGGATCCGCAAAACCCGCCGCATCTCCTATCAAAAATACATTGTTTCTATAAAAGCCATCCGTCCTTGGTGCAACTGGAATTTGAAATCCATGTGCCTTTTCACTGATCACTTCTTTGATGCCCAATTTCTCCACATACTTTCTATAATGGGCTTTAAGGTCAATTCTCACCTTTCTGGCTGAAGCAACACCTAAAGACAAATGATTCTTTTTAGGGAAGCTCCAGGCATAACCATGTGGAATGGTGTCCACATCAAACCTTACTTCCTGCGACAAACGCTCAAAATCTTCAGGACTCACCTCCACTTCATACTCCAATGCAGGAATCAACTTTCTGGTCTCTTTCCACCCAGCCATCTTGGCTGTTGGACTAAGTGCTCCATCTGCAGCTATGATCATCTTGGCCTGAATATCTCCTTGACTGGTGTGTAAGGTAGGCACTTCACCAAAAGTAATTCCAGTAAGCTTATGTCCTTCTTTCACCTCGACACCAAGTTCCTTAGCCTTTTTGATGATAAAATGATCAAAATCATCACGCATCACCATACTGATTACAGGTACATCCCGTTTGGTGGTCAGCATCATTTCCTCATTTTCAAAATAAAGGTTGATCTGATAAAATTCTCTTTCCACCACAGGTGAAATATCAAAAGGCATGTTTCTCCTACCTCGAAACACAAAGCCGCCACCACAAGTCTTGTACCTTGGCAAGGTTTCCTTCTCAATCAATACAGTAGATATTCCTTTTTTTGCTAAACTATAAGCTGCCGAAGCTCCTGCAGGCCCGCTGCCAATGACAGCCACATCATATTGACTCATTCTCGTGATTGGAAATTTGAATTAAAAACTATTTCAAATAAAACATATTACGCAGATAAAACCTCATAAATCGTAAATTTTGTAATGTCAAACGATTTTACTTGTAATACTTGAAAACACTTCCCCATAGTGAACATTAATCAAACCTAATTAATAAAAGGGCATTACAAAAAGGTGTTTGACCTATTCCAGATAAAACCCTTAATTTTGACTATCCAAAATCAAAAAGATCTACAGGGTAACTTATCATGAACAATCGACAACTCTTTTTATCCCATCTGGCTCAAACCACAGACTTTCCCTTACTGATAGAAATAGAAAAGGCCGAGGGTGTCTATATGTATGGACCTAAGGGGAAAAAATACATGGACTTGATTTCTGGTATTGGAGTCAGCAATGTCGGACACCGACACCCACAAGTCGTCAAAGCTATTCAAGATCAATTGGACAAGTACATGCACCTCATGGTTTATGGAGAATATGTCCAGTCTCCCCAAGCCCAACTGGCCAAAGCTTTGGTTAGCACATTACCCAAAAAAATGGACAATGTCTATCTGGTTAATAGTGGCAGTGAGGCTGTAGAAGGTGCGTTGAAACTGGCCAAAAGATACACAGGTAGAAGAGAAATCATAAGCTGTGTCAATGCTTATCACGGATCTTCCCATGGAGCATTATCTGTTGGTGGAAATGAAATTTTCAAAAGAGGCTACAGGCCATTATTACCTGGTATTACCAATGTACCTTTCGGGGAAATGGAAGCTTTGGAGCAAATCACTGAAGAAACGGCAGCATTTATCATTGAAACTGTCCAAGGAGAAGGAGGAATTAGGGTTGCGTCCAAAGAGTTTTTTCAGGCACTCCGCCATAAATGTGACGAAACAGGTACTTTACTGATTCTGGATGAGATTCAAGCTGGATTTGGCAGGACGGGCAAATTCTGGGCTTTTGAACACTACGGTATAGAACCTGACATATTGGTCTGTGCCAAAGGAATGGGAGGTGGAATGCCTATAGGAGCGTTTATTGCGGCCCAACCGGTGATGGCTGTATTTAAAAATAATCCATTACTGGGTCATATCACTACCTTTGGAGGTCACCCGGTAAGTTCAGCTGCATCTTTGGCAACCATTCAGGTACTAAAAGAAGAAAAACTGATCGAACAAGTAGCCGCTAAAGCAGAGCTGTTTAAAAAGTTACTAAATCATGATAAAATCAAAGGCATCCGCAACAAAGGCCTGATGATGGCTGTGGAGTTCGAATCATTTGAGGTGTTAAAACCGATTATCGATAGGGCAATTGAATTGGGAATCATCACCGATTGGTTTTTATTCTGTGAGGATAGCATGCGCATTGCCCCTCCTCTGACCATTACCGAAGAAGAAATCCATGAAGCCTGTAAAGTGATTCTTCAGGCCATTGAGGAAAATAGTTAATCAGTTGATTCAAAGGAACGGCAATCGCCCTATTTGATCTGATACTTATCAAATAGGGCGCTTTTGTAATATTTCTTCACTCAAAACTTAAGCCCCAAAAGACAAATCACCAGGAGCTGAAGCAGTAAATAGTCCCCATTACTGAACATATGCTGGGGGTGTACCAAAAACAACTCTTTTTCAAAACCTAACAGAAATTATTTTCTGTAAATTTTGTGTAGCTAAATAACTACATATATATTTATAGCTAAATGACTACACAATGAAACTAAGAAGAGATGTATTCCAAGCTATTGCAGATCCAACCAGACGGGCAATTCTGCTTCTGGTAGCCTCTCAATCAATGACAGCAGGTGCCATTGCGAACAACTTTGATACAGCAAGGCCCACTGTGTCCAAGCATCTTCAGATACTTACTGCCTGTGAATTATTGGCTCAAGAACAACAGGGCCGGGAAATCATCTATCATTTTAATCCCAACAAAATGAAGGAGGTAGCTGACTTTATAGAACCTTTCAGAAAAATGTGGGATGACCGCTTTAATAAACTAGAGGAAATAATGAAAAAATACCAATCTAATCAATAACCCCAAATGGAACTAAAAACAAAGGTAAATGCCGAAGAAGGCAAACAGGAGATTTTTATTACCAGAGAATTTGACTTGCCAGTAGACTTGCTCTTTAAGGCCTACATTGAACCCGAAATCGTGGAACAATGGATGGGAACCAAGGTACTTAAACTAGAAAGTAAAAAACATGGCAGCTTCCAATTTGAAACCACTGACCCCAAAGGAAACAAACATTGCTTCAACGGTGTAATCCACGAATTTACTCCTAATGAGAAAATCATCAGAACTTTTGAAATGGAAGGTACATCGTTCGGTGTACAGTTAGAAATACTAGAATTCCATAAGCTTACTTCCAACCAAAGTAAACTCCATAAGCAAGTGATTTACCAATCAGTAGCCTATAGAGATGAAAACTTAAAACTTCCCTTCAGACAAGGTATCAACTGGGCGCATAATCGTTTGGAAGAAATTGTAAAACACTCAAATAAAAAACTATGACAAAGAGGAATAGGATCATCTATTGGGTAGCTACCATTTGGCTAGCTTTAGGCATGACCTCCACAGGCATTGTACAACTGATTAAAATGGAAGAAGAAGTGTCAAATTTTTCTTCTTTGGGCTATCCGCTTTACCTAATGACCATTATTGGTATTTGGAAAATCCTAGGTGTTGTTACAGTGCTCATCCCTAAATATCCATTATTGAAAGAATGGGCTTATGCTGGCTTCTTCTTCACCATGACCGGAGCCATTATCAGCCACTTAGCCATTGGAGATAATCCAACCACTTTATTTGGTCCTTCCCTACTACTTGTACTTACCATAGTATCATGGTATTTTAGACCTGAACTAAACCATTATAAACCCAAAAATGAATAGCATGAACACTAAAGTTGACCTGTTTTTGGAAAAGGCCCAAAAGTGGCAGGATGAAATGAAGTTGATGAGAAAAATTGCCTTGGATTGTGGCCTTACCGAAGATTTCAAGTGGATGCACCCTTGTTACACGCTCAAAGGCAATAATGTGGTTTTAATCCATCAATTCAAAGAATACTGTGCTTTCCTCTTCCATAAAGGAGCATTGCTAAAAGACCCGGAAAACATCCTGATCCAGCAAACTAAAAATGTCCAATCAGCCCGTCAAATCCGATTCACTCACATCGATGACATTGTCAAGCAGCAGGCCACCATCAAAGCTTATATTTATGAAGCTATTGAAATAGAAAAAGCGGGTTTGGTGGTGGAAATGAAAAAAACCACTGAATTTGATGTACCTGAGGAATTGGAAGATAAATTCAAGGAAACGCCTTCGTTCAAAACCGCTTTTGAAGCCTTGACCCCAGGAAGGCAAAGAGGCTATCTACTCCATTTTTCACAAGCCAAACAAGCCAAAACCCGTATCTCTAGGATTGAAAAAGCCATGCCTGATATCTTTGAGGGAAAAGGGCTGAATGATAGATAGATTAAAAAAAGATGGAGCCAGGAGCCCCATCTTTTCCGCGAAAACATATGTCAAATCAAGTTAACCTTAGAAATTCATTGTTCCATTGGACTGGAGTGTATATCTGAATGTTTGATAACCTCCAGCAAAAGGGTCTATATCCTCATGAGCAGGATTCCCTTCGTAATAGCTGATCATTTCCAATTTGGCATAATTACCTGCATTGGTTTTTACCAAAATCACTACTCCTGCTAGAGGTGTAATAATATGGGTAGTTTGATCATAAAAGTACCATCCATTTCCACTTCCTGTAGGAATGGCATTTCCCTCCTCAGTATCTACCGCAAACTCCGCTGTGGTGGGTACCGATTCCAATTCATCGAAAATTAATCCATCCAATACTGCTGCTTCGGCATTTCCGTCACCACTCACTCCATTATTTACAATAATGGTGGTTCCGAAAAATCCCAGATCCCAATCACCATCTTCAGAATCTACAACTGCGTTGTTTTCTAAGCTGTAATAAACAAATTCAGTTCCTCCTGACTGGGCACCTGGCGCATATAAATCCTCCACCAAAACCGCTTCCAATTCCACTTCTGGTTCGGTTTCGTCGTTATCAGTGCATGCGGTAAATAAAGGCAATGCCAACATTGCCAAAATGAAATAGTTTACTTTTTTCATGTTATTGATGATCATTTAAATAATTGATTTAGTGAGGTATTGATTCCTATAAAATAGGTTCTTCCGGGGTTAGTAGAATCATATTGATTCAAGGCGTCTGTGATATTTCTCACGCCTGTCTCCACTCCAATCCCATTGTCAAATTGCTTGTTTAAAGTCAGGTGAATTTGAAATACACCATCTGCATATTCTGATTCATCGTCCAGAATTTGATTGCCATTAATATCTCCAAATCCATACTTGCCTCTATAGATTCCTCTTAGCGCCATATTGACTCCTGTATGCTTTTCCCAAAAGTTTACCTTGACATTTCCACTGTGACGACTGCGATTAAACAATCCACCATAGTCTGCCTTGGTTACTCTTGTCGTTTGGTTCTGTCCATTTCTCTTGAAGTATTCACCATTTTCGATTCCGTCGAGTACTTCCTGATCCCTGCTATCCAAATAAGCGTATCCCAAAGAAAAACGCCACTGAGAACCCACTCGATAGTTGACATCTACTTCTGCTCCTTGTGTAATTACTTCGCTGAGGTTAAGGTAGCTATAAACATGCTGGCTGTTGGTCAGCCTTGCCACCGCAGCGGTCTCAATCAGGTTATAAATCTGGTTTCTGTAAAAGTTCGTACTGACAAGAAGATCTTCGCTGACCCGCCATCTAAAGCCTGTATTAAACGCCCAGCTATGCTCTGCGTCCAAATCTCCAAATAAACTTGGATCCATTAATATTTGCTGTACCTGACCTTGCTCCTGCAATCGGGCAACACCATCTTCCACCAAATTGGCACCATAGACATAATAGCCTACAGCAGCATTATTGAAGTTGAGCAATAGCTGTCTGAAATCCGGGGACTTGAAACCTGCCCCAATGGAAGCCTGCCAGCTAAATTGATCAGAGAATTTGTACATGGCAGAAATTTTAGGGCTCACACGTCCACCATATTGACTGTGATGATCTCCTCTGGCTCCTGTCACCACATTCCATTTTTCGGAAGGGGTCCACTGATGCTGCAGGTAAAGGTAGCTGGCATCAAACCGGTTGACATCATCATAGCGAGTTGCCTCTACAGTCTCTATTTGATGCCCCACCCCTACTGTCAGCAATTGCTTGTCGCCCAGTGTATGATCTGTTTGAAGCTCAGTACGGTGATAGTTTTGGGAAAAATCTTCCTTATCCAGAAATGCCCCATCTTCTCGATAGACAATAGAAGAATGTGTATCAAAAATGGATGTGGTATGTCGCAGCGTAAAGTTCCAGTCCTTCGAAGGCTTAAAGGTTACTGAAGGGTTGATATTGATATCCCTACGGCTGCCTTCCATGTCAGCAATCACAGATTCATTTCCTCTGGTCGTTTCCATGATATCCTGGTATTTTTCATCATAGAACCTGCTGCTAAGATTGATTTTCCATTTCTCTCCCAAGTCTTTTCCCAATTTCAACTGGGCAGTTTGCGCATCATAAGGGGATTTGGTATTGCTCAGACTTTCCGGACTCAAATCATAACCATCTGTACTGTAATGATTGTAGTAGCCGTAAAGCTGCCAGCCATTTTTCTGCCAGCCTAGTTCCCCTCCCAAGTCTAGGGAGTTAAAAGAACCATACCTGCCCATTACCTTAGCGGTCAATTGTTCTTCTTGTTTTTTAGTAATGATATTCACTACTCCGGCCATTGCCTCACTGCCATAAATCGCACTGGATGGCCCTCTAAGAATTTCTATTCGATCGATATTGCTGACACTGATCCTATCCAGATCAAAAGTTCCCCCTGTCCTACCAATCAAAGGTTCTCCATCCAACAAAATCAGGATGTAATCTGAATCCAAGCCCTGCATTTGTAAACCTGTTCCATGATCGGCCACAAGCTGTAAACCTGTCTGTTCACTCAACACATCTGATAACCTGAATGCTCCGGTTTCCTGTATTTTCTCTGTTGTCAATACCTTTACAGGCATAGGTAAATCCTCTACACTTCTGTTGGTCCGCGTAGCAGAAAGAACGTATTCATCCATCTGGCCAAGCGACTCTTTGAGAATTACTTTGGGGTTTTGTTGTAACTCCCCTACTGTGATCTCAACTTTCTCATACCCCATGGCGTAGATTTGCAAAACTGTGGATGCTTCAATTGCGGCCAGGTTGATTTGCACCATACCGTCCTCATCGACTGTGAGCAACTGCTGCTCACCCATGCGGACAATGCCATGCCGAATAGGGCTTCCTTTGGCATCCTGAACTTGAACCTGCAAGGCTTGCCCATAAGCAAAAACCAACCCACAGATTAAGTTGAGTAACAGGGTATAAATAATCTTTTTCATCATATTTAAATACTACTGACTTCAAGAGTTAAATGAACCCCGGACCGAAGCCCGAGGATTCAAAACAACTCAAAAAGTAAAGAGACAATTATAAAAAATTGAGTTCGTCTTAAATGCGCGGTAAGTTGTCTATCAAATTTTTCCAACTTACATTTTGAGGAATTCCGGGCTTCCTCAATCCGAAATATTGTGCGATCAGTTCACCTGTTTGGTCATAAAGTTCCACAGATGATACCAATCCATCCGTAGTGTTTTTATGCACCACCCAAGCACTGTCTATGGTGTCCTCATTGAGGTGCATCACAAAATCCGGATCCATAACATTGAACCAATTGTCAAGCTGTCTGGTAGTTCTCACTTTCCCTTGATGGATTTGGATGTTTCCTCTATTTCCAGCAAAGACCATAATTGGAAGTTTTTTTGCAGAAGCCGTTTCCAGTATATTTCTAACCACTAGTTTTTCAACAGGATAGGCCCATTTTTCGCCTATCAATTTTAAAGCCTCCAAACGATGTACCTTGTGTTTCTTGAGCATCCCAAAAAAGTCATGGGTATCCTTCATATTTTCCCAATCCTGTCTAAATGCAGCTACGTCTACCTCTTTGGCATATTCAGGGCCAGGAATGGTCTCTATGTCCAAAACAGCGGATTGATCCAAAGCTTTATACTCTTGCGTCAGTTGCTCAAAGACCTCCAGGTTGCTTTCTTTTTGCATATAAATCTTCAAAATGGCATCTCCAGCTTTGTCAAAAAACTGAAAGCTTTTCATTGGCCCTCTTGCTCCCTGAATTTCAGCGGAGAAACCAAACTTCCAATTGCTAAAAAATATCCTTTGTTCTATGGGGCCAATCACCGTGGCTATTTGATTTGGAGCGGTACCATGAATACTGATTTTCTGAAAAGTACCTTTATGTTCCAAAACACATCCCTCGGAACGTGTCAAAGCCAAAACTCTCCCTAAATCTCTGCATTGTAAGATGAAATCCGCCCAATTCCCTTCCAATAGCACTACACCTTCTCCAATAGATGTCGCTAAAAGCTCAGCTTCCGAAACGCCCAATTGCTTGGCCGCTTCCCTGATTCTGATACCTGGATTTTCTGCTTTGAAGTTTTTATATTTTTCTTTTAACTCGTTGTCTTTAACAATTGTATTCATATTCAAGCTGTTTTAAATGAGATGTATTGTTTGTTGTTGACCAGTGCTTCAGAACTGATCATCAAAGCATTTTCTATAGAAGGGTGTGGCAAAACTGAAATGGGATGCCCATAAATTTCAGTCAGTTTTGCTTCCTGCATTGCTTCCTGAACACTACCGGAATAAAGAATATTGCCTTCCTTCATCAACAGGATCTTATCGGCATATTGAGCGGCCAAATTGAGATCATGTAAAATGGCAAAAACACCAATGTTTCGCTTTTTCAGCTGTTGCACAATACTAAGCACCAAATGCTGTTGGGCGATATCCATACTCGAGGTAGGTTCATCCAAAAACAAGTACCTAGGAAAGGGCTTGTCTTCCCAAATTTGGAGAAGAACACGGGCCAAATGCACCCTTTGTCTTTCACCGCCTGAGAGTTCATTGATCATTCTATGCCTAAAAGCTTCAACCTGTGTGAGCTTCATCACTTCTTCCAAAAGTTGGGAAGAACGCGTCTGTTTATCATGCGATAAAGCACCTAGTCTCACTATTTCTTCAACAGTGAAAGGGAAATTAACAACCGAATGCTGTGGCATCACTGCCCGATATTTTGCCAGCTCGTTGGTTTTAAGGCTTTCGATCGCTTCACCGTTAATAGTTATTTTGCCATTCGAACAAACTTGTTCTCCAGTCAGTAACTTAAGCAAAGTGGATTTCCCTGCTCCATTAGGGCCCAGTACCACAGCCAGCTCACCCGAAGAAATTGAAACATCAATTTCTTCCAGAATCGGTCTATTTTTTAAACAGAAATGAATTCCATTGGCTGCGATCATACGGTTATTCTTTTTTGCTTAAAATTCATCAGTATATAGATAAAGAACGGTGCCCCTAAAATGGCCGTAATGATTCCTATGGAGAGTTCTGCGGGCGCCACTATTATCCTCGAAAGGACATCAGAAATCAACAACAAAATCCCTCCTGTCAGAAATGAAACTGGTAAAAGCGTATGATGGTCAGATCCCAAAACCATTCGGACCAAATGAGGCACCACCAGCCCTACGAAGCCAATGGCCCCTGTCACAGACACCCCTGCACCTACGGCCAATGCACTAAAGAACAGCACCACATACTTTACTTTTTGTACATTTACCCCCATATGGAAAGCTTCCGACTCTCCGATAGCAAGGGCATTCAATGACCTTGGAAATGACATGATGATTACAGAACTGAGCAAGACCAATGTTCCTGCTATATAAAGTTTTGTCCAACTGGCGCCTCCCAAACTTCCCAAACTCCAAAATGTGAAGTTTCGAATGGCATTGTCATCTCCATAATAAATTACCAAGCCTATCAAAGCTGCTGAGAGTGCATTGATGGCCACTCCAGCCAATATCAAAATGGAAATGTCAGTTTTGCCTCCTTTACTGGCCAATCTGTAAGCCAGGAAAGTATTCAGCAAGCCTCCTATAAAGGCAGCAAATGGCAAAGCAAAGACCCCCATGATGGATTGCAATTGCCAACCAATCGTTCCTGAAAAAACGATCATGATAACCGCAAACAAAGCACTTCCCGAACTGACTCCTATGATGGCAGGCTCTACCAATGGATTTCTAAAAAGTCCCTGTAAAGATGCCCCTGCAACAGCCAAGGCACCCCCAACCAAAATCGCTAACAATACTCTTGGTAACCTTATGGTCCACAATACTGCCATTTTTTCATCAGGAACTTCGATTAAACTCAAGCCAAACTTGCTCAGAATAACATTCACTACTTCCGACAACGATATGGGGTAAGCTCCTGTCAGCAAGGCCAATAGTGCCGAAGCTAAAAGCAATACAAAGCATACCCCCAGAATTAATGGGCGCTTGGATCGAACATTATGATAATTTAAAGACAGTATCATGGCTTTAAACTTAAGGGTGGGTCTTTTCGAACAACTCTATAGCCGCCTTTCCTAATCTAGGTCCAAACCCAGAAAGATAATGACCATCCATCGCTATCAGTTGGTCTTTTTTCCAAGCTTCAGTTTCTGTGATTCCTTGAATGGCTTTCAAACCATCTTTTCCACCTGATGCTTTCCAACCCGATTCAAACAGTAAGATGTATTCAGGATTGATGGCAGCTAAAGCTTCTGGAGTAAGTGGCTTAATTCCTTCAAAGTCCACTGGGGATTTCTTGCCTCCTGCCAATTGGATGATGGCATCTGCAAAAGTTTCTCTACCAGCCAAAAAGACTGTTTCAGGGCCTCTGGACATGATAAAGATCACTTCAGGACTTCTTTTATCATTAGTCTTCAATGCTTCCAACCTACTAAAGTCTTGTTCGAGATCATCCACTAATTTTTTGGAATTTCCTTCTTCTTTAAACAGCTGGCCAACAGACTCTATCAAACTTATTGAGCTGGATTTATCAAGTGGTTTTTCAAAGACATGAACTTCCTTACCACTATTTTGAAGTTGTAATAGCACGTCATCATTGAGGTAACCTTCTTCCACCAAAATCATATCTGGACCAAGGGAAAGTATCCCTTCCGCTTGAATCTGATTTCTATATCCAATAGAAGGCAATGATTGCATGCTGGCAGGGTAAGTACTTGTCCTGTCCGTTGCAATGATCTCATCTCCATGTCCCAATGCAAAGACAATTTCAGTAATAGTGCCCCCTGCTGTGATGATTTTTTTGGACGAATAGACTTCTTCCTGCTGAGTACTTTCAGAAGACTTCGAGCCACATGAAAGCAACAAAGCAGATATTAAAAACAGCGCTATAAACCTTTTCATTATTTAGATTAATTACAGATAACTTCACAAAAGTATATCTATTTAGATTTAATCCAAATTAATTGTAATTGATAATAACTATAGGTTTTATAAAATCATTACAGCGTGATTGTTTTTGAAAAACGATCAAAAAAATTTATTAATACCTCTTTTGAATTTCTTAAATCGGAAGAAAAAACACTTTACATTAACTAAAAATCGATTGAAGTTCAATCACCCAATTCTTCACAAAAAAAACCAGATGCAGAGATTGCTGTTGCAATTTCTTCTACTTGATCTACTTCGGTAACAACCCTTAAAATCCGATCACAATCTTCCAAGTCAAAATTCCACGCCCCTTTTCCCAAAATCCTGTTCAAAACAGGAGCTACATGATCGACTTCAGTTTCATTATCAATAGATGTTTTAAATACCAAAATCATAACAAAATAGATTTATTTAATCTTAAAGTCATCTCTGAATCATTCGGCCAATAATCCGCCTTAAGAAGTGACACAAATATAAACACTTGAAAACCGCGAACTCTAGAATCACAAAATTTTCATTCCCAAAATTCAAAACATTAAAGAAAGTACGCGGAAGCATCTCTTTATGTTTTTTGGTTTTCTTTAGGACAAAGTAAAGCTTCAATAGTGACAACCCTATGTCAGTAGGCTAGTGCTTTTCTTTAATCGCTCCCACTTTTCCTGCATTTTTTGAATGACCTTATCCTTCAAATGATCCGGGGACTGGATATCAGCATATTCTGCAAACATAAAATACCACCTCATAAAGTCATCCTCATAAGGCAGCATAAATGTCATCTCCACTTTATCTGCTACATCTGCTTCATACACCAAACCATATTCATATTTCGATTGATTCAGATACGGTGCCACCGATTTATCCACTTCAACCACAATCTTGGTCAACTCCTTTTTGTTCTCCAACTCTTTTAAATAGGCCTGCAAACTTGGATGTTTATCTTCAAATTTCTCCTCCAATTCCCTCAAAGAAATTATTCTGTCTATTCGAAAAGTTCTGTAGGCATTTCTAAGGCGACAATAAGCAATCATATACCATTGATCATAAAAATAGTAGATACCCACTGGCTCTATTTTTCTTTCTGATGCAACCTCTTTGCCCATTGCTTGATACTCCATGATCAATACCACTTTGTTTACTACACCTGAAAGAATGGTAGGGATCGTCTTAGGCCTATTGGCTTGCTGAAGAGTATTGGCTTTCTTTCTGATTTCAATATGCGTTTCTACCTGTTCATAGATTTCCTTCTCCCCACTGCGAAGTACAGACCGGATTTTATACATGGCCGATTTAAAATGGGCTGCACTTTCTTTATCTGTTAGCTTTTCAACCATTTTTTCTGCTACTACAAAAGCCATTGCCTCATCTTCTGTGAACATGACAGGGGGTAACCTGTATCCCTCCACCAAAGAATACCCTGAACCTGCTTCACCGATGATGGGTACACCAGCTTCTTCGAGCGCTTTTACATCGCGATAAACCGTCCGTAAACTAATATCAAAACGATCAGCAATCTGCTGTGCTTTGACCAATCTTTTGGATTGTAAATGGGTCAATATTGCGGTTAAGCGGTCTATTCGATTCATATTGTCACCTAGAATTCAAGCTTTGATAATGTAATAAATGTAACATTTTTTCATCCATATGACATCATTGACCTTAGGCAGAACAAAAAGACAGACACATGTTGTCACATTTCATAATTGATATCCTTTTGATTGTATCCTCCATTTATCCTAAAGGGTGGAACTCGCAAACCAAATCCCTTGCGAATCGATAGATAACTATTTATATTGAACAGCTTTTGAAAATACTGTATTTCTCAAAATAACCTTAATAATTACTGCAATTAACAACAATATTAAAATGAAAAACCACACTAACCCTAGAAGGAATTTTTTAAAAAATGCTGCCCTAGGTAGTGCCTTGGCTACATTCACCAGTGGAGTATCACTGGCAAGTACTTCAGAAAAAGCCAAAGCAAGAAGAGAATTCAATATGAACTACGCTCCTCACTTTGGCATGTTTAAAAACCACGCCGGCGATGATTATGTAGATCAAATCAATTTCATGGCCGAACAAGGTTTTACTGCTTTTGAGGACAATGGGCTTATGAAGCGCTCATTGGAAGATCAAAAACGTATCGGTGCAGCACTGGAGAAGAACAACATGACCATGGGGGTTTTTGTGATTGACCCAGGCTTCAATTGGAAAACCGGACTAACTACTGGTAAGCAAGAGTTCAAAGATGCTTTTGTAAAAGAATGTGAGAAAGCAGTAGAAGTAGCCAAAATAGTCAATGCCAAATGGATGACAGTGGTACCTGGGTATTTTGAGCGGAGATTACCTTTGGACCAACAAACAGCCCATGTAATCGAAGCCTATAAATTGGCCTCCGATGTTTTTGAACCGCACAATTTAACGATGGTCATGGAGCCACTGAGTGATAACCCCGACCTATTTTTGAGGCACTCCAATCAGGGATACCTGATCTGCAAATCAGTGGACAGCCCTGCTTGCAAGATTCTTTACGACATTTATCACATGCAAAGAAATGAAGGAGACCTGATCAAAAACATGCAGCTTTGCTGGGAGGAAATCGCCTATATTCAAATTGGAGACAATCCAGGCAGAAAGGAACCTGGGACAGGTGAGATCAACTATCAAAATGTCTTCAAATGGATCGATAACCAAGGATTCAAAGGAGTCTGTGGCATGGAACATGGAAATGCCATGCCAGGAAAAGAAGGTGAGCAAGCCCTTATTGACGCCTATCACAAAGCAGATGCCTTCAAATAAACAATCATCAATAAGCCAAAAAATCCCGGGAATCCCGGGATTTTTTGTTTCAACTTTTCTTTAACAATAACGGTCACTAAGAAATAAACTGTATCTATCTACTTTCTTGTAGAAGAAGACCTAATATGCAAGGTAGAGGGAAGAACAATTACTTCATCTGCAAAGTCAGGCGTATTTTTTTTGTTCAGTTTTTTCATCAGCAGGCTGGCAGCTTGTCTTCCAAATTCATGGGTAGGCTGGGCAATGGTGGTCAAACTTGGATTTAACAAATCAGCAATTTTCATATTGGAAAAACTGACCACTTTCAAATCATCAGGAATAGAAATTTCAAGTTCCTTGGCTACATAATAAGTGCTGATAGCCAATTTTTCTACCGCTGCCAAAACAGCATCCGGCTTGTTTGATTGCTTTAGAAACTTTTTGATAATCCCATGATACTCTCCTTCTTGGTTATCACACCTGAGGATCAGCTTTTCGTCCAATTCCAAGCCATGATGATCAAGTGCATCCACATAGCCCTTTAAGCGCTGTTGGCTAATGGAAATTTCTCTGGACAACAACAAGAATGCAATCCTTTTACAACCCTGCTCCACCAAATGAGATGTTGCTTCGAAACCACTTTGATAACCATTGGTAACAAACTTGGTTGTAGGAATGGATTCACAAATCCTATCGAAGAAAATTATCGGAATCCCTTTTTGGTGTATTCGATTTAAATGGTCAATTTCTTTGGTTTGGTGGGATACGGACATCATAATCCCATCTACCCGCCCATTAAGCAAATGGGACACGATTTCCTTCTCCTTTTCGAGGTTCTCATGGGTATGGTAAACCAACAGGTGATAACCAAACTGCTGGGTAATCTCCTCAACTCCTTCAATGACTTGTGAAAAAAAGTTATTGACCAGATCGGGAATAATCATGGCAATGGTCTTGCTTCTGTGCTCTCGGAGGCTCCTTGCAAATGGATTAGGCTGATAATTCATCTTATCAGCCATCTGTAAGACCCTTTTTTTGGTCTTCTCACTGATCTCATGGCTGTCATTGAGTGCCCTTGAAACTGTAGAAGGGGCCAAACCAAGTGCTTCGGCTAATTTCTTGATGTTAATTCCACTCATAAACAATTCTCAGCAATTATTATGGACATCAAATTTAAAACTATTTTACCTATTGATACTGGATAATTCAGAATAATACTTGTGTCCTTGAAGGTACGAAAACGATTCCGTTATTAAAGTGCTCTTTTTCCTTAAAAAAACAACAAACATTGCCTAATATTACTTATTGTAAACTATAGATACATTCGTTCTTTTTTGCAGTTTAGGTATTCTCTCTACTTCAATGAGCAAAAACAAAACACACACATTTGCATGTATGTTATTGATGCTTAAACCTCGCAAAAAATCAAAAATTAAGTATAATTTTCATAGCAATGGCTCTCAGCTTTTCCCTATGAAAATCAGATTAAATGACTTATGAGTAATCCCGCAACTGACATTAAATCCACTTTCATCCAAGATGATTTTTTGCTTCAATCTAAGATGGCCAATGTCCTTTACCATGATTATGCAAAGGAAATGCCCATCATTGATTACCACTGCCACTTATCACCCAAAGATCTTGCAGAAAACAGGAAATTCGAAAACATCTCTCAAATATGGCTTGCTGGAGACCACTATAAGTGGCGGGCCATGCGTACTTTGGGAGTAAATGAAAGGTATATAACAGGTAATGCAAGTGATGAAGAAAAGTTTGCCCAGTGGGCTTATACCGTTCCTTATACCATGAGAAACCCTCTTTATCATTGGACTCATTTAGAGCTGTTGAGATACTTTGGAATTGAAAGCCTACTCTCTCAGGATAATGCCCATGAGGTGTATCAAGAGGCCACCGCTCAGCTTCAGCAAGATTCCCACAGTACCCAGGCACTCCTTACAGGCATGAAGGTAGAAACTGTTTGTACTACAGACGACCCCATTGACAGCCTTGAATACCATCAAAAAGCCCACAAGGATGGAATGCCCATAGGCCTTTTCCCTACTTTCAGGCCTGACAAGTCTTTTGCTGTGGAAGACCCTAAGTCTTATCAAGCTTATTTGGAAAAACTTTCTACCACCAGTAACATTCAGATTAACAGCCATGAAAAATTAATGGCAGCCCTGGAAAACCGTATCTCTTTCTTCCATGAAAATGGTGGCAGACTAGCTGATCATGGCTTGGAACAACTCTACTTTTTTCCTTTAGGCACCTATGATATTGAAGATTTATTTAATAAGGTGATTTCTGGTGGTGAACTGGACACGCGGGAAACCGCTTATTTCAAGTTTGTAACCTTGATTGAACTTTGTAAACTTTATCATTCCAAAGGATGGACCCAGCAATTTCACTTGGGAGCCTTGAGAAACACCAATGAGAGGATGTTGGCTACTTTAGGTCCTGACACCGGCTTTGACTCTATTGGGGACTTTAGCCAAGCTAAGGCCCTTTCTCTGTTTTTGAATGAGCTGAACAAAAATGATCAGCTTTGTAAAACCATACTTTACAACCTTAACCCTAGAGACAATGAAGTAATGGCCACCATGGCAGGCAACTTCAATGATGGCTCGGTTAGAGGAAAGGTACAATTTGGTTCAGGTTGGTGGTTCATGGATCAAAAAGATGGTATGGAAAAACAGATGAATGCACTTTCCAATATGGGGCTGCTCAGCTGTTTTGTAGGGATGCTTACGGATTCAAGAAGCTTCTTGTCATTTCCTCGCCACGAGTACTTTAGAAGAACGCTTTGTAACCTCATAGGAAATGATGTAGCCAATGGCGAATTACCAGCTGATGAAAAATGGTTGGGGAAATTGGTACAGGATATTTGCTATAACAATGCTAAAGGTTTCTTTAACTTCCACTAATTTACATTCGTTAATCATTATTAAGTCAATCAAACATCATGTCTGATCTATTTTCTGTAAAAGATAAAATCATACTCATCAGTGGCTCCACAGGAGTTCTTGGCAGTCAAATCACCACTTACTTATCGGAAGAAGGTGCCAAAGTCATTGTTTTAGGAAGAAATCCAAATAAGGTAAAAGACCTGGTTACCCATATCAATGAAAATGGAGGACAAGCTTCTCCATTAGTAGCAGACGTCACCAATGAAGAAGCTCTTATTAAAGCCAAAGAACAAGTTGAGAGGGATTTTGGGAAAATTGACGTGCTCATCAATGCCGCTGGTGGCAATATGCCTGGAGCCATTGTCACTCCAGACCAAAAAATCACGGACCTGCACATTGATGAGGTAAAGAAAGTTATGGAGCTTAATTATATGGGCACATTGATGCCTACACAAATTTTCACACCCCTTCTCCTAAAAAACCCTGAAGCAAGTATCATCAATATTTCTTCAATGGCCGCTTCCAGACCAATGACACGAGTAATTGGTTATGCTTCCGCCAAAGCCGCCATTGACAACCTCACCAAATGGCTATCCGTAGAATTCTGCCAAAAGTACGGCACATCCTATCGCGTAAATGCTATAGCACCGGGCTTCTTTTTAACAGAACAAAACAGGGAGCTTTTGACCGATGAAGACGGTAGCCTAACCACTAGAGGATCGCAAATCATCAGCCATACACCAATGGACCGTTTTGGTAATCCCAAGGATCTCTTCGGCGCCGTAGGATTCCTTTGCAGCGACGCTTCCAAATTCGTCACAGGAACCATCATTCCAGTAGATGGAGGCTTTAGTGCATACGCAGGAGTATAAGTTTCTAATCGAAAGTCAAACCCAAGCATGAAAGCATTAAAGAAAATGGAGCAAACCATGAGATGGTATGGCCCCAATGACCCGGTAACCTTAGCCGACATCGCACAAGCTGGTGCTACAGGCATAGTTTCTGCGCTACACCATCTTCCCAATGGCGTAGTTTGGAGTAGAGAAGAAATCAAAAAAAGAAAAGATACCATCGAGGCCGCAGGATTGACATGGTCTGTGGTAGAGAGCATTCCGGTACATGAAAACATCAAAACAAGAAGTGGGAATTTTGCAGCGTACATCTCCAATTACAAAACCTCCATTGAAAACCTTGCAGCAGAAGGGATACATACGGTATGCTATAACTTTATGCCTGTCCTCGACTGGACACGTACAGACTTGGCCTATGAGCTTCCAAATGGTTCCAAAGCCCTTCGTTTTGAACTAAAGGCCTTGGCTGCCTTTGACCTATTTATCCTCAAGCGCCCCAATGCATCTGCTTCTTATACCAAGGAAGTCATTCAAAAAGCAGAAGAGCACTTTCAAAGCATGAGTTATGATGCCAAACAGTTGCTCACCAAAAATATTATTGCTGGCTTACCAGGAGCTGAGGAAGGCTACACGGTAGAAGATTTCCAAAAAGTACTGGACACCTACCAGGATATCGATGAAAAGGTATTGGCAGAAAACTTGAGGCTTTTCTTGGATGAGATCATTCCTGTTGCGGAAAGGAACAGGGTATTTATGGCCATCCATCCAGATGATCCACCTTTCCCTATGTTTGGTCTGCCAAGAGTGGTCAGCACCATAGATGATGTAGAAAGGTTACTTACAGACAATTCCAGTGAATACAACGGCATCACTTTCTGCACTGGATCCTTTGGAGTTAGAGCAGACAATGACCTTCCCCAAATCATCAGGGAGTGGGGAAATCATATTCACTTTATCCACCTCAGAAGTACCCAGAGAGATGAAGAAGGTAATTTTCATGAAGCCAATCACCTTGAGGGTGATGTCCCGATGATCGAAGTGATCAAGGAGCTCATCTTGATTCAGTCAAGAAGAGAGAAGTCACTTCCCATGCGTCCGGACCATGGGCACCAAATGCTCGATGATTTAAGAAAAACCACTAACCCTGGCTATACTGGGATCGGCAGGCTAAAAGGCCTGGCCGAGCTCAGAGGCCTTGAAATGGGTTTGTTATATAGCATGAAAAATCAATAGAAAATGAGGGCAGATGGCCCTCTTTTTTTTTATGGAAGTAATTAGTTTCAAACTTTAACTTTAATTCCTTTATTCGAACTTTCATAAATTCCTCTAATCACTGCCAAGGATTTACAGGCTTTTTCTCCTGAAACCAACGGCTCCTTATTTTCTAATATAGCTGAAATCATATCTTCAATTTGTAACAAATGTAAACGATGCCCAATGGCCATAGGGTCTGCGGCCCCACTCGATTCTTTGCTTTCCTCTTTAACAGCTTTTTGCTCTTGCCCTTTAACATTCCAAGCTACCACCTTCCCTGCTTCCAAAATCACACTACCCTTAGTTCCATATACCTCCAATCGTTCAGGATAACCCGGGTATAATGAAGTTCCCGCTGTAATATTCCCCATGGCTCCATTTTTGAAATTGATCAAAGCAGTTCCTAAATCCTCTCCTTCAATGTCATAGAGGGCTGTCTTTACCTGGCCATATATATCCTTAACATCTCCCATAATGTCCAATAAAAGATCGATTGTATGGATGCCCTGATTGATAAAAGCTCCGCCTCCATCACCTTTCAAAGTCCCCTTCCAATGACTACTTTGGTAATAAGCCTCATCCCTAAACCATTTGATATAAGCATTGCCCATTAGCAGTTTTCCCAGTTCACCCTTTTCTACTGCAGCTTTGAGTTTCAAATACCCCTCGTTAAAACGGTTTTGGAAAACAACCCCTAATTTCACCTCATTTTCATGGCAAGCCTTAATCATCTCCCCTGCTCTGGAAAGGTTGATTTCAATGGGCTTTTCTACCAATACATGCTTACCGGCCTGAGCAGCTTTTATAACCACTTCCATATGATGTCCACTGGCTGTACAAATACAAACCACGTCCAATTCAGGATGAGCTAAAAATTGATTTATTTCAAAATACGTACTTACTCCAAATTTATGTTTGGCTTGCTCAGCCCTGACGGGAGTAGAACTGCATACAGCCACCAATTCACTATTTTTTGATTCCCTAATCGCTGCTGCATGTTGTCCAGCAATTGCCCCCGTGCCAATTATCCCAAATTTTAAAGTATGAGCCATTTTTAATTTTGCACTTATTTGAACTTAATCTTCCAATCAAAAAGTAAGATAAGAAAGCTTTCAAAAAGTACCTGAGTCAATATGCTTGAAAATAATTTGTTTGTCCAGAATTAATACTAATGACCCTATAAAAACTAATTCAAAAGTACTTATCCCATAAACAATATATAGGCAAAAACCCTGTGATTTTTCACTCACAGGGTCCCACATATTTTATTAGATAAATCAAATTAAGCCTTTTCAGGAGACAGGTATTTGTAAATCCAACCTGCCAAAACAGCTCCAACGATTGGCGCTACCCAAAAGAGCCATAATTGCCCCAAGGCCCAATCTCCAACAAAAATAGCTTGACTGGTACTTCTTGCCGGATTAACGGAAGTATTAGTTACTGGTATACTGATCAAATGAATCAGGGTAAGACAAAGACCAATCGCTACCCCTGCCAGAGCCTGTGGAGCTTTGGAGTGAGTGGCACCCAAGATCACAATCAAGAATGCAAAAGTCATGACAATTTCCGTAATCAATGCGGCAAGCATTCCGAACCCTCCAGGTGAGTGCTCCCCAAAGCCATTTGCTGCAAAACCTCCCAACTCAAATGCTGGATTGTCAGAAGCAATCAAATAAAGTATAGTTGCTCCAGCTAATCCACCCAAAACCTGGGCAATGATATAAGGCAACAGCTCTTTTGAATCAAATCTACCTCCAGCCCAAAGTCCAATAGACACTGCTGGGTTCAAATGACATCCTGAAACATGGCCAATGGCGTAGGCCATGGTCAGCACTGTAAGACCAAAAGCAAGTGCAACACCTGCAAAGCCAATCCCCAACTCGGGAAACCCTGCCGCTAAAACAGCACTCCCACAGCCGCCAAGCACCAACCAAAAAGTTCCGATAAATTCAGCAATTAGTTTTTTCATCTTATTTTGTAGTTTATGGTTTTTGTTAATTGCAACGATAGACACTTAAATTGCCAAAATCACTCAACCACAGCCACAAAATAATTGGGCATTACATTCTATTGGCCAAAAATAAATTTGCTAAGTTTAATTCAATTTAAGAACTAATCCCCCTCCAAGACTAAACTGATAGATTGAAGAATAACTATTCACTCCTGCTCCTGCACCTCCAGTTCCAAAGTAAAATCCTCCTCCCATCGATTGTACAGCAGAAAGCAATTGGGCTTGTAATTTAATCCCCACTTTCTCCGATCCCCAGTATATCATGCCTCCCTTCGCTCCTACACCTAGTTTAGTAGCTGTATCTTCCCTGTTATTATCCGGGTTTGTCAAGCTCGCAACCATCACACCCACCATCAAACTTCCAAATCCTTCTATGGGACTTCCTGCTGCCTTAAAATACCTTGTAGGTGCCACCATAATGTAGTTTATTCCCAAATCAAAATTAGTAAACTGGTCTGGTCCAGCCACTCTTCTGTACCACGTTGGGCTATTGGTATCCTGTCTTAAATAAAGCAATTCCACACCCACCAATTCATTTACCCGATACTCCAATCCTCCTCCCCACTGCAGTCCATCTTCAATTTTCCCACTGTAATAGTAGTTATTTCCTACATCCCAGTAGGAATCAAACTTATCAGCGAAAGTATAAAGGGCATAGGCATTCAATCTTATGTCCTGAGAAAAGCCTTCCAGAGAACAGAAAATCATTAGAGCAAGGATGAAAATTAACTTTTTCATATTCTGAAGTTTAAAACTGATTAAAAATAATCTTTTCTCTAGTTAAGAAAATCAAAGGTCAAGGCTGTCAACAAACCACTTATTTGCTCCAAAAATTATAATTTTTTGCAGATAAACTCTCTAAAATGCGACATGGCTATCCTTTGGGCAGCCATTACCTAACCAGTTGGCATTCAGAAAAACCTTAGGTAAGGTCTAGCTGCAAAAGGAGAAAATGGCCAAGGTATATTGATCAAAATAAGTAAAATGCCCACCGTGTAGCAGATTCCCAATATTTTAAACTTCTTTTGGTCTTCATCTTTTTTCTTGGCCAATGAAACTCCTATACTGATTACAAAAACAGCCAGAAACATCATAGAACTATGCTCCATTCCAAAAAACCTAATTTGTCTTTCATGGACAGCCTCATTATAGTGCTGATAAAAATACCTGATAATTGGACTTACAAAATAAAGAAGGGCTCCTATCGTAAATTGGAGATGCAACATGGAAACTGCGATTCTATTCCATTTTTCATCAAAATTATCAAATGGCATATTAGTGAACCAACCTCTATAAATTCGAAAAACAGCCACCAAAACGCTCGCCAAAACCAACCACCTTACAATAGAATGAAGAAAAAGCAAGGTGGTATAAAGCATAAAGGCAGGGGGATAATTAAACGATTATTCTACGTCAAAAGTAACTACAAATCCACTTTTATCAATTGGGAATTTTGGTATTTCTTCCAGTTCCACAAATGAAAATTTATTGGTTTTTGTACTATCCTTTGTGCTGATGTAGTGAATAATATTTTCTCTTCTTGCAGTTCCCAGAAGCTTGGCTTGAGGCAAGACATTCTCCATACCAATCATTTCCAGGGCCAATGAATCTGGAGATTGAACCAATTGGGCGCTGTCCAACTCTGGGTTATTTAACAACAACCTGCCCTTCATATAATTTATAAAATGAATATCATTATCTGCTATCCTTTCATCCGCTTTTATATTTCCTTCCATATTTATCCCCAGTTGTTCGGAAAGATACTTGTTCTTAGCCTTATACATGGCCAAATTCATGGATTCAATTTGGTCGGGTTCATAATAGGAAAGTTCAACCAATAATCCTGGCTTTTTATCCATCAGTACTATTAGATTATCCAAGGATTTTTGTTGCTCCTCCATTACCAAACTATCTAAAGGCTCAAACCCAACGTAATTGATATCCTCTTCTTTCATCCCAAATACATTGGCCAACAACTTCCCTGGAGCAGACACCACCTTATCCAGATTTTGCTTGATGATTTGCCAAACGATCGGCCAGACTTTGAATTGCGGATCATAAAGGTTTCCCTCCATAGGAAGGTCAAGGTTAACCACACCGTTTTTATCCTTCAACAAAAACACACCAAATTTGAGTGGCAGCACATAGAGGACATTTTTTGAGACCCTCTTACCTACCTCAAGATCGTAGACCGTTATCTTGTTTTCACTGTCCATGATTCCATCCTTAACCGTAGTCTTTCCACTATAAACCAAATTGCCTTCAAAAATAGGATGGCCCGCATAGGTCATACTGAATGGACTAAGGTCTTCCATTTGGAATCCCTTTACCACAAAATCCAAAGAAAAATCAAGCGGCTTATTTGGGTCAAATATCAAATTGGCATTATAATTCCCCTGCACGTTCAGTACACCAGTACTGCTTAACTTTGCTTCTTGACTATCTGAACGGATATTGTCAGCTAATGCCGCTATTTCGGTAATATTATATTCAAAATATTCGTCCAAGGCATAATCCCTGTATTTCATACTACTATTTACCACCAAAAAGGTGTCTATAGAGTAATAGTATTCCGTCTCATTAACTTGTTTAGGGACTGTATCATTGCTTGCACTTTCTGTTTCTCCTTCTTCTAGCATCGGAGCAAACATCACCATCATATTATTGGTACTGTCCAACATATCAAAGCGCATTTTAAAGTTTTCTGCATAAACGCGCCCCACTTCATATCGCTCTTTGAAAACATCAATATTCTTTAAAGAAACCATTATAGAATCAGCCTCAAAAACCGGACTTTGAGCGGTGTCTTTGACTGTTAGTTGAGTGACCCAAGCTTTCCCATCAATATTCACATTGGTTTCTTCAGCAAAGCTTCCAATAATACGCACATCCCCTCCTGAAACTCCTTCGAAATCCTCCGAAACCATGTAATCACTCAAATAAGGTTTGATAATATCCAGTTTTAAGCCCCTTAAGGACAATCGTGCATCCAGCTTATTTTGCGAGGGATAGTAATCATTTTTCACCGTTAATTGTCCCGTCTTATTGATGACCAATTTAATATCCATGTTGGCCGATTCACTGTTGTAAGCAAAACGTGGCAATTCCAAGGATAGGTCATCCATGACCACTTCATGATCTATTTCGGTTTCATAGTAAGTAACAATCCCTTTGTCCATCCTAAAATTCAGGATTTCAAAGGCGATGGTACTCTCCCCTTCACCTTCTTCCTCTGAATTTTCTGAGACCAACAAATCATCAAAATTAAAATTCCCCGTACGATTGACCACATGGACATACGGGCTGTCCAATGCTACTTCTTCAAACTGAAAATTACCGGTGACCATTTTCAGAAAATTGATATTGATATCTAAGCTGGCAAAACCTGAAAACTGTGTAGAGTCTTCCTGTTCATAAACGGTGAAATTTTCAGAATGTACCTTGCCATTAAAAGGATTAAAACTCAATTTTTCTAAAAATGCTTTTCTCCCTATAAGTTCTTCTGAATGCTTATTAAAGTAGTTTTTAATAAAATATGGAGAAATATAAAGCATCAAATAGACACTAAAAATGACCACACTTATTATTAGGAGTATCTTCTTCATAATTGGGTATAAAGACTAAAAATGTACTCTTGTTTTCGTAAACCAATATACCACATTTAGGTATAAACCTACTTAAATAATTAGGCTTTTATTTATTCCTACCTTCATCATTTATAAGTATGGATTCTCCATCCTATACAAACGAAATCAGAAGCATCAAATTTTTGAACCATACTTGTCCAAAAGATAAAACCCCAATTGACTCTGATCAATTGGGGTTTTATTCAAAATTGTCGCCAAGAATTACAGCTGCGGAATAACTACTTCATCTTTATATTCCTTCATCAATTCCTCTAGCTTTTGGTGCATATTCTCCTGTACTTCGGCATAAGCAGGGTCACCATACAAATTGTTCATCTCTTTGGGATCTTCCTGAAGGTCATAAAGCTCCCATTCGTCAATATCATAATAAAAATGAATAAGCTTATAGCGATCAGTCCTTACACCATTATGTCTTTTTACAGCATGAATGCCGGGGTATTCATAGTAGTGATAATAAAGTGCATCTCTCCACTCCACCTTCTCACCTTTTAGCAAAGGCAACATGCTTTTGCCTTGCATCTCTTCTGGAATGTCTACTCCAGCTGCATCCAACATGGTTTCTGCAAAATCAAGGTTTTGTACCAAATCAGTATTTTTGCTTCCTGCTGTGATAACACCTGGCCATTTGATCATCAAAGGAGTTCTAAACGACTCTTCGTACATAAAACGCTTATCAAACCAGCCATGCTCTCCCAAGTAAAAACCCTGATCTGAAGTATAGATAATGATGGTATTTTCAGCCAAACCATTCTCTTCCAAATAATCCAAAAGTCTGCCCACATTTTCATCTACAGATTCAATACTGGCCAAGTAGTCCTGCATGTACCTTTGGTATTTCCATTTGGTCAGCTCATCACCGTGAAGGTCTGCTTTCTCAAATGCTTCATTAATTGGTCCATAAACCTCTTCCCAAGCTGCTCTCTCTTCTGGACTCATCCTGTCCAAATTGCCATGGTAAGCACCAGAATACCAGTTGATAAACTCTTTGTAACCTAATTTCTCAACAATATCCGGATGAATTTTGCTGTCGTTGGTTAAGCCCATATGCGTAGAAATTCTCATTTCAGCTTCTTTGGCAGCCCTACCTCTTCCCTCATAATCATCGAACAAGCTTTCAGGTTCTGCGAATTCTTTTTGGGTATAGTTTCTGAAGTTTTCCTCAGTAGGCAACCACTCTCTATGGGGAGCTTTGTGCTGGTACATTAGCATAAAAGGCTTGTCCTTGTCTTTGGCCTCTTCCAACCAGTTTATCGCAAAATCCGTAATCAAATCCGTAACATAGCCAGAGTCCAACACAATGCCTTCAGGCGTTCTAAATTCGGGATTATAATAGTGCCCCTGTCCCGGAAGCACCTTCCAATAATCAAAGCCAGTAGGTTGGGTTTTTAAGTGCCATTTACCGATCATGGCAGTTTGATAACCATTTTCCCTCAAAATCTTTGGATAAGTAACCTGAGTACTGTCAAACCGGACAGCATTGTCCACCAAGCCATTGATGTGACTGTGTTTCCCGGTCAGGATCACAGCCCTACTTGGAGCACAAATGGAGTTACTGACAAAGGCGTTCTCAAATAACATCCCCTCATTGGCGATTCGATCTATGTTTGGCGTATTGATCAATGTAGATCCATAGGCGCTGATCGCCTGATAAGCATGGTCATCAGACATGATAAAAATGATATTGGGCCGCTTGGTTTCAGCAGTTTCCTCTTTTTGTTGGGGCTCGCAAGAAGTCAAACTTCCAAGTAAAGACATTAGGAATGCTAAACCTCCCATCATTCTTCCTGAAGCAAAGTATTTAAAGGTCATTATTAATGTAATTTTTGGGTTAATAAAGTATAAATTTAGGTAAACCGCCCCAAAAAGCAAGATGATTGGGGCTCAACTGGTCAATAAGTTTGAAAATCTATCCGCCTTTCATTAAAAAAAGAGCCACTTAAAGGTTTTAATACTTCATCATAGACTGACACATTGCTAAAACCATTCAGTTATTTTTCACAAGCTTAGTCCAAAATGGCCACTATCCTTAAAGGTCCTCCACTTCCCCCTTCTATTTTGATGGGCAAAGCTATCACCTGAAAACCTTTTGCTGGCAATTCATCCATATTGGCTACGTTTTCAAAAGCCGGAATATCATGGGTCATCAATGCCACATGGGTTTTAAAATACACAGATTGCCCGTGATCTATGCTTGGAGTATCAATTCCAACTGATTTAATTTTTCGGTTTTCCATCAACCAATTCGCCGCTTCAGGAGAAAGGCCAGGGAAATGTAGGTCCTTAACCGCCTTTGCTCCTCTTTCCGTAGTACCTAAGTATTTACCCTTATCTGGATAATATTGGCTATGCCCAGAGTACAAAAGAACTATGCTTCCTTCTGGGATCTCACCATTTGTTTTCTCCCATTCTTGGATATCCTCTACCTTGATCTGATAGTCTGGGTCGGCCAATCCTTTTTCAGAAACATCTATTTTTACCGCCGACCCAATCAATTGCTCCAAAGGAATTTTATCTACAGACACCCCATTTTCAGCAAAATGGACAGGAGCATCTATATGTGTCCCACCATGCTCTGAAGTCTCAAAGTTATTGGCGGCGTAAAAATAACCTTTATCCGTCTGCCCTTTTGCCACTTCCTCCAACTCAAACTCTTTTGATGTTACCCAATAGATCGTCTTATCGGAAAAGGCATAGGTAAGGTCAATGATTTCACCAACTTTGGAGCTGCTTAGTTCTTTTAGATTACCAGTATTTTCATTTTGGTCTCTCTTAGGTTCATGGCATGAAAATAACACCAAGCCTATCACCACTGGGATAAAAGCTCTCATAGAAAATCATTTTGGTTCTGAAAATCAATCAACTATAAATTAATTTACTAAATCCAAGCCAATTTATTTATTCCAAAATCACTTTTTCTCGTTTAGGATATTTCACTTCATAGATCAACTTAAGCTCTTTCTGAGAGTTTGGTTCAACTTGCATATCCCATGTGATCTTACCTGTTTTCTCTTCCAAGTTTCCTTTGGATAGTTCCAAATGAGTTACACTAATATCATTTAGTACAGGAACAGGAACCTGGTCTAATAGTGTCAGATTTATGGCCTGAGATTTCTTGTTTCTGACAATCAGTTTATATGACCGGCTTTCCACCTTATTGCTACCAAGAATCTTTCTTTCGGAAAACTCGTCAATTTTCTCCCTGCCTATTACAATACTCCTATCCCTACCTAGGGAAATAGAAAGTGTATCACTTAATGATTTTGCGTCCAAAATGGATCTTCCCACGTAGGCATCCTCAAAGTAAAGGTTTGCTTCCCCTTCCAACAGATTATATTGATCCCAATTGGTTATTTTGGCTACCAGAAAAGCATCTTTATCTAGCTTTGGTACAGCAAAATATTCGAACTTTGTTTCAATATTATAAGTATTAAGGTCTACTGAAAGCATCTCTCCATTCGATTTAATGGAATAGGGAGTTTCCACTTCAAACTCCACAGTGGTTTGGTTTTCAATGGTGGTCGTAGGCAAAGACTCTGCTTGCCAATTCCAGCTATCTTCTTTCCTGGAGTTTCCTGCCATAAGCCCCATCACTTTCCCCTGTAATTTGTTTTGTACCTCATACCCAACAACAACCACTTCTTCAAGTGCTACATTATCCGGCTCCAATTGTACGGTCATTGCTGAAGATTGTATTGGAATCAGCTTCGGCTGATAGCCTACAAAAGTATATTTAAGTTCTTTAGCCCCATGTGGCAAAGTAATATCATACCTACCATCGATATCGGTGACAGTCCCAATTGAGGTTCCATCCACGATCACATTAACCCCCGGTATAGCCTGTCCCATTTCATCCAAAACTTTTCCGGAAACCCTACCCACACTCCCTGAAGAAACGCCATAAAAAGAGTTATTTACAATGGTATTTCTAGCGTAATTAAGTTTCCAAGGCTGTAATTCGGGAGCCAACCCTGATTGATTGGGATTTCCATTAGAAAATTTAAGCTTTACATTATCCCAATTTACCCCGGTATTCTGATAAACCTCTGCCCTATATTTAAGCTGAAGTGGCTGGGAGATATTTTCCACCCTTACATCATATTTTGGATACCAGCCGGCAAATCCAACTAAATACGTAATATCAAAGCTTCCTTGTACCTCAGAAAGTGATTCTACACGAATTTCTATTATGCTACTGGGGAACTCCTCCTTGCCCTTCACCTCAGCAATTTCCTTTTGAAGCCTTTCTTTCTGTTTATTAAGTATTTTATCTGATTCTTTAATATCAAGCTCTCCCTTTTTAATTTGTTCAGTCTCTTGTCCAAAAAAATCAATTGCCTGCTTTAATTCAGTCAAAGAAACTCCATTATCCCTTCCACCTAAGTTTTTATTGGCATTTAGTAGACTTTCTTTTTCATGGAGAACAGTTAATTTAGAAAGGTTCACTTCCAACTGCCTATCTATTGCTTCCAGTTGATTTTCCAAGTCTGACAACTGCTCATCTTTTTTTAAATCATTCAAATAATCATACTGATGGTTGACAGACAAAATGGTGAAATCCCCTTTGGCTTTTACTAAAATACTCTTATCATCAATATGAGGTGATAAAGATTTGATTTTTAAAATAGACTTCCCTTTAGGTATTGTGGATTTTCCAGACCGGTTAATTTGGGCCCCATTAAGAAAAACTGTCACTTCTTTAATTTTGGCCTCCATTTCTTTTTCATTAAAAATCTGAGCGGAAACCTGTCCCGAAACAATTACAAACACCAATAGCAAGTACTTCATACCAAAATTTTATTTAAAAGTTGATGTATTAAAATTCAAATAGATTATACAAAACCAATCAATAGGCCCAGTAAAACAGCTATGCCAAAACTTAACATCGTGCCGATCAATACATATTCTGTTTTGATGGTATCATCGTTTTTGTATCGAAGGATTGACTTTGCGGCTATTAAAAACCCAACAGCTTCGAATTGTCTCAATAGAATAAAAGTCAAGACCAAAACCCTTTCTAAAACACCAATCAGTTTACCGGCATTGGGAAGGTCATCCGTTCCCGGCACACTGATTTGATAAGCTCTGAACATCTCTTTGATAAATATATTGGCCGGTTTTAGACAAAGTAAATACGCAAAAACCCCAATCAACCCCTTTATCCCAATGGGAATATTCACCCACGCATCCAACTCAGCATAATAGGCATAGCACACTGTCACACTGACCAACATTAAAACATGCAAAGCCTGATCAATAAAAAAATAATATCGACCTACTATCTTATTCTTGTTGATCCAGGGCTTAATGCCATCAATCATAAAATGAGTCAAAGCAATGATCAAAGCACCATACACAAACCTGGTCTGGAATGACAATCCCCAAGAAAACAAAAACACGATCAATATGTGCCACTTTAAAAATGGACTTCGAAAACCCAGTTCATTTTTTTGAATCGCCAATCTGTCTGTTTGGAAAAAAAAATCTGCCAGAACATGAGCGATAAATTGCAAAGCTAAAAATTGACCTAAATTCATTGAATGTCTTTTTTAAGGGTTTTAGCAAAATATTCCACCGTCTTCTCTATGCTATTCCAGCCTACGCTTGTGCTGTGCTGATTGACCACTGACTGGCTAATCCCCAACTTTTCTGCAATCTCATCTTCGTTCTTGCCCATTAATTTCCAATACAATACTTCACATTGCCGGGAAGTAGCTTTACTCAACAAAACATCCAACAATGCCATTATAGGTTCAAACTGCTCATTAAGGTTTTCCTTATGGGAAGTGAAAAACAAAGTGTTTTTGATCACCACCCTTTCCTTTCCATGGGTCGAAGCCGATTGGTTAATCAACCTTCCTGCTAAGTATACTGCTTCTCCATCCATGATCCCTTTTTCAGGATCATACCTTTGCAAGTCGCCATAACCAATAGCCAATCGAATTCCGTGCGTTTTGAACAACTTGATCCGAATATTATCCTTTCTCGAATCAGCTTGCTGTACTTCAATTGACTTGACAAAACTCTTGATCGCTAAGGCTACCTGAAGTGCATCTTGAGGGGCTTTGCAAACGCATTCGAGATAATCACCTTTGATGAGTCTACCAAATGTTCCAAATTTATCAGTCAATGCTCCCAACAATTCCTTTAAGCGCACTTCTAGCATCGCCCGATCCTCCAACACCAAATTGGTAGAGGACACAATATCTCCCGAGATGACTGTCGCTTTTTGCATAACTTAAAACTTGATGCAATTCAAATATAGGTTTAAAAACCTATAAAATCAATTTATATGCTTAAAAACATATAAACAATTAATATAGGTTTATAAATCTATAAAATATAAATACAGTAATTTAGGCATATAAAGAAAAGTCAACGGTCAATCTGATCCATCACCCAATTTGTTCTAGCTGCTGACTTTCCAATAGAAGGACTTGAAGCTATTCCTAACATATCACCCACAATATCCTGAATTAAAATACTTTGAATATGTTTAGGTAAATCAAATTCGAATACCTTTTTTCCCTCTATTTCACTATCCAATATCAACTGACCATTACCAAATGTCTCATAACTGATCTGGCCTTTACTTCCATAAATAATGGTGCTATCTATTTCTGAAACCTTACTTGATGTAAAACACCAGTTCCCGGATCCCAAAACTCCCGATTCAAATTCAAAAGTGGCTAAAACCAAATCTTCTGCCTCATAAATTCCAGCTTGGTTTGTCTTAAAACCTTTGACTTTTTTAATTGGCCCCAGAGCAAAATCAAGGAAATCCAACTGATGTGATGCCAAGTCATAAAAATAGCCACCACCAGCCACCTCTGGATCTACTCTCCAATTATTGGCTAGGTTCCTGACAATGTCCGGCCTCAAAACTTGATTCATTTGTATATTTACATACCGCACATCACCTATTGCTCCAGCAGCGATCAGCTCTTTGATCTTCACAAAATGGGGTAATGTTCTGCGATAATAAGCCACATACAAAGGCACACCTGCAGCTTCACATGCCGCCATCATTTCGTTACACTCCTCATAAGTCCTGGCCATGGGCTTTTCTACATAGACAGGCTTTCCAGCAGCTGCTACTTTTAGGGTAAGCTCCTTATGTACATGGGGAGGAGTGGCAATGTAGATAGCATTTACTTCAGGGTCATTGATCAGCTCATCAGCATCGGTATACCACTTGGGAACATGGTGCCTTCTGGCATAGTCTTTAACTTTCTCTTCATTTCTTCTCATCACCGCTACAAGGCGACTGTTTTCCACTAAATTCATAGCGGGAGCACTTTTCAACTCACATACATCACCAACACCCAAAATCCCCCAACGCACTTCATTATCTTCGATTTTTTTCATTCTAATAAACTTAAAATGTCGTTCCAAATATCAACATCTACAGGAACACCTTTTTCCAAATTTCCCTTCCTGATCTTCAGCGTATTTTCTCCCGGGTAACGTACTTTCCCTTTTCCATCAAAAGTAGCTGACTGACTTAAATCACTTATTATGCGGTCTGATTTCTCCTCCATCCATTCTTTCATTCCAAATTTGTTTGGATCCAAAGCCACAAAAACCTGTGAAAGTCCATATTCCTCACCACTTTTGCCCACCTCATGCGTAGCTTCTCCGCCAGACAACAAAACGGCCAGCATATCTATCATCAAACTCAACCCAGCTCCCTTCCATAAACCAATGGGCAAGGCCAACTCATGTTCTATTATTTCCTTGGGAGATTTGGTAAGTTTGCCCGACTGATCAAATCCTGCCTCATAAGGCATTTCCTTATCTTCTTTTTCATAAATAGCCATTTTTCCATACGCAAATTGCGACATGGCCATATCTAATACTACCGGTCCTTTTTGACGAGGAATAGCAACTACCAAAGGGTTATTACCCAGTTTTGGCTCACTGCCGCCCCAAGCAGGCATATTCGGTTTGGTATTGGTAAAGCAAATCCCCATGCACCCAGCTTCCACAGCTTGCCATCCAAAATTACCTGCCCTCATCCAATGATTTGTTTTCTGGAGTGCCACACAGCCAATACCACTTGATTTAGCTAATTCCAAACACCGATCCATAGCCAAGTGGGCATTGATATTACCGGGACCTAATAACCCATCCCAACGCTCAAAAGCACCAAAACTGGCAATGATCTCTGGACGGGCATGTACGTCAATCAAACCTTTTTTAATAAAATTCAAATAACTTAGAAACCTGTTCAGCCCATGTGAAGGAACTCCATCTAAACTTGATTGAGCAAATAAGCGAGCACTGAGCTCAGCATTTTCAGCTGAAAATTGGTATTGTACAAGTACTTTGGCTAGTACTTCCTGTAAAGTTAAAAAAGGGATACGTTGGTCTTCCATGGGATATAAGTCAAACCAATTTATTGATTATCTTTTCCATGACCAAGCCAAAAACTATAATAAATCAAAGAAGAAAACACCCACTGTGACAACTTCCGTCAAAGCGGGCATTTTCAACTCCCAATCAATTCATTTAAGTAAATTTCAATGTTGGTATACTGCTTATCCAAGTCAAAACCAACTGAATCATCAGCTGAATTGGGATTTAGATGGTGCTCTTTCTCCCAAACATCTGGCATGCCATCCTGATCTGAATCTTTTGGTGCCTTTTTGGACTTTAGCAAAGGCCATCCTCCCACATCCGATTGACTATCAATGATACCATTTCCCTGTTTTCCAAAAGTGCTAACGCCTGATCGTACTTCATTAACAACCCTCCTATCCACTTGATCCCGATTCAAACTAGCACCTACTTTTGTCAAAACCTCTTCATAAGCCACTTCGGCTTTTTCCTGATCATTTGCCATAACAAAAGGAAAAGGTTCAGTCACCAATACCTTTGACAAATCTTCCACTCCATCTACTCCCTTGCTATTGTCCTTGCTCACTTCTTCAGAGGCCGTCATTACATTTCCTTCCAAATAAAACTGGCCAAAAGGAGCATAAGGCTCCACTATTCTACTCTGGTTTGATTTTGTGGCTGGACCAGCTTTATAGTAATTTCCTATGATATTATGATGTCCTTCCTCTCCTGCATATGAGCTATTACTCTTCCAATTATAGATCACATTGTTCCGGAAATCAACCATTTCCTTTTCCGGCATTTTGTGATACCTGGCTCCATTAAACCTAGGTAACCTGCTATTATGGCTGGCCAATAAATTATGGTGAAAAGTGGCCCTCATACCACCCCAAATCCCTCCATAACCATGATCTCCCTTGGCATGAACTGATTCATTAAGACTTTCAGAAATAATGCTCCATTGCAATGTGAAGTTTTCATTGTCGTAGAATGAGCCACACTCATCCGTGGCCCAGCTCAGGGAACAATGATCAATTATGACATCCTTGTTTCTAATACAACTCATGGCGTCATCCTGTACCTTTTCCAGGTCGCCCAAACGGCTTCGGATATAGCGAATAATGACATTGTCGCCTTTGATCTTGATAGGATAGTTTTGCAGGGTTATTCCTTCTCCGGGGGCAGATTGGCCCGCTATGGTCAAGTCCCCATAATTGATATCCAAGCTTGACTCCAGTTTAATATTTCCAGAAACAGCAAATACAATAATTCTAGGGTACTTCTTCCTAATTGCCTCTCGGAGACTTCCAGGACCGTCGTCATTTAAATTATGGACCACCAACACCTTTCCGCCTCTTCCTCCTGTAGTGTATTTTCCAAAACCATCTGCTCCAGGAAAAGCTAAAGCACTATTTTTGTCATATTCCTGAGCATACGACAACCCAGCATAACACATCAATAAAATTATGCAAACCAGTTTTTTCATTGATTAGAGTCTAGTTTAATATTTTCCCCATTGATGGTTACATTGTTGAATGTCACCTCTTTCACATTGGAAAATTCATAATCTTTCTCTACGTGTTTAATGTTGATATTTTCCAATTTAACATTCTCAACAGGTGAACTTTCATAGGCTTCAAGTAGTACTCCAACTTTACCACCATCCATCACCTCCATATTCTCAACTCTGATATTCCTTACGATGGGCACATAAGCCCCTGAATCTTCATAAAACATATTCACCCTGATTACCTGTTGCGAAATCTGCCCTACTGTGATATTTCTTAAATAAACATTCTCAATGACTCCTCCTCTCATTGAACTGGTTTTGATTCGCAAAGCCCGCTCTAAATGTGGGCTGTTCATTTCACAATTTTCTGCAAAAACGTTTTTAACTCCTCCTGATATTTCACTTCCTATCACCACCCCGCCATGGCCATCAGCCATTTTGCAGTTTTGTATGATGATATTTTCACTGGGGATATTGATCCTTCTTCCATCAGCATTCCTTCCAGACTTGATGGCAATGCAATCATCGCCAGTGTTAAAAAAGCAATCCTTGATCAAGACATTTTTACTGGACTCAGGGTCACATCCGTCCGAATTTGGCCCATGACTTTCCACAGTCACTCCTTCTATGGTTACATTTTCACATAAAACTGGATTTAAAATCCACATAGGGGAATTGACAATTTTCACACCTTGGATGAGTACATTCTTACACAAATATGGCTGTACAAATTGTGGGCGCAAGTAATATCCTTCACCGAAAACTCTGTTTTCCACCGGAATATCATCTTCCGCCATTTGGAATAACTTGTGCCTTTTATCAGCATCTTCCTGCTGCGGCATTCCTTCTTTCCAGCCATACTCCTTTTTCCCTTTCCAAGGCCACCAATTAGTTTCATTGGCCTGACCATCCAACACTCCCTTTCCAGTTATAGCGATATTTACCTCTTCAAAAGCGTAGATCAAAGGAGAGTAATTCATCAACTCCACACCTTCCCACCTAGTGTAAACCAAAGGCAAATAATCCTTTGGGTCGGTAGAAAATAAGAGTCTGGCTCCTTCTTCCAAATGAAGGTTTACATTGCTTTGCAAGTATATGGGACCCGTGGCATAACTTCCTGCTGGCACCACAACTTTCCCTCCCCCCTCTTCAGAACAGGCTACAATTGCAGAACGAATTGCATCACTGGCATCAGTTTGTCCATCTGCCACAGCCCCGTAATCCAAAATATTGTAAACCTCATCCCTAAAATCGGGAGTTTTGATATTTTCCAGAATCTCAGGGACCTGATCCCAAACATTTGCTTCTGATATACCTTCCTTCTCCCCTCCGCAGGAAGACGAAAAGACAAGACAAATTATCAAAATCAAAAAGGGTTGAGTTCTTTTTAAAATAATCATGGGTTAATTGCTTTCATTAAAACTTAAACTATGCCTTTGACTAACAAAACGCATAATTCTGAATTAGATTAACTTTTTCTGCTCAGGCTTATTTGATCTTTTATTTCAACTTCTATGATTTAAGCATTGGTTTGGCCCTTTTACATAACTGCAAGGCCAATCCCCAAGGATCTTTTAGCATGACCAAATGTGAACCATCCTCTAAGATATCGTCACTCACCAATTCTGCACCTGCTACCATTAGTCGATCACGGTCCACTGCAGGATCCTCTGATACCAAAGCCAAGTGAACAACCAGTGGATGCTGGTTTTCAAAGTCCAAAATTGGGGCATTGGGATTGCTATATATTTCAATCATTATGGTACCGCTATCATCAGCCAAAAAAGTCATATAAGGACTTTGGTCTTTTTTCATGACGACTTTTAACCCAATATGCTTTTCATACCAGTCTGACATCGCTCTTGGTTGTGCGACATTAATTGCAAAATGCTCAAATTTCATAACTATCTAATTTTTCTATTGATTCTGATTTTATTACAAAGGCTAAAATACTTCCTCCATACTCTAACATTGTTTGTTTAACAACTTAATAGAAAAGCAGAAGATCGCATCACTGCCAAAGTACACAAATTACATCAATAGACCTTTCACTTTACTTAATCTTACTGAATAGGAAATTCCTTGATTAAGCTATTCAAATAAATTTCCAGATATGTATAAGGTGTGCCTGACTTTACTTTCTTTCCATCTTCGGCATCATTGGGATCCAAATCATTGGAGTTCTCCCATATATCTGGAATACCATCTGCATCAGTATCTACCACAGGGTTTCCTTCCTCCAACGCTGGCCAGCCACCTACATCACTTTGCGTATCTATAATACCATTTGTACTTCCAAGTGAACCTTCAGTACTATAGGTTCCATTCTTAACATTGGCTAAAACCCTGGCATCAACGGCATCTCTCTTCAAGCTAGCTCCAGCATTGGCCAAAACCAGTTCATAAGCATCTTCCGCTGAATGGGTCGTTACAGAATACCCTTCCTCTTCATGAGGTTTACTCATTTTTATACTGGCTTTGTCTGATTCAGCAACTGTCCCATAACTACTATGGAACTGGTTAAAAACCCCATAAGCCCAATTGTCATTGGAAGTTTGACTGCTTCCCTCCACTACATTTCCATCTATAAAAAACTTACCCCAAATGTCATATACATCAGTACCTGAGACTTTGTTTTTATCGATGGACATGATTCGGTTTCGTTTACTTCCAGAGGGTGTAGCTGGCCCCGGCTTATAATAGCAATTAACAATATTGACATTCATTGCCTCGCCTCCATATGCCGCATTGCTGCTCCAATTATAGATCACATTGTTCCTTAAATCCACCAAATCAGTCAGCGCAAAGGCTTTCCCTGCTTCTTCACCTAACCTTGGGTTTCTACTGTCATGGTGAGCTATCAAATTATGATGAAAGGAAGCATATCTTCCCCCCCAAATCCCTCCATAGCCGTGGGAACCCTTTTCATGTACAGAATTCTTTAAACTTTCAGAGATAATACACCATTGCAATGTGAAATTTTCATTGGCATAGAAAGACACACATTCATCTGTAGACCAACTCATGGAACAGTGATCAATGATAATATTTTTATGAAATCGTCCTCCCAAAGCATCCCCTTCTTGTTGGGCAGTGTCTCCCATCCTGAATCTCAGGTATCTGATAATCACATTATCCGAATCAATGGTTACGGGATAGTTTCTTAAGGTAATTCCTCCACCCGGAGCAGTCTGTCCGGCAATAGTTACATTTCCTTTTGAGATACTGAGCCTTGAGGTCAATGCTATTGTTCCTCCAATGTTAAAAACAATGGTTCTTGTTCCTGACTGATTAAGCGCATATCTCAAAGTCCCTTGACTTCCGTCGTCGTTCAATTTGGTTACATAATAAACTTTGCCACCTCTTCCACCGGTAGTGTATTGTCCATATCCTTCAGCACCAGGAAAGGCATATATGGGACCTTCATAGGGTTCATCCTCTTCTTCAACTGTTGGGGCCGGGTTTTCATCAGAACCACTGCAGGCCCAGTTGATGGTTGAAATATAAAACAGAAAAAACAGTTTAAGGATAAGGCAATTAATTTTCATGGTCTTTTAGGGGTTATTGAAAAGGTGTGGCTGTTTGGCCACACCTTTAAGATTAAATATGAAATGAATTACCATTAAAGTACTACTCTCCACCTTGGGTCTCCGGAGTCAAATCTGCCTGCAAAACCACTATCTTTAAAGTTAAAGTTATTCAGATTAGGGTTTACCCAAAGGTCGCTTTGGCCTCCAGAATAGTTGCCAATAGGGAATCCTGGAATTTCACCACTAGAGAAACTGAAATCACTGGTTGAATAAACATTAACGATATCAAAATTGGTATTTTCCAATCCATCATTAATTCCACTGATTCCATAGTCATCAGATTCGCTTTCATCCCAACTATGGCCGAAAATACTGTTATGGATCTTAATACCATTGGTCACATTATTTTGGCCATCTCCGCCTCTATAGCGGAAAAATCCACTTCCCGTTCTCACAAAATTGGCAAACGTACAGCTTTCAATTACAAATGAATCCGATTGACTTCTTGAGGTAACTCCCCACTGAACCTTATTGAAAGTAGAATTCTCAAACTTGATATTTTTGATCATCGCATCTGCCTCAGTATCCACTGTAAACAGACCATAACCTCCAATACTATCCACTACAGAGTTACTGATAGTATAATTATCAATTACAGTAGTTCCCCTAACCCTAAGTACACCTCTAAACGTACCTATTTCACAATTTTCAAACAAAAGCTCACCAACATGGACATTGGATCGATTTGGATTAAATACATAGTCCCCACTATAGTCTGCGCCTCTCAACTCAAGGTCAATAAATCTGATATGGTCAATATCCGAATCATTGTCAATATCCCAGTTTCCAGTGGTATAAAGCTTGGCTTTTTGTTCTCCAAACCCATAAGCAGCTCTAATGGTAATGGATTTATTAAGGTTGTTACTTGGGAAATCATAAGTAACCCCACGCTTCACTAAAATAGTGGCACCATCAGGAGCCATGTCCACAGCATCTGAAACCGCAGAAGGGCTTGAGTTTTCCCTGACATCAATTACACCTGGAGCTGTCGGATCAATATCAGCTGGAAGTGTGGTATAGTTTACCCAGCCTCTCAAGGTTTCCCCACTGTAAATAGCAATCTGGTATTCCAGTTCTGGCTCCAACCCTGTTACTATCACTTCTCCCGCTTCCTCCTCTTCAGAGGAAACAGCTTGCTCATCCAATAATGGAGTGGTCAGTTTAAGGTCATCACCTGCATATACCTTCACACCAGTTACAGCAGCTCCTGCTCTGGTCCAAGTTACTCGGGCTGCGATATCAATCACATCATAGCTAGC
The DNA here is from genome assembly GCF_015533855.1 of Echinicola sp. 20G. Taxonomy (GTDB): domain Bacteria; phylum Bacteroidota; class Bacteroidia; order Cytophagales; family Cyclobacteriaceae; genus Echinicola. Next base: position 3,586,664 of record NZ_AP024154.1, on the reverse strand, counting down.
AGGCTCATTGAGAATAGTTGGGAACCTTTGGGTCCTTACATTTCCAAGGTCAGCTATTTTACTATCATAAACTGGATCATCGGCATGAGCAGTGGCCCTTACCTGGTACAAGGTATTCCAGAACAACTCTTCTCCCACCAAAGCAGCATCGATTACCACATAGTTGGTATCTGTTTCAAACAAGTAATCTGTTGTTTTAAAAGTATCCCTACTTACCTCAATTGTGTAAGAGAGTGCCTCTTTCATTTTGCCCATATTGACAATGATCGTGTTTTCCTCAGAAAACAAATCCTCATTCAACACCGGTCTGAAAAGCCTGGTTCTATCAAAAACCTCATCATCTTCCTTACAGCTGCTCAAGGCTACTACCCCAAGCGTAAGAACAAACAAGGCCATGTATATTCTATTTATATTTTTATTCATTGCTTCATGTTTTTGAATTACAGATCAATTCTTAAAATCCGTAGCCATCATTGGACAAAGTTCCTTGACTATTGGCTATGGCTGATGCTGGAATAGGGAAAATATACCTTACTACTCCTGGCTGAGGGCCATTGATGTAATTTTCCCAATCCTTGGTGATCCACTCTTGATAAGTGAATTGGTCGCTATGAAGGGCCAACAAGAATGACTGTTGGTTCCACGTATCATCCGGCGGAGCCACAACTCTTCTGTTGGGGTTGAGAATGGTAAAGTCTCCACTTTCATCAGTTTTCCAATACATATAATCCGGAAACTGAGTAGTTCCATTAAATGCAGCGTCGGCCAACTGTTTCAATCCTTCCACGGTCTCAGCCATTTTCTCAGAATAAATCCCCCAACGAATCAATTCATATTTCCTGATCATTTCACCACCAAACTCCCATGCTCTTTCATCCACAATCGCATCAAAGAAAGTGTCCTTTCCGCCGGAAACCTGTGCCACATAAGCATCCACTTTGGTTCCCCAATAAGTAGCATCAAAAGCCCTTCTTCTAACCCTTCTTAAAGCCTCTTGTGCTTCCGATGTAGGTCCATTCAACTCGTTTTCTGCTTCTGCAAACATCAATAAAACATCAGGGTATCTCATCATTGGCCAGTTAATGCCTGTACCTTTGGCAGATGATGCACCAGGAGGAGTGTCCAGGAAGTGTCTGCTCCATTTACCTTGGCCAATATCCAAACCACCATTCACAAACTCTTGTTCGAAGCTAGGATTGATCTTATACAATGAACAAGTCACATCTCTTCTGATATCCGTTGTATCAAATGAAAGGTAGTAGGTTGGCGGAATAGCCATGTAGTTATTTCCGGAACCATAGCTATGGGCAGCTGTAGGGCCACCTTCTACTCTTACACCTATATTCCATGCCACATCTCCATTACCTACCGCAAAAGGTACTTCAAATAATACATCTGAATTGACCGGAGTCAAGAACTTACATTCATTCATGAATACTTGACGGTAATCCTCTGGTAATTCACGGTCTTTTAGCGAAATCAATTTGGACGTATAATCCTTGGCTATCTGATAGTAATCCAAATAATCAGATTCCCTGGCCATGGTCAAATCAGGAGTCAAGTAATAACCTCCTCGCTGTAAAGACAGTCTGGCGATCATACCCAAAGTATACTCTCTGTTGACCTGTTCTATTCCATAAGGTACTTGGTCTGCCCAAAGCATGTTGGCTTCAACATTTATAAGATTCTGAATCTCTCCAGCCAAAATCACATTTCTGTTTTCCTTTGGTAGGTTGAAGTCATTACCCGCTTTGGGAGCCTCCACAATATAGGGTACATCACCAAAGTAATAGATCAGCATACTGTACCAATAGGCTCTTAAGGTATAAGCTTCACCTAACAGGTGATTCATGGTATTGGCCTCTGTCACATCAGAGGATTCCAATTTACCACTGGCCTCCAAACCTTCAATTGCAATATTGGCATCCCGAATCGCTTGATAAGCATAAGTCCAAACTATCTCCAAATCCCTATTACTTTCTAGAGCTTCCAAGTTCCAAATCTGGTAACGGTCTCCATTACTGTTCCAGCCACTTTGACGTTCTATATCTGTATTTCCAGTCATATTATTCGACAACCTTGACCGGAATGCATCCTGACCAAAGTGCGAATAAATTGCATTTACACCTTTTCTTGCATCATCTACATTCGAGAAGACATAATTGGTATCGAAAGTAGATAGCGATTCCGGCTCCAAGAAGTCACTACAAGAGCTCATCATGGTCACCGCTGCTGCTATGATTATATATTTGATTTTCATAATACTGCTAATCTCTTTTTAGAATGTAATATTTAAGCCTACGGTATAAGACCTGCTGCGAGGGAAAGATGAATAATCCACACCAGGTGTCAGGGCAGCATAACTACTGCTTCTTGTAGTACTCACTTCTGGGTCATATCCTGAATAATCTGTCCAAAGTTTCAGATTACTACCTGTTGCATATACTCTGAATTGAGACAATCCAATTCGTGAAATCAATTCGCGAGGCAAAGAATAACCTAGAGTCAGGTTGTTCAACCTGATAAAAGAACCATCTTCTACAGCCCAACTATGGATAACCGCTCCTGCAATCCCATAGCTATTGTGAGACCAGATATTCTTATTTTCATTCAACTCAGCCAATTGACCCAAGTCTGTCACAATTTCACCCGGGGTACCTGTATAAGCTCCATCTACATCTAGGTAAGTAAACCTATTGTCAGAAGACATGGTGGTAAGCATGTTACCGTAAGTAACCCTTCTGAATTGGTTATATTGGATTTTACCAGTGTTGTAGACATCATTACCGTATTGGTAATTGAAGAAGATAGCCGCATCAAATCCTTTCCATCTGGCATTGATCCCAAAGCCACCTTGATTTTTCGGAAGGGTATTTCCAATCACCTGTCGGTCATCTGCATTGATCTCACCATCACCGTTTAAGTCTTTTAGCTTTAAGAAACCAGGTCTGATATTGGTATTACCTACTACAGAAGTGGAGTTGGGCACACCTTCTTTTAGAATATATTCATCTGCGGCTGCATCATATCCTTCAAAATCATCCGTAGAATACATTCCATCAGTCACGTAACCGTAGATATCACCAATTCTTCCTCCTACCCTTAGGTAGAAATCATTGATATTATTCAGATCCGTACTGGCCCAATTGGACTGGAAGAAGCGCTCATTGGTACCATCCAATTCTTCAACTTTGGCCCTATTAAAGCCTGTGTTAAAGTTCACAGATAAGGAGAAATCAGGTCGATCGATCAAGAAAGCATTGATCCCCAATTCCACTCCCTTGTTGGAGGTACTACCAATATTGTCCCATTGAGTATTAAAACCTGTGTTAGGTGGAATGGCTGACTGCAATAACAAATCATTGGTTGTGTTCTTATAAAAGTCCAAGCTACCTTCTACTTTGGCCTTGAAAAGGGTAAAGTCCAAACCAATGTTTTTGGTTACGGTAGTTTCCCATACTAGGTCAGGGTTATAAAGCGTACTGCTACTTGGTGTGTAATAAACATTATCCACGTTGCCAAATCCAGGGCCTCTATTGGTAGAACCTTGGAACAAGAACTGAGTTGCTGTTGCTTCAATTCTGTCATTTCCAGTTTCACCTATACTCAATCTTAATTTCAATTCATCCACCCAAGAAGATGTCTTCAAAAAGTCCTCTTCAGAGATTTTCCACCCGACAGCTAAAGCAGGGAAAATCCCAACTCTATTTTCTTTAGCAAACTTGCTGGACGCATCAGACCTAATGGTTGCCGTAACTAAATATTTACCTAAGTATTGGTAATTGGCTCGACCAAATAGGGAGAATCTATTTACATCTGTAAACTCATTGGTCTCATGGCGATCAACTCTACCGAAGGTCATATTGGCAAAAAGCTCTTCTGGAGTAATGGAAAGTCTAAAGTCCTCCACACGAACCATATCACTGTTTCCCCCACTGGAATAAACTTCCTGTCCAACCAAGAAGTCCAAATCATGATCACCTAGGTTGTCAAACTTATAAGAGACACTATTCAACCAGCGGTAAGAGAAAGTACTTCTCTCGCTTTTCACTCCCAATGGTAAACTACCTCCATTATTGAAGGACTCTCCGGTCAGTGGACCATAAAATCTTAAGTCATTTCTAAAGTCTCTGGAACCATTAAAAGTAGATTTGAAGTCCAAATTATCAATGATGGACCAAGTCAATCCTGCATTGAATACATAGTCATATTCTGTCCTCTTTCTCCAATCTTGCTTGGCTAATTCCACCGGGCTTACCAGACTCAAAAGAAAAGATTGGAAATCATCCTCGGAATTCACTTGATTCACATCTATATCCAATTCATCAGCAATACCATTTACTGGTCTTGTCTGTACTGCATCTTTGATGTTGATTTGGGCACTTCCTGATGTACCAGCCCCATCCACAATGGTATGTGTGATCCTGGTGCCTATGTCCATTTTAAGTCTATCGGCTAAATCATGACTTAACTTAAAGTTGATTACATTTCTCTTATACCCAGAGTTCAGCATTAGACCTTCATCTGTATTATTGGTCAAGCTAAGCATCATTTTTGTTTTTTCGGTGCCTCCAGAAACACTCAAATTATGATACTGGCTAAGTTTGGGATCACCAAAAAGTTCTTCTTGCCAATCAGTTCCAGGTTTTTGTTGATAAAGCTCCAAGTCATCGTACACTCCATAGTATCTCTCAAAATTTCTTACCGCTGCATCAGACTGAAGTTTAGCATATTCATAATTTGCCAAAACATACTCATAAGGGTCCAATACCTCATATCTTCTGTCCTTTGGCAGCTGTTTCCACTGGAAAAAGTTATTATAAGAAATAGAAGTTTTTCCCGCTTGAGGAGTTTTGGTGGTGATAACAATTACACCGTTTGCGGCTTGTGCACCATAAATAGCTGTTGCTGCAGCATCTTTCAAAACCGTAATAGTCTCTATATCCGTAGGGGGAATATCACGTATACTTCCTACGATAAATCCATCCACTACATAAAGTGGTGAATTATCCTGGGTCACGGAGCCTCCACCACGAACACGAATAACCACTTCTGCATCTGGAGAACCGTCAGTGGTCAATACATTTACACCGGGAAGACGTCCTGTAATGGCCTGTGCAGCACTGGCTACAGGGATTTTTGCCAGTTCCTTACCTGACATTGAAGCTACAGAACCTGTCATATCTGCTCGCTTGACAGTTCCATATCCGTAATCCACTACCTCTACCATATCCAATTGTGCTACATCCATTTCCATGGTCACATCAATAGTGCTCCTCCCTTCAATGGCAATTTCTTGCTTTATCATCCCAATAGATGAAAAGATCAAGGTTCCATTAGGATCGTTGACGGCAAGTGTGTAAGCACCTTCCATATCAGTACTTGTACCAGTGCCAGTTCCTTTTAACAATACGGTGACACCAGGAACGGTTTCACCATCTGAGCCCTTTACTACTCCTGTAATCGTCAATGATTGTGCATAAAGTTCAACCATTGAGAATACCGTAAGCAGCAAAAACAGCGAGAGATACCGGGAAATACCCGATAAGTTTTTGGTAAACTTCATTTCGATATTGATTGGGTTTTGTTAATAAATATTTGTGATCAGAAAGTTGATTAGCTCTCTTTATAAATCCACACAATAAAAGTAGGTATTGTCTATGTCCTCGGAGGGGACGTAATGCGGGGGAATTTCATGTTATTTATAATTAAGGGTTTATTAATCAAATGACTAATTGATCATGCAAACAGATACATGTTGCGCAATCGATTGCATATTAATCAATTAAATTTTCATATACAAGTTAATTTTACACTTATTCATAATTCCAATATTAAAATCTATTTAAAGGGAATTTCTCACAACAATCAATCTATTCATCCAACAATATTAAAATACAGAATACTAAATCGATTCAATACTGTGCAATCGATTACCTTTTACGCAATCGATTCCGATTTTTTGCAGCAAAAAAGCGTTTTACTCACCAAATTTTTCTTAAAAACTTATCCATTAAATTTACTGTTGGTGTGAACCAAGGTTCAAAAAGCCAATAAGGGTGCGGCGAATTGGGGAAGGTATGTACTTCCGAATAAACCCCTAACTGATCCAACTTTCTTATCATATCCTCTTGCCCTGCATGAAATCTTGGATACTGACTGTTGATAAACAATATGGGAACTGCTCCGTCACGTACCTGATACAATGCCGAGGCTTCATCCCAAGTCTCAGGTATTTCTGAATAAGTACCTCCCAGCCATTGAGCAGCCACTGTACCTTCAGCAGATTCTGGATGATGAAAAGCCAAAACCCCATCCATATCAATGATGGCATGAACTTCTGAGCTAGACTTATAATTGCCTTTAGTAGCCTCATATTTCTTCACGCCATTGGTTGTCCCAACCAAGGCAGCCAACTGCCCTCCGGCTGACCCTCCTGATATGGCCACTTTATTGGTATCCAAATTAAACTCTTCTGCATGATCCTTTAGCCATTTTATGGCATCTTTCACATCATGGACTCCGGCTGGATACGATGCTTCCAGTGACAACCTATAATCCATTACTGCCGTCACATATCCTTTTGTTGCCAATGCTTTGGCCATGGGTGCTTGCATGGATCGATCTCCAGACCTCCAACCACCTCCATGTACAAATAATATCCCAGGAATGGCTTTTGACGCTCTATTTTCTGGATAAAATACATCCAGTTGAAGCTCACGATAGCCCAGGTTTTTATAGGGAATATTCATTTCCTCCTGCACTCCACCTATACTTTCAGCATAAACCGGTTGGATATCAGGAAGGTTTTTACTGTACTTTTTATACGAACTATTTAAAGTAAAAGAAGTATCTTTTTCATAACCATACCATGCAAAACCATCAGCATTTACTGACTTACCACTCCCCTTAAAAATATGTTCTTTGGTAAAAGCAAGGGCCTCTTCATCTGTAAGCTTATGTGCCCAATCTACCCTTGACTTCACATTGGCTCCTGGTCCGATAGAATTATATTCGGCATAGAATGTAGTCTTTTCTTTTTCCGGACTACCCCAGTTATGCCAGCCCTCAGGTACGATATGGTCTCCCATTTCACAATCGATAAACACAGTTTGGGCATAATCTCTCCATGGCCGACCTAAAAAAACCCTATCGACACCTTCCTCGGCAGTAAGCCTACAGTCTTTAAACACATAACCATAATCCACCCAATCAGGTGTTGAGGCTGCTGTGATATACGAATTGGCTTTAGAATGTATTTCACAATTTTCGAACAAAGCCGTTGCAGATCCAAATATAAAATCAGTAGTACCTTCTATATAGCAATCCTTATAGTATTGTCTGCTATTCTCACCAGAAGCAAACATGGTATCTTGGTCTCCCTTAAAATGACAATTTTCAAAGACCAATCGATCTCCCTCAGCATGCAATGCCACCGCTTGCCCAACACTTCCAGCTGTATTTTGAATAGTCAGGTCCCTAAACATCAAACTGTTGCCCCATACCAAAAGTGTATAGGAATCAAAAGTATCCATGTAATTTTTGCCGGTATGATCATCGAAAGTAATGATGGTTTTATCAGGACCATCTCCTTTGAAAGTAACATTGGTAATGGTTCCAGGTATTTCAAGCTTTTCTTTATAGACACCTTCCTTGATGTAGACGGTTATTGGTTTTGGAAGATAGACCCTGATTGCTTCCAATGCATCAGCGATATATAAAAAATCTCCTGACCCATCCTTAGCCACTACTATATCTTCTTGAACTTTTCCTTTTAGATCCTTGATTTTACCATCTTTTGGATAGGAATTGACATGTTGGGAAAAGCTGAGATGACTTAAAGTACTTATCAGAAAGATGGCCAATACAAGACCTTTTCTGTTTATAACCTGAATCATCAAATTCATATCTCCATTAATAAAATTATTGATTAATTTTCAATTGAGTCATAGCCTGATAAACCAGTCCGGCTACCGCTTTGGCCCCTTCAGGCTGAAAATGGGTATTGTCATTACTACCCTCTGGATAAGCCTCGTAAATTCCCGGACCAAAATTCATAAAATAGTGATCCGTGACATATTCTTTGCCTTTTTGGGTAAAATAATCCATGGACAATTGTGTAAGATCAATCAACAAAGCATCCAATTCTTCTGCTACTTCTATTGCGGCTTGGTAGTATTCTCCATGCACATTTTGAAGCTTCCCTTCTTTCCAAGGGTAATTTCTGTTAACCGGGGTCAAAACAACTGGAATTGCCTTTTTTTGCCTAGTTTGGTTTACGTAAAGTCTGATGTACTCCTTGTAGCCCTCGATATTTACATACCGCTCTGGTTTATTTTCCGCAGCATCATTATGTCCAAATTGCATTAAGACCAAGTCCCCCTCATTAAGCGTTTCATAAACTTCTCTCCATCGCCCCTCTTCAAAAAAAGTTCTCGTACTTCTTCCTCCCCTCGCTCGATCATCGACTAGCACCGAATCCCCTTGAATTATACCTCTCAGACTGGACAAGTTCGCCTTACTCATAAAAGGTTGGAAAACTTGGCCCCATCCCGTCACAGGATACCTTGTTTTCATATAATCTTTCCCAGGATCATAGTCATCATTATAATCAGCCATAGTTGAATCTCCAATCAGGTAAACCTTGACAATCTTTTCCTTTGGTCTGAATCCCAAAAAAGCTAAAAACAAAAGAATGAGCGAGAAGCTTAAGTATTTCTTCAGTCTTAGTTTCATCCTTATTCTTTTAAGAAAATAACCAGCTCTGGAATTTCCCTTTTTAGTTCTTCCACAGCAAGGTCACAACACTTGAATGCGCCTGTTGGAGAAAGGTGGGTATCATCCGATCTTCCTTCTGGAAATTTAACATAATCCCCCGGCCTGTAATGCAAAAACAATTCTTTCGATTTCTCCACCCCAAACTGCTCCAATACTTCAATGGTTTTTTTGTGCATATCGAAAAGAGGCAGGCTGTACTCTTCCGCAACCTCTCGCACTACTTCCGAATACCGGCCATGGGTATCTTGTAATATTCCATTTTCATCAAAACTTCTCCTGGTAATTGGAGTGGCCAAAATTGGTTTGCCTCCTTTTTGATAAGTTTCTTGGATATACCTGATCAGATTATTTCTATAATCCGTATCGGGAGCAGCATATCGATCCGGAGATTTTTCCTTTTGATCATTATGACCAAACTCTATGAAGACATAGTCTCCCGGTTGGATACTTTGGAAAACTTTGTCCCAGTGCCCTTCATCCCTAAAACTCTTAGTGCTGCGTCCATTTAACGCATGATTTTCAACTTTTACACCATCCTTAAAATACAGCCCAAACACCTGCCCCCAGCCTTTTTCAGGATTGCTCCCAGAATATGGCTTGTTGGCCAACGTAGAGTCACCTATCAAAAAAATAGTAATCTCTTTTTCCTTCTCCTGAAAAGAGGTGATTCCCACAAAGACTACTAATAATGAACAAATTACTAATAATATTTTCTTCATAATCATTGAACTTTAACGGCATCTTTGGGCAATTCTTTCCCTAATGTCAGTTGATCCTGATAAGATTTAAAATCAGTAAGGTCAAAATGGATATCACGACTCAACCTACCCAAAACCCGAACAGGCTTTTTGTCATTTTCATTAAAAGCGAAACCTTTTACTTCTACATTTTGGCTGTTATAGATTGTCAGAGCTGAAGTTTCTTCGGCAATTACTTTTACATTAATCAAAGTCAAACCATCTGTATCAATTACTGTAATTCCCTCCTTTGCTTCAAGCATCGCATTCTCTAAATGAACATTCTCCAAGCTTTTCTCAGGCAACCCCATAAAAAAACCTGCCTTTCCCGAACCTGTTGCCGTTATGTTCTTCATAAATATATTCCTGAAAGCAGGTGTCTCTTCTGTTACGGGCACTATGGTTTCGTCCCGAGCTTCATCAGAGGCATCTTGATCTTCTTCTAGAACCGGACTATTCCCACCATAAAACATGTTAAAGCGTATGGCCTCAGTGGGAATATTGATCATATCAATGTCTGAAATAAAAATATTCTCAACTACGCCTCCTCTACCACGAGTGCTTTTAAACCTCAACCCCACATCTGTTCCGATAAAAGTACATTTAGACACATGGACATTTCTGACCCCTCCTGACATTTCACTTCCTACCACAAAACCACCATGTGCATGATACACCGTATTATTTTTCACAATAGCGTTCTCGGTTGGTATTCCTCTCTCTCTCCCATCTTTGTCTTTCCCAGATTTGAAACAGATGGCATCATCACCTACATCAAAAGTGTTATTATAAATCAAGGTATTTTTACAACTCTCCAAATCAAGCCCATCCCCATTTTGACTATACCAAGGGTTTCTGACACTAAGGTTTCTGATGACCAAATCTTCACACATCAAGGGATGAATGTTCCAAGCAGGGGAATTCTGGAAGGTAGGCCCATCCAACAGCACCTGCTTACATTTCACTAAGCTCACCATTACTGGCCGAAGAAAATCTTTCACGGAGTTCAATTCATCTTGAGATATCAAATCTGGCACATTGAAGTTCGTGCTGCTCATATATCCCTTTTTGGAAGATTCACTTGGAAACCAGATTTTACCATCTTCTGAAAGCACCCCTCCAGACTTGTTCAGTGCCTTCCATTGGCTATCGGTCATTTTCCCTTTCTTAACTGGTCGCCAAGCATCACCGTTTCCATCAATTACTCCTGAGCCTGTGATGGCTATATTTTCAGCTCCTTCTGCATTGATTGGCGATTCGCACCTTACCGTATTCAACCCTTCAAAACTTGTTTTGATCAACGCATAATCATCAAAATCTCTACTGAATAAGATTAAAGCTCCTTCTTCCAAGTGAAGATTTATATGGCTTTTTAATGTAATAGGGCCGGTTAGCCAAATTCCTCTGGGCACAATTATCTTACCTCCACCTTCTTGACTAAGCTGTTCAATAGCTTGCTTAAAGGCTTCTGTATTTTTAAACATGCCATTACCTTTAGCACCAAAGTCCATAATATTTACCGTCTTGTCAGGAAACGAAGGCAGCCTCACTTTGGGCATGTCAAACTCCACCCCCTCGTACAGGGCGGGGTCAATACCAGCAATTTTTTGCGCATTGACCTGAAATACGTTAACCACAAGGGTTATTAAAATCAAGGGGATATAAAAGGTATTTTTCATTGGGTATTTTATTTTGTAAACCTAAACCAATCTACGTCAGCATAACCTGAGTCATTGGTTTTTGAATTTCTAACTGCAAACAGGCCTACTTTCGCACCAATCCATTTGCCCGGAACAGCTGTAAATTCGTCATTGATTTCTGTGAATTTCTTTCCGTTTTCACTATAGCTAAATTGACAAATGGCACCTTCTTTCACCTCTACCCTAAGCTGTAGTGTATTCCCGGAAAGTTTCTTGATCATTGTTTCCTTTTCTGGTTTACCATGTTCCGCATCCTCACACGCTACATATTTTAGATAAAGGCCATCTTCTTGGCTTTCCAGTGCGAGGTACGCATAGCTCATCCCCATCACCAACAATCCTGTTTTTTCATTTTGCAGCTTTTCATTAGGGTGAAAAGTCAACTTGGTCGTAGTTGTAAAGGTTTCGGCAGGAAACTTCTGAAGTAACAAATTAGGGACATCCCAAAGGGTCTTGGTTCCTTCTGGAATTTGGTCGGTGTATAATCTTAGATATCCTTGGGAAGGATTCACGAAGGCCCATGTTGCCTTGGGATTAGCATGCCATTGCCATTGGAGGCCAATGTCACTCCCATCAAATTCATCAGTATCAATTGGTGTAGCTAAAGGATATGTTTTCCCAACATTTGGTTTCTTGTATTGTAATACCGGCTGGCCAGTCCCATCTCCATCTGAGTCCTCTCCCATAGTAGGCCAATTATTCTCCCAAAACATGGGTTGCATGTGTACAATTCTACCATAAGCCTCTTTATCTTGGAAGTGCAAAAACCAATTTTCCCCATTCTCCAATTCAACCCAACCTCCTTGATGAGGTCCATTGATTGCTGTATTTCCTTGAGCTAAAGAAATATGCTCTTTATAAGGGCCATATGGATTTTTTGACCTTAAGATCAGCTGCCAACCAGTAGAAACTCCACCTGCAGGTGCAAAAATATAATAGTATCCATTTCTCTTGTAGAATTTTGTTCCTTCCACCGTTGGATGGTTTTCATGGCCATCAAAAACCAACTTACCAACACCAATGGTTTTGGTCCCATCTGGACTCAAAGGCTTAACGACCAACACACTCTTTATGCCTGCCCTACTTCCAGCAAAAGCATGGGACAAATAAGCTTTGCCATCCTCATCCCACAAAGGGCAAGGATCTATCAACCCTTTTCCTGCCTCTACCAAAACTGGCTCTTCCCAATCCCCTGCTGGATCCTTGGTTTTTACCATATAAATCCCAAAATCAGGATCGCCCCAATAAATATAAAACTCGCCTTCATGATACCTAATGGATGGTGCCCATACACCATTGCCGTGCTGTGGTGTACTAAAGTGATCATAAGGGGTCAACCTATCCAACGCATAACCAATCAACGTCCAGTTGACCAAATCATTTGAGTGTAATATGGGTAAACCCGGGACAGCATTAAAGCTTGATGCTGTCATATAAAAATCAGCGCCAACCCTACAAAGGTCAGGATCCGAGTAATCAGCATGCAAAACAGGATTGATAAAAGTTCCATCTCCTTGATCCGAAACCCAAACGTCAGATATTTCGGAGTCTTGAGAATTTGCTACCGAATAGAAACAAAAAGTTAATAAAATAACATTTACTATAAGTTTATTTAAGTTCATTATTTTGGGGTAAGGATTATTGTTGATCTAAATTAACTTGGTTTTACTCTAGTATTTTGGTAGGATCCCAATCATCGTCTCCTTTCAAAATGTTTTGTGTGGTGTATGCTTCACCGATATCAGGAGTAAGCTGCCATGACCACAGTACCCTTTCTTCTGGAGCGGCACCTGGACCTGTAGACCTGTACTCGGCATAAAAGCAGTTTTCTTCAGCCTCCGGTTTATCCCAATTGTGCCATCCTTCTGCTTTAATATGTGCTCCTAGTTCACTTTTTATAAAAACAGTCTGAGCATATTCCCTCCATGGCCTTCCAAGGTAGACACTGTTTTCTGGCGCATCACCAGTCAGTTTACAATTGATAAACACAAAACCGTGCAATGTTTTCTTATCTGTGGAAGCAGCTGTTATGTATTGCCCACCTTCTTTGGAATAAATCTCACAATCCTCAAAAACTGCTGTGGACCAGCCGAAGATAAAATCCGTTGTTCCTTCCACATAGCAGTTTTTGTAATATTGCCTACTACCTTCTCCATGGGGATACAAAGTATCTTGGAAGCCTAAAAACCGGCAATTCTCAAAAATCACCTTATCACCATCGACCCTGACCGCTACAGCTTGTCCCACAGGACCTGAAGAATTTTCAAAAGTGATGTTCTTGGCATAAAATTCATCCCCAAAAACAAAAAAACTGGAAGAACCTGTTGTTCCCAATTCTTCGCCATAGCTGTTTTTCTTGGAGGCAAAATCATCATATGTAACAATTGTCTCTGCTGCATTATCAGCAATTAGGTGGACTTTGGTTTTGGTGGCGGCCAAGGTCAACTTCTCCTTGTAGGTTCCTGGCTTCAGGTAAATCCGAGTGATATTCTTTCTAAAATCGGGAATGCTGTTGAAAGCTTCTTGAATGTTTTTGAAATCTCCAGAGCCATCTTTGGCTACCGTAATGTCAAAATCCTGAGCATTTACTAAATGGGTGCAAAACACACCTATCAGTAAACATACTTTAAATAAAATCTTCATTAGTTGGGTTATTTGATCAGTTCATACTGCAAAGAAGCTAGAATAAATGGGCCAACTCCTTTTGGATCATTGACTCTAATCGGTTCATTAATGTAATATTCATATGAACCGTCCCGGTATGGATTTCCTCCTAATCCAGCCACTCCACATACGTTGGTGATGCTTATCCCTCCATCTTGATCTTCTCGAATAAACTCTTTAATCATACCATGATATGCTTTCAATCCAGCCTCCTCATATTTTCTATCAATATAGCCTTTGGAGGTTGCTTTAAGCAGAAAATAGGTAAACATACTTGAGCAAGAGGATTCTAGATAGTTTCCTTCACGTTCACCCTGGTCTACTACCTGATACCAAACACCAGTTTGATCTTGGTACTTTACAATTCCAGCAGCTAATCTTTTAGCCACCTCAATTACCATACCTCTTTTCGGATGACTTTCAGGTAAATAATCTAAAACATCTACCACCGCCATACTAAACCAGCCTATACTTCTACCCCAATAGTTTTTGGATAGACCTGTAGCTGGATCTGCCCATTTTTGCTCTTTACTCTCATCCCAAGCATGGTGGTAAAGGCCTGTCTCTTCGCTGTAACCATATTTATCCATTAGATAAATTTGATTGGTAACATCATCAAAAAGCGCTGATTCATCAAATTCAGCAGCATACCTCGCCAAAAATGGCGACCCCATATACAATCCATCCAACCACATTTGATGAGGATAGACTTTTTTATGCCAAAACCCACCCTCTGAAGTTCTCGGGTGATTTCTCATCTGATCTCGCAATTCTTCAACGGCCAATTTATATTTCTCTTTCCCTGTTTCTTCGTAAAGACCGATCAAAAACTTACCACCATTTACTCTGTCTATATTAAAATCAGACTTCTTATAAGTCTTTATTTCTCCTTGGTCATTGATCATAAAATCCGCAAAGTGCAATATATAATCCAAATACCGTTCTTCTCCGGTTTTGTCATAGACCTGCTCCATCGCAGTCATGATCAGGCCATGGGTATATTCCCATTTTGGCTTTTCATTGAAATCCAATGTCCAACCTTCCGGGTTTCGTTTGATTTCTGAATCGGCCATCCAAGTTGAGTACTCTTTCGTAAAAGCATTTTGCTCTGTGTTTTCAGTTTCATCACTACTTTCATTGGTAGATTTTGACTGACAAGAAATTAATGCCACTATCAACAATAATGCAGGGAATATTTTTTTCGAAACATCAGCGATTTGAATTAAATACATAGGTAAAGGGTTATTATTGTTATTCAGTTTGCTAACCAAAGAGGTGATTTTTATGCTGGCAAATAAGTTATTCCCATGGCGGTAAACCTTGTTCTGTTTGAATTGGTTTTGGAGCTAAAACAACTTTTGAAAAAATTAAACTTAAATGAATTTGTCTGAAAACTTCCTCCAAGCTCCTTATTAATTTGCTGAATGTAAACATGTTATTTGGGGTTTTATTTTGTTAATCATTTATATAAACAAGTTTAGGCCTTAAAATGAATTAAACTGAAAGGTCTCCCTCAACCGAAGGAGACATTTCACATCATTAACCCTAAACTAATTACATACAATATTTTGAAAATCCTTCTGATCATGAATATAACTTACAAAACGGAAGGATAAATATTCAATTACATCGATCACAATGAGCAATCGATTGCATATATAATTATTTTTTTTGACACTTTAAAATTTTATCTTACCAAATCAATAAAATAATCATTAATAATTCGGATTTTAACTCCATTAAGATGTTTATCCTTTAAATTAAATAAATAGCCATAAAAAAATATTGGATGTTTTTCTTGACATAGGAACAGTAAATACGCTATATTGCGCAAACGATTACATCATTAAATTAGTATCAGTGTAACATAATTACACTACCCATAATAACCTAAAGCCAAAAACAACATCTCAGTCACGTGATTGAGTAAATCTGTAACTTATGAAGTTTAATAGTACATTTGTGTTTTTGGCAACCTGACTAAAGCGATGAACAAAAGAAAAAAAGCGACCATCCATGACATAGCTTCAAAGCTTGGAATAACTGCGAGCACTGTCTCCAGAGCTTTAAACAACCACCCAAGAATAAGTGATGCTACCAAAAAACTAGTTCAAAAGGCTGCTAAAGAGGTAAATTACCAACCTAATAATATTGCGGCCGCCCTAAGGAATGGGAAAAGTAAATTGATTGGAATCGTTGTCCCAACAGCCAACAGAAATTTCTTTTCATCCGTAGTCAGAGGTATAGAAGAAATAGCCAACCAACTCAATTATAAAGTAATTATTTCTCAATCATACGAGAATTTTGAGAAAGAAACACAAACTGTTGATGCATTATTAAGTGCTCGTGTAGATGGAATCATCATGTCAATAGGAAAGAATACAGATGATTTTGAGCATTTGGAAAGAGTTATAGAGAAAGGTATTCCCCTTGTTTTATTTGATAGGATTACTGAGGAGGTAGAAGTCAACCAAGTCGTGATTGATGATTACATAGGTGCTTACAAATCTGTCGAACACTTGATAGAAAATGGTTATACCAAAATAGCACACTTTACAAACCCTCGAAAAATCAATATTTACAGTGAAAGACTCAGAGGGTATACTGATGCGCTAAAGGATAATGGTATCCAATTCAATCAGGACTTAATTATTGAAAGTAATATGCAGCTGGAAGATGGACAGCAAAGTACGCTGAAAATGCTTGATGATGGAATAGATTTTGATGCCATCTTTTCTTCCAGTGACTATGCCGCCATGGGAGCTCTTCAAGTCCTGAAAGATAAAGGAATAAGCGTTCCGGAAGAAGTCGGTATTGCTGGATTTGGTAATGAGCCCTTTACTTCCTTTACCACTCCATCATTAACATCGGTTGATCAAGTCAGTATCCCAATGGGCAATGTCGCTGCCGAGTTGTTCTTTGAACTGCTTAAAGCAGATCCCAAAAAATTTATCCCCCAAAAAACGGTACTCAAACCCGAACTGATCATCAGAGGCTCTTCTACCCGAAAAATAACACAGCCTATTTAAGAAAATTATTTACATTAAATAAAAGAAGAAAAAATGTTGGACCAAGTGAGCAATCGATTGCACAAACAGAATAAGGCTTTCCTTGATGAGGATTTTTTGCTACAAAGCGAATTTGCGCAGATCCTTTACCATGACTATGCAAAAAACTTACCCATCATCGATTATCATTGTCACTTATCCCCAAAGGACATCGCTGAAAATAGACAGTTTAACAATTTATCAGAGATTTGGCTAGCTGGTGACCATTATAAATGGAGGGCCATGAGAACTCTTGGGGTTGATGAAAAATATATTACAGGTAAAGACTCTACCGATAAAGAAAAATTTCTAAAATGGGCTAAAACTGTTCCATACACGCTCAGGAACCCTCTTTATCATTGGACCCATCTTGAACTTAAAAGGTACTTTGATATTGATACACTCTTAACTTCAGATACTGCCGACAGCATTTACGAAAAAGCCTCTACCCTACTTCAAACTCCTCACTACAGCGTACAAGGGCTCTTGGAGAGAATGAATGTAGAAACAGTTTGTTCTACAGATGACCCTATTGATAGTCTTGAATTTCATGTAAAAGCAAAGAAAGAAGGTGTAAATACACACCTCTTTCCTGCATTTCGACCTGACAAATCTTATGCTGTCGAAAATCCTGAAGATTACCTTGAGTACTTACAAAAACTACAGGATGTCAGTGGTATAGAAATACAGAGCTATGATGACCTATTGCTTGCTTTGGAAAACAGAATTGACTTTTTCCACCGCCACGGAGGCCGACTTTCCGACCACGGATTGGAGAAATTGTATTACTATAACTTAGGCAAATATGATATCCAGAAGCTTTTCAAAAAGCTGCAGTCTCAAGAAGCCTTAGGGCAAGATGAAATTGATTATTTCAAATTTGAGACACTTCTTCATTTAAGCCGGATGTATCATGCCAAAGGATGGACTCAGCAATTTCACTTAGGTGCCTTAAGGAACACTAATGAAAGAATGTTACGCATATTAGGTCCTGATACGGGATTTGACAGCATTGGAGATTTCTCCCAAGCAGAAGCCATTGCCGGTTTCTTAAACCTATTGGATGGTACTGATCAATTGGCGAAGACCATACTCTACAACTTAAATCCTGCCGACAATGAAGTCATGGCCACCATGATTGGGAATTTCAATGATGGCTCTATCAAAGGAAAGGTTCAGTTTGGATCTGGATGGTGGTTCCTAGATCAAAAAGATGGTATGGAAAAACAAATGAATGCCTTATCCAATATGGGGCTATTAAGCTGTTTTGTAGGGATGTTGACTGACTCAAGAAGTTTTCTTTCCTTCCCGCGTCATGAGTATTTCCGCCGTACATTGTGTAACCTCCTTGGAAATGATGTGACTAATGGAGAACTTCCAGCAGACGAAAAGTGGTTAGGAAAAATAGTCAGTGATATTTGTTACTATAATGCCAAAAATTACTTTCAATTTGAACAATAGAAACTCACATAAACCATGAAAACACTTAACAGACAAAATATCGTCAAGTCCCCTGAAAGGCCCATTAAAGTCCTTCAATTTGGGGAAGGTAATTTTTTAAGGGGCTTTGTAGATTGGATCATCGATATCATGAATGAGAAGACTGAATTCAATGGCGACGTCCAGGTTATTCAGCCTATTGCAAATGGTATGGGAGATTTGATCAACCAGCAAGATGGGCTCTATCATGTTCAGCTCAGTGGCATCCAAAAAGGGGTGGCAAAGGAAGAAACCAGAATGATAACCTGTGTTAGAGGTGTCATCAACCCTTATGAAGATTATGAGTCCTATTTAAAGTTAGCGGACAACCCATATTTACGATTTATTATCTCCAACACCACTGAAGCTGGTATTTCGTACAATCCATCTGATGATCAAAAGGATAAAATATCAGATTCATTTCCTGGTAAATTAACAGCCCTACTTTATAGAAGGTTCTCCACCTTCAATGGTGATGAAAGCAAGGGTTTGCACATTATACCATGTGAATTGATTGATAAAAATGGTGATAAGTTAAAAGAAATAATTGTCCAGTATGCTTCACTTTGGCAGTTACCCAAAGGGTTTGTCAGTTGGATTCAAAAAGCCAATACTTTTTCCAATACTTTGGTAGACAGAATTGTACCAGGATTTCCAAAAGAAACCATCAAAGAAATTCAGGAAGCAATTGGGTTTGAAGACAATTTGGTTGTAAAAGCGGAGCCCTTCCACCTTTGGGTAATAGAGGGGCCTGACAGTGTCAAGGATGAATTTCCTGCTGAGGAAGCTGGACTTGATGTGAAATTCGTCCAAGACCAATCCCCTTATAGAACCAGAAAAGTAAGGATTCTTAATGGAGCACATACTTCCCTTGTTCCTGTCGCTTATTTGAACGGGCTAAGAACAGTAAGAGAGTCTGTTGAAGATCCTATCGTTGGTAAGTTTCTGGATGAAACCATTCAAAAAGAAATCATTCCTACCTTAGACCTTCCTCAGGATGAGTTGGAACAATTTGCTAACGATGTGATGGATCGGTTCAAAAACCCTTTCGTTAAACATCTATTGAGCTCAATAGCTTTGAATTCTATCTCCAAATTTAAAGTCAGAGTACTGCCTTCACTTCTGGAATTCGTAGAACGAAAAGGAGAACTGCCACAAAACCTGGTTCACTCCCTAGCTGCCTTATTGCTGTTTTACAAAGGAAACTTTGATGGAAAACCTACTCCAGTAAATGACAGCGAAGACATCGAGAACTATTTCAAAAGCATATGGAAAAATGATGATTTAGAGGAAGTAGCCCACGGAGCCTTAAGTTATAAAGCACTTTGGGATATGGACCTTACTACAGTGGATGGACTTGAAGAAGCAGTAGTCAGAGAAATGAACGTACTAGCGGATAAAGAAAAAGTTTAAAAAGTTAATGCTATAAAAAAAGGCTGCCATTTCTGGCAGCCTTTTTTTTATTCTTCTGAGAGGTCGTATTTAAGTGTCTTCCCTTTTTCCACTGCTGGAATTCCTTCAGTCATCCAAAGTGGAGCAGGCTCACCTTTTAAGTAGTGGTCAAAAAACTGAGAAAGCCTGATGGATAGATCCTTCCTGTTTTTTCTTTGGCGCAAGTTATGGTCTTCCCCATTGTACACTAATAGCCATGCCGGAGTTCTATTACGTTTCAATGACATAAAGAATTCAATACCTTGATACCATGGAACGGCTCCATCTTCATCATTGTGCATGATCAATACCGGTGTATTTACCTGATCTGCAAAAAACAAAGGAGAATTTTCTATATACTCCATAGGTTTCTCCCATAGTGTCCCTCCTATTCTAGACTGTGTGTGTTCATACTGGAACATACGACTCATTCCCGATCCCCATCGAATCCCTCCATAAGCTGAAGTCATGTTGGCTACCGGAGCACCTGCTCCTGCTGCTTTGAACATGTCAGTTTGTGTAACCAAATAGGCAACCTGATAACCTCCCCAACTTTGACCCTGAATGGCCATATTATTTTCATCCACATATCCTTGAGCCACTACAGACTGAACTCCCGGAATAATACAGTCGTAAGCACTTTTACCCGGATGACCAATATCATATTTAATATCTGGCACAAATACTACATAGCCATTACTCACAAAATAAGCGATATTGATCGTGGAAGCACTTGGCGCTGGAGTAATATAATTATGATAGCTATCTGATCTACGCTCATAGAAATAAACCATCATCGGATACTTTTGATTAGCATCAAAATCTTCTGGCTTATATATCAAGCCTTGAAGGGAATCACCTTTCAAAGTCATGTATTCGGTCAGTTCCACCGTTCCCCATTTGATATTCTCTTGCTGGGCATTAGCATGGGAAAGTTGAACTAGATTCGTCAATGCCATGTCCGTAGCATAAACATCAGGATATTCCTGGAATGTAGATCTTCTTACGATCACCTTATCAGCATCCTTGGCTTTCTCTAAGCCATAGTAACGATGATCTGTAAAGACCAACATTTCAGGGATTTCTTTCCCTTCTATATCTCCGATATAATATCCACTTTTCTTATTACGATCATTAAACGCACTCAAAATTAACGGAGCCTTTGGGTTAATATATTCCTCTTCTCTGTCCAATACTTCACGTCTGAAACTAGTGCTCTCTTTTTTGCCCAACCCTTTTGTGATGTTCACAGGCTCTTTCTTACCACTAGGGTCAACCTTCCAAATATCATATTGGCTATAAACAATAAATGCCTTGTCATCTTTCGTCCATCCTGCACTACCATACCCTCTTGGCATGCTTGGCGTGTCATGCAACTGATCATAAAAATCATCTGAAATAGCTCCAGTGAGATCAATCAACTTACCCGACGTTATGTCATAAGCTATGTAGGTGCTGTCTGTGTAGCTGTACCAATTGATATATTTTCCAGCAGGAGAAAGACTTGGGTAGCCTGTTACATCTTTCGCTACTAGCTTTCTGTCACCGTTTTCAAGATCAATGAGGTAAACATCTCTACCTATCTGAGTATCCCAGCTAAAATTTATTCTGTAAGGATTATCATCAGTAGCTACCGCTACTTTGTACCTGGCGTCCTTATCAAGGTTAATATTATCTATTTTCTCATCACCCAACTGAACCAGTTTTCCAGGTTTAAGATGATAAACTGCCAAAAAGGTTTTGTTGGCTTCTCTATTCTTATTTTTCAGTTGCATTGGCTGAAGATCATTGTCTTGCCAACCCCAAATATCCAAGGAAACCCTTTCCTCGTCCAAGATGGTAGAATCCTCTTCGTAAGCATATGTCTTGTAGTCTTCTGCAACGCCAAAAAACAACCTTTCTCCATCTTCCGAAAATCTAAGGTTACCGCTTTTTGAAACAACCCCATTTTCCAAAATACCTTCAGTCGACTGATCAACTATTTTAGTAACGCCATCTTTTCCAATTACATTTAAATACAATTGGTAATAGGGCTTTTTAGACTTCAATGAATCTCCACTTGCCACATAAGCAAAATGCTTGAGGTCCTTGGAAAAAGCTACATCTGTGTATTTAGTCATTCCTGAATCCAATACCGTTTGCTTACCATCTTTTAAACTTAATAAACCAACAGTGGCATTGTCCAAAGTATCTTGAGTGGCCTGAATAAAATAAAGGTATTCACCCATTTCAGAGAAGCCATACTTTTCTACTCTTTCTATTACATGGGTTATTTTCCCATCAAAGCTTCTTACCAAAAGTTGAGTACCGTCCGTTTTTAGTTCTTTTTTCTTAGCCTCTTTTTTGTCAGTTGCTGACTTGGCCGTACTGTCATTTTCGGACTTATCCTCAGGCTTTTTCTTTTTATCTTCTTTCTCAAAATGGACAGCCAACCAGTTACCTTCTTTTTTGGGGGTCTGGAATGATTTTATTCGAGTTAATTTTTCGATGTTGCCATCAGCCAATGACAAAATAAAAAGACTGTCTTTTGGGAAGTCCTTTGATTTCTTCCCTTTAAGCTTCAGCTTCCTGATGGAATCCTGCTGTGCTTCAATTTTACCAACAGCCCATTTACCATCGTTTGAAAAAGTAATATTGCCCGCTCTAGGTACTTGATACCTTAAAGAAGCATTGTCATGATTAACAAATATGGCTTTGGCATCTCCCTCTTGAGGACCGACCCCATAACCAACCCAATGGCCATCTGGAGTGATGATAGTAGAAGATATGGATTCCCATCCATCATAATCGTCATGTGTCAGTGATCTTTTTTGCTGAGCAAAGGCAGAAAAACTAAGCAACAGCAAAAAAAGTATAGCTTTTAATCTAATCATATATTTAGGGCATTTATCAAAATTGATTGAAGTAGGAAAATTAATTATATCTCCATTAGAAATTAGCATTTCTTGGATCAATGGTAGTAATTAACTTTAAGTTGCATTTTTTTGATACCAAAAAATTCCTTGTTGTTGTTTTCTATCCAAAAGAAGCTTTTCTAGCCCTTTTCTTTTCAAAAAACCGGAAAAACACGAGCCCTAAAAACAAAAAAGTCTTGCCAGTAGCAAGACCCTTTTCAGAATATAAACCCAAATATAACTTTAGAGATTAAAAGTTTCTTTTTTAAAACCATTGAAAATGAATGAGTTTTGTTATAAAACCGAAATATATTTTAAAGTTATTGATGCACTTCAAAATTTTTATTCCCATTCACAATGTAATCCCAAAGTAAATACATTTTTTGTTATTTTGCAAATCAAAAAAAATGTTACCATAAATTTTGACAATTCAACAATTTAAATGCATCTTTATTCAAATAACAATAACCAAATAAATAAATAATGGATAAAAATTTAGATATTGACAATGTTGATTTAAAGATCATCTCATTGCTAAATGAAGATGCCAAAACACCCTATACGGAAATCGCCAAGAAGGTATATGTTTCCTCGGGTACTGTCCATGTCAGAATGCGAAAATTGGAAGATATGGGCATTGTCAAAAGTGCAACGCTCAACATTGATTTTTCAAAATTAGGTTATGATATCTCCGCTTATTTGGGCATTTACTTGGAAAAAAGTTCTCTCTACGACAACGTGATTGAGATGCTAAAGGAAATTTCGGAAGTGATTAACGCCTATTATACAACAGGAAATTACAGCATATTTGCAAAAATAATTTGTAAGGACACTAATCACTTAAGAGACGTATTGAATAAAATTCAAAAAGTAGACGGGATAGATAGAACAGAAACACTTATTGTACTTGAAGAAAGTATAAATCGACCTATACAGCTTTTTGAACAAGATTCTAAATAAACAAGTCAATAAGCTAGTTATTTGGATTAAATCTAAATAAATTTATTTCTTGATTATTCCGAGTTTATATTAAACTTTTTAAAGACAACCAGAAGCGATTGAAATTCGCTTCTGGTTGAATAAAGTTTTGTTTTTTAGCCAAATACATTGATTTTTTCTATTCTCCATAGAGAATTTTCATTCCTTCTGAACATAAAAATTTAGATTAATGTTATATCTTTGCGCTACAAAATGTAATTAGTCTAAATAACTCGGTTTATGAGCAAAGACAATCAAATTTTAGAGGAGTTCACCTCGAAAGAATATGAACACGGTTGGTCTGTTGATTTTGAAGCTGATGAGGCCCCAGCCGGTTTGAATGAAGAAATTATCCGTTGGATATCTGCTAAAAAAGAAGAGCCACAATGGCTATTGGATTGGAGGCTAAAGGCTTTCAATACTTGGGAAAATATGACCGAACCTGAGTGGGCAAACGTTCATTACCCAAAAGTAGATTTTCAAAAACTTAAATATTATTCCGCTCCTAAGCAAAAGTCCAAGCCTAAAAGCTTAGACGAAGTGGATCCTGAATTGCTTCAAATTTATGAAAGATTAGGGATCAGCTTGAATGAGCAAAAGAAATTACAAGGTATTGCTGTAGATGCCGTTTTGGACTCAGTTTCTGTTGGAACAACCTTCAAAGAGACATTGAGTAAACTAGGCATTATTTTCTGCTCATTCAGTGAGGCCGTTCAGGAGCACCCTGAATTGGTAAAGAAATACCTAGGCTCTGTTGTTCCTATGACAGACAACTACTATGCAGCACTTAATTCTGCTGTCTTCTCCGACGGGTCTTTCTGCTATATTCCAAAGGGAGTAAGATGCCCAATGGAGCTTTCAACCTACTTCCGAATCAATGCGGCCAACACAGGTCAATTTGAAAGAACATTGATCGTTGCTGAAGATGAGTCATATGTTTCTTACTTGGAAGGATGTACTGCTCCACAAAGAGATGAAAACCAATTGCACGCTGCGGTAGTAGAAATCTATGCTGCCACAAATGCTGAAGTAAAATACTCAACCGTTCAAAACTGGTTCCCAGGAGATAAAAACGGAAAAGGTGGTATCTATAATTTTGTAACCAAACGAGGTATTTGTGCAGGAGATAATTCAAAAATTTCTTGGACCCAAGTTGAGACCGGTTCGGCTGTGACTTGGAAATATCCTTCCTGTATCCTTAAGGGAGATAACTCAATAGGAGAATTTTATTCAGTAGCGGTAACCAACAATTATCAGCAAGCGGACACTGGTACCAAAATGATCCATATTGGTAAGAACACCAAGTCCAGAATTGTCTCTAAAGGTATCTCTGCTGGTAAATCCCAAAATTCGTACAGAGGACAGGTTCAAGTCATGAAGCGTGCTCAAAACGCCCGAAACTTCTCCCAATGTGATTCCTTACTAATGGGAGACAGATGTGGTGCACACACTTTCCCCTACATCGATATCCAAAACCCATCTGCAAAAGTTGAGCACGAAGCTACAACTTCTAAGATCGGCGAAGACCAAATCTTCTATTGTAACCAAAGAGGTATTGACACCGAAGATGCAGTGGCTTTGATCGTTAATGGATATGCCAAAGAAGTATTGAACCAACTTCCAATGGAATTTGCTGTAGAAGCTCAAAAGCTATTGGCTCTTACTTTAGAAGGCAGCGTGGGATAATCCCCCTCCATCAACGATTATGATGATTAGGCTAAGGAATCTTTTAAGGTACCTCATAGCCCCTTATTACCGAAAACAGAAAAGAAATAGTACAAATCATGTTATCCATAAAAAATTTACACGCATCTATTGAAGGAACTCCTATTCTTAAAGGAATCAACCTTGAAATCAAAGCAGGAGAAGTGCATGCCATCATGGGGCCTAACGGTTCAGGCAAATCAACTTTGGCTTCTGTATTGGCAGGTAGAGAAGAGTATGAAGTGACTGAAGGAGAAGTTTTGTTCAACGGGAAGGACCTTTTGGACCTCAACCCAGAAGACAGAGCCAGAGAAGGTGTGTTTTTGGCATTCCAGTACCCGGTTGAAATCCCTGGAGTAAGTACTACCAATTTCTTGAGAACAGCTGTAAACCAAGTAAGGGAATACAGAGGACAAGAAGCATTGGATGCCGTAAAGTTTCTTTCTTTAATGAAGGAAAAAATGAAATTGGTTGAAATAGACCAAAAACTAATGAGCAGAGCCTTAAACGAAGGTTTCTCTGGTGGAGAGAAGAAGAGAAATGAGATTTTCCAAATGGCCATGCTTGAGCCAAGCCTATCCATTCTTGACGAAACAGATTCTGGATTGGACATTGATGCCTTAAGAATCGTTTCCAACGGCGTAAATCAATTGAAGTCTCCTGATAATGCCACCATTGTGGTAACGCACTACCAGCGTCTGTTAGATTATATTGTACCTGATTATGTACACGTACTTTACAAAGGTAAAATAGTAAAATCTGGTTCTAAAGAACTTGCTTTAGAGCTTGAAGAAAAAGGATATGACTGGATCAAAGAAGATGTAGACAGTGCTTCTGTCTAATATCCGTTTCCATTGTCAAACCATCTTATTTCTTAATTGATGACTACACTTACTAAAAATAAAATTACGGACTCCTTCTTGGAAATCATTGCCAAAGCTACTTCTGAAAAATTCTCAGATATAAAGCAGCAAGCAGTTGAATTCTTGCAAAAAGAGGGACTTCCTGCTCCAAAAGCGGAAGAGTATAAATTTACTCCGCTAAGCAAAAAGTTGGAAAGCTTGACCAACTTAACTTCAGCTACCCAGATCGACCTTTCTGCTGAAGTTGTAAAAACTGAATTAATTCCTGATCTGGAAGCAGACTACTTGGTTTTCAATAATGGAAACTTCGATAAAGAACTTTCTTCATACACTGAGGAAAATTATAGTATTAAGACTCTTGAGTCTCTCTCTGAAGAAGAAGTCAGTAAAATAGGTTCCATTGCCAAGGTAAGCAAAGACCCTTTCACTGCACTCAATACGGCCTCTTTTCAAGATGGTATTTATATACATGTTGCCAAAGGTAAAGTAGTAGAAAAGCCGATACTTATCCTCAACTTTAACCAGGCAAATAAAGGCCAAGTAATTTCTCCGAGAATATATATTCAAGGTGAATCAAATGCTGAAGCCACCTTTATTGAAAAAGTAATCAGCTTAAATAACGACGCATACTTTCTAAACGGTGTAACCGAGGTAAAAGTAGGAGAAAATGCTCATTTGAATTATTATAAAATTCAAAATGAAAGCACTACTGCTATTGAAGCAAACAACTTTGAGTCTGACATTCACAGAGATGCTACTTTCACCTCTGTAACGCTTTCATTGAAAGGTGACATGATCAGAAACAACCTGAGCTTGAACCTTCTTGACAGTGGCTGCGAAGGAAACATGTACGGCCTTTATTTATTGGATGGTAAGACCCATGTGGACAACCACACCAATGTGGACCATACCATGCCGCACGCAGATTCCAATGAGCTTTACAAAGGTATCCTAGCTGAAAAATCCAGAGGAGTTTTCAACGGAAAAATCTTTGTAAGACAAGATGCGCAAAAGACCAATGCTTTCCAGCAAAACAATAACATCTTGCTTTCTGATGATGCTATCATCAATACCAAGCCACAATTGGAGATTTGGGCGGATGATGTGAAATGCTCTCATGGCTGTACTACTGGACAGTTAGATGAGGAAGCCCTTTTCTACCTGCAAGCCAGAGGAATTGGTAAAGATCAAGCCAAGGGTTTATTGCTTTATGCTTTTGCTGGTGAAATCATGGATCATATCAAAATAGATGCTTTCAAAGAATATTGCATAACACTCGTTCAGGAAAGATTAGGGAAACTATAAAACACCTTTCATGACGTTGAACATCCAAAATATCCGGGAGCAATTTCCTGTACTAGACCAAGAAGTCAACGGAAAGCCCCTAATTTATATGGACAATGCTGCCACTACCCAAAAACCAAAAGAGGTACTGGAGGCATTGTCTGCCTATTACACCCACGACAATTCAAACATTCATAGAGGCGCTCATACCCTAGCCGACAGGGCAACCAGGGCTTATGAAAGAACAAGAGGTCTTGTCAAAGACTTTCTAAATGCAGCTGAGGAAGAAGAGGTCATTTTCACCAAAGGGACTACAGAAGGGATCAACCTTGTGGCCTCTACTTTTGGGCGGAAATTCATCAAGGAAGGTGATGAGATTATCATTTCAACTCTAGAACACCATTCCAATATAGTGCCTTGGCAAATGCTCTGTGAAGAAAAAGGGGCCATCCTAAAGGTAATTCCCATCAATGAAAAGGGAGAACTCCTTATGGATGAGTTTGATAAACTACTGACCAACAAAACCAAGTTGGTCTCTGTAGTGCACGCATCAAACGCTTTGGGTACCATTAACCCCATTGAGGAAATCATCAATAAATCCCATGCTGTAGGAGCAAAGGTTTTGATTGATGGCGCTCAATCTTCAGCCCATTTGGATATTGATGTCCAAGCCTTAAACTGTGATTTCTTTGTCATGTCAGCCCATAAAATATATGGACCTACAGGTCTTGGGGTTTTATATGGCAAGAGAGAAGTTTTAGAGTCCATGCCTCCTTATCAGGGCGGTGGTGAGATGATCAAAGAAGTTACCTTTGAAAAAACCACTTACAATGAAATCCCTTTTAAATTTGAAGCGGGCACACCTAATATTGCGGATGTCATTGCCTTTCAAAAGGCCATAGAATTTGTAAACAAATTAGGAAAAGAAAATATCAGAAAGCACGAAGAAAATCTGCTTGAGTATGCAGCTGAGCAACTTTCCCGAATAAAAGGCTTTATACCTGTCGGGACTGCCAGCAAGAAAGTCAGTGTGCTATCCTTTCTTATCGAGCATATGCACCCTTTTGATGTGGGCATGATGCTAGATGCTTCGGGCATTGCGGTAAGGACAGGACATCATTGTACCCAACCATTGATGAATCGCTTTGAAATTGAGGGAACTGTTCGAGCATCATTTTCTGTTTATAACACCAAAGAAGAAATAGAAAGGCTTATTGAGAGTGTCAGCAAGATAGCCAAACTAAAGAATAAATGACTGATATAAAGCAAGTTCAAGAAGAAATCATAGACGAATTTTCTATTCTGGAAGGAGACCGGGAATCCACCATATTTTACATTATGGAATTGGGCAACAAACTAGCTGATTATCCTGAAGAGGCCAGATTGGATGAAAATTTGATCAAAGGATGTCAGTCAAAAGTATGGCTTACCACTGAAGAGGAGGACGGAAAAGTCGTCTTTAAAGCTGATTCCAATACGGACATTACCAAAGGCTTGATCAGTCTTTTGATTCGAGTGCTTTCCGATAGAAGTCCTAAAGAGATCATTGATGCCGAGCTTTATTTCATTGAGAAAATTGGGATGGGCAATATTATCGGCTCCCAAAGATCCAATGGTTTGGCTGCCATGATCAAGCAAATGAAGCTGTATGCAATAGCCTATCAATCAAAATTAAACGTATAGATTTTATGGCTGAAGAAACTAAAGAAAAAGCAGGTGTCAATGTTCCCGATCTAAGGGACAAAGTGGTTCAAGCCATCAAGTTGGTTTATGACCCTGAGATTCCTGTCGATGTTTATGAACTAGGCTTGATCTATGAAATCAGTGTCTATCCAGTGAACAATGTTTATGTACTGATGACCCTGACTTCACCCAACTGTCCTTCTGCAGAATCTATTCCCTCTGAGGTGAAAGACAGAATTCAACAAATACAAGGTGTAAACGATGTGGAAGTTGAGCTGACTTTTGATCCTCCTTACTCTCAGGACATGATGTCCGAAGCAGCTAAGTTGGAACTTGGATTTATGTAATTGTAAAATAATTAAATAGAAAATATATGTACCCTGAAGAATTAGTAGCACCAATGCGTGCTGAATTGACCGAGGTTGGTTTTCAAGAATTCAAAACAGCAGATGATGTAGATAATCATCTTAAAGACCATAAAGGAACCACATTCATCGTGGTTAACTCTGTATGTGGATGTGCTGCAGGTGCCGCTAGACCTGGTGTAAAATATGCCATGGACAAAACTGATGCCCGTCCAACGACCATGGCTACAGTCTTTGCAGGAAACGACACAGAAGCAGTAAACAAAGTCAGAGAACACTGCCTTCCTTACCCTCCATCTTCTCCAGCCATGGCGCTGTTTAAAGATGGTGAATTGGTACACTTCATCGAAAGACACCATATTGAAGGAAGAAATGCCCAAATGATCGGTGAACATTTGGTAGAAGTTTTCGAGCACTTTTGCAAATAATAAAAAATAGCCCTTATAAGGGCTATTTTTTATTTCTACCTTTAAAAATTACCACTCCCTAATTACGGGATTTTATTTTGCAATGAATGGTTTCAGTACCATAAGATTTGAACTAAATAGAAAGATAAATTTGATAATTGCGCAAATTCAGTGCAACAAAATCATCCTTCTAAAAATTAAGTAATAATACTTATTATAAATAATTCAAATCATGCCGTTCATTGTGATTATAAGGTGTCTTTTTATTAACTTAAGGCCGCCAAAAACGATTTTGTAATAGAACAAAACCATAAATAGATAAATAAAAAACTTATGTCTGAAATAGCTAAGTTATCCTTCGATGGTAAAGAATATGAATTACCAGTAACAGAAGGTACTGAAAATGAAAAGGCAATAGAAATTGCCAAACTAAGAGGTCAGTCTGGATTAATTACTTTAGACCCTGGTTTCAAAAACACAGGTTCTACCAAAAGTGCTATCACCTTCTTGGATGGTGAAAAAGGTATCTTAAGGTACAGAGGTTATAACATCGAAGATCTGGCCGCCAAATCCAACTTTTTAGAAGTTTCTTATCTTTTGATTTATGGTGAACTTCCCACTCAAGAGCAATACGATCAATTTAAGCAAGAAATCACTTACCATACATTAGTGCATGAAGACATCAAGAAAATGCTTGATGGTTTCCCTTCTGTGGCTCACCCTATGGGAGTTCTTTCTTCCCTTATTTGTTCTTTAACTGCCTTCTACCCTACTTCTTTGGATCCAAACAGAACTGAAGAGGAAATCAAAATGAGCATCGTTAGACTAATGGCCAAAATGCCAACTTTCGCTGCTTGGGCTTATAAAAACAAAATGGGCCATCCAGTTAACTACCCTGATAACAAGCTGGATTACTGCTCTAACTTCCTGCACATGATGTTTGCGCTACCTTCAGAACAGTATGAGGTAGACCCTGTTATTGCAAAAGCACTTGATCAATTGCTAATTCTTCACGCAGATCATGAGCAAAACTGCTCTACTTCTACCGTAAGAATAGTAGGCTCTTCCCAAGCTAGTATCTATGCCTCTATTTCGGCAGGTATCAATGCACTTTGGGGACCTCTTCACGGTGGTGCTAACCAATCCGTGATTGAAATGCTAGAAGCTATTAAAGCTGACGGTGGTGACACTAAGAGATACCTTGACAAAGCCAAGGACAAAAATGATCCATTTAGACTAATGGGCTTTGGACATAGGGTTTACAAAAACTTTGACCCAAGAGCTAAAATCATCAAAAAAGCAGCTGATGATGTTTTGGGCAAATTGGGTGTTAACGATCCAGTCTTAGATATTGCTAAGGAATTGGAAGAAGCAGCTTTGAATGACCAATACTTTGTGGACAGAAAACTATATCCAAATGTAGACTTCTACTCTGGCATTATTTACAGAGCATTGGGTATCCCTACAGATATGTTCACGGTAATGTTTGCTTTAGGTAGACTTCCAGGTTGGATAGCACAATGGAAAGAAATGAGAGAAAATAATGAGCCTATTGGTAGACCAAGACAAGTTTATACTGGCGCCAATGAAAGATCCTATGCCTCAATGAATGATAGATAATTCAATTAAAAACCAATTAATTAAAAAGCGGGATGTAGCCATCCCGCTTTTTTTTCTTTAAAATTTAGGCTATACAAAATCTCAGTCAAACGGATTAATAACGCTATTAAACCAAATTATTTTTTATCTATTTCTCTTTTTAATAGAAATTATTCTACAAATATTATCCCAATATTTGTCACAACCAATTTTTATTCATACCTTTGCAGCTCAATTATTAACAGAACTTTTCTGAGTCGTGAGTTCCTTACTCGGTCGCTTTTGGGATGTATTAAAGGAAATCAGGGCACAGGAGTAAGGAAAATTTCATGGAAAACGAAATCTTATTTTCGGACCTGGGAATTTCAGCAGAAATTCTTCAGGCAGTGGAAGATATGGGCTATACCCAACCTTCCCCAATTCAATCACAATCTATCCCTTTGATGCTTGAAGGCCGCGATGTAATCGGTCAGGCGCAAACTGGAACGGGTAAAACTGCTTCATTTGGTATTCCAATTGTTGATATGGTTGACCCAAGCAGCAACAAGCCTCAGGCCTTGATTCTTTGTCCAACAAGGGAATTGGCGGTTCAAGTAGAAGGCGAAATCTTCAAATTGGCCAAGCACAAAAAGGGGGTATTCAGCACTGCTATTTACGGTGGTGAATCTATCGATCGTCAGATCAGAACCCTTAAGAAAGGTGTACAAATCATCGTTGGAACTCCAGGTCGTGTAATGGACCACATGAAACGTGGCAACCTTAAACTGGAAACAGTTAGGACCATCGTTTTGGATGAAGCAGATGAAATGCTAGACATGGGCTTCAGGGATGATATCGAAACGGTATTGAACCAAATGCCTGAAGATCGTCAAACCATCTTCTTCTCTGCTACTATGGCCAAGCCAATCATGGACTTGACTAAAAAGTACCAAACAGAGCCTGAGATCGTTAAGATTGTCAAAAAGGAACTTACTGTAGAAAACATATCTCAAGTATATTACGAAGTAAAGCCAAGCCTTAAAATGGAATTGATCACCCGATTGATCAATGTTCATCAGTTTAATTTAGGAGTGGTCTTTTGTAACACCAAAAGAGTAACAGACGAAGTTACCGAAGGTTTGATAGCTAGAGGTATTACTGCAGAAGCTTTGCACGGAGACCTTTCTCAAGCGCAAAGAGACAAAGTAATGAACAAGTTCCGAAAAGGACATTGTTCTGTACTAGTAGCTACAGACGTAGCTGCAAGAGGTATTGATGTGGACAATGTTGAGGTTGTGTTTAACTATGACCTACCATTGGACGAAGAATACTATGTACACAGAATCGGTAGAACAGGTAGAGCCGGACGTTCTGGAATGGCCATCTCTTTTATCACTGGAAGAAAAGACATTTTCAGGTTAAAAGACCTTGAAAGATATATCAAAACCAGCTTAACCAAAATGACTCCTCCTTCTGTATCAGAAATGATCGATCAGAAAAAGGATCAATTGGTAAAGGATGTCACTACTTCTATTTCAAAAGAAGAAGACAACCAAGTATTTGAATCTGCTCTAGGTCAACTTCTTGCTGAAGGGTTGACTATGGACGAAATCGCTTTAGGTTTGGTTAAACTTCAAATGGGTAATTCTATTGAAGAGTTGGCTGAAATGAACTTTGATCTAAACCTTGGAAGAGAACGTGGCGAAAGAGGTGAACGAGGCGGAAGAGGTAGAGATCGTTTTGACAAAGGTGGTAGAAAAGGCGGTAGAGACAGATTCGAGCGTGGCGGCGAAAGAGGCGGAAGAAGAGGTGCTAGAGAAAAAGGAAGCAGAGATGCCAATATGTCTAGACTTTTCTTGAACCTTGGTAAAAAAGACAGAATCAGACCAAATGATATTGTAGGTGCTATTGCTGGAGAAACTGGAATTCCAGGCCGTCAAATTGGTGGTATCGACATCTTTGACAACTTCTCATTTGTAGATGTACCTTCAAAAGATGCGGCTCATGTCATCAATGTAATGAAGAGCAACACCATAAAAGGTAAGCCTGTTAACATGGAACTTTCTAAAGGTTAAATTATATAAAGGTTAATTAAGGTTATTAAAAGCGTGAACCCATTGGTTTACGCTTTTTTTGTTGGTGAGCAGTGTAAAAAGGAATAATCAAGAGATAATACTACCCCTATTTACTCTTGAGAATTAAGAACAAGTTCACCTGCAACTGGTTTTAGCATACAAAAGCCATTACTATCTTTGCATTTACGAAACACCATTTTCTTATGCAGTTATTTTTCCAGAAAAATATAAAAGGAGACAAAATCACTTTAGCCCAGGATGAATCAAAACACTTGAGCAAAGTACTTAGAAAATCTGTTGGGGATGAAATCCATATCACCAATGGAGATGGGGAACTTTTTACTTGCATAATAGAAAGTATCTCTCTCAAATCCACTGTATTGAACATTATCAAGCAGGAAAAACACCCTGAGGACAATTTCCACATTCATTTGGCTATTGCTCCTACCAAAAACAATGACCGGATTGAATGGATGTTGGAGAAGATCACGGAAATTGGATTTCATGAACTGACTTTCATAAAAACTCAAAACTCGGAAAGGGCATTTCTCAAACCAGACCGCTTGGAGAAAAAAATGATTGCAGCCTGCAAACAAAGCCTCAAGACAAGAGTTCCAACAATCAACCCAATTATTACTTTCCAAGAATTAATAGATAAAAATAAAACTACTCAAAGTCAAAAATTCATTGCCTATGTTGATCAAAACAACCAAAAGCATCTTTATGATTTGGCCGACTGTAAGCAATCCTATTTAGTTCTAATTGGACCTGAAGGAGATTTTTCAGAAGAAGAAATCAATACGGCATTTGATAATGGTTTTAAGGCATGCAGCCTTGGTAGCTCACGTTTGAGGACCGAAACAGCAGGATTGGCCGCTGTGCATACCTTGAGACTGAAAAACTACCCATCTTGAGAGCGGAAGAAATTTTGCTTGGGAATTTTGGGCTCTCCCAAGATTCAACCCAGCAATTATTAGCCAAAGGAACGGTTATAACAATTGGTAAAAACAAAACCTTTATCCATGAAGGTAAAATAGCAAAACACAGCTACTTAATCCTTAGTGGTTGTGCAAAAGCCCACCTCAATCATGACGGAAAAGACATTAACTTTTGGTTTGGGTTCGAAATGGACTTTTTGTTCTCCTTCAACAGTAAAATATATGGACAGCCTGGATATGAAAATATAAGCACCTTGGAAGAATGTAAGCTGTGGAGAGTATCTAATGAGGACCTGAATGAACTCAACCATAATAATTTAGAAATCTCCAACTGGTCAAGAAAGATAACCGAGATGGAATTGGTCAAAACTGAAAAAAGATTAATTGACCTTCAGACAAAACCTGCTGTCGTTAGATACGAAGAATTAATTCAAAATCATCCGGGAATAACGAATAGAATCTCACTGGGTAACATCGCCTCCTATTTAGGCATCAGTCAAGTTTCCCTCAGCAGAATCAGAAGTCAACAATAAATACCCTTTTTTAACATAGGTAAAAAGACCGCAATACATAGCTGCCTATTTTTGCCAAAAAAACAACTATGGCTTGGCTAATATTAATTCTAGCGGGACTCTTTGAAGTAGCTTTCACTACTTGTCTTAAATTGTCCAATAACTTCACCAACCTCAAATGGTCTATTCTATTCTTTATCAGTATTAGCTTAAGTTTCTACTTGCTAAACCAAGCGATAAAGACAATCCCCATGGGCACTGCTTATGCTGTATGGACAGGAATTGGTGCAGCTGGTACGGTAATCCTTGGAATATTCCTCTTCCATGAACCATCCAACTGGCCAAGAATCTTCTTCCTTATGCTTTTAATTGGTTCAATTGTTGGATTAAAAGCTGTCGCCTAATTCATGAAAAGTTTCTCTGATAAAAAGCTATGGCACGATCTAGGTCTGCCTTGGTATCTATAGCAACAGCTTCATGTTTTGTTTCTACCATTTTGATACGAACACCATTCTCTAAAAGCCTCAATTGCTCCAACATCTCTGCTTTCTCCAGCATCGTTTTCTCCCAACTAGTATACTGCATTAATATCTCTTTGGTATAGGCGTACACCCCAATATGCCTGAAATAAAAAGGCTGAAACGTATCCCTGACAAATGGAATCGGACAACGGCTAAAATAGAGAGCATAGCCTTTCTTATCTACCACAACCTTTACAGAATTGGGGTTTATGACATCTACATCATCTTCTATTTTTCGCATCATGGAAGCAACCTGAACTTCCTTATCCCCAAAAACCTTCACCAAATCACTTAATGACTCCTTATCCTGAAAAGGTTCGTCTCCTTGCACGTTAACAACCACATCGGCTTCCACGTTTTCTATCGCCTCCGCAATCCTATCTGAACCACTTTCATGCACTTTTTGGCTAAAAAAAACTTCCCCACCTTCTGCCTTAATCTGCTCAGCTATTTGCTCATGATCAGTTACTACAATCACCTTATCAAATAAACCTGTTGCTACCGTACTCAAATAGGTCCTCACGATTACAGGCTTTCCACAAAGGTCCGAAGTAAGTTTGCCAGGAAACCTTGTGGCTCCATACCTGGCAGGAATCATTGCTACTATTTTCATACGGCAATGTTATAAAAAAATACTGAAATAAGCGGGCTACAATAACTATTTCGAACCTTTCCAAGGCGGAAAAGGCTCCTCAATTAAATTGATTTTAGAACGCTATTTTGTTCTTTACGTTAAAAATATTGATCAGATAATGGTTGCATACACAAACAAAATCCGTCCCTAAGCTATCTCAGAAGGACTTAGGCTGAATACATAATATTATTTTAATTTAATTTAAATAAACTAAAACAAAATTTTATTCTTTATAATTTAACTTATACTAATTCTAAATTTCGTCAACACCCCTCAACATGGCACCTATTATCTAAAAATTTGGTTAAGTTTGTATAAGATCATTATAAAAAGAAAGTGATTATGAAAACTAAGGAAAAAGAAATAGTAACGCTACAGCGTTCTTTACTTCACGATACAGAAAAAATGCTCAACAAGCAGATTGAAATGGAAGGTAAGTCTTCTGCTTACTACCTTTCAATGGCTTCATGGTGCGATATGATGGGCTATGATAACGCAGCCAAATTATTGTATGAGCACGCAGAGGAAGAAAGACAACATATGTTGAAGCTTTTGCATTATATCAATGAAGCGGGTGGCCATGCTATTCAGCCAGAAATTACTGGGATCAAGCATCACTTCAATTCTTTGAAGGAAATATTCCAATTGATTTTGGAGCATGAAATCCAAGTAACAAAGTCTATCAATATCATTGTGGACCATTGTTTTGGTGTAAAAGATTTTGCTACCTTCAGCTTTATGCAATGGTATGTGACTGAGCAGAGAGAAGAAGAAACTCTAGCAAGAAGAGCGCTCGAGTTATTTGACATTATTGGAGAAGAAGGCATTGGTCTTTGGACCATTGATCAAGAGCTAGGCAAGCTGCACGACAGCACTGGTGATGCTTAAGCCAGATCAGAATACAAACTTATAGCGGCCCAAATTATTGGGCCGCTTTTTTTATTTTTGATTATTTCATAGCTTGTCAAAAAAAGCCCATGATCAACCTATTGTTGAAAGTTGAAAAGACAGCCCAAAAAATTCTTAGAATTGGTATTGTTATTTACCTTCTCATTGCTGCTATTTCACACTTATCCATAATCAATAAGCCAGAGAGCTCCCTGATTCATAATATCCTATTGGCTTTACTAGCATTTCTTATTGCCATTTTGCTTCTGGCGCATTTTAAATCTCCCAAGCTGGGAATTGCTGGTGGGGCTTTGGGTACAATAGCTTTCTTATTTATGGCTGTCCTAAGCTTGTTTGGCTCACATCACCACCTAGGGCCATCCTTCTTACACCACCTTCTCCCCTTCTTGGAATATTTAATATTATCAATTACTTGTGTGATGCTCACTGGAACATCAATCAAAGAGATGATAAGGCAAAAAATCACCCAGCCATTTCCAAAATCTTAAGATAAACCAACATGAAAATCGAAGCAAACAATCCAGAAGAATATATTCAAAACATTCCAAAAGAAAGGGAATCGGGATTTTCAAAATTGCGACAAATTATATTGGACAACTTACCAAAGGGTTTTGAGGAAACCATGAGTTACGGGATGATTGGTTATGTTGTTCCACTCAGCATTTATCCATCAGGCTACCATTGTGATCCTAAGCTACCTCTACCTTTTATGAGCATCGCCTCTCAAAAAAACTTTATCGCCTTCTATCATAGTGGCATCTATGCAGACCCTGAGATTTCAAAATGGTTCATTGAGGAATTCCCTAAACATTCGAAATACAAATTGGACATGGGAAAAAGCTGTGTAAGATTCAAAAAACCTGAACATATACCTTTTGAACTTATCGGAGAATTGGTTAAAAAAATATCAGTAGAAGATTGGGTAGAACTATATGAAAGTAGGGTTTCCAATAAATGATTAGGTAAAACATTTGAACAACTTTTCCATATGACACCATTAACGCCTTTCAAAACCTTTTGAACCATTTATAAAATACTTTTTGATTAGCTTTACATTTAAATCACAGAAGTATAACTTAACATGTGGAAAGATTAATTTCCAAAATCAACTACTTGATAATTTAGCAATGCAATCAATAAAAATATCAATCCCCAAATTACTGGTATGCTCAGGAGCTGTTCTTCTTATGGCTAGTTGTTCTGAAAAGGCCTCGAATGAAAAAACTGAGAAAAGCATCACTACTTCTGAAAGTGATCTATCCTCTGAAACCCCTGACAACCAACCAGCAGGAATGGTTTGGATACCCGGAGGAGATTTTTCCATGGGAACCAATGAGGATGAAGCTTATCCTGCCGAAAAGCCTGCGGTAAAAAGACATGTAGACGGTTTCTGGATGGACGAGACCGAAGTAACTAACAAAGAATTCAAAGCCTTTGTAGACGCAACGGGTTATGTAACCATAGCTGAAAGAAAACCTGATTGGGAAGAAATGAAAAAACAGCTACCTCCAGATACTCCTAAGCCAGACGAATCCCTTTTACAAGCTGGATCGATGGTATTCTTCCCTCCCTCCCAACCTGTTGACACTCGGGATATTTCACAATGGTGGAAATGGGTTGATGGAGCTAACTGGAGACATCCTGAGGGACCTGAATCAAACCTTGAGGGAAGATGGGATCATCCTGTTGTGCAAGTTTCCTTTGATGATGCAGTAGCCTATGCGGAGTGGGCTGGCAAACGGCTTCCTACGGAAGCAGAATGGGAATTTGCAGCTAAAAGTGGCTTTCAAAACAAAAGATATGCTTGGGGCGAAGAACTAAGACCGAATGGAAAATTCATGGCCAATACCTTCCAGGGAAGATTCCCCAACGCAAATAGAGGTGAAGATGGCTTTATGGGAACAGCGCCTGTAAAGAGCTTTCCAGCCAATGCTTACGGCCTTTATGATATTATAGGAAACGTATGGGAAATGACTGATGATTGGTTTGATGCGATCAAATTTCAAAGACTATCCGGTAGCGCCCCTGTATTGGATTCCAATATGAACCAATGTTACAACCCTACTAATCCTTATGCTCAAGAACGTGTAATCAAGGGTGGTTCTTTTCTTTGCTCAGACAACTACTGTGTAAACTACCGCCCTAGTGCCAGACAAGGACATGCTTATGATAGTGGTACTTCCAATGTAGGTTTTAGATGTGTTAAAGATATTCCCAATAAAGCTTTGGGCATGAAATAATTTCAAGTTTTTCTACAAACAAAAAGTCCCGAGATGATAACATCTCGGGACTTTTTGTTTTAAAATTTTCTTAATAGAACCTCACATCACATTCCGGGTTTGACTCCCTAAAGCTGTCTATTTGTCGACTATTGATCCTCGTATTAAAACAGATCAATCGTTTTAAATTGGTGAGATCTTTGATATCATTGATGCTTCTGACATTGGTACTGGCTATATCCAACTCCTCCAAATCATAAAGCTCTTCTAACCCTTTTAATCGTTTAATTCCAGTTCCTGAAAGTATAAGCGTCTTCAAGCCCTTTAAACCTTCCAACGGTCTCAAATCTTCTACACCAGTATTTGATAGATTTAATGTTTCCAAAGTTTTAAGTCCGGCTAAAGGCTCTAACCCTACCACAGGTGCCTGTGTAATTTTAAGGTTTCTTAGCATCTCAAATTTTGTCAAATCACTGATATCGTTCAATGGAGCATCATAAATCTCCAAGGTCTGTAAATTGATGAAATCTACCAGAGGTCTAAGGTTTTGTATGCTTTTCTTTTCAATAGATATGCTTCTTGATGAAGTCAATCGATGTAACTCTCTCTTATTTGGGGAAGTGGAAAGGTTAAATTCTTCAACGAAAATAGTTTTCCAAACTCCATCCAAACTATTCCACCAACCTTTAAGCTCATCAGTTCTAAAGATAACATTGACATCTGGCACCACCTGCAATAGATCCTGAACTTGCCATTGGGGAACTTCTGTTCCGTCTACATTTAAAAACTCCAAATCCTTAAGTGACTTTAAAGGCTCAATACTCGCTATCAAAGAATGGTCCAGAGAAACTGATTGTAATGATTTCAACCCTGCTAAATCCTCCACATTTGTCACTGCACTTCGATTTCCTGAAATCCTTTTTAAGGTTTTTAATTCCCTTAATGGGCTTAGGTCATGTATTTTCGTGTCATCCAATTTGAGAGATATCAGCTTTTTAAATTTTAGAACTGGTCTCAAATTAATAATCTCACTCCCTGAAAGGTCCAATGAATCCACACTTACAATCCTTGATATCTCCTCAACTGAAGGAGTATTATTTCCACCTGCAAAAGCAATTTCCTTTCTAAGGACTGACTCCCAACCATCAGGCAAAGTGTCCCACCATGTCTGAAGGTTTTCAACATTGTGGATCAACAGCACTGTCCTGTTTTTCCTGGCAAAATCATCGGCAAGATTCTCGGATATATTGGTTCGGTCAGCATAAACTGTCTGCAAACTTTTCTTACCATCTAACGGACCGAGACTGTTTACATCAGTTTGATTGATCTTAACCACTTTTAAGTTTTCCAACTTTTCCAAGGGTGCTAAATCACTGATATTGGTTTGGCTTAGGTCAATCTCTTCCAATTTATCGAGCTCAGACAGAAAATTGAAATTAATAAGGTAATTGCCTTTAATATCCAGCTTCTTAAGCTCCTTCAACTGATTAATGCTCTCAACATTGTTCAAACCGCTTCTTTCCAGATTCAGCTCCTCCAAAGCCTCAAAAGAATTCAAGGCTGCAAAACTCATCAAAGGAGTATTAATGGCCTTCAAAACTTTCAAATTACTCAAAGAACTCAGCTCATCTATATTTTCAATAAGCGTATTGGATATGTCCAGAAAGGTTAAATTTTCTGAATACTTGATAAACTGAATATCAGATGTCGGGGTATTGGACACGTCCAGGTAACTCAAGAAAGTAACATTACTGATAGGCCCAAGCTCCCTGATCATGGTGTTACTGATATCTACATATTTTAAGTCTCTCAAGGCCTCCAAAGGACTAAGGTCTTGAATCAAGCTATTACCTGACAAGTCCAAGCTATCCAAAGTACTGATTTTGTTCAAATGCTCAACGGTAATGGAATCATCCATCATATCAAACTCTTCCCTGAAATAAGTCTCCCATTCCAATGAAAGAGTTCCCCACCATTCTGTCAACTCCTTATCCCTGCTCAACTTGGTAGTGTAGATACTCGCTATCTTCAGTTCA
The DNA here is from genome assembly GCF_015533855.1 of Echinicola sp. 20G. Taxonomy (GTDB): domain Bacteria; phylum Bacteroidota; class Bacteroidia; order Cytophagales; family Cyclobacteriaceae; genus Echinicola. Next base: position 3,545,228 of record NZ_AP024154.1, on the reverse strand, counting down.
TTTGATTGCCTGTCCAAATTGACTTCTACAAATCGTGGTTTGGTGTTTTCGATCTCTTCGTTATCCAAACCAGTAGCATTAAGTGTGCGATCCATGGACACTACAAAAGACAACTCGCCATTATCTCTCAAGAATGGTTTTACATCCCTTACTTTAAACTTAAAGCTGGCATCTTTAAAGAAAAACTCCACATCCTTAAGATAAGCAGGAACATCCTTATTGGTTATCACCTGACGATCCAAAACCAAATCGTCTTCTACTTGTACTTTACCGTCCCTGAAAATCTTTTTATAACTTTCAGTTATGATAACATCTTTATCACGCGCAGGTGTTTGCTCACTGCCTACCGTGTTGAGAAAGTACTCCAAAAACTGGATTTGATCTTCAACCTTTTGAGAAAAATCCTTGATCTCCTGCTTTGAATACCCGCCCATATCCTGAGCGAAGGAAACAAACGGAACCAACAGAAAAAACAAAAGGACTGTATAAAATCTATTCTTGGTCATAGATGTAATTTAAAATAACCTCTTTTTCTTCTTCATTCTGATACTTCGTCAAACTGCTGATCAACCATCCCGTATTGAACCCTGGACGATTGAACTGTGATACTTCGAAGTACCAATTCTCTATCTGAAAGAAGTGAAACCTCACCCCTTTAACCGTTTCAAACTTTATATTTCCATTTTTGATCTCATATAGAAAAATGGTCAAATAATCAGGTTTGTAGTCCTTAGGAGTATAATCCTCCGGCTCTTTACTGTCCTGCAATGCTTTTCTTAAGTTCATAAACCCAAGCTCATGACTTAGAGGATGAAGAAATGGTTTTCCTTTTCCTTCTTCTTTGTTAAAAAAGTTTTTAAATGAATCAAATGAGACCTTATCAATTACCCATTCATAGCCCAAGCCTTCAGGCTGGAGCCTCATGTAAAGGGTTATATCCTCTCGCTTCCCTTTATAAAGGAACACGGTAGACACCTCTGCAAACCAATTCTCTCTGTGGAAATTGAGAAATTGAGGATAATTCTCTGAGTTGACCAGAGTGACAAATTCCTGTTTTAGATTTTGGGGAATGCTGGAGGTTTGATTGTCAAAAAGTAGGTTGATATATTTTTCCCTCAGTTCCCTATTATGATACTCTTCGTCACCAGCATAATACCTTGTCAATCCATCTTGGCTTTCTTCTGCGTTGAATCGACGAAAGAACTGGTTGAGTTGTTTGGTTGAGGCAGCAAATCTGCCGTCATCCTTAACTTGCCCGGGGCCGTATAAACCCTGCCCCGGTGCAAATTGTATGGATGAAATTAATAATAGTACTAATACGCTTAATTTCTTCATGCGGAAGTTTCAGTCACTCTAATATCACCCAGCATCACATCCCAAAACTCGATAGTTCTACCCGCTACCTGAGTTTGTTTCTTCTCTACATAGATTGTGATATCTTTCTTTGTGGTGTCCTTGTAATTCAGACCAGTCTCAGCAGAAGTACCCTCAAATCTTTGATAGATGGTTACCACTCCTACGTATCTACCGTCAGGCTGTCTTTCAAGGTCAGAAATATAGTGAATATCATACCAGCTGATGTTCACTCGGTCATAGTTCAATGCCATCAACCTTTCGAAGTATCTTCTTACTGGATAGTAAGCTACTTCTTGGGAATTAATGGATGAAACACCCATTTCAGCACCAGGAGCAAAAAGCTCTTCAGCTCTGTCCATTACTCTGTTAGCTTCAGAAAACTGCGTTTCTTTGCTACCAATGATGCTGATATATTTACTAAGATCTTTTACTTTTTCCAAAGCCAATGAATCAATGGCTTGTTTTCTCTGTGGGCTGATGTTATCAGATTGCGCAGCTGCAAAAAGCGTAGTCGCAAAAAACAGTAGAATAAATGCTTGAATATGTTTTTTCATGATTATGGTCTTTTCTGAGTTCTAATATTATCTACGACGAAGCTCCAATTCAGTAACTTTTCCGCTACCATCCAATCTTACGTCACTGATGAAGTTCAAATTCTTCTTGGTATCCTTCAAGTAATTCAAATAGTCAACAATAGTGGTTGGCTGATCGTAATCCTTGATACCGTTTTCCTCATGAATAACTATCAAAACAGGGGTGTTCTGATTTGAGAACATACTCAAAGCTTCTTGGATTGAGCTGTTGGCACTTTGTACGCTACTTGCATTAGCGATTACTGAAAAATAATTTTCAAGTTTTCCTACAGCTACTTCCTCAGCAGTTGGAGCTGGAGCGGGCGCTGGAGCCGGGGCTGGCTCTTCTACAGGGGCTGGTTCTGGAGCAGCTTCTACTACTTTCTTTTTACTCTTACAAGCGCCCATGGCCAATAAGCCAAATAGTGCCAAAGTCAGTAGCCTGCTTAGTGGTGATTTTAGACTTCTTTTTTTCATGTTAGATAGATTAATTATTATTACGATGGTTATTTAAGTTTTTCCAACTTGATCCAGAATGATCAAAAAGTATTCCATTATTGAAATATTTCTTTCAATTTATTTTCTAAACTTGGACCTCTTAAGTCCTTTGCAATGATTTTACCCTCAGGGTCAACCATATAGGTAGCTGGAATGGCGTTAATTTTATAGGTGGCTGCTGCTTCAGAATTAAAATATTTCAAATCAGATATGTGGGTCCAAGTGAGATTATCATCCTCAATGGCTTTTACCCAAGCATCTTTACTTCTATCCAGGGATACGCCCAATACTTCAAATCCTTTATCCTTGTATTCATTGTAGAGTCGAACCACATTTGGGTTTTCTTCCCTACATGGTTTACACCAAGCCGCCCAAAAATCAATCAGCACATATTTGCCTTTGAAATCAGAAAGACTTACTACGTCCCCTTCTGGATTGGGTAGTGAGATCTCAGGTGCGGGCTGACCAATGGACAAAGCGCGCATTTCATCCAATTGTTGTTTTAATCCTACGATCATCTTGTTTTCAGGATATTTTTTATCCAACTCGGTCACCAAGCTATCGATATAGGAAAAATCATTTCTAGGGTTCAGCATTCCCACTGCCGCCAAAGCAGCAAAGCTGCCATTCATACTGTTGATGGTACTTTTAACTTTGTTGGCATGGTTTGACTCTAGCTCCAACGCCTTTTTCTGAATGGCTTTCACTGCGTCCTCATCTTTAGCAGACAAGGCCTCGTAATATTCAGAATTCAAATTGTTGATTTCTTCTTGATATTCTTGAGAAAGCTCATCCACTTTATGGATTTGCTCTGTATCAAATGATCCAGAAAGCACCAAACTTTCTTCATTGTCAAAATCATAGTCTATCGTTACATCTTCCTCATACAAAGCAAGTCTCACTTGTTTTTCTCCATAAAGGTCAAGTTCATAAAAGCTTGGCCCCTCTATGCTCAAGGTATATTCAAACTTCCCATTATTAGTTACTTCTAGTGTGTCTACAACTTCAACACTATTATCCAAGTACTTTGACAAGACCAAGTTCCCTTCAGGAAAATTCTCCAACTTTCCACTGATAATCACTTCTCCATCAAACTCTACTTGCTTTACTTCGCTGGAACATGCCGCTACTAACAACAGTGCAGACATGAATACCATGTATTTAAACTTTGTCATTTGATTACTCTTCTAATAGTTGGGTTAAAATTTTTGTAGCCACTTTAGGGTCTGCCTTACCTTTGGACCTTTTCATTACCTGTCCCATAAACATTCCCATCAAACCTTTTTTACCAGATTTGTACTCTGCTACTTTTGCTTGGTTCTCTTTCAGAACACTTTCAATGATTGGCTTCAGTGACCCTTCATCACTTTCCTGGATAAGGTTCAGCTTTTGGGCAATCTCCAAAGGAGTTTGAGAAGCATCCTTGATCATTTCAGGATATATTTTTTGAGATGCCACTGAGAAGTTCACCTTTCCTTCATCAATCAAAGCAATCAAGCTGGCCAAATGCTGTGGTTTCACTGGAAAATCAGCGATATGCAAAGTCAGCTCATTTAAGTAAGACTTCACAGGTCCCATCATCCAGTTGGAAGCGGCTTTATAGTTTTTGGTTTTACTACATAGCTCTTCGAAATACAAAGCAATTTCTTTTGTGTCCGTCAATACATTGGCATCATATTCTGGCAAGCCGAATTCATCAACAAAGCGCTGATGAAGTTCTCTTGGTAAGGATGGCATATTGACTTTAATGCCCTCTAACCATTCTTCTGAGATCACTACAGGGCTAAGATCTGGCTCAGGAAAATAACGGTAATCATTCAGGTCTTCCTTGGTCCTCATGCTAGCAGTAAGGCCCGTGGTGGCATCAAAAGTTCGGGTTTCTGAAACAATGTTTTCCTTATTTTCCAACATGTCCACCTGACGATCAAACTCATGCTCAATAGCTCTAGCGACATTTCGGAAAGAGTTCATGTTCTTTACCTCCACTTTCTTACCCAATTCTGTTTCTCCCTTAAGCCTGATTGAAATATTGGCATCACATCGCATGGAGCCTTCTTCCATATTACCATCACAAATCTCCAAGTAGCGAACAAGCTTACGAATTTCTGCCATAAACTGGTAGGCCTCCTCCGAAGTTTTAATGCAAGGCTCAGTCACAATCTCCAATAATGGGACTCCTGCCCTGTTGTAATCCACCAAGGTATCTACTTCTCCAGCCAAGTGCATCGATTTTCCTGCATCCTCTTCCATGTGGATCCTGGTCAATTCCACTTCTCTTTTTTCACCACTTTTTTCCAAAGTCACGGGAACATATCCTCCTACACAGATCGGATTTTTATCTTGGGTAAGCTGATAACCCTTTGGAAGGTCAGGATAGAAATAGTTCTTTCGGGCAAAAATGTTTGTTCTAGTAATTTCACTGTTACACGCCAAACCCAATTTCATCGCAAACTCCACCGCTCTTTTATTAACCTTTGGAAGTGTTCCAGGATGACCAAGAGTAATGACTGAAATATTGGTATTGGGCAGATTACCAAATTCCGTGGAATCGGCCGCATACATTTTACTGTTGGTCAGCAGCTGAACGTGAACTTCAAGACCAACTACTAACTCATATTTATCTTTTATTTCCTGTGAAGGCATTTTACTATATTAAATCTTTTAAATTTTATGCTTTAGTTTTCCAAAAATGGCAGAGTTTTGCCCCAAAACCAAATCAAAAACCCTCTAAAAACAGATTATATGGAAGAAAACATTTCTTTTGCTTTGACCAAGACCTGATCAAGTCCTTCCACCTTTTTTCCACCTGCAGTTGCAAAGAACGGCTGGCCGCCTCCACCACCTTGTATTTCCTTAGCAAGATCGCGCACCATAGCTCCTGCATTAAGTTGTTTATCTTTCACCAACTCTTCTGCAATTACCACTGCTATCTGAGGTTTGCCACTGATGTCAGCAGCAATCACAGCTACTAGTTGATCCACTTCATTTTTCAATTCAAATGCCAATTTCTTCAAAGCATCCGCAGAAGGTAGATTTACCTTCGCAATCAATTGATTTACACCTTCTACATTTTCGATGGCCTTAACCAAATCATCCTTGAGCGCTCCTGCCTGTTTAAGGTGCAACCCTTCAATTTCTTTTTTCAGCTCATTTCTCTCCTGAAGTAAATTTTCAACCGACTTCTTCAAGTCCTTAGGACTCTTCAATAACTCTTCCAGGTCTTTTACCAAGCTGATTTGGGAATTCACATATTGCTCTGCCCCCTCTGCCGTAATCGCTTCAACACGCCTTACACCTGAGGAAATGGATCCCTCAGAGACAATCTTGAAAAGACCAATCTTGCCGGTTGAGGAAACATGAGTACCTCCGCAAAGCTCTACAGAATAATCAGGGCCAAAGGTAATTACACGCACAAACTCTCCATATTTCTCTCCAAACAAAGCCGTGGCTCCCATATTCTTGGCATCCTCTATCGGCACATTTCTTTGTTCCTTCAAAGGAATATTCTCCCTGATCTTTTTATTGACTATGCTCTCCACTTGGGCAATTTCATCATCAGTCATTTTGCTAAAATGAGAAAAGTCAAATCGCAACAAATGATCGTTAACCAAGGAGCCTTTTTGCTGAACATGATCTCCCAATACCTCTTTTAACGCCGCATGCAAAAGATGTGTAGCGGTGTGATTGTTCATAGTCAATTCTCGCTGAGGCACATTTACCTTGGCCGTGAAATTGGCCGAGGGATTTTGAGGAAGTTTTTCCACAAAATGCACAATAAGGTCATTCTCTTTTTTGGTATCCAACACCTTTATGGTTTCTTCACCACTAATCAACACACCACTATCCCCTACTTGTCCGCCACTCTCAGCATAAAATGGTGTTTCCTCCAATACCAACTGATACTTGGTACCTTTCTTTTCTTTGATTTCCCTGTATTTGATAATATTGGTAGTAGACTCCAAATTGTCATAACCTACAAACTGAACACCAGCATCATCACCTACCAAAATCCAATCCCCTGTTTCTTGCTCAGCAGCAGCCCTAGACCTTTCCTTCTGCTTGGTCATCTCCTCAGTAAAACCTTTTTCGTCTACTGAAATTCCGTTTTCTCTTGCAATCAGTGAGGTCAAATCCAATGGAAAACCAAAAGTATCATAAAGCTCAAAGGCCACCTTACCAGAAATCACTTTTTCGCCCTTACTTTCAAGGTCAATCTTGATCTGGTCAAGCCTTTTCAAGCCATTGTCCAAAGTTCTCAAGAAAGAAGCTTCTTCTTCATAGATCACTTTAGAAATAAACTCTTCTTGAGATGGAATCTCTGGAAACATTTCTCCAAAATGCTCAGAAAGCAACGGAAGCAGCTCGTACAAGAAAGGTTTGTTAAAACCTAGGAAAGTATAACCATAACGTACCGCTCTTCTGAGGATTCGGCGAATGACATAGCCTGCTTTATTGTTGGAGGGCAGCTGGCCATCTGCAATGGTAAAAGAAATGGCCCTGATGTGGTCTACAATAACCCTAATAGCGATATCTATCTTTTCATCCTGGCCATATTTCTTGCCAGACTTTGCTTCTACAGCTTCAATAAACGGCGTAAAAACATCCGTATCATAGTTCGATGACTTATTCTGAATGGCACGCACCAAACGTTCAAAGCCCATTCCTGTATCAATATGCTTGGCTGGCAATTCAGAAAGACTGCCATTGGCCTGCCTGTTAAACTGAATAAATACCAAGTTCCAAATTTCTATTACTTGAGGATGATCAGCATTAACCAAGTCTTTTCCCGGAACTGCTTTGATTTCCTCTTCCGGTCTTAAGTCAATGTGGATTTCAGAGCAAGGCCCACATGGCCCTATATCGCCCATTTCCCAAAAATTATCCTTTTTGTCCCCAAAAAGAATCCTTTCTTTGTCCACGTGAGCAGTCCACATATCAAAGGCTTCCATGTCCTTATCCAGTCCATCACCTTTATCCCCTTCAAATACGGTCACATACAATCTTTCAATCGGAAGTTTGTAGATTTCGGTCAATAGTTCCCAAGACCAAGCAATGGCTTCTTTTTTAAAGTAATCTCCAAAAGACCAGTTACCCAGCATTTCAAACATGGTATGATGATAGGTATCCACTCCTACTTCTTCCAAATCATTGTGCTTCCCAGAAACTCTTAAACACTTTTGACTGTTAGTGGCCCTAGTGTAGGCGGGAGTCTCGTTACCCAAGAAGAAGTCCTTGAACTGGTTCATCCCTGCATTGGTAAACATCAAGGTAGGATCATTCTTGACCACGATAGGTGAAGAAGGTACAAATTGGTGTTGCTTGGATTGGAAGTACTCTATAAAAGTGCTTCTGATTCTTTTAGCGTCCATGTAAAGAGTTATGCTTAATTTATTTCGGATAATACAATTGATTGTCTATATTGGCGTGTTAACACACGAGCATAGTTTACCCAACGGCCAATCATAGGGCTACAAAAATAGGAGAAATACCATTCAATTAATAATGAGTAGAATAAAATATTACTACGATCCTAAAACCTGTAAATATGAAAGATACACCAAGAGTAAATGGGATGTACTTTTAGGGGTTTTAGGTTTCCTGTCATTATCCTCTTTGCTAGCAGTAGGCATTTTGTTGGTCTTTAGCTACTACTTTGACAGTCCAAAAGAACTCCTTTTGAAAAAGGAAAATGAAGAACTCAAGCTCTATTATGAAATGATGGATACTGAGGTCACCCGTTTGAACGATATGATGGCGGACCTTAAGGACAGGGATGACAATCTCTATCGCGTCATTTTTGAATCAGAGCCCATTCCTTCATCGATCAGGGAAGCAGGATATGGCGGAAGTGATCGGTTCAGGGATTTAAAGGAAAAAGGCCTCCGACAAGAAGACCTTATCGTAGGCGTAATGGAAAATGTAGGGAAGCTGAAAAAGCAAATGTATGTACAGTCTCTTTCTTATGATGAATTGGCAGAAAAAGCCCTCAATAAAGAAGAGTATTGGGCTTCTATCCCTGCTATCCAGCCTGTTCATAATGAAGACCTCAAAAGACTTGCTTCGGGATTTGGAGTGCGCCTCCATCCTATCTTAAAAGTACGCAAAATGCATGCTGGTATAGACTTTTCTGCCCCTAAAGGAACCCCCATTTATGCCACCGGAGATGGTAAGGTAATTCAGGTAAAAACTGAATTTGGAGGTTACGGAAAGTCAATTGTCATTGACCATGGTTTCGGTTTCCAAACTAGGTATGGCCATATGAATGAATTCAAAGTAAAAAGAGGGCAAACAGTCAAGAGAGGTGACTTGATTGGCACGGTGGGCAACACAGGTTCATCTACTGCTCCTCATGTCCATTATGAGGTTATCAAGGACGGTCGTAGGATCAATCCAGTCAACTACTTCTTCAAAGATTTGGAACCTTCAGAGTTTGACAAAATACTTGAATTGGCTTCCAGAGAAAACCAATCACTGTCATAATTACAACACCTCGTAATGAAAAAGGGCATGTTTTGGAAATCAAAACATGCCCTTTTTCATTTATCTTTTTTCTATTTAAAACATTAACAACACTACTGTAAAGGCCAACAAATACCCTCCTAAAAAACTAAAAAAGAAAGGCTCACTAAACCTAAATTTCTTGTAATCAGGAGCTTCTTGATGAGAATACTTATAACTAATCTTTTTGAAATACTTTTCTGGATAGAAAGAAAGTAGACACAAACCATAAACAAAAGTCAGCATCAAGAGGGTAAATCCTGTTTCCATGTTCGCTACAATTTGCCCGAAGATAACTTTCTTTTAATCAACTACATAATTTTCCGACACTAAAGTTATCAAATTGTTATGTATTTATTATCCATTAATTACCAAGTCGTTTAAAGTCAATATCGACCATCAACAGCAGGTTAATTTTTCACTGACTCACGAACAATTAAATCGGCATTCAAGACCACCGTCTGATTGGGACTATCCATCCCATTGACAATTTTGTCCAATAGTAGTTCTGTAGCTTTTTCACCCAATTCATAACCGGGTTGATGAACAGTACTTAAAGTGGGGCTGATGATCTCTCCTAGCTTCCAATTGCTAAAACCAATCACTCCAACTTGGTCAGGTACTTGTATGTTTTTTTCTCGCAGGTACTTCATTACACCCAAAGCCACTAAATCTGTCACACAGAAAATAGCATCTGGAGGCTCTGGAAGTGACATCAATTGTTCTGCAAACTCATACCCCTCCTCCTCAGTCAACTGGTCACATACTTTGATATAATCTTCGGAATAGCTCAGCCCCTCATCTTTAATAGCTTCAGCATATCCTCGAAAACGCTCGTTGGAATGTTGGACATTTAACCTACCGCGGATATGCGCAATTTTACGATAACCAGATTTTACAAAATGACTAACAGCCTGATAAGCCCCGGCAAAATCATTGACGATAACTTTTGGGGTATCAAATGAATCACTGATCTTATCCACTTGAACAACAGGAATATCTGCAGCTACAAACTCCTTCAGGTGACTTACCTCATCCGTTTCATTGGACAAAGAGATAATCACACCATCAACACGGCTATTTAATAAAGCTTGGGCTACTTTCTTTTCATCATCCACATGCTCATTGGATTGACAAATCATGACATTGTAGCCATGTTGATTGGCTTCCTTGATGACTCCACTAATGATAGAGGAGAAAAACTGATGGACCAACTCTGGAATGATCAGGCCAATATTAAAAGTTTTACTTTTCCTAAAGTTTACTGCCAGCAGGTTTGGTACATAATGATGCTTTTCTGCATAGTCCTTTACCAGCTTGATGGTTTCCTTGCTGATGTCTGGGTGAGACTTCAGCGCTCGAGAAACCGTAGAAACAGCAAGGCCAAGTTCCCGTGCAATATCCTTCAGTGTCAATTGATGCTTCTCCGACATTTATTTACCTAAGTTAATCTTATCAAATATCAAACAGAAACATACGCAATGTCGCCTTCAGAGCCAAAGTTTTTGTCAAATTATTTAGACGGCTTATAAACTGTAACTTCGAAATTGATTGCACAATCGGTTGCGGAAAATCACCATTTGCAGCTACAAATAATTTTGAGCTTCTTTGATCATCACATTGAAAAAGAAATCAAATCAAAACCTATAGAACCCTGTTACGGTGACCTTTGTGTCACCTTTTTTTATCCCATAATAAGCAAGGTTGATCACATTTTTTTGTCACAACTATCGGTACCTACTATCATTGTCATAAGATTTTAGCACAACAAGACTTATGAAAGAAAAACCTCTACATTTCAGAAAAATTGAGCTATGGCTCGTATCGATCACATTTTTTCTCATTATCCTGAGCAATATCCTCGGAGGAAAAGTCGGTATAGGTAACCTAGGGCATAACAACGACCAAATGGCGCGTTACTTCGCCTACATTTTTATGCCATCTTTTATGTTTGTGGCTTTTTACCTAATGCATATGAAGATTATTCCACTCTACCTTAAAGAAAAAAAGATGTGGAAGTTGATAGTCTTCGGACTTTTATCTTTTTTTGTTACCTGGCTGTTGGTTGGCATCTTCTACGTCAGCAGTGATTTAGGAAGAAATCCTTTTGTCCCCTTTTATTTCTCTGGGGTAGCTTTGTATTCGGGCTATTTTATTCTTGCTAGTTTTCTCAAAAACCTTATTTTAAACCGAAAAGACCCTAGTTACTTTACATATAACATCCTAAGGTTAACTACAGCTTATACATTTTTAGCGATATTTCTATTTAAATTTCACCGCAATTTCAATGATGTAATTACAGTCATTTATATTTTCATCATTCCTGCGCTTATTGCCATATTCATTTACAACTACTTTTTGGTTTACAGAAATAGGGAAATCGGTAAAAACAAACCTGCACTTTTCTATTATTGGCTATTACCAATTTTAATGCTAATTACCTTCGGTATCATTGCTGGTATTTCAGAAGCTGAGGAAGCTATTGTGGTGGGAGTGGTTTCTGTGGCTGCCCTGATGCTGATTGTTAACCCGGCTTCAAATGCTATTTTCAAAAAATATCAGGAACATATTGAAACCCTTGATACTTTAAATGTCCAGCTGGAGGAAAAGACTACAGATCTCAAACAACTAAGAAATCAAATCAATCCTCACTTTCTCTTCAATGCCCTGAATACTATCTATGGAATTTCCTTGCAGGAAAATGCCGAAAAAACTTCAGAAAGTGTCCAGAAACTGGGGGACATGATGCGATTTATGCTCCACGAAAATACGCAGGAAGCCATCCCATTGAATAGGGAAATAGACTATCTAATCAATTACGTAGATTTACAGGAACTCAGAATTCAAGAGCAAGAAAACATTGACATTCTATTTAGCCGAAAAGAAGAGCATTGCAAAGGAAATATAGCCCCCATGCTGCTGATCCCCTTCATTGAAAATGCCTTCAAACATGGAATTAGCTTGCAGAAAAAATCATGGGTCAAGATCAACCTTCGGTGCCTTGAAGGTTCACTTCACTTGGACATTAATAATAGTATCCACCGCAAAAGCGAAGAAGATCCCGAGAATGTCCCTTCCGGAATTGGACTTAATAATGTGCGTCAGAGACTCAACTTACTTTATCCTAATCGCTACGAACTCGTGATACGGGAAAATGATTTGGAATATTTTGTACATTTATCTATCCAATTGAACAAAAGCTAATGCTAAAAGCCATTGCCATAGATGATGAACCCCTTGCCTTGGAAGTGATCAAAAGCCATGCTTCCAAGGTGAGCTTTATCTCCCTTCAAAAAAACTTCACCAATGCATTTGAGGCCTTGGATTATATGCAGGTCAACCCTGTTGACTTGATATTTTTGGACATCAAGATGCCTGATATTTCAGGAATGGAATTCGCTACTTTACCAGCTAAAAAGCCCATGATCATTTTTACTACTGCTTATTCCGAGCATGCGGTAAAAAGTTTTGAATTGGATGCCATTGATTACCTGCTCAAACCATTTTCCTTGGCACGATTTACCAAAGCCTGTACCAAAGCCAATGAGCTTTGGATGCTGAAAAACCAAAAAGGACCTGATAAGGTTACCTCTTTGTTTTTGAAAACAGGTTATGAGCAAGTAAAGGTCCTGTTAGATGACATTTTGTTCCTGGAGGCTTCAGGAAACTATGTCACCTTTCAAACTGTCGACAGCAAAATCATGACGAGAATGACCTTTCAGGAAGCCGAAAATCTCTTGCCTGAGGATTTTTGTAGGATACATCGGTCTTTTATCGTACACAAATCAAAAATTGATAAAGTGGAAAGGCACCAACTATCCCTTGGAAAACATACCGTTCCAATTGGCAGCAGCTATGCGGATAACCTGAACCTAAATCCTATCAATTAAACACATTCCAGATTGCGTAATTCATCTATGGCTATCAATAAATAGTCCTATTGGACTATTTATTGATACTAGTCTCCTAATTTTGACTAATTTTAACTTCAGGAAGTTACTTAGTGTATATCGAAATCCCTTTAGTGAAGCCCACCTTCTCTTTTGATTGATGATCCAGTAATTTCCAGTAAGCCAATTACCAAAAGACTAAAGCTATTTATTTATGCAAATCATTCACCGACTGTCCGTAGGCCTGGCAATATTCCTTGGCACCATGGGCAGTTTGAAAGCCCAACAAAAAAACATCTATCATAAAGACTGGATAGATTTCAATAAAAATGGACAAAAAGACATCTATGAAGACCCATCACAGCCGGTAGATAAACGAATCAAGGATTTGCTCAGCCAAATGAACTTGAATGAAAAGACCTGCCAAATGGCCACCCTATATGGTTATAAAAGGGTCTTGGCTGATGAACTTCCTACTCCAGAATGGAAAAATGAAGTTTGGAAAGACGGTATTGCAAATATCGATGAACAACTCAATGGGCTTAGAAAAACCCAATATTCCTTTCCTTACAGCAAACATGCTGAAGCCATCAATACCATACAACATTGGTTTGTGGAAGAAACAAGGTTGGGCATCCCAGTAGACTTTTCCAATGAAGCCATCCATGGCCTGAACCATGACCAGGCTACTCCATTTCCAGCCCCTATTGCCATTGGAAGTACTTGGAACAAAGAATTGGTAAGAAAAGCTGGAATCATTGCTGGACGAGAAGGCAAAGCACTTGGCTATACCAACCTTTACGCTCCAATTCTTGACTTGGCCAGAGATCCAAGATGGGGCCGTGTATTGGAATGTTATGGAGAAGACCCCTTTCATGTTACTGCTTTAGGGCAGCAAATGGTTGAAGGAATCCAATCTCAGGGCATGGCTGCGACATTGAAACATTATGCAGTTTACAGTGTTCCCAAAGGTGGCCGAGATGGTTATGCCAGAACTGATCCTCATTTGGCCCCAAGGGAAATGCACCAGCTTTACCTTTATCCCTACCGTAAAATTATCCGCGAATCCCATCCTTGGGGTGTGATGAGCAGTTATAATGATTGGGACGGAGAACCTGTAAGTGCCAGCCATTATTTTCTTACAGAACTTTTGCGCCAACAGTATGGATTCAAGGGATATGTTGTTTCTGACAGTGAGGCGGTAGAGTTTGTACACTCCAAACACCATGTAGCCACTTCTTATAAAGATGGCATCCGCCAAGTCGCAGAAGCAGGACTCAATGTTCGTACACATTTTACGCCTCCACAGGATTTTATAATGCCCATGAGGGAATTGGTGGAAGAGGGTAAGCTATCGATGGAAACCCTGGATAGAAATGTCAGTGATGTACTAAGAGTGAAATTTGAGCTAGGACTTTTTGACTCTCCCTATGTAAAAGACCCAAAAGCTGCTGATAAAATTGTAGCGGATGCAGATGCAAAAGAATTCGTCATGCAGATGGCCAGGGAGTCATTGGTATTACTAAAGAATGAAAATAACCTACTTCCTCTTGACCTAACTTCCCTGAAAAACATTATGGTTACTGGACCATTGGCAGAGGATGAAACGGCTTATGTAAGCCGATATGGCCCCCAGAATATAGAGGTAACCAATGTACTTGAAGGAATCCAACAGTATGTAGGTGATGCTGCCAACATCACTTTTGAAAAGGGTTGTGAGGTAGTGGATGCCACATGGCCTGAAAGTGAAATCATCCCTACCCCACTCACAGACGAAGAGAAAAACATGATCCAAAAGGCTGTTGATCAAGCTAGACAGTCTGATGTGGTTATAGCCGTCATGGGACAAGATGAAAAACGTTGTGGTGAAAGTAAATCCAGAACTGGCCTTAATTTACCAGGGAGACAACTGCAATTGCTGCAGGCGCTTCATGCCACTGGAAAACCTATTGTTTTGGTCTTGATCAATGGACAGCCACTGACCATCAATTGGGAAAATAGATATCTTCCAGCAATTTTGGAGGCTTGGTTCCCCAATGCCGAAGGAGGCACAGCCATTGCTGAAACCCTCTTCGGTGATTATAACCCTGGCGGAAAGTTACCAGTAACCTTCCCTAAGAGTATTGGTCAAATAGAGCTCAATTTCCCTTTCAAACCGGGTTCTCATGCTGGCCAACCAGGATCTGGCCCTAATGGATATGGAAACACTGCCGTAATTGGCCCCTTGTATCCATTTGGTTATGGTTTAAGCTACACCAGCTTTGACTACGAAAACCTAACTCTCAGCCATTCTCAGCAACACTCTAAGGGCACGATTGAAGTTTCATTTGACATTACCAATTCGGGTAAAATGAAAGGGGATGAAATAGCTCAGCTGTATATCAAAGACAAATACAGCAGTGTCACTACTTATGTCAGTCAGTTAAGGGGTTTTGAGAGGGTAGCACTTGCACCAGGAGAAACCAAAACAGTTACCTTCACCATAGGTCCTGATGATTTGGAATTGTTGGACAAAAACATGAATTGGACAGTAGAACCAGGCCTGTTTGAAGTAATGATAGGAAGTAGCTCTGAAGACATTAAACTCCGTCAAGAATTTGAAATTCTTGAATAGCTGGACGCACAGGTTATATAGTAAAATAAATCGGGGAGTTTTCAGGATACAAGTTTATTCTGGAAATCCCTTAAAATCTCCTAAGATTTGCGTTAATTTGAACCGCAAAACATTTGAAGAGACAACATGCAAACAGGAATTCAACACCTCCATTCCGGAATGGCTTATTTAGTGCTGGCCGGATTAGCTATTGTTTTTATTTATGCCTTGATCGGTGCATTGAGCAATAGAGAATTTACAGACAAAGACAGGAAATTCGGCCTCATTGGTCTGATTCCTGCACACATTCAGCTTTTAGCCGGTATCGCCATCTATTTCCTCAGCCCACTTGGTTTTTCGAACCTTTCTAGTGGTAATGCTATGGGTGATCCTGTGAGCCGTCTTTATGCACTTGAGCACCCTTTGATCAACATAATAGCCATTATCCTGATCACCGTTGGTTATAGCAGGGCAAAAAAATTAAGTGTCAGCAGATCAAGGTTTAGGAGCCTTTATATGTTCTATGGTATTGCATTGATACTGATATTGTCCAGAATCCCTTGGGATGCATGGATGTAAGAAATATAATAAAGGAGCTTTAGGGCTCCTTTTTTAGTCTTCCTCCTTAATTATGTTTTTCACCCTTCCTACCTCTCCTGTATCCAACTGCACTTTGATCCCATGTGGATGATTAGGTGATTTGGTCAGAATTCTTTTTACCAGCCCCTCTGTGAGTTCACCTGTTCTTTGGTGGTGCTTTTGGACCACTTCTACCAGGTCTCCAATTTTGATATCACTTCTTTTTTTACCATCCAGCATGATCAGCTTCTTTTGATTTTAAAAGTCCAAAACTACAAAATCTTCCGCTCACACACTTTCTAATTTATGTGGAATTATTAACCTGGCTAACATTCACGCAGTAGGTTTTCTTTGCAGATTTCTAATAGCCTTATAGTCTCCTTTAAAAGTTTCCTTGACCATCACAATTTGCCACAATTGGTTCTTCCTTGCACGAAAGGACCCGGCGCAAGAAGAAAGATAATATTTCCACATTCTATAGAAACGCTCATCATATTGATCCTTGAATTGTGACCAGCTTGTTTCAAAGCGCTTTAGCGAGGCCATAAGGGTTCGACCATAATTGCAGACCGAAATTATCGCAGTCTCCAATCAACAAAAAGACCTTACAAGTGATAATATTTTAACTTTTATTTTAACACAGTGGGCTTTATTTAAATCAACAACCAGAACTAGAAACTTCATTTGCCAAAGTTCATGAGAAGTAAAACGATCTAAAGTCATTTTAAACCAGAAAGATCTCAGGCTCCATCACAAAACAAAAATTGGATCAGAGCTACCATTACTCCTATTATCTTTTTTAAATTGACATCAAAAACGAGCCTGTTTTCATATTAAAAAAGTAATAAATCATTAATCCAGATTTAAAAAAATCAACAATTATAGAAAAAGCCCAACACTCCTTCCTAGTAGACCCCAACAACCCAAACCAAGACATCTTGAGTTTTTGAAATAAAATTCTGTTTCAGAAAAAATTAATTACCTTTGCAAGGCATATGAAAGACTGCAAAGTAATAAAACCCATCCCCACTCCACCCTGATGGGCTGGTTTTCTTTTTTAAACTTCAATATCCAAAAGATATTAGCCATAATCGCGTACCCAAAAAAACACAATACAAACTATATCAAATAAAATAGCAAAGACATGACACAAATGTTCTTTAACCTATTTCGTCCAAAGGAGTCAAGCCTCAAGGATGAAGTACTTTCTGGATTAACTGTAGCCTTGGCCTTGGTGCCGGAAGCAGTAGCTTTTTCATTGATTGCTCAAGTATCACCCTTAATAGGCCTTTACACTGCCTTTTTTATTGGTTTAATCACGGCTATTCTTGGTGGTAGACCGGGCATGATATCTGGTGCTACTGGAGCAATAGCGGTTGTAGTGGTAGCGCTAGTGGTCAGCCACGGTGTAGAATACCTCTTTGCTTCGGTAATTCTGATGGGCGCAATACAAATCCTTGTAGGCGTTCTTAAGCTTGGAAAGCTGATCCGACTAGTACCTCATCCAGTTATGTATGGGTTTGTCAATGGGCTAGCAGTGATCATCTTCACCTCACAATTTGAACAATTTAAAATCCAGACAAGTCCTGGCGTGAAGGAGTGGATCACCGGACCTCCTTTGTTCATCATGCTGGGCTTGGTGGTACTAACCATGGTGATCATCAAGTTTCTTCCTAAAGTCACTAAAGTCATCCCTTCTGCTTTGGCTGCTATTTTAGTAATTTCTGCCATTGTCATCCTTGGCGGAGTAGATACCCGAACCGTGGGCGATATGGCCTCGATCTCAGGTGGACTTCCTGAGTTCCATCTGCCTATGGTTCCTCTAAATTGGGACACTTTTATGACCGTCTTGCCTTATTCCGCCATTATGGCCGGTGTTGGTTTGATTGAAAGTCTTTTGACCCTAACCTTGGTAGATGAAATCACCGAGACACGCGGTAATGGAAATAAAGAATGCATCGCCCAAGGTGTGGCCAATGTTACCACAGGCTTCTTTGGAGGCATGGGTGGTTGTGCCATGATCGGTCAGAGTTTGATCAATGTCAACGCCGGTGGTAGAAACAGAATATCAGGTATCGTCGCAGCCTGTGGCTTGTTGACCTTTATCCTTTTCTTTTCTTCTTATATTGAAATGATTCCGATGGCCGCTTTGGTAGGCTTGATGTTTATGGTGGCCATTGGCACCTTTGAGTGGGCATCGCTGAAGATTTTCAAGAAGGTACCTTTTACGGATGTTTTGGTGATGATTGTCGTAACCTTGGTTACTATCTTCTTGCATAACCTGGCTTTGGCAGTTTTAGTCGGGGTAATTATTTCCGCTTTGGTATTTGCATGGGAAAACTCCAAAATGATCCGAGCAAGGAAGACGGTAGATGAAAAAGGCGTCAAGCACTATGAAATTTATGGACCATTGTTCTTTGCGTCTGCCTTGACCTTTGGGGAAAAATTTGACCCGACCAATGATCCCGAAGAAATCATTATTGATTTTGCAGAAAGCAGAATCATCGATCACTCTGGCATAGATGCTGTTCATAAGGTCACCGAAAGGTACAATAAGGTAGGTAAAACGGTCTATATCCGTCACCTCAGCACCAGCTCTAAAAGCTTACTGGAAAAAGCCGAAAAAATCATCAACGTAAATTATGCCGATGATGATCCAAGTTATAGAATTGTAATGGACTAAGCGGATTCTCCAAAACATATAAAAAGCAGCAATTAAACGAATCACTGCTTTTTATATGTTTCATTGAAAAAAGTAAGAAATTCCCAATATCTCAACCTCCACCAAAGCTCGTTCCTAAAAACGGTTCTTCTTCCGGTATCCCCTCCACTTCTCCTGAAACCTCACACTCCTTCCTGTAACTAAATATAAACTCCCTCTTCAACAGGAAGACTAACATCACTTACAGGAAGGCCGCTTAGGACTACAGGAAGCCTTCCTACCCTTACAGGACACTATACTTGGAGTAAAGAACGGGTTTGTACCGATCAATATATCTCTGTATCTTCTCTAAATTCCCTGTAGAATACATGCAAAAGCTTACTGCACCAAAGTTGGCATTTCAAACAAGATTTAGCATTAGGCACCGTAATAACCAAGACCAATGGATATTAAAATAAAAATGTGCATATACTTAATCTGGATAATTTTTGAAGCCAATTCAGTCTTTGCACAAACTTCATTGAAAGAAATTGGTTTGGAACATGGAAGCCATACCGTTGGGTTTACACATTACTTGGCCTCTGACAGTACTAGAACTTACAAAAGAATATTTGACTGGAATAACAATGCCATCCCTAGACCAATACCTATCAGTATTTGGTATCCCTCCAAAGACAAGTTAAAAGGTACCAAGCCGATGCAAGTACTGGGTTATATGGAAATCCTAAAGGAGGAAGAAGAATGGGAATACTTGCCCAATGAGCAAATATTAAACTGGTTCAACTATGCCAATACAACCTCCAATCAAAACCACTTAAAAGAACAAACAACCGCGTACTTTGGGCTTCAATCCAAAAATGGCAAATTCCCTGTGATTGTCTATGCTCCAAGTTATCAAGCTTCATCCATAGAAAATTTTGCTCTTTGTACCTATTTGGCAAGCCATGGCTATATCGTGCTATCAAGTCCAAGTCGAGGAACAGAAAACAGGTTTTTGGAAGGAGGAACAGAAAAGGACATGGAAACCCAAGCTAGGGACATAGAATTTTTGATCAAAGAAGCATCCTTATTACCTAATGCTGATCTTGATCAAATAGCCACCATGGGCTTTAGTTTTGGGGGGTTGTCCAATGTCCTTTCCCAAATGCGTAACGAAAATATAAAAGCCATTGTAAGCCTTGATGGCAGTATCAAGTACCAGTACAATACATTAAAAAAATCACCATTTTTTGATATCAAAAAGGTGGATATCCCTTTTATCCATATGGCACAGAAGGACATTTCCGAAGAGGTTATGAAAGAGGATAATATCAATCCAGCATTAAACCATCAGTTTGAATTTTATGATAGTCTTGTTTATAGCCGGGCATACCAGTTAAAGTTTAACCATCTTACCCATGCTTACTTTAGCACCTTAGGGGTATTATTTCAGGAAAGAGACAAAAGACAGGATAAAAGTGATGCCGAAATCATGGAGTCTTATCGTTGGGTCTCCGTTTATACCTTAAAATTTCTGGACGCTTTTCTGAAAAACAACGCAGATGGGTTCGCCTTTTTGGAAAACCCTCCTGAACAAAATAGAATAAGAAAGGAATTGATAAACCTTAAGACAAAACTACCGCAACAAAAGTCTTTCACTTTCCAGGATTTCCACGAATTAGCTATAAAGCATGACTATAAAGATCTTGAAGCACTTTATAAGGAAACCCAACAAAAACATCCCTCTATACAGTTGCCAGAAGGGAAACTAAATAACCTTGGTCTTCAGCTGACTTTTAATCCAGAAACATCCCAAAACGGGATAAATATCTTTTTATTGGCCACTCATTTATACCCCAATTCAGCCAATCTTTATGATAGCATGGCCGAGGCATACTTGTTCATTGGAGATAGAGACAATGCCATAGTAAATTTTAAAAAATCCTTGAGCTTAAACCCTCAAAACCAAAATGCCACAGCCAGATTAAAACAACTTCAGGAATAGAATGCCAAAACCTTAACAATACAAGAACAGAGAGGCAATTATAGTTAGGGCTTTGCATAACTTAACCTATTTGAAGCTTAGCATTAGCAAAAAACAACTCTTCTTTTTATGTTTTCAACCAACACGATAGATAAATCCTCATACGGCTTTTGAACAAAAAAGCCGATCAAAATCTCTCTTGACCGGCTTTTATATTTTAAAGGTTCTTACCTCTTATTTGCTTGCGATGTAAGCCAATAGGTCTACTACTTTGTTAGAGTAACCCCATTCGTTGTCATACCAAGACACCAATTTCACGAAAGTATCGCTCAACTGGATACCTGCACCTGCATCGAAGATAGAAGTTCTGGCATCACCGATGAAGTCATTAGATACAACTGCATCTTCAGTATAACCCAAGATACCTTTCAATTCTCCATCAGCAGCTTCTTTCATTTTAGCGCAGATTTCTTCGTAAGTAGCACCTTTTTTCAATCTTACAGTAAGGTCCACTACAGAAACGTCTGGAGTTGGTACTCTAAACGCCATACCAGTCAATTTACCGTTCAATTCAGGAATTACTTTACCAACCGCTTTGGCAGCACCTGTAGAAGAAGGGATAATGTTTTGACCAGCACCACGTCCACCTCTCCAGTCTTTCATAGAAGGACCATCAACAGTCTTCTGAGTAGCTGTGGTAGCGTGAACAGTAGTCATCAAACCTTCTTCAATACCCCAGTTGTCATTCACCACTTTAGCCAGTGGAGCAAGACAGTTGGTAGTACAAGAAGCATTGGATACAAACTGCATATCGCTGGTGTAAGAAGATTCGTTAACCCCCATTACGAACATTGGTGTATCGTCTTTAGAAGGAGCAGACATTACTACTTTCTTCGCACCTGCGTCAATATGACCCTGAGCAGATTCTTTGGTCAAGAATAGACCTGTAGATTCTACCACATATTCAGCACCGATATCAGACCATTTTAGGTCAGCAGGATTTCTTTCGGCAGTAACACGGATAGCATTACCATTCACTACAAGCTTACCGTCCTTTACTTCTACATCTCCTTTGAATTGACCGTGAGTAGAATCATACTTAAGCATGTAAGCCATATAATCTACATCTACCAAGTCATTGATACCAACGATCTGGATATCATCTCTCTCTTGAGCGGCACGAAAAACCAATCTTCCGATTCTACCGAATCCGTTAATTCCTACTTTAATCTTTGTCATCTTAAATTAAGGTTAATAGGTAAAATTATGTTGTTGTTATAAATCGACTAAATCACTACTCCACTTCCAAACATTCTCTTTTAGTATCTTACAAAAGTGGTTTGTATGCTAAAAACATCCCGTAACCTATGATAGGATGGTGATTTTTTACTAGGCCAAATTTATTGAATTAATATTTAGTAAGGAAATTAAGTCTGTAATAATCTATCATATTTCCATAGTTTTTGGCGCGTGTTCGATCATTTTGGAAATAAATCCCAAAATTAACTGTCAATTCCGCAAAACACTGTATCCAACAGCATATCTACAGCCATACAACACTTCACATAGGATAATAAGTTTCCATCACAAGCTCTTTATCCAATTGACCATGTCTTGGAGGACTTCCTCATCAAAAGTCACTTCTATTTGGGCATACTCACTCACACTTCCAGTTTCAGAAGGTTGAAAGAGATGATTAAGTCCAGGGTAAAGTTTGGTCTCTACCTCGATTCCTTTTGTGTTTTTTTGCAGATCTTCCAACGCTTCCTTATTGATCGGTCCATTTACTTGTATGTCATTCTCTCCAAAGAGAGCCAAAACAGGTACTTTGCTTTGATTGATATATACCGATGGATCAAATTTCAAAAAGGTAAAAAACCATGGGGTGATCATCTTTCCATAAGCTTGTTCCAGTTGGGCCAACTGTTCTGAATTGACGGAATCAATATCGCTTTTCGATTCCAAGTATTCTTTTAAGGCGGAATTAAGCTTAGGCTTCAAAGAATCAAAATCCTTTGTTTCCTTAAAAACTTCATAGATCATTTCATTAAGTTGGCTTTGCTCTGCCATGATCTCAGGTGATGCCCCGGATGAAGCCAGTACATCTTTGGTTTGCTGCTTCATCAGCTCAGCTATTGGCACAACAGGTCCGGCTAGTGAAATACCAAAGCCCATCCCCTTTTCTTCAGCAGCCATGATCCATACGATCATTCCACCTTCACTATGACCAATCACTCCACTTCTGACCTGATCCACAAAAGGATACTTCTTCAAATGAGCCAAGGCCAAAACAGCATCCTTTTTGAAGTCAAAGCTGGTTGCTTTATTAAAGTCACCTTCAGACTCTCCTACTCCCCTTTCATCATAGCGCAAAACCGCGATACCATTGCTGCTCAAATAATCTGCAATCACCCAAAGGGGTTGATGGCCCAACAATTCTCCATTTCTGTTTTGCTTGCCAGATCCACTGACTAAAACCACTGCTGGAAAAGGCCCCATGCCTTTGGGTTTGGTAATGGTTCCTTTCAAGGTAATGCCTTCTTTTAAATTCGTAAAAGATGTTTCAATGATGTCATAGTCAAATGGAGGCTTAGGTTCTTGAGGCCTAGCTCCGAGAGTAGACTCCCCTTCTGCCATTTTGGACAAATTCAATGGAAATTCCATTCCACCCTGCTTAAACGTTCCTTGGATGGAATCATTGACAAGGACTCCTTGGTAGCTGATTTTCAATTGATCAATTTCAAATGCTAGCATGGGGGCTGTAAAAAGCACTTTGCTAATGGCAATTCCCTTAGCACCCTGCGCAGGACTATCCATCGTTCCTTTCCAATCTCCATTTTCTTGATGGAAATTGAAAACCAAAGGTAGCTTTTGGGCCATCACCTTTAATTCACCCTTCCAGCTTCCTTCCAAATTCACACTTTGTCCAAAAGTGCTCCATGTAATAAAAAACAATACAAATAAGTTGATCAGTTTCTTTTTCATAATCCATTGATAATCTTAGCTATCTATTTTCGCTCAAAAGTTTAAGAGGATAGTTGGTGTTTGAAGCCTTTTGAGAAATTTAAAGATAAGATGATTTCCAATATCTTTGGGTATGCAAAATGAAATCCTTATTGAGATAGTCACCAAAAGAATGCCTTTTGGAAAATACAAAGGAAGACTCATCTGTGACATCCCTGAACATTATTTGGTATGGATGTACAAAAAAGGCTTTCCAGAAGGAAAGTTAGGCATGTGGTTGCATACCATGTACGAAATAAGGATCAATGGATTGGAATACTTGATTACAGAATTAAAAAAGAGGTACAAACCTCAAGATTGAAAATTTGTCCAAATTTACTTGGGCGCCTTATAAACAGCTATCGGGTCTGGGTCACCATCAGGATCGTTTTTGACATATCCCCCAATCTCAGGTCCTCCCAACAAAACCAGGCCCGCCACGTGTGGAGCAGCCATGGATGTTCCGCTATTATATTCGTAGAGACCTCCTTTCCAAGTAGAATAAATAGTTTGTCCCGGAGCACACCAATCAACTGGAGGATTGCCATAATTTGAAAATGCTGTAAAATTATCTTCACTATCCATAGCAGACACTGTAAAAATATAATCTCCATTAACTCTGGAAGGTGACACATACTGCGCAGGAATGTTTTCATTCCCTGCAGACAAAACGAAATAAATTCCTTTTTTCGAAGTTTCAAGAACAGCATTATCCAATGTTGGCGAGGTAGGCGCGGTTATACTTAAGTTGACCACATCGCCACATTTACCATGCTCATTAATATATTCAATCGCTTCAAGGAAGCCTGACAGAGACCCCTTTCCATCACCATTCAAGATTTTAATGGGAATGACCCATGCTCCTGCTGCTACCCCTGCTACTCCCTTTCCATCTAACTTAGCTGCTAAAATTCCTGCAACATGGGTTCCATGACCATGATAGTCTTGTAGACTTTCTCCATCCTGCCCAGTTTTAAATGCATTGAATCCTTTAGCCCCCTTTACTCTCAAATCTTTATGCTTTAAGTCAATCCCTGTATCCATAATAAAAGCAACGTTTTTACCTTTATATTTCACAGGGCCTCCTACCCTTGCCACTCCATAAGGAATCATATCTCCTTCTTTGTCCTTTTTACTTTTTTTTAAGGAAGGAATACCTAAACTGGAAGGTTCTGTGGGAAGTTTAATTACCTTATCTTGTTCAATTTTTTTTACACCATTTTTGTTTGACAATACAAGCAACTCCTCTTTGTTTAACCTAGCTGAGAAACCAAGAAAATTCCGAATATAAACTCTCTCAATTTTCTCCTCCTTATTCTCAATACCGTTCATTAAATCCATCACCCTTAATTTTACGCATTCATGTATATCGTTATTAGACTCCGTTAATCTCGCATTCACAGATTCATCCTCAAGAACAACAATATATTGATCAGGGATCAATTCAAACTCTTCTGTAGCTTTTTCTACCTTTTGTTCAGGAAGAGGAAATTCATTGTGACATGCATAAAATAAGATGGCGGTTATAAAAAGACTTATTTTAACCACTTTTGGATTGCGTAGAAGTACTATCATAATAGTTCAATTTAAAATTGCAAAACTAATAAAAAAATAAAATCACAACTGGATCAATTTAATTTAAAATACAATAAACAAAGTATAAAGTTAGATAAAATTTGAAGCATTAAAATATAACTGACCAAATTGTTGATCAACAATCACATTGTATCAACAAAAAACTTTTCTCAAATACATGAAATGGGTTTAAGTGAGAAAAGATTCAAACTTAAAAAAGTAGTCAAATTAACTTATTTCCTGGATCAGGCTATCTGAATTATTGTAGTTAATTTATCCCATAATAAAATAAAACCCACTAAAAACAATTAATCTCCAACCATTAATACTCCCCGTTTAACTCCCTTTGTCTCCATTCATAGAATAATCTACGCTTTAGGGAAACCTTTACGTAATTTTGTAGTCTATTATAAAGAGAGCCCCCACTAAATTAATTACCAACAAATTGAAAATCAACAACATGCGAAAGCTATATTCTTTTCTATTTTTTACGATGTTACTTCAGAGCAATCTATTTGGACAAGAAATGCTCAAGGGTAAAATTGTAGACAAAATTTCAGAGGAGACGCTTCCAGGTGCTTACATTTTTATTAAAAATAGTCAAGATGAAACCCTTGCTAATGCTTTTACAGACGAGAATGGAAACTTCAGCATCCAAAACCCTGAAGTCTCATCCTTTATACTAGAGGTAAGTTTTATAGGCTATCAAACCTTGAGTAAAAACTACAGCAATCTCTCTTCCAATAACCTTGGCGTCATTGCAATCGAAGAAGATGCAACTCAGCTTCAGGAGGTGGAAGTGACCGGGCAAGTCATGACAGGTGAAGTAAAAGGAGATACCATTTCTTTCAATGCCAATGCCTACAAAACAAGATCACAAGCCAGTGCAGGAGAACTCATCAGGAAGATGCCCGGAGTGGTTATGAGAGGAGGTACCATTGAAGTGCAAGGAGAAACTGTTGGACGAGTATTAGTAGATGGAGAACCTTTCTTTGGTGATGATCCAGCCATGGCTATGCAAAACCTTCCTGTTGAGGTCATTGATAAAATCGAATTTTTGGACCAAAAAAGTGATCAGGCAAGATTGACAGGCTTTGATGATGGGGAAACCATTAAGACCATCAATATCATTACAAAAAAGGATAAAAGAGGAGGAAAATTCGGTCAATTATTTGCCGGATATGGTACCGATGACAACTATCTAGTAGGAGGCGCCGTTCACTTTTTTGAAGGAACCCAACGGCTGTCCTTACTTGGCTTGAGCAACAACATCAACCAACAAA
Source organism: Echinicola sp. 20G (assembly GCF_015533855.1). Taxonomy (GTDB): domain Bacteria; phylum Bacteroidota; class Bacteroidia; order Cytophagales; family Cyclobacteriaceae; genus Echinicola. The sequence continues at coordinate 3,518,756 of NZ_AP024154.1, read as the reverse complement.
ATTTTTCTGCTGATGATTTAACAGGCGCATTCGGGTCTGGAAATGACCGTGGTTGGGGACGAAGGGATAGTGATGACCTGACCGTCAGGGAACGTCCAGGTATCACAAAAACCAACTCTATTGGAACAAATTTTACAGATAAATTTGATGGAGGTAAGGCTAAATTCTCAGGGAACTATTTTTTCAACGATAGCAAAAACACCCTAAGAAGAACCTCTACAAGAGAATACATTCTTCCAAGTGATAGCCTTCAATTCTATGACGAAAACGTGCAAAACCAAAACAATAGCCAAACGCACAGGATGACTATGAAATTGGAGTATGATATCACTGAAAGACATGCTATTATCTGGCGACCAAGGTTTTCTTATGAAAAGGGCAACTCATTGAACAAGTTGGTTGCTAGAAACCTCTATGATAGAAGTACTCCTATTAGTGAAACAGTGAACCTTACTAATTCCGAAAATGAGGCTTTAAGAATTGATAACGACTTCACCTATCGGTTTAAATTTGACAGACCTGGACGTACCATATCTACCTCTATTGAAACGGGCTATCGGGACAATAATAGTGAATCACTACTTCTTTCTGCTAATCGGAACTATCAGTCCAACAACTTGGATAGTTTGATCCAGAGAACCATTACCAACAACGATCGTTTCGAATACGAAGCAGAAATTGAATATACAGAACCAATTGGGGAACACACCCAGTTAAGATTGGAGTACGAATTTGGTAATGACAACAGTAAAAACCTGCAAGATGTTTCCCAAAGAGAAATGGAGTCTACCATTTTTGAAAGAGACACCACTTTGAGTAATGAATTTAAGAACGGGTACAATCGTCAAGAGCTAAGTCTAGGCTTACGTCACAATACAGAAACACTCAGGATTTTCACTGCGTTGAACTATGAAGTAGCCAAGCTAAACAGTGACCGGCTTTTTCCTGGCTATGAAAATACGAAGAGAACCTTCAAAAACTTTGTCCCAAGAATGTTTATTGATTATGAACCGGATAAATCCACCAGTATCCGACTTGGCTATAGAGCAGACACAGATGCTCCTTCGGTTCGTCAATTGCAAGACGTCATTGACAACAGCAACCCTCTCCAAATTTCAATGGGTAACCCTGAACTGGAGCAAGAATATGAGCATAGAATTTTCTCTAGAATCAAAAAAATCAACTTAGAGAATTCTAAGTCTTTCTTTATGTGGCTATCAGCGGGGGTTCGTAAAAATTTCATGGGAACCAGTACTTACATTGCCACTAAAGACACCTTAATTCAAGACGATGTGTTACTCAGACAAGGTGGGCAGTTAAGCCGACCTGTCAACCTCGAAAATGCGTGGAATGCAAATACAAGCATATCATTTGGATTCCCTCTTGGATTTATGAAAAGCAACTTGAACTTGGACACCAGATTGAATTACTCAAATCAACCTGGTCTAATCAATGATCAATTGAATACCAACCATAGTTTGGGAATGGGGCAAGGCTTGGGTATTTCTAGTAATGTAAGTGAAAAACTTGATTTCAACTTAAGCACCAGTGCCAATTACAATATTGTGAGGAGCACCCTTCAGAAGGATAGAGATAGCAATTATTATTCACAGAGCACCAGGCTTGACCTTTATTGGAATTTCTGGAAAGGTTTCTTCTTCAGCACCAATGTGAACAATCAGTTTTACATAGGACTAGGTGAAGAATATGACCAGTCCATTTGGTTAATGAATGCCGATTTTGGCTACCGATTCCCTCCTTCCCAAAACCTTGAGCTAAAAATGACAGTTTTTGACTTATTGAACCAAAACACCAGTATCAATAGAAATGTCACTGATGTATATATCGAAAATGAAAGAACTGAAGTGCTGAGACAGTTTTTCATGGTTACCTTAACCTACAATTTAAGAGCATTTGGTGGAAGCAAACCACAATATGATTAACTACCTTACTAAACCGTAAAGAAATGCAGCCCTATAAAGGCTGCATTTTTAGTTTTGACAAGATCTTCTACCAACTTTAATATTGATCTGCTCAAAGACCATAACATTTCCTGAAACATGGTTGCAAAAAGCAACATTATTGCATTATATTTGCAGCAATGAAATACCTAAATCAACTTAGCATAGTATTGTTATTGCTTTTTATCTCACAAAGCACAGCTTTTGGTCAAAGTAACTGCAATTTTAGCGTTAGAGGGAAGGTAGTGGACACTGAAAGCAATGAAGCTATTGAAGGAGCATATATATGGATCAAGGAGCTAGAAAAAGGGGCTATTACCAATCCTAATGGAAATTTTAACTTCGAAAACATTTGTGAAGGACACTACATTATTACGGTAGAATTTTTAGGTTACAGTCCCCAAACAGTACAGTTAAATGTCCATGAAAATGTAAATCTGACCATAAGAATAACGCCAAAGGAATATTTGATTGATGGTGTTGAAATCGTAGGGCACAAAGATGCGGTAAGCACACTTAACAATATCAGTAATATTGGGAAAGCCATTTTGGATGAAAATCGTGGTAAAAATCTTGGAGAGACCCTTAAAGACCTACCTGGAGTCACCACCTTCACCACAGGCGCCAATATCTCAAAGCCAGTAATTCATGGTATGCACAGTAATAGAATCATGATTCTAAACAATGGGGTAAGGCAAGAAGGACAGCAATGGGGAGGCGAACATGCCCCTGAAATAGATCCTTTTATGGCTGAAGACATATCTGTGGTAAAGGGAGCTGAAACAGTCCGTTTTGGACCGGAAGCTATGGGAGGAGTAATATTAGTTACACCACCAAAACTGCCCGTAAGTGGTGGGTTAAAAGGCGCTGCCAATTTGATTGGAGCGACAAATGGCCAATCAGGAGCTGGCTCCATAAGTTTAGAAGGAGGTATCAAAAAACTACAAGGGTTTGGTTACAGAGTACAAGCTTCTTCAAGAGTAGGCGGTAATATCAAAAGCCCTAATTACTATCAAGACAATACAGGTATGAGAGAGCTCAATTTCTCCGGAGCCCTAGGTTACAACACTAAAACTTTGGGCATGGAGTTATTCTATAGCCGCTTTTCTACTGAAATTGGAATTCTGAGTGATTCTCACACTGGTAATTCGAGTGATCTAGATGACCTGATAGAAAACGGAAGGCCTTTTTCTGATAAGGGATTCTCATACTCCATTGAAAATCCAAGACAAAAAGTAAATCATCAATTATTCAAAGCCAAAGGCCACTACCATTTGAATAATGATGGAGTGGTCAATTTCAGTTATGCTTTTCAGAAAAACAACAGACAAGAGTTTGATAAAAGAAGGGGAAGTTTAAATGATCATGCAGCATTGGATTTGGAGTTATTTACCAACACCTTTGACGTATCCTATGAGCACCCGACTTTCAAAAAATGGGATGGAACATTCGGAATCAATGTTCTCCAACAAGCCAACAACAACGTTCCTGGCACTGGAGTCACGCCACTTATCCCCAATTACGATCTCGTTAATTTAGGAGCTTATGCCACAGAAAAATATATCAACGGTCCTTTTGAATTTGAAGCTGGAGCAAGGTATGATTTTCGGTATGTAGATGCCGCCCGATACAATCAATCAGGAGAGTTGGAAGAAAGGGATTTTACTTTCAAAAACTTCACGGCTTCATTGGGTGCTGCATATAGCTTTAATAATTATTGGATGATTACGTCCAATATTGGCTCAGCATGGAGGCCTCCAAATATCAATGAGCAATTTAGTCAAGGACTTCATCATGGTGCTGCCGCAGTAGAAATAGGCAATCCAGATTTTGTCAGTGAGCAGGCCATCAAATGGGTTAATACCTTGAATTTCACAAAGGACAAGCTCAGTGCAGAATTGACAGGTTATTACCATAAAATCAACAATTACATCTACCTAAACCCTACCGGAGAACAATATGTCTCCCTTCGTGGCACGTTTAATGTATATGAATACCTACAGACCGATGCTTCTTTTTGGGGCATTGACCTGAGCACCAATTACGAGCTTCTTCCAACTCTTTCTTGGTACATTAAGGGAAGTATAATCCGTGCCAAAAACCTGATTGACCATAATTACCTTCCCTTTATCCCTGCGGATCAAATAGAAACTGGCTTAAATTATCAAAAAGAACAATTTGGCAAATTAACACTAAGTAACTTATCCGTCTTCAAACAAAGGCGAGAACCGGATTTTGATCTTGCCCCAGCTCCTCCAGGCTATAACCTATGGAATATCAGCTATAACAGAACCATATTTTCCGCAACATCAAGTAGCTTAAAAGGAGGACTTTCTGTTAACAACATCTTTAATACAGAATATAAAAATTACATGAATCGCTTTAGGTATTTCTCCCACGAAATGGGAAGGAATATAAGTCTAAGGCTGAAATACGAATTTTAATCATATTAAATCAAATTCATTATGAAAACTATGCGTAACAATTTATTGGCAGGATTGCTATTCGCAACATCAATCACTTTAGTTTCTTGTAGCAAAGACGACCCAGTTCCAGAGTTGGATCAAGAAGTAATTACTGAGGTAACCTTGACTTTTACAGAAATTGACAATTCAGGTGCTAGCATGGGTACTTCATTAGAATATGGAGCCAGCTCTGATGAAGGAATTGCTTTAGGGGGATCGTTGCAAATTGACGATATAGATGGCCTCGAAAGTGGTAAAAGATATTTAATGGAGATATCAGCTTACAACGGAATAGCTGATGAAGATATCACTGAGGAAATTGAAGAAGAAGCAGATGAGCACCAATTCTTTTTCCTTGGAAGTGCATTTACTGGATCGACTTCTTTCATGACTTATACCTATGACGATGTTGATGAGAACAATAACCCAATTGGTTTGGTTGGGCAGGTTACTGTAGATGAAACTTTGCTAAGCAATACTGGTCAAATTAGGGTGATCTTAAGACATGCTCTCGACAAAGATTATGAAGGGGCAGAAAACCCGCATTGGGCCGATTATGCACAAGCTGGTGGAGAAAGTGACCTAGATATTACATTTGATGTAACCTTCTAATTTGTGCTCTTTTAACCAAAACGGGCTGGCCTCATGAGGCCAGCCCGTTTTGGTTAATCTCAAACTTTCTTATTCAGCGCTATCAGCATTTTCATTATACTCTCCCACGTTTCCAGCAACCAAAATCTTTTCATAATCAGGGCCTTCTTCTGCCAAGTGGACTTTAATATGATAGTAGGTATAATTCAAATCTTCCAAGCTGAAACCCTTAATTATTGTTACACTTTTAAGCGGCCTAATATCAACCGGATTTAGCATTTCTGCCATAGGTGAATTTTCACCTTGCTGGTATTGTCCATAGTGCAGGTGGGCAGGAAAATAGTATTCATTTTTAGAAGCCTCTCCTTCCAAGGTAATTGTCAATTCCAAACCACTACCATCAGCAAATTCCTTAAAAACTGCCTTGCCAGTATAACCATATTCTGTATCAATAGTGTTGAGTTCATACTCCTGTACATTATCAGTATAAATGGACTCTGTCAGTTGACTGCAGCCAGCACCTAAAACCAAAATGGTCAATCCAGTGAATAATTTTGCTAATTGTTTCATGTAAATACTTTACCTAGTCACCATTGATTACGAATAGTTAAATATAAGGTATGAATGATTTGAATATTATAAAATCTAAATTTTTCTTTTATACAACTTTCTATTTTAGAAGCCCAAATTACCGTTAGTGTATTTTTTGATCCAGTTAGGAGATGCACAACCAATTGCATGAGTTATTGATTATATTTATAACTTCAAAAAACCTATATAAACCTATCTACTATGAAATTCAATTTCAAAACACATTTTAAACATCTAGCTCCAGCTGTTATGATCGTCATGATTGCAGGCTCAGCCTGTGCCCAAGATAATCGACCTGGAATCATGGAAAACACTCCTGAGATAAGTGATGACCAAAAAAATTACACTGTTGAAACGATAGTTGATGGACTGGAAAACCCTTGGGGAATGGCTTTTTTACCAGATGGAGGAATCTTGATTACCGAAAAAAAAGGTGAGCTGATTTATGCCAAAGATGGACAAAAAACAATTGTAGAGGGCGCTCCTGAAGTTGTTTCGAGAGGACAAGGTGGTTTATTGGACATTGTCCTTCACCCCGATTTTGAAACTAATGGCTGGTTATATATGACTTTTGCATCTGGGGAAGGTGAAGAGGAAGGTGCCAACACTGCTATTATGAGAGCAAAATTTGATGGTAAGAGTCTTACTGACCAAGAGCTACTGTACAAAGCTTCTCCAAACACAAAAAAAGGCCAGCACTTTGGATCAAGAATCGCTTTTGATAATGATGGCTACCTCTATTTTTCCGCCGGAGAAAGGGGAGAAAGAGATGTAAATCCTCAGGATATCACCAGAGATAATGGCAAAGTATATAGAATTAATGATGACGGTAGTATTCCTTCAGACAATCCTTTTGTCAATGATGAGGATGCCAAAAAAGCCATTTACTCTTATGGACATAGGAATCCTCAAGGCATGATGTTTCACCCGGAGTTCAATGAAATTTGGGTAAACGAGCATGGTCCGCAGGGCGGAGATGAAATCAATGTGGTGAAGAAAGGAGCCAATTATGGCTGGCCAGTTGTTTCTTATGGTATCAACTATGACAATTCTATTTTGACAGATGATACCGGTAAAGAAGGTATGGAACAACCGCTATATTACTGGGTTCCCTCTATTGCTCCTTCAGGAATGGCTGTTGTACCTGGTGAAATCTACCCAGAATGGTCAGGTAATATCTTGGTGGGATCTTTGAAGTTCCAGTACCTGGAAATGCTCACTTTGGAAAACAAAAAGGTAGTCGCAAGGACAAAACTTTTAGATGGTATGGGCAGGTTGAGAAATGTCAAGGTCGGTCCAGACAACTATATTTATGCAGGAGTTGAAGGAAAAGGAATTGTTAAAATTATCCCTAAAAATTAATCATGATCAAATTAGGAATTTTCTCCTGTTTCATATTTTCTTATTTGGGTTGGACAGCTTTTTACTTTCAGGATCAAGATGAAGCACTTAAAGCCAGTATTAAAAGAGGCCAAGAAGTTTATCAAGACTATTGTATTTCATGCCATCTGGCCAATGGAGAAGGAGTGGACGGAACCTTTCCTCCTTTAGCAAAATCTGATTTTCTTTTAAAGAAGCGGGAAGAAAGCATCAGGGCTGTCAAATATGGAATGAATGGGGAAATAATAGTAAATAAAAAAACTTATAATAGTACCATGACCAACCTCGGTCTTTATGATGATGAAGTAGCCGATATAATGAATTATATTCTTAACAGTTGGGGAAATAAATCCAAAAAAATGGTAACAGAAGAAGAAGTAAAAGCTGTTTCCAAAGAGGAGGAAAAGAGTAGTTAAAAAAGCTGGTATCATCACAGATGTACTTGTCTTGATACCAGCTAAATTAAATATTAAGAAACACTTCTTTGAGCTAATTTACTAGCACCATATTTTCATTTTCAACACTCTTGAGAGTAAGTCCATTTTTTTCCCACCAATTTCCTGATGAAATCTTTAAGACTTTTGCTGGAACTCCTCCAATAATACTATTGGGAATCTCAACAGACTTGTTGACCACAGCATTTGCTCCTATAGTGCAACCTTCTTCAATACTTATATTACCAAACAGTTTTGCTCCGGGACCAATATACACATTATCACCTATTTGAGGAGCTCTAGGATCTCCACCACTAGCACCGATGTTCACACATGCATGGACTCGACAATTCTTTCCTATTTTTGCATTCTTGCTTACTATAATCGTTCCATAATGAGGCAAAGACAATCCCTCATCAAAAACATTGAGCGGAATAGAAAATCCCAATTTCAAGCCTAGTCTTTTATACCTGAATAAGTAAATCTGATACCATAATGCGTTAATGAAAGAATTTTTGTTATTTGAATAATACTCGCAGGTTCTTAAAAGTTTAATAAATTTCCACCTTGGGTTAAGAATATTGGATTTTAACGCAGAAAATTTAGAATTAATATTAATCCCCATTGAGTTAGCATCGTTAACAATAAATCGATGTAAATCTTTTTTAGAACAGATCATAAGTTAAAATTTTGAAAAGTTGAAACTAATTTGAATCCAATTCTTTTACCAAGAAGATAAATAACATGTCATTTCTAGATAAAACCATAAATGATATTTTCAAATCTTTAAAAGTCAAAAAATCTAAAGTACACGAATATCTTAACAAGAATGGATTACATCATCAAATATATTAAAATGTATTTTATTTACAAAAAAATGAATTTCAATTAAAGGGTTTGTAAATAAGATTCTATTTTCTATTAAAAGTAATTGTTGCTAATCTAGTCTTAAATTATACCAATTTTATTTTGGCTTCCATATTTATTTCCCATTCAGATTTCAAGCACAACATTTCAGGAAAAACTATTTTTAATGTAAAAATCTCAAAGTCCAATTGGTATGCTAATTCTTTGCTTTTCTTCTATTCTAAATTCTCCTGTCAGCTCCGCTATGCCATGCTTTAGTCCGCACAAGAATGCTCCTCCTCTACTGCTCCATTGAACCGCCTTCATGTGCTGCTTATTTAATTTCTCAGCCCAAAAAGGGACCAGCATAGCATGTGATGAGCCAGTAGCATAATCCTCCTTCCCCAAGGTGTGAGGCACAATTGTCCTACTGACAAAATCCACATTATCTCCCTTTGCCGTTACGGCATAACCAAAAATATCACTGTCCTGCAATCTATTAAAATCAGGTTGCATATTCTTGACGGATCCCTCACTATCAGTCAAGATTAAGTACTTATTGGAAGTTTTAAACATACCCAAAATCGGCACATTCAGGCCTTCTTTAATAGGTAAAGGGATTTCTTCCAATTCACCTTGAAGCAAAATAGCGTTTGCACCAATGGTAACGGTCTGATCTGGATTTACTTTTCCTGTCAATTTACCATCACGGTAATTGAAAGTAAAGGGGCCATTAGATTGCTTCTTAATGCCAAGAAAGGCAGTTGCTGCAGCAGTACCATGACCACAAAGCCCAATCTCTGCATCTGGGGCAAACCACCTAATATCATAACCGTGTCCCCCAGCTCGTTTGACTAAAAAGGTACTAGCTGGCTGATTCAACTTCCTGGCCATTTCCTGCATAGCAGCTGTTGAAAGATGGTTTTCCAAAAGCAAAACAGCCGCAGGATTTCCTTTAAAATTGAATTCTTGACTTGTAAATACTGAGATAATCTGATAATTCACTTCCATCCTATCGAAAAATTTAGCTTTAAAACTATCTTCTATAATGAAGATTTCCAGAAACAATTTCGAGAAATATCCCTAAAAATAAAATCTCAAATATATTTTAGTTTGCTCTCCAAAAATAAGGAGAGAAGAGCACTAAAATGGTAAACAGTTCGAGTCTCCCCAATAGCATGATAAATGATAGAAAAAGCTTGGTAAAAGGGTCAAAAAAGGAAAAGTTATCCAAAGGACCGACCTGCCCTATTGCCGGCCCAACATTCCCCAAACAAGTGGCTACTGCTCCAAAACTGGTCAACATATCATAACCAAAAACTGAAAGCACCACACTTCCCATCACAAATACCATCAAATAGATCAAAAGGAAGTTCATGATATGGGTAATAATTTTTCCCGTGACCCGATCTCCATTAATCTTCAAGGGCACTACTGCTCTAGGGTGAACAATTCTCTTAAATTCCAAAATGGTGTTTTTGAAAAAAGTCAGGTGTCTGATAAATTTTATCCCTCCACTTGTAGATCCTGCACAACCTCCCACAAAAAGCAAAAGAAAGAACAAAATGGTCAAACCGTGCCCATAACTCGTATAATCTGCCGTGACAAAACCAGTAGTAGTCAATAAGGAAACTACCTGAAATGCCGTATCCCTAAAGGCCTTTTCTACTCCCAAATCAGAAAATAAATAAACAGGAATGGTCATGACCGCTATAATCAAAGCAACAACCAAAACATAGGCCTTGAATTCATCACTCTTCCATACCCGGTCAAATTTCCCAACCAAACCAAAGTAAATCACCGTAAAGTTTGTTCCGGCTAAGAACATAAATAAGATCGCCACATATTGTATAAAAGGCACATCAAAGTAGGCCATACTGGCATTCTTGGTCGAAAAACCTCCTGTTGCCATGGTAGTCAAGGCGTGATTAATGGCATCGTAAAAAGACATCCCTCCTAAAAAATATAATCCAATACAAACCACCGTCAATCCGACATAGACGTACCAAAGCCTTTTGGCTGTTTCACGAATTCTAGGGTGCAGCTTATCAGAGGTTGGACCGGGAGACTCTGCTACAAACAGCTCAATCCCACCAATTCCCAAAAGTGGAAAAATAGCCACTGTCAGTACTATAATCCCTAAGCCCCCAATCCATTGGGTCATACTTCTCCAAAATAATATCCCCTTTGGTAACGCTTCAATATCATTCAAAATGGAAGCGCCAGTGGTAGTCAAACCAGAAACTGTCTCAAAAATGGCATCCGGCAAACTGGTAATCGTGCCACTCACCAAAAAAGGCAGCATCCCAAAAAGAGACATAAAAACCCAACTTAATGCCACGATGAGGTAACCCTCACGCTTTCTAATATTTTGATCTTGTTTGGAAAATGAGAAAAATAGAATAGCCCCCATAGCCATTGACACAAAAGCAGAGTAGATCAAAGGAACTTGATCTCCGCTATCATAATAGTAGCTAAATCCAATGCCCGGCAACATAAGTAAACCCAATAGCATCAATAAGCCACCCATTATTTTTGCAATAGCCTTGTAATGGATCATAGTATCAATTAAATAATTTTTCCAAGTTGGATTTTGCTGATGGAAGTGCCAAAACTATGGCTTTATCATTCATCTGCAACTTAAAATCTCCATCTGGTATAAAAACTTCTTCTCCTCTAATTACCCCTGCCACTATTGCTGTGCTTGGAAAATGCAACTCACTTAAGCACTTTTTGGTCAACCTATTGTTCTTGGAAATCACATATTGGATAAACTCTGCATCTACCCCATAAATCCCTGAAATGGCCTCTACTTTTCCTTTTCTCAAATACCGTGTAATTTGATTGGCAGCAACCAGTTTTTTATTGATCAGGGAATCCACTCCAATACTATGGGAAATATGGATATACTCCCGGGTATCCACATGCGCTATGGTTTTGTATACACCATGGTTTTTGGCGCTAAGGCTGGTGATGATATTGGTCTCGGAGCTTTCAGTAAGTGCTAAAAAAGCCTGCATTTCTTCAAGCCCTTCTTCTATCAACAATTCAATATTTTTATAATCTCCATGAATGACCAAAGTAGAATCCAACCTTTCTGAAAGCCACTTGCAACGCTCCTTGTCCTTGTGGATTAATGTCACTCTATACTCAGGTTCGAGCTTCAAAGCGGAAGTGAAGGCCAAGTCGTCACCACCGATGATCATAACATTCTTGATGGTAATTTCCCTTTGATCCATCAGCTGAACGATGGATTCATTGGCTTTTTTATTGGATATAAAGTAAACGTGATCATTGTTTCTCAGGACCGTATTTCCTCTTGGAATAATGGTCATTTGATCCCGAACTATGGCAATAATTCTGATGTCATCAAAAATGGGCATCTCCCTGGTTTCAGAGAGTTTCTTGTTGACCAAAGAAGAATATTGGTTAAGGATCAAGCCAACGACATTGAGTTTTCCTTCTTCAAAATCAAAAATATCTGAGAAGGTAGAGTTTTGAATCATCCTATGAATCTCACCGCTACAAAGCATGGTTGGTGAAATAATGTTATCAATTCCCAAATTATGGAAATAGGATATATTTTCATCCAACAAGTAATCGTGGTTCCTGACCCTGGCTATGACTCTTTTGGCCCCTAATTGCTTGGCCAGCATGGCCGTCACAATATTCGTCTTTTCCGAAGTAGTTACGGCCATCACCATGTGGGCTTCTTTCACATTGGCGTTTTGAAGGACTTCGATAGAAGCAGAATCACCAATTACAGTCAGCACATCCAATCTGGACGCAACGTGCTCAAGAATATCCTTGTCGGTATCGATTAAAGTAATGTCTTTATTTTCATAGCTAAGGGACTCGGCCAGGTGAAAACCCATGTCACCGGCCCCAGCAATTACTATATTCATGGCCATGGCCGTAAAGATAACTGGTTTATCACCGCAATGACAAAATTGTAAATCAATTTTTATCGATGCACATTAGGTTTTCCCCTATTGCTTTAGTATTGTAACCAACCTTTTAATTGGGCGAACCTGTTACTTTCTTTACAAAATCTATACATCAAAAATCAAATCTCCTCAATTACAGATTGTCCCTCTGATCTATCTCCTGATGTCCACTGCCAAGATTCTAACAACCTGATTTCCCCATTCTCTAAAAGTTCTGGAACAGATTTACAGCAGCCACTCATTAGTTGCCCCTTGGTATTAATATGATGATAATTCATATCAATTACACCTTGATCATTCACTTTCCCTAAGAGCTGGCCTTTGATAATTTCTCCACCAAAATAAGTCCCTGTCAAAATTTTTCCTTCCTGTTTATATTCAAAAAAAGTCTCCGAAGAAACCTCACCATTACCGCTATTGCTAATCGACCGAAACCTTTTATTGTTATAGCTTATTTTCATTTGTAATCTGTAATAAATGAGAAAGCCATTTGAAAATTCAAATGGCTCCACAAAATAGTAAATAATTGGTTTAAATTCCTTTAGCCTTCCACCGTCATATTTCTAGAAAATTCATGTAAGATTTTATCCACGGAAACCCCGATATTTTTATACTTCTGTTTTATATTATTTACCTCACCCACAGCACTGATGCGCAAGATTATCTCATCAGCCTTTGGGTCAATAAAATCTATGACTACTTCCCCTAACTTGTATTTTTCTATTTCCGTTTGACTAGGCCAGTAAGGATAGGGAGAACCAAATGGATATCGGTACATCATTGGATTGTACATACCATAAGGGTAAAACCCATTATAGGAGTTATCCCTGACTTCTTTTTCATTTTCGCTCAAAAGCGTATTATAGCGCAAAATTAAATCAGGCCTTTCTATATCCTGCTGATAGCCTCTCTCCTCCATTCCTTTTACTAGGTCATCAATAAGGTTTTGATTCAAAGTGGGTGAATTCCAAGCATCCTTTCCCTGATACTGATTGATGATCGCAAAAGTCTTGTACGACCTTTCAGGTCTTACTTCTTCTTTTTCCAAATAAACTTTTACAGGATTACAAGCTGCTATGGCCACTACAAATAGTAACAAGCTTATACCAATTCTCGATTTCATATTAACCTCCGTTTTATGTAAAAAACGTTGAACTAAGCCCAAAGTTGTATTTTTCACAATGTAAAATCTACTTTGAAACTATTCAAAAACCATTTATCCGTCCAACAGTTTCTCTCCTTCACCGTCTGACAATTCTTCCACATCCCTTAATTTCCTCTGAATAACCCTAGTACGAGTTCCAACCAAAGTATCCAACTCATTATTGGCTTCATTGAGTTTTTTCTGTGCTTTTTCTATCAGGTTGCCAAATTTGCCAAACTCTGCTTTTACTGCACCAAGCACTTTCCAAACTTCACTGCTTCTTTTCTGGATGGCCAATGTCTTAAATCCCATCTGAAGACTATTGAGCATGGCTGCCAATGTAGTGGGACCTGTTATGACCACTTTATATTCTCTTTGTAACAATTGTGAAAGCGCACCGTCCCTGATGACCTCAGCGTAGAGACTTTCCATAGGCAAAAACATTACTGCAAAATCAGTGGTATAAGGAGGATGGATATATTTATGGCTGATATCCTGGGCAGATTTTTTAATGGCCTTGGTAAGTTCTGACTTTGCCTGCTCAATGAGCAGCTTCTCTCCTACCTCATAAGCATCCAATAACCTGTGGTAAGCTTCTTGAGGGAATTTTGCATCAATAGGCAGTAATACCGGTTCATCCCCATTGTTTCCGGGAAGCTTCACCGCAAACTCAACCCTTTCTGAAGCACCTTTCTTCATGGTAGCATTGCTGATGTACTGATCTGGAGCCAATATATTTTCCAAGATACCTTCAAGTTGGTATTCTCCCAGAATCCCTCTACTCTTTACATTGGTCAAAACCTTTTTAAGGTCACCTACTCCGGTTGCCAGACTTTGCATTTCACCCAAGCCTTTTTGAACGGCCTGAAGTTGTTTGCTGACCATTTCAAAAGATTGCCCCAGTCTTAGCTCCAAAGTTTTTTGCAACTTTTCATCTACCGTCTCCCTCATCTTCTCCAACCGCTCTTCAGTGGATTGCAGCATTTTTTCCTGCCGCCTTTCCAGCTCATTGAACTTTTCTTTTTGGAGTTCATTAAATTCCCGAACATTTTCTCTAAAAAGCTTTCCAAATTCACGTAAAGTGAGATTTTGATCTTTTGAGTTTTCTCTCAATGCATCAAAAACCAACTTAAACTGTTGGTTGATGTTTTGACCAATTTCTTGTCTATTCTCACCCATTTGCCTATTGACTTCCAATTTCATTTGGTCAAAATAGGTCTGTATCGTCTTCTCTAACTTAACGGATTGGGAGCCTTTCATAATGAGCCAAAGACTCAAAAGAGCATTTAGTGCTACCAAACCTATCAAAATCATTTCCATTATCATTGTAATTTAAGAAGGCAAATTAAGTTTTAGATTGGGCTTTGCCTAAAATGAACCAACCACAATGAGACATTTAATGTCACTTTTTAATTCCAATCGACACCAAGATGACTTAAGTAAAAAGCCATTACTCCATTTATAAACTATTTGGTCATTTTCCAGTCGATTCCATTAAATTAGGATTTTAGTTTCCTTTTCAAATTAACTCCAAAATTGAAAAATAGTATTAGAAAATATATCGGACCAGGGCCTTTGGTAGCTGCCGCTTTTATTGGACCGGGTACTGTCACGGTTTGTACCTTGGCAGGTGTAAATTTTGGGTTCGACTTACTTTGGGCTCTTCTGCTGTCAGTTATTGCTACGATTGTTTTGCAAGAAACTTCTGCGCGAATTGGACTGATCAGCCAAAAAGGGTTGACTGAGATCATCCGTCAGGAAATTGGACAGCCAGTTGCCAGGATCATTTCACTTGTACTGGTTATTATGGCTATCGTTATAGGAAACGCTGCTTATGAAGCAGGAAATATTGGAGGAGCTGTTTTAGGTTTAGAAGCCTTTGGAACCTTGCCAACATTTCAATTCACAAGTGTCAATATTTCTCCCTTTCCGCTCATTACTGGTCTACTGGCTTGGGGATTGCTAATGAGTGGCAGCTATAAGAAAGTGGAGCAGTTTATGGTTATGGTTGTTATCCTGATGAGCTTGGTCTTTCTCATCACTGCTTCAATGAGCCAACCCAAGTTCAATGATTTGCTGACAGGATTCGTCCCCAATATCAATGGAGACAATATCATGACCATAGTGGCTTTAATAGGTACAACGGTCGTGCCTTATAATCTTTTCTTGCATACCTCTCTGGTGGCAAAAAAGTGGAATACACCTGCTGACCTTAAATATGCGAGAGTGGATACTGTTATCTCAGTAGTTTTGGGAGGACTGGTATCAATGGCTATATTGATTACTGGCACTTTGGGGGAAGCCTCTAACATCCAATCTGTTTTGGATCTTTCCAAAAGTGTCGAGCCATTATTGGGAGCTTCATCACCTTACTTTCTAGGGATGGGATTGTTTGCTGCCGGAATCACCTCTTCCATAACGGCTCCTCTTGCTGGAGCACTTGTGGTATGTGGATGCTTTGGATGGAGCAGTGAACTCTCTTCCAAAGGAATGAGATGGACTTTTAGCGTTATTCTCTTTCTTGGTATTATTTTCTCTTCATTAGGTATCAAGCCCGTTCAGCTGATCACAATTGCACAGTTGGCCAATGGTATTTTATTGCCCGTACTGAGTACATTTATACTTTGGGTGATCAATAGAAAACAATTGATGGGAAATTTTAAGAACAGTATTCAATGGAATATATTGACTTTTGCTATTTGGATTATTACTTGGGTTTTGGGAATTAAAAGTATTATAAGCGTTATTTAAAATAAATCTTATGCCAATAGACATCAATAGTGATTTGGGAGAAGGAATGGGTTCCGACGCAGCAATTATGCCTTATATCACTAGTTGCAATATTGCATGCGGAGGTCATGCTGGAGATGATCAAACAATGCAAAAAACCATTGAATTAGCCATTAAAAACAAGCTTAAGATAGGTGCCCATCCATCCTATCCCGATCGTGAAAATTTTGGTCGTTTGTTAATGGATATGCCATTGGAGAAACTAAAGGATAGCATTTTAGCACAAATCGAGACATTAGAGAAATGGGTAAATTTAAAAGGTGCCCAACTTCATCATATTAAGCCACATGGAGCGCTGTATAATGAAGCGGCTATTAATCCTAACATAGCTAAAATGTTTGTCCAAATCCTGACCCAGCGTTATCCGCAAACAATCCTCTACGCCCAGGATGGATCAATTATTGCAGCCTTAGCAAAAGACCAAGGTATCAAAGTGGAATATGAAGTGTTTGCAGATCGTAATTATAATGATGACTTGACCCTGGTGAATAGAAAAGAACCAAAAGCGGTTTTACATAGACCAGAAGAAGTACTTCCTCATCTTTCATCCATGATAGAGGAAGGAACGGTAAAAACCCTTTCCGGGAAATCTTTACCCATCAAGGCAGATACTGTCTGTGTACATGGGGACAATCCTACTGCACTGGAAATCACAAAGGCAATTTATTCACTGATCAATAAGTAATTAGATCAAATCATAATCATCAACATATGTCTCTCAAGCTGAATTATAAAAAGATTTCTCCAAACATTTTGGAAGCATGTTGGCCTCCTGAGATTCGGCAAAGCATTCTAATGGAAATGATGATAATGAAAAAGAGGATCATTTCTGAGTGGCATGATGAACTTTGGGATGTCAATTTGGGGTACCATTGTCTTAGTTTACACTTTAAGGATCATTTCTCTTTGAATCAAGTAGTAAGCAAACTTGAAACTTTCTGCTCAGAAAAATTTCAGCAGGAGGTTATTAAAAGAAAACGATGGTCTATTCCTGTATTGTATGAAGGGAAAGACCTCCAAAGAGTCTCAGAAATCACTAAGCTTGACATTTCTGACATTGTTAAACTACATCAGGACAAACCTTATTTACTTCATTTTTATGGCTTTATGCCTGGCTTTATGTATTTGGGAGGATTATCTCCTAAGTTGTTCGCTGCAAGGAAGGACCGCCCAGACCCTGTTATTGAGAAAGGGTCTTTAGCCATTGGGGGCAAGCAAACTGGAATTTATCCGATGGATAGCCCTGGTGGATGGAACATCATTGGAAAGACCCCTCTGACCCTTTTCAATTTGAATAAGCAACCTCCCCTTCAAGCTCAACCAGGAGATGAAATCCAATTTCACTCAATTGAAAAAACAGAATTTGAATCGATTCAAAAAGAAATAGCAAACCATCAATTCGAACTAAAGTATGAATATATCTGAGGGACAAATTGAAGTTATCAAAACCGGTTTCTATAGTTCCATCCAAGATCTGGGAAGGTTTGGGCAAGGACATTGGGGAATTCCCGCTGCAGGCGCCATGGATCGGCAATCCTTTGCTTTGGCCAATCACCTTCTACAAAATGACCCTAATGATGCATGTTTGGAAATGACAATGCTTGGGGATGAATTAAAGTTTATAGGTTACACTGAGATCGTGCTCACTGGAGCTGAAGCCTCTATCCAATTAAATGGAAGCAAACACCCTATCAACAAACCTGTAAAAATCAAAAACGGAGACATTCTAAAAATTGGACCATTCACCACTGGTTTTAGAATGTATTTAGGCATAAAAGGCGGTTTTCAAAGCCCCTGTATTTTGAAAAGCAGAAGCTGGTACAAAGGCATTACAGAAAACTTTAGATTAAAAAAAGGGGCATTGCTACCTTTTAAAACGCATCAATCTAAATCAAACACCCCCTATGCCAAAGTTGCTATCGATGAATCATTGCTTAAGAACAAAACTTTGGATGTCTATGCCGGCCCTGAAGCAGAGAAATTACCACGGTCTACTTTTGAGCAATTATTTGAAAAGAACTTCCATCTTTCTGCCCAACAAAACAGAATGGGAATTCAACTTAAAGAGCCACTTGTCAATGAATTAAAAGAAATCCTAACGGCACCAGTTTACCCAGGTACTGTTCAACTGACACCAGGCGGGAAACTTTTAATTTTAATGAGAGATGCTCAGGTGACTGGGGGATATCCGCGCATATTGCAGCTCAGTCAAACCGCTATTTCTTGTTTAGCTCAAAAAAAACAAGGTGAATCTATTCGGTTTAATTTAGTAGACACCTATTAAGCTTAGCTCCCAACTGAATTAAATTCATATGAAATCTGAAATAGTCATTTGGAGTAATTCCCTATGTCCGATTCATCCAATCATAGCAGCAATACCTTTTACTACAACTTTACGTATAGCTAGTAACGTCAATATACACCCTATTTCTTATTAATATGAAAAAATGGATATTAAGTCTTTTCACAGGCTTACTTACTTTTACAACCGCATTTTTGATCAGTGATTATACTCTGGGTCTTTCAAAAGACTATAGTCTATGGGGATTTGGAGCACTTTTAGGCTTTGTGCTATTGTTTGTATCCATCACTTTTTATTACAAAAAGTTTGATAAGTTCCTTTCATCCAAAGCCATTACATTCTTATCTCTCTTTGGCGTCCTCATCTTTATATTTGTTACCAGTCCCAGTTTTAGGTTTTCTACTAAGGTATTCCCATCCTATCTTTCCTACCTCCTTGCTATATTGGGAGCTGGAATTTTCTCTACTAAAGATTTTAAAAGAAAAGGCCTTTATACTACACTTCTTTTTCTATTTCCGTTATTACTTAATTTAAACCTTTACAATACTTGGGTCCACTTTATCGAATTTGGCAATATCTCCGGTAAAGTGACAATTGAAAAAACGATTGGTTTTGAAGCAAAAGGGATAGATGGAGAGACTGTATCCAATGAATCGCTAAAAGGAAAAATAGTAGTTCTTGATTTTTGGTTTATCAGTTGTGGGCCATGCTGGAAAAAATTCCCGCAGCTCCAAGACTTATATAACCAGTATAAAGATAACCAGGCGGTAGAGATTTTTGCTATTAATAGACCCATGACCAATGACAAACCCAAACAAGCCTTTGACTCTGTAAAGGATCGAGGATACAACTTTCCTGTGCTTCAAGGCACTCAAAAAATCATGGATGATTTTGATATTTATGTCTACCCTACCGTTGTTGTCCTTAATAAGAAAGGAAGTATTATTTACATGGGAACAATCGAAGGAGTTGATGAAATCCTCCAAAAGGAACTTAACAACTAAAACAGTCTTAAACAACTTATGAAAAAATTCAACCTTTTTCTCCTCACCCTATTGACAATCAGTTGGGCTCAGGCTCAAAATAAGAAAATGTGCATCACAGTAGATGACCTTCCAACGGTTACCTATGGCATCAATGAAATCGAGTTTAAGCAAAATATAACCCAAAAATTAGTTGACACCTTTGTGAAATATAATGTTCCAGCAATTGGTTATGTCAATGAAGTTAAATTGTATAATGATGGAAAACTAACTGATTCTGACCTTGGGCTTTTAAAGTATTGGTTAGAAAATGGAATGGACTTAGGCAACCACACCTATTCTCACCCAAACTATCACCAAGTTGGTTTTGATGCTTTCACAAAAGACATATTAAAAGGACAAAAAGTACTTGTAGAACTATTACCTGAATACGGAAAAGAACTAAAGTTTTTCAGGCATCCCTATTTAAGAAGCGGTGCTAATCAGGCTCAAAAAGATAGTTTGAGCCAATTTTTGAAGACACATCATTACATCGAAGCTCCTGTCACCATTGATAATGCAGACTATTTGTTTGCCTATGCCTATTCCAAAGCCTACAAAGCCAAAGATCAATCTCTTATGAGGAAAATCGGTACAGCATATGTACAATATATGGAGGAAAAACTCCTTTATTTTGAGCAATCTGCCCAAGCGCTATTTGAGAGAAACATCAACCAAATCCTACTTTGCCATGCGAGCTTACTCAATGCAGAATATATGGATGAACTTCTTGACTGCTATCAAAAACATGGTTATCAATTTGTCAGCCAAGAAGAAGTACTTAAAGATCCAGCATATCAATCAAAAGAAACCAGATTTGGAGATTGGGGGATTTCATGGCTCGACCGATGGGCACTAAGCCAAGGTAAAAAAGCTGACTTTTTTAAAAATGACCCGGTCACACCCAGTTTCATTCAAGAAATGAATCAGTAGAAATTTATTAATCCTAGAATAATTCATGTTCAAATTTGTTATTGAATAAAATGTAAAGTATACTTGTCATTAAGTAAAGCAAACTTACTTATATAGCAACTAAACTTTACAAACCATGAATAACACTACAAACAAAATTATTGAGTGTGAACGTAAAAAAATCCACCAACTCTTTGGGTTCCAATTACATCACAAGTACAAGCTCCTTGGTTTGATTATAGCTATCAGCGGTCTTTGCTGTTTGTTTATTTTCAGAATGTCTGTTGGAGAAACTGAAATTGTGAGAGAAGTCTTCAGGAAACTCATATTGATTGGTCTATTGATGATTTCCATTTCAAAGGACAAAGAAGAAGATGAATTGACCATTACCTTAAAGGCTCAGTCTTACAAATTTGCTTTTATATGTGGGGTATTTTACGCCATTGTCCAACCATTCATCAACTTTGGAGTAGCGTTTCTATTTTCCCAAAAAGAAAACAATGAATTACTTCAATTAGGAGATTTTCAACTGCTGTTCTTCATGTTGATTGTTCAAATTATGCTTTATACTTTTTTGAAATTGAGTAGATAATGCAAAACACAATCAAAGTAGAGCGTGCCATCAAAAATATAACACAAGATGAGCTTGCCAAACAAATCGGGGTCTCGAGACAGACCATCAACTCAATTGAAAAAGGCAGATATGTTCCTTCCACCATCCTAGCGCTTAAGATGGCCAAGATTTTTGAAAAAACAGTGAATGAAATTTTTAAACTTGAGGATACAGACTGATTCAATTCGCCGCAACACTTTATACCTGATTCTTATGGAATCAGGTATTTTTTAAGTATATTAAAATCAGCAACTTATACTAAAACAGAACCACTTTTACTGCCACCAATTTCGAACAAGGATTTTTCAGAGTGTATTTGACTCATTCCTTGAAACCGCATACGCTGATTTTCTTTTTTCAACATTTAACCACACTAACCATGTCTAGGTTTGACAGAAATTTCAAAAATGGAGTTTGGCAAAACACCATAAAAAAGCACAGCATTCGAACTGATCATTATTTTAAACCAACGAATCACGATGAAATTGCTGAAATCATTTTAAGAGCAGAACGAGAAAACAAAACGGTAAGAGCAGTAGGCTCAGGCCATAGCTTTTCCAATGTTGCCATAATTCGCGAACACAATTTCCTCATCCTTCCTGAAAAGCTGAACAAAGTCAGGAAAGTTGCCCAACTAACTCTAAAAGAAAAATATCAAGAAGCACCATTTGTTTGGGTTCAGTCAGGTACCACTATCAAGTCACTCAATAATGAACTTACCAATTTGGGCTATTCCATTACCAATATGGGAGGTATTGACCATCAAACCATTTCTGGAGCCATTTCCACAGGTACTCATGGGACTGGCATAAATGTCCCTGCTATCCACGGCATGGTCCGCGCAATACAAATTGTTACTCATGGAGGGCAGAAACTCCAAGTAGAAAGAACAAAAGGCATCTCCAAAAAATCACTTATCTATAATGGTGACTTCAAAATCATCCGAGATGATGACACGTTTCACGCCATGATGGTGAGCTTAGGAGCATTCGGCATTATTTATGCTTATATTTTACGAGTTGAACATGAATATTGGCTGAAAGAAAAAAACTACATTCTTCCTTGGGCTGAAGTAAAACCCATTTTAGCCTCCAGGGAATTGCTGAACAAATTTCGGGGTGTAAAAATAATTATCAATCCGTATATCCTTCCTAAAGGAAAATTCCCCAAGGACCACACCTGCCTGATCAGTACTTATGAAATAGAATACAGTAAACCCTTGGTCAAAAAATTTGGAGATCAATTTAGAAACCTTGTCGGCACCATTTTGGGGAACCTCAGAATTGTTGGAGCAATAGGATATACATCTATTAAAAAGTGGTCCTTAAAACATCCAGATAGAATGCCTCGCTTGATAGAGACGGCCTTGAAAAACCTTCAAGACAAAGGCTATAGAAACACAGCTCATAAAGTGTTGTTTCAAGGTGGAGAATATATCAAAGAAAGAGCCTATGACTGTGAAGTAGCCTTTGATTACAAGGACGACAACTACATTACTGTCATAGACGAATTGATAAAAAATGCCGCTATTTTGAAAGAAAACAATCTTTATCATAATTCTCCTATAGGTATCCGATACGTCAAGCGCTCCAAAGCTTCCATAGCACCTGAATTTGGAAGAGAAGTAGTGTATGTAGATACACCAATGGTTTTAGACAGTAACGGAGAAGTTGAGATCATTGAATCATGCCTGAAACTGATGCTAGAACATGGTGGAATTCCCCACTGGGGAAAATTCAACAAGCTATTGATTGGAGATGATTTCGATACAGATCAAATCCATCCAGGCCTTAAGAAGTGGAGAAGTCTCATGCGCATTTATAACCCCAAAGGCACCTTTACCAGCTTATTTATGGAAGAAATGAAAATTACCTGAGCAGATAATGTTCATAATAAGCAGCTTATACCAAAAAAAAGGCAATGAGCTACTCATTTTTTCACTTGAAACACAATTAAATACAAAATGCTTCATTATTCTATAAACCCTGGTCAAGCATTCTAGATTAATGATTAACTTGTATATAACAAACTATAAATAAGATGAATACGAGAAAAACAGTTCTAAAATCAATATTCATTATCTTGGTGTTTGTATATACTGGTTGCAGCACCTCCCAGCCTGCAACTATGACTGATGGGATGTCAACCGAAACAATGGAGGTAGACGAAATGAAAAGTTACCTGCAAGACAATCCGGAGGCACAAGAAAAGCTTAAAGAGGAGCTGATCAATAATGAATCAGACGTTCGAGAAAAAGCAGTAAACTATCTGAAAAAGAACCCAGAGACCAAAGCAAAAGTCGTGGATTTTTTGAAATCCAACCCTGAGGCAAAAGGAAAATTAATGGAATATGTATTCAGTAACCCTGAGCTTACCCAAAAATTGATGGGCTTTATTACAAGCAACCCTAAAATATTAAAGCAAGCAATGAGTCTAATCGGTATGTAAATAAGAAAAGGTTTTTAATTTCCCTTCTAACTAACTGTTTTAAGTAAACAAGGTTTTTTCCGATCTCAACTTTTCCAAATAGTCCGCTAACATGAAGCGGACTATTTTTTTTTCTCTTAAAATGCAACAACTTTTAAACCGAAACCACAACTAAATAAATGCCCCAAGTTGCTTTCAGCTTTAAATAATAATAAACCAAAGCAACCATAAAGCCCTGCGACAACACTAATACCCAAAATCATTTTTACTTTTATTTCATTTATAATACACTTCAAGTACCATAGAACGGATTAATAAAATACTTGATAAGAAAAAGAACAAACAAGACTCTCATTTTAAAAAAACCATAATTTGCGTTTCTTTTGCATAAATAAAGCTTTGCATAAAGACTCTTTTCAAGTATCTTGTTTCAAATATTGAAATGGGCCAACATCCCTAATAGTGATTCTTAGAAAATAGAATTAGCATGAATTGGTCTGTTCTTTATACATGAGATGAAAGAAATTATTACAAAAACAGAGCATTTAATTTTAACTGATATTGGAATTATTGAGTGTAAAGCGTTTCCAAATTCATACTTAAATCTCGAAGATGCCATAGAAAACCTCAATGCTGTAAAAGCATTGGCAAACGGAAAAAAAATACCAGTGCTGGTAGACATTACTGAGACCAAAGGAGGGTCAAAAGAATGCCGTGATTATTATGCCAGTGAAGAAGCAGCTAACATTCAAAGCGCATGTGCCATGCTTGTAGAGTCCTCGTTATCAAAACTAATTGGGAATTTCTTTTTGGGATTAAACAAAACGAAATTCCCTCTAAAACTTTTTAGTGATAAAAATGAAGCTATTTATTGGCTCCAAAACTTCCTAAACGATGAGTGATAAAGAGGAAATATTAAACGAAATGGTAGAAATGATCAGTGCTATGGCCAGACTTGACTTCTCAAGAAGACTGGACATAGAAATCACGAACGAACCTATCAATCTCATAGCATTTGGCCTAAACATGTTAAGTGAGGAACTTGAAAACAATATCGTCATTAGATCCAACTTAGAGGAAATAAACAGCAACCTTGAAAAGTTTTCTTACACGGTCGCACATGACATTAAATCACCTCTCAATTCGTCCAAAGGAATAATATCGCTTATTGAGGATGAAGTAAAGCAGTATAATAATCAAGAGCTTAATGAATACATTGAAATTTTAAAAAGCATAAATGATAGAACAAGAAGTATGATTAAAGGAATATTAAAGTATTCCAAATCCAATGCTACTAATATCACCATGACTGCAATTGATTTGAATGAAATTTGTACTAAACTGGCACGAGAGTATATTCTAAAAAAAGAAATCCGTTTTAGTATCGAAGCAGATATGCCCAAGTTGGTCTATAATGAATCTGCTCTAATCCAGATACTGAGCAACCTGATCAGCAATGCCATTAAATTCAATGATAAAGAAGTTTGTGAAATTTCTATTTTTTGTAAAGAAAGAGCTTTTGATTACATGATTTGTGTTCAAGACAATGGTCCTGGAATTGGAAAACAAAACATGAAATCTATCTTTGATCTGTTTGAAAATCTCCAGTCAATCAATGAAGAGAGTACAGGAATTGGACTATCCATAGTAAAGAAAATTATAATGGAAATGAATGGTGAGATATGGGTTGAATCCTCATTGGGAGAAGGCTCAAAGTTTTTCTTCACTATCCAAAAAACCACCCTGTCAAAACAAGAAAAATCATCTAAGCATACTCTTAAATTAAAATGACATAAACCCTTCCCAACATGAAATACAAAGTTCTTTTGACATTCAGTCTGCTTACTTGGGGGATAACCTCATCCCTCTTGGCCCAATCGGGTAAAGTATATGATAATTTAAGTCTAAAAAGTGAAATTCTTGGTGGAGAAAGAAAGTACGCCCTTTACCTCCCCCCTGATTATGAGATATCTGAAAGAAGCTACCCAGTATTGTATTTACTTCATGGCGCTGGTGACGATCATACTGGATGGGTTCAATTTGGTGAAGTTTTGCTTATTGCTGATGAAGCCATCAAATCTGGACAAGCTACTCCTATGATCATTGTGATGCCAGATGCTGATACGGGTGTTAGAGGATACTTCAACCAGATAGATGGCAATTGGAACTATGAAGATTTTTTCTTTCAGGAACTTATGCCTCATGTTGAGAAAGAATATAGAATCAAAGGAGAAAAAAGGTATAGAGCTGTTTCAGGTCTATCAATGGGTGGCGGTGCAACATTTATGTATGCTCTCCACCATCCGGAATTATTTTCTTCAGCAGCTCCATTAAGTGCTTACATAGGCCCTCTATCTTTGGAGCAAATGAAACAGAGAATGGATACAAAGAACTTCTCTGATGAACAACTTACCTCCTACTTTGAAAATCATAATGCATTATCCTTGATAGAAAAGATTCCTGATGACAAAAAAAAATCAGTGAGATGGTATATTGACTGCGGTGACGACGACTTCCTTTATGAAGGCAATAGTTTGGTACATATCGCAATGAGAAAAAAAGAAATCCCCCACGAGTTTAGAATCAGAGACGGAAGTCACTCTTGGTCCTATTGGAGACAATCCTTACCAACTGTACTGGAGTTTGTTTCTCAGGCCTTCCACCAATATTGAAGCCTCCTCCTTTTCAATAAAATATTTTCATTGTAACTTGTATTAAAATGTTTCAACTCTAACCACTTAAATCAAAAGACAAAAAAATATATTTATAATTCATTTTTTAACATACATTTTACACTTTTATTCTTGTTAGAATTCATAAAATCATTAATTTTAAAAAGTAATCACCTTTTACTGAAAATAACATAATATAATTTTAAAATTTTTAAGTATGACGATTGAGGAAGCAGTCAAAGAACAGATCAGCCTTCAGGGCATGAATGTAGAAAAGGTAGAAGAGCAAATTAGCAATTTTATTAATGGCTTCCCTGCCTTAACAATTGAGGAAGCTGCTGCTATTGGCAATGGTATTCAGACAGTCACTGATGACGAGATTGAAAGGTATCTTAAAGAATATCCCAGCAAATGTGCTGAAAAGGAAATAGTAAAATTCGTACCCGCCAGTGGTGCAGCAACTAGAATGTTCAAAGATCTGTTTTCCTATTTAAGTGCTGAAGATAAAAGTTTAGATAATAATCCCTTTGTAAAAAAATTTATCTCAAAGCTGAATTCGTTTGCTTTTTATGAGGATTTAGAAGCAAAACTTTTAGAAAACAACCTTAACATCCATACCCTTATTGAGAAAGAGGAATATGCAACCATAATCTCATGGTTATTGGATGACAAAGGATTGGGATACGGCAATCTTCCGAAAGGTTTGTTAAAGTTTCATAGATATGATGATGGAAGCAGAACTCCGGTTTATGAGCACTTTACAGAGGGAATTCAATACGGCTTGGGTAAAGGCAATACGGTAAGGCTCCATTTCACGGTCTCCCCAGAGCATCAAGACCGCTTTGAAGACAAGGTAAACTACCTAAAGAAGCTTCTAAGTGATAAGTTTAAGATTGATTTCGAAGTTAGTTTTTCCCAACAAAAGAAATCAACTGATACCATTGCTGTCAATATGGACAATACTCCTTTTATTGAAGAAAATGGTGAAATCCTTTTTAGACCTGCAGGACATGGCGCTCTTTTAGAAAACCTTAATGAAGTAGATGGAGATCTTATTTTTATAAAAAATATTGACAATGTCGTACCTGACCACCTTAAAGAAATTACCCGAAAGTACAAAATAGCGATTGCCAGCATCCTTCTTGAAACGCAGGAAAAACTATTTTCTATTCTTTCAAATCTTGAAGAGTCTCCTAGTCCTGACAACATTAGTACAGCTTCTGCTTTTCTTGAAAATAAACTTGGTCAAAGGTTACCCCATAACTTTAGTAGTTTGGAGGATATTGATAAAGTTCAATATTTAAAAAGTAAGCTAGACAGACCTCTTCGTGTATGTGGAATGGTAGAAAACACAGGCGAGCCGGGTGGAGGCCCATTTTGGGTAAGAGATAGCGATGGTTCTGTTTCTTTACAGATCGGGGAAACTGCACAGTTGGATCTTGAGGATAAAAAACATGCCAATATCTTGAAATCATCTACTCATTTTAATCCTACAGACCTAGTTTGTGGAGTGAAGAATTATAAGGGAGAAAAGTTTGATCTACTTAAATATAGAGACCCTTCCACTGGTTTTATCACCTTCAAGTCAAAGAATGGTAAAGACTTAAAAGCCCAAGAATTGCCAGGGCTCTGGAATGGATCTATGGCTGATTGGAACTCAATTTTTGTGGAAGTCCCGCTAGAAACTTTTAATCCAGTAAAAACGATCAACGATCTCCTTAGAGAGCAACATCAATAAGCTTTTAAAGTTTTATACACTTAATAAATGCCCATCTGCCGTTTTTTCTAAACAGCTGTGGGCATTTTAGCGTTTATAAAAATTCATTTAACCCATAGTATGCGAGCATTAGTGATTTCTGGAGGAGGAAGCAAAGGCGCTTTTGCAGGAGGTATTGCGGAATTCCTTATTAAAGAATGTCAATTTAAGTATGACCTGTTTGTTGGTACCTCAACAGGTAGCTTATTGATTCCTCATCTGGCTATTGATGAAATAGATAAAATCAAAAAGTTATATACTTCAGTCAGACAAGAAGATATATTTAGCACATGTCCCTTTATCATCGCTAAAGAAAATAACAAGTATAAAACCAGAATTAATCACTGGGGAATAGTGAAGCTTTTTATTAGAGGAACCAAAACATTCGGAGACAGCCATAACCTACTTAAGCTAATTAAGAAAAATATAAGTAAAAGAGACTTCCACAAAATGAAGGCTAATCACTCAGATATTGTGGTAACCGTCTCCAATCTTAGCACCAATCAAGTAGAATATAAATCCATCAAAGAATCAAATTATGACGATTTCTGTGACTGGATATGGGCCTCTTCGAACATGGTTCCCTTTATGAGTCTCCTCGAAAAAAACAACATGGAATATGCAGATGGTGGTATGGCCGATCTAGTTCCCATTTCAGAATCTATTCGACGGGGTGCTACGGAATTGGACATAATAGTGCTCAAAACGAATCAACCAAGATCAGCCAAAAGGCCCACCAAAAATGCAATGGAATTAACAACACGCACATTTGACTTTATGCTGAACCAAATTTCCAATGATGATATCACAATTGGTAAGCTGCATGGTTCCGAAAATCAAGTCAAACTAAATTTTTATTACCCTCCAAAATCCTTGACAGAAAATTCACTGATATTTAACCCAGAAGAAATGAAGACATGGTGGGAAGAAGGGTACAACTTTGCCAAAAGTTTTGATCCTGTTTGTAAATGCATAGAACCAATACCATACAAAAACCTATAAATCAATCAATTACAAAACAAAAAAGCAGAGAAAAATTCTCTGCTCTTTATTTGAAAACTAAACCAACTATTATTTAACTACCACAGTTAAACAAAAATAGTAAATTTCACCAATATTCAAAATAATTAATTAAAAAGGTATGTTATCCGCTATTTTTTGTTGCTCACTTTATAAAGCAATCCAAGCGACAAACCTTGGCTATACTGAATATCAGAATCCTGATCTATATCATACAGGTTAATACTCGTAAAGGTCACACTGATTATTTCTGTAATTTTGGCAGTCAAAGTCACATCCAATCTGTGATCAATATTTTTAAAAGAGAATGTTTCGTAGTTCGCGTACATTTGATAGCGCGTCTTAATATTGAAATTCTCCGCTATATCTTTATCCCATTGAGCGAAAATCTGAAGCGCCAACCATTCTGTTCTAACAGTCTGCCCTATTGGAACCCCATAATTATCCTCCACATTGTCTGAGATTGATTCGTCTGTCACAAAAGTCCATCTGGGTGAAAAAGGACCAATTCTTAAATTAAACTCATCATTGGGCTTATATTCGATACCCAAGGAAGTGGTCAAATAACCTGGAGACATAAACCCTGAAATAAGTGTCCTAGGGTCTTCGTCATAATCATACCCATCAGCAAACTGAGTCAAAAAGTTAGCCGAGAAATAGGTTCCCCAATTTTTAGAAAGTTTATACCCTACTTTAGAATCCAAAAATATCCTGTCATTTGACTTTCTACTTTCTTCTCCTTCATTTTTAACTATCCCGTAAAGCAGTTCCATTTCATTATCCCAGGTCCAACGCTCTTTGGCGTAGTTGGCTTTTCCTGCGACAATTGACCCTAAGGCCACTGAATTAACCCCACCAGCACTCCAATTACTACTAAATGCTGCTTGGTTGAAATTAAGGCCAGCTGAAAACTCCTTGGACCAATAGGTGGTATCTTTCGTTGTTTGTGTTAAACTATCTACCTCGTCTTGTGCATAAGAAAAAACAGAGATAGTTAAAATGGGCAATAGAATAGCTAAAAATTTCTTCATAGAAAAAAGCATTTTTAATAGATTTATTATGAAATTGATAGAATATTATCCTCCAAAATTATGGAAAAAGAATCTGAAAATGAATTAATCGTAAGAGATTATTTAGCTCGTCAGAGAACCAAGCTAGCCAATGACAGAACTTTATTGTCCTATATAAGGACTAGTCTTTATTTTTTGGTAAGTGGCACGGCTTTGGTAAAAGTAGAAGATCTAGCTAATATCAAAGAGTTCGGTTATATTTCCTTTATTATTAGTTTTATCTTTTTAGTGATGGGTTTCACCAATTTTATTAGCATAAAAAGAAAAATAAAAAAAGGTCATTACGCTAAAATGTAATTCATGACGCCAGAAATCATTACGGTATTGGTCATTATTGCTGTGGCAATGGTTCTTTTCCTTACCGAGAAATTATCCATTGATACCATATCCATTTTAGTGATGATCACTTTTATGGTCACAGGCATCCTGAATTTTGAAGAGGGTGTTGCCGGTTTTAGTAACCCTGCCACCATTACTGTCGGTGCCATGTTTGTCATCAGTGCTGCTGTTTTTAAAACGGGGTCACTGAACAGCATTAATATCATTTTCCTTAGGATGAGCAGAAAAAACGAATTTCTCTTTTTGCTCACCTTAATGATTTTTTCTGGGATTCTCTCAGCGTTCATTAACGATACAGCTGTGGTGGCCTTGCTGATGCCTACGGTACTTAAAATTGCCAAAGACACTAAAATACCTCCATCAAAATTACTCATGCCTTTATCCTTTGGTTCATTGATGGGAGGAGTCTGTACCCTTTTGGGGACCAGTACGAACATACTTGTAAGTGGAATCGCACAAAGCCATGGAGTCAAGCCTTTTGGCATTTTTGAAATGAGTGGAATGGGCATTCTTTTTCTCATTTCAGGTATTACCTATATGATGACCATAGGAAAATGGCTTACGCCAAGCAGGTTGCCTTCAAGGGAAATTTCAGAAACTTTTGACATGGGGGATTATATCACCGAAATCTTTGTCACCAAAAAGTTCGAAGATATTGGTACGTCCATTAAAACCTCAAAGTTTTTCAATGATTACAATGTAGACCCCATCCAAATCATTCGAGAAAGTGGGGAAATCATCAATGCCTATAAATATACTGTCATCCGCGCCAATGACACCATCAGGGTAAGTTGTGATAAAGACACGTTGACCCAAATACGTAATATCCCTGGAATTGAATTGAAAATAGATTTGAAACTCAAAGATGAAGATTTTAAATCTCAGGGTTATAAATTGTATGAAATGGTGGTACCACCCAATTCCAACCTCATCAATAACACCGTCAAATCTTTTGATTTCCGTGCTACTTATCCTGGTCTTACAGTCTTGGCAATTCGGCACAGAAATGACATTCTTTTTAAAAAACTCAAGCATACCAAAATTTCAGCTGGTGATGTACTCTTAGTAAGAGGAGATGAAGAAGTTGTAGGTCAAATTAAAGGTGGGGAAAACCTATTAATCATATCTGAAGACAATAGTCCTAGGGTAAATTGGAAAAAAATTGCATTGACACTTTTTATAGTTGTATCAGTAATCACTTTAGCAGCAATCAATGTGCTTCCTATTCCAGTAGCTGCTATTTGCGGGGTAGTTTTATTGATTATAATGAAAGCAATTAGTACTGAAGAGGCCTATAGATCCGTTGATTGGAAAGTACTTTTTATGCTTGCTGGAATTCTATCCATGGGAACTGCCTTAGAAAAAACGGGAGCTGCCAATCTCCTTGCGGAAACCCTTGTGAATCAAATGGGCGATTTTGGTCCTAGGGTAATTTTGAGTGTAGTTTTTGCGGTTACTTTTTTGGCCACCAATATTATGTCCAATAATGCCACCGCTGCCTTGTTAGCTCCTATAGCTATTTCGATCGCAGCTTCTCTTGAAGTGAGCGACCGCCCCTTCCTAATGGCTGTTACTTTTGGAGCATCTCTTAGCTTTATGACTCCCATGGGTTATCAAACAAATACCATGATCTATACGCCTGGAAATTACAAATTCTCAGATTATCTAAAAGTGGGTACACCGCTGAACCTTTTATATTGGATCATTGCCACCCTATGCATTCCTATATTCTTTCCCTTCTAGGCTGTTATACTTCATGTAATATTTTTGATAGCTTTGTGCTTTAATTTCTGGAGAATTGGAATACATCAAAGAAGAGGGAACTACCCTCATTATATTTGGCATCTTAATTATATCGTTGCTCTTAACAGACCTTTTGGTTTTCAATAAGACAGCTCATAAGGTCAAAATCAAAGAAGCAATGATATGGTCAATCATTTGGATCAGCATTGGTTTGCTTTTTGGCCTCTACATATATTTTAGTCTAGGAGGTGAAAAGGCTACACAGTATTATACTGCCTTTTTGATCGAAAAAGCCTTAAGTGTAGACAACTTATTTGTGTTCATTATGGTATTTAGATTTTTCAAAGTACCCGATGCCTATCAACACAAAGTCCTATTCTATGGAATTATTGGGGCAGTATTGATGCGGGCCATTTTTATATTTTTTGGTGTAACGCTAATAGGCATAAGCTATTTACCTGCGTTCACTTTTGCTGGCATAGAAATCAAAATCAATGTTGTGATGACCCTTTTTGGAGTATTTTTGATTTATGCTGGCTGGAAATCATGGCATCAGGAAGATGAAGAATCAGAAGATTTTTCAAAATCATTGGGAACTCAATTCATTCATAAATTATTCAGAGTTTACCCGAAATTCAATGGTGAAAAATTCTTCATTAGGATCGATGGCAAAAGTTTTGCGACCCAACTACTGGTAGTTGTGGCTGTTGTTGAATTCACAGATTTATTATTTGCAGTTGATTCTATCCCAGCCATTTTTGCTGTTTCAAACGACCCAGTCATTTTATACACTTCAAACATATTCGCAATCCTTGGCCTTCGTGCATTATATTTTCTTCTCGCAAGTGCCTTTGACATGTTTGCTTATTTAAAATATGGATTGGCATTTATCTTGGTTTTCATAGGGGCAAAGATGGTCCTTTCTTCCATTTACCACATCCCTAGTACACTTTCTCTTGGCATTGTTGGTGGAGTTCTAATTATATGTATGGTCTTCTCCATCAAAAAGTATAAGCAGCAAAGAAGTTTATCCAAAAACAATATTAGATAGTCTGGTAAAGTCCACTTTGTTACTTAACATCTCTTTACTATTTGGTAGGTTTTTTGCAAGAAAATTTGGATAACCAACTTTATTGATATGAAAACTTTAGGGATTGTTTTAGTCTTAGTAGGTATTGTGATGTTCATCATTACCGGTTTTTCATTTACTACAGAAGAGACAGTTATAGACGCAGGTCCACTTCAAGTAAGTGCGGAAAAAGAAAAATCAGTTAACTGGCCACCATATGCTGGTGGTATATCTATTGTCGCGGGCATCATTGTATTCGCCATTTCGCGTAAAAAATAACCATAGGGGCATTAAAAATGCCTCTTTTTTATTTTATTTTTACATAGTGTAATTGATGTTTTTTAATTACTACTAAACTGAATTTACAATCAACCACCAAAAACCTAAAACAGTTTGAAGCTAGCAGCCGTAGACATTGGGTCAAATGCCATAAGACTACAAATCACCCATGTAACTCATTACGAAAATCAGGTTAATTTTAAAAAACTAGAATATGTAAGGTTTCCTCTTAGACTTGGAAAGGATGTATTCCATACCAACAGGATCAGTGATATTAATAGAAGAAAGTTCATTAAACTGATGAAAGCCTATAAATTGTTGATTGATTTGTACGAAGTGGATGATTATATGGTCTGCGCTACTTCTGCTATGAGGGAATCCGAAAACGGAAAAGATATTGCCCAAGAGGTAAAACAAGATTTGGGGCTTAAAATCCAGATAATTGACGGAAACAAAGAAGCTGACCTAATCAATGTGGCACTTTGGAACTATATCGACCATAAGCCTTATTTACACGTGGATGTAGGTGGTGGCAGTACTGAGCTAAACATTTACCAAGACAGAAAAAAAATAGCTAGTAGGTCTTTCAAAATTGGTTCAGTTCGTGCTTTGGACCATAAGGACTCGCCTAAAGTATGGAAGGCTATGAGGGCGTTTATTCAAGAGAACATCGATAAAAAACATCGAATTACCTGCATTGGAACCGGGGGAAATATCAATAAAATTTTTGAGCTATCTAATCCAAGAAAAAATAAAAGATACTTGGACATTGCTAAAATAAAAGAGGTTCAAGCTTATTTGGAAGGGTTTAGCTATGAAGAAAGGGTAAATAAACTCAACCTTAATCCAGACAGGGCTGATGTGATCGTTCCAGCATCTTACATTTATTTATCCGCAATGGAAGCTGCCAATTCAACAAGAATGATTGTCCCTGATGTAGGGCTAAAAGATGGAGTAATGAATATTCTCTATGATAAAAACAAAGCAAAGCTAATATTATAAAATCAAGAAGGCCGGTCAATATGAATGCCCGGCCTTCTTGATTTACCGATTGCTTTAAATCAACTTTACATTTTCGACAATATCCGGAGTAATGGTAAAAAACTCTTTATGAATGTTGAATTCAACTTCATCATTTTGAGGGCTTTTAGCCACATAAGTCCCATCCTCCTGCATCATATAAGCATTGACATTATCCTTAAGGTTATAAGCTAAGATGTTCATCAATTGCTTTTCTAAGAATGGATCTTGAACCCTAAACAGTGATTCAAGTCTTTTCTCAAAACTCCTCACCATCATATCGGCACTTCCTGCATAAGTTCTTAAGTCACCATTATTATGAAAATGGTAAATTCTTGAATGCTCCAGAAAATCACCCACTATAGAATAAACCTCAATATTCTCACTTAGTCCTTTTCTTCCAGGCCGCAGACAACATATCCCTCTTATAATTAACTTAATAGGCACGCCACTTTGAGACGCCCTGTAAAGTGCATGAATGGTTTCACTGTCCTCAAGGCTGTTCACCTTAATAAATATTCCACAAGGCAAACCTTGACGGGCATGTTCTGCTTCGCACTCTATAAAATTGATCAGACCACTTCTCATTCCCTGTGGTGCAGTAATCAAGTTTTTATAGGAAGAAGGCATTGAATGTCCTGTAATTACATTAAAAAATTCAGAAACATCATTAGCCAAAACTTCATTAGTAGTCAGCAAACCTAAATCAGTATACAGCTTTGAGGTATCTTCGTTATAATTTCCGGATCCTAAGTGCACAAACCTTGTAACCTTGTTTTCGTCTTTTTTCACGATCAACATAAGCTTTGTATGGGTTTTAAAATTACTGACCCCATAGATCACAAAACATCCTGCTTTCTGAAGCTTCTTGGCTTCTTGCATATTGTTTTCTTCATCAAACCTAGCCTTCACTTCAAACAGCACTGATACGTGCTTTCCGTTTTCTGCTGCTTTCAGTAAGGCAGTTGTGATGCGTGAGTGCTTCGCCAACCTGTAAATTGTCATTTTAATGGCCATGACATTCGGGTCTTCGGCCGCCTTGTTCAACAGTTCCAAAATTGGCTCCATATTATTATATGGATGATGTAGCAATACATCCTTCTGTTTGAGCACCTGAAAGATATCTTGACTTCCCTGTACCCCAGCTTGAGGATAGCTTAAAGGAGGGACTGTTACCGGTGTCTGTGGAATCCTATCCTTAAATCTCCTATTTCCTATGATTTGCCAAAAACTGGTAAAGTCCAGCATGCTTTCCTTTTTGACTTTGAAAACACTGTCTTTTTGGATATTCCACCTGTCCTTAAGCAAATTCATCATCCACTTACTGTACCCCTCCTCAATTTCGACCCTTACTACCCTGCCAGTTTTTCGCTCATTAAGCTTACGTTTTACCTCTTCCAGGAAGTTCGAATCCATATCCTCTGTTTCTTCCAAAGTAAAATCACCATTTCTGGTAATTCTAAAAAGGTTGATGGACTCGATAATGACATTTCTAAACAAAGAAACAATATGCTCTCTGATCACTTCCTCAATAGGCACAAAAATCATCTCCTCATCCCTTTCGATTTCAAAAAACCTAGGAATATTGGATGGAATCTGAACAAATGACAGTTTTCGATTATCTTTTTTATCTCCCGGATTGATAGTCACTACCCCAAAAATCAACAGTTTGTTCATCAAAATGGGAAAGGTATGGTATCCATCAAACACCATTGGTGTGAGCATTGGATAAACTGCCTTAAAAAAATACTCTTTTATATATTCCTGTTCCTCATCTTCCAAATTTTTGACATTGCTTAAGATAAAACCAGACTCCCTGGTACTTGGCAAGATATTATTGATAAAGTGTTCATGTTGCTGCTCATGAAAATCCTGAGAGTCAAGCATTAGCTTTTCTTTGAAAGGTTCTTCCCTTAACCCGGAATAATCTATCCTTTCTTTATCATAATCAAGGTAATTATACAATGAACCCACCCTGATCATAAAAAACTCATCAAGGTTGGAGGCAGTGATGGCTAAAAATTTCAACTTTTCAAAAATTGTCCTGCTTTGCTTCTTGGACTGATCCAAAACTCGAAAATTGAATTTTATCCAACTTAGGTCTCTGCTGACCAAATCACTTCCATCTATTTTACTCTCGAATTTATCTCTTTGAATAACTTCCATTTCCATAATTCAAAATCCAAAACTTAATAAAATTGAACTTAAAAGAGGTTCCAAAATGAATTCATAATATAAGCAAAAAAGGGGCTTAATGCCCCTTAGTTACCGTTATTTTAATATACAATCAGGTATCAATTTTGGCGTACTTTGCATTCTTCTCAATGAACTCTCTTCGAGGAGCTACTTCATCTCCCATCAACATGCTGAACAGGTGATCCGCCTCAGCTGCTGACTCAATGGTTACTTGCTTTAAAGTACGGGATTCCGGATCCATGGTTGTAGTCCATAATTGTTCTGGGTTCATTTCACCAAGACCTTTGTAACGCTGTATACCAACACTCTCTAACTTACCGTCACCGGCCATTTCTCTTGTCAACTTTGCTCTCTCGTCTTCTGTCCAGCAATAACGCTCATCTTTTCCTTTTCTAAGGAGATATAATGGAGGCAAGGCGATATAAACGTAACCATTTTCTATCAATGATCTCATATAACGGAAGAAAAGCGTCAAGATCAAAGTCCTGATATGCGAACCGTCAATATCGGCATCCGTCATGATCACAATTTTGTGATAACGTAAATTGGTAAGATCCAACTCCTTTTCATCATCCGCGGTACCAAACTTAACCCCCAAAGCAGTTAAAATGTTTTTGATCTCATCATTATCATAAATCTTATGTTCATGAGCTTTTTCAACATTCAATATTTTACCTTTTAGTGGTAAAATAGCCTGGAAATCCCTATCTCGTCCTTGCTTGGCAGAACCACCTGCAGAGTCCCCTTCCACCAAGTATAGTTCACAAACTTCTGGATTCGTATTGGCACAATCGGCAAGCTTTCCTGGAAGACCACCTCCACCAAGAACATTCTTACGCTGCACCATCTCTCTGGCTTTTCTAGCTGCATGCCTCGCTTGAGCAGCCAACACAACTTTGCCAACAATAATCTTAGCTTCTTTCGGATGCTCCTCTAACCAGTATTGTAAGACCTCAGAAACAGAACTGTCCACTGCACTTACCACCTCTGAGTTACCCAATTTGGTTTTGGTCTGACCTTCAAATTGCGGCTCGGCTACCTTTACAGAAATAACAGCTGTCAATCCTTCTCTAAAGTCATCACCAGAAACATCTATTTTTACTTTATCTAGCATTCCAGACTTGTCAGCATAGCTCTTCAAGGTTCTGGTTAATGCTCTTCTGAAACCAGAAACGTGAGTTCCTCCTTCATAGGTATTGATGGTATTGACATATGAAACCACATTTTCAGAGAATGAGGAATTATAGCTCATGGCCACCTGAACTGGCACACCATTTTTCTCAGATTCTATATAAATAGGTTCTGCGATGATCTTTTCCTTGGTTTCATCCAAATACTGAACAAACTCCACCAAACCTCCCTCAGAGAAAAACTCATCAGACTTTGGTTTTCCATCATCATCCAACTCACGCATATCTTCTAGGAAAATCCTAATTCCTGCATTTAGGAAGGCCATTTCTCTCAGACGAGTTGCGATTGTATCGTATTTATATTCCAATACAGTAAAAATCTCACCATCAGGCTTGAAGTGAATGGTAGTTCCCCTTTTATCAGTAGTACCTATTTCTTTGACCTCGGTCTGAGGAACCCCTCTTGAATATTCTTGTTCAAATACTTTCCCATTACGGTGAACAGTAGCTTTCAGCATGGTGGACAAGGCATTCACACAGGAAACCCCAACACCATGAAGTCCACCGGACACTTTGTAAGTATCCTTATCAAACTTACCTCCAGCGTGCAATACGGTCATAACAACTTCCAAAGCTGAACGTTGCTCTTTTTCATGCATATCGGTCGGAATCCCTCTACCATTATCCTGCACCATCACAGAGTTATCCTCCAATACGGTCACATGAATGGTATCACAATGTCCAGCCAACGCTTCATCTATTGAGTTATCAACAACTTCCCATATCAAATGATGCAGGCCCTTGATCCCTACATCACCGATATACATGGCCGGCCTTTTTCTTACTGCTTCTAAACCTTCTAAAATCTGAATATTCCCTGCGGAATAATCCCCTAAATTCGACTCTTGTTCTTTACTCATAATAGGATTTATAAAAGAATAAAGAGGAATAATTCCTCTAGCTTCATTTTAACTTTCAACCTTTAATAATACGACATTTTTGGCACAAACCAGCTATAAAAACTCAAAAAATCAGCCCTATTTAGCTGTGACATTCATTAATATTGACTAGTTCTTAGCATTACTAAAGTACAAGCCTCCACCGGTTCAATTCCCTCATTTTTTAATCGATCACTAAACACTTGATTTTCAGCACCAGGGTTAAATATCACACGTTTTGGATGCAAAGATACAATGTAATCTTCCCACTCTCTTTGATGAACTGGATTGATGTACATCGTCACAGTATCTACATCGCTTATTATTGGCTTCTCGTTTAGGTTATTGATTATCTCCCCATGTACATTCCCTCCATGCACACTTAAAGGCACAATGGTATGACCATACTCCTTTAGCATTCCCGCAGCTAAAAAAGCATATTTTGAAGGATTGTCTGTTGCTCCTATAATTACAGTTTTCTTATCTCCCATATTTCTCCATTAGTTTTTCAGCACATCTTTCTCCATCCATTGCAGCAGAAACTATACCACCTGCATATCCTGCTCCTTCACCACAAGGATAAAGACGAGAAATTTCTGGGTGTTCAAAGGTTTCTTTTCCTCTGGGCACCCTGACGGGTGAAGAAGTCCTACTTTCTACTCCGATTATCTGGGCATCATTTGTATAGTAACCTTTCATTTTATTTCCAAAAGCCTTAAATGCCTGCTTCAATCTTGAAGCAATAAAATCAGGCAAAACTTCGCTTCCCATATTTACAGATTGTAAACCTGGCTGATAAGAAGTATCCAAAAGTGTACTACTATCTTTGCCCTCAACAAAATCGGCCAACCGTTGGGCTGGCGCAACTTGGGTCTCTCCCCCTGCTCTCCAAGCCGCTTTTTCAACATCCAATTGAAACATCATTGCCCCTAAAGCACCATGCTTGTGATATTCTACCGGAAGATCTTCCAACTCAACTGCTGCTACAATTCCTGAATTGGCAAACTTACTATCCCTTCTACTTGGACTCATACCATTGACCACTAACTCACCTGGTGAAGTCGCTGCTGGTACGATAAAGCCTCCAGGACACATGCAAAAGGAAAAAACTCCTCTTTGCTTGCTATCATAAACTGTCTGTTGCACCAAAGCATAAGATGAGGCTGGAAGATAAGGACCTCTATCCGTTCTGCAGTGGTACTGAATTTGATCAATTAGTTGCTGGCTATGTTCAACTCTTACCCCAAGCGCAAAAGGCTTGGCCTCAATCAGAATCTTTCTATCATTTAAAAGATGAAAAATATCCCTAGCAGAATGTCCCGTTGCCAAAATGACCCCCAAACCCAAAATAGTTTCACCATCGGCAGTGATCACTCCTTTCATCTCATCTCCTTCTAAAACAAAATCTGTGACTTTGGTATCAAAAAGTATTTCTCCCCCTGCACTTAAAACACTTTCTCTCAAATCTGCAACCAAAACCGGAAGCTTATTGGTCCCAATATGTGGATGTGCATCGACCAAAATATCCTCTGTAGCACCATGGGAAACCATAATCTCCAGAATTCTCCTCACGTCTCCCCTCTTTTTGGAACGGGTATATAATTTTCCGTCAGAATAAGTGCCGGCTCCTCCCTCTCCAAAACAATAATTAGATTCGGGATTAACAACATGCTCCTTATTGATGGCTGCCAAATCCCTCCTTCTTGACCTTACGTCTCTGCCTCTTTCCAGTACTATCGGTTTTCCTCCCAATTCAATCACCCGCAAAGCAGCAAAAAGACCAGCTGGACCAGCTCCTACAATGATAACCGGATCAGCATTTCCCACTTTCTGGTAATCCTTAGTGGCCTCAATTCTTGCATCAGGTACTTCATTGATAAAAACCTCCGCGGTCACATTTATTTTTACCTGCCGGCCTCTAGCATCAATCGATCTCTTCAGTGGACGAATATTTATTTTATCTTCAGAACTTTTCAGTCCTAAACTCTTGAGAACAGTAGCTTCAAAAAGCTGCTCATCATAAGCTTCTTTCGGGCTAAGCTTTAGTTGTAATTCTTTTCTCATTTGGTAAGGTATTTATCCTTAAATCAGTAATATCCAGTTTATAATTCTTGACCAAAGACTTCTTTGACCACCCAGCCTTTGCCCCACTCTTCTTTTTCCTTCTCCGACCAAAGCTCAGGGTAAAACACCACTTTCTGAAACCTAGGTGGAAGGTACTTTTGCCAGTTGGTACCTCCAGTTGCAGCAATATCTTCAGGATTTTTCTGTAAATACCTTACAGCAGACTTGTAATGTGCCAAAGGCCAAAAGACATTT
Organism: Echinicola sp. 20G; assembly: GCF_015533855.1. Lineage (GTDB taxonomy): Bacteria > Bacteroidota > Bacteroidia > Cytophagales > Cyclobacteriaceae > Echinicola. Next base: position 3,477,780 of record NZ_AP024154.1, on the reverse strand, counting down.
GCTTTAAGGTCATAAGTCTTCATCAACTCGGTAAGTTCGTCATCAGTATCCTGACAATTCTGATAAATCTTCCAAAGATTTCTTTTCCTATAACTAACAATTAGCTCTTTCAGTTTTTTACCATACTTTTCCTCAAAAGTCCTTAATGTCAAGGTCTTTTCTCCAGTTGCCAGCTCTTTTGCTCCTGATTGCCAATAAAGAATATCAAACAAACTGTCCACATTGGTCAAGTTAATGTCCATGTAGTCTTCTCTTTCTATAATATTGACCAAATACTGGATTTCTGTGGACATGATTTCAATGATGCGGTATTGTGCACTTTGAAAACCACTGGAAGGCAACAATGACATCCTAAACTTCAAAAACTGCTCCTTTTCCATCCCCTTCCACATCACCGAAAAAGAGGAAATCAGTTGATCAAAATACATAATGACCCGCTCCATTCGCTCTTTCATAAAAGCCGCTTTTACCTCTACTTGTTCAGCAATTTGTTCCAATTCCCAAATGATCAACTTAAAGTACAACTCTGTGATCTGATGATAAATAATGAATATTTTCTCGTCTTTGAAAGATGTCTTCGGCTGCTGCAAAGTCAGCAAGGTATCCAGGTTAATGTAATCCCAATACGTCAAATAATCCGCATAAAGCAACCCTTCCAAATACGAAAGCATGTCTTGACCAGAAGCTTTGTATTTTTCGTGTAATTGTTGAATTTTATCGATTATTTCTTGGGATGGCTGCTCCTTGCTCATGGATGTTTTTTTATGCTGGTAATGTAGTTTTTTATCAAACTTCTTGCTTAATTAAAGAGGCTTTGGAGAGTACTACTTAAAAACTTATACGCAAAAATCAGTCTAAAAACCCAATAAACCAAAATTTCATGTCGTCAAATACCTTCCCGAAAAGAGCAACCAAGCAAGATACTTTTGAAAGTGTCGACTTTTATGCTATTGATGATTTGTTAACCGAAGAGCATCTGCTCATCAGGCAGTCCATGCGAGACTTTGTCAAAAAAGAAGTCTCACCTTTTATTGAAGACTGGTCCCAAAAAGCTCACTTTCCCAAAGAAATTGTCTCCAAATTTGGTAAGGTTGGGGCTTTTGGTCCGCAAATCCCAACAGAATATGGAGGGGGAGGACTAGATTATATTGCCTATGGACTTATTATGCAGGAAATCGAACGTGGAGACTCTGGCATGAGGTCTACCGTTTCTGTCCAAGGTTCTTTGGTCATGTACCCAATCCATGCCTTTGGAAGTGAGGCGCAAAAAAGAAAATATTTACCCCAACTCGCTTCGGGAAAAATGCTGGGCTGTTTTGGACTTACTGAACCGGACTATGGTTCTAACCCAAGTGCAATGAAAACCTATTTTAAAGATATGGGAGACCACTACTTGCTCAATGGAGCCAAAATGTGGATTTCTAATTCACCACAAGCAGACATCGCTGTAGTTTGGGCTAAAAATGAGAAAGGAAGAATCCATGGGCTTATTGTTGAAAGAGGAATGGAGGGGTTTACTACACCTGAGACCCATAATAAATGGTCTTTGAGAGCAAGTTGTACCGGAGAGTTGGTTTTTGATAATGTCAAAGTGCCTAAGGAAAACTTACTGCCCGGCAAATCAGGCTTGGGCGCTCCATTAATGTGTTTGGACTCTGCCCGTTATGGAATAGCTTGGGGCGCACTAGGAGCGGCAATGGACTGCTATGACTCGGCCAAAAGATACGCATTGGAAAGAATACAGTTTGACAAGCCCATTGCATCCTTTCAACTTGTCCAGAAGAAATTAGCTGAAATGCTTACCGAAATTACCAAAGCGCAATTATTGGTTTGGAGATTAGGCAAACTAAAAAATGAAGGGAAAGCCACCACAGCTCAAGTCTCACTCGCCAAGAGAAACAATGTGGCCATGGCATTGGATATCGCCAGAGAAGCAAGGCAAATTCACGGTGGCATGGGAATAACCGGTGAATATCCCATCATGCGTCATGTGATGAATTTGGAATCTGTAATTACTTACGAAGGGACTCACGATATCCATTTGTTGATTCTTGGTCAAGAAATCACCGGCATACCTGCATTTAAATAATTATTAGTCAATCCTGCTTTTCACCACTATTGTTCTGGTAGGATTTAGGGGATCATTACTAAAGATGGTAATCATTTTGTGATCAATACCCAGTCGACCCTTTGTGTCAAAAGTAAAGGTCAAATCAGTTTTTTCGCCAGGCTGAAGGTCTTTGGTTGGTAAATCATAGACCATACAATCACAGTTTGTCACCACTTTTCGGATATTAACAGGCTTGCTACCAATATTGGTTAAAACAATTGACTTTGATATGATTTCTTTGCTAGAGATTTTATTTAAGTCCACATCCACTTCAGAAATGGCCAGTTTGGGAATATTATTCACTTCACTTTTAAGCACTGGCGCAAAGTATTCATGAATAGTGGTAAGCAACCTCAATTCTATAGCTTCATTTCCATTTGATTCAATATTAAAAGCCACATTTTCGTCAAAAAAACCAAGATCAGCTTTTGCAGCAGCATCATACTGTATGGCGAGAAGTCCTCTGGATTTGGCCGGAACTATTGCAGGAATCATATTGACCTTGATATGATCAGGCAATTTCATTTCGTGTTCATCCAAGGTAATTGGCAAGTCCTTGAAATTATAGAAATCAACATATTTCACCTTTGGCTGATTGGTAAACACTTCCCCCATATTGATAGAACTGAAGCGAAACCCAAGATTACCTTTCCTGTAATCATAATAAGAAGCTACATTATCAGGGTAAGGAATATTATACCCTTCCACATAAAGTGTATCTCCTGTTGGATTTATATTGGTTTTGACCACCACATTCTTTTTAAAAGCACCTCCAAAACTCGTCGGCTGATAATCCACTTTAATAGAGCCTATCTGATTCTGCTCCAAAGTATCTGAGGCAAAATCAATAGTAGTACATCCACAATCCGTAACAACCTCTTCAATGATGACAGGAGAAGTTCCATTATTCACGACGAAAAATTCCGTTGATACTTTTCCATGCTCTTCCATTACCGAGCCCAATTTGGCTTCTTGCCTCTCCCACAAAAGTGGAGAAGGGGCAAGTCCCTGAGCTTTAACAGAAAAACCAACACATATAGAAAGGCTTATGATGATTAAGGCTAATCCAATATTTTTCATGTTCACAAATAACGGTAAAATTCAAGCGAATTGTGTCTTTATTTCTTTAATTTGCATCAAAAATTTGACTGATGGCAAGAGTATTGACAGGAATTCAAAGTTCGGGCCGACCTCACCTAGGGAACATCCTTGGCGCTATCGAACCGGCAATTGAATTAACAAAAAAAGACAATAACGAGTCTTACATTTTTATAGCAGATTTCCACTCCCTAACTACCATCAAAGATGGTGAACAAAGAAAAGACAATGTTCATGCTGTAGCCGCTGCTTGGCTTGCTTTCGGGCTGGACATCTCCAAAACAGTCTTTTACAGGCAGTCCAGAATTCCTGAAATAGCCGAATTGACTTGGTACCTAAGCTGTTTCACCCCCTACCCTATGTTGGCCAACGCCCATAGCTTCAAAGATAAGTCAGACAAATTATCAGATGTCAATGCAGGTTTATTCACCTACCCAGTCCTAATGGCTTCGGATATATTGATATTTGATGCAGACATTGTCCCTGTCGGCAAAGACCAGTTGCAACATTTGGAAATGACCCGTGACATTGCCAGTACATTTAACCACCGTGTTGATGAGGAAATTCTTACATTACCTGAGCCTAGAATCAGTGAAGATGTGATGATCATTCCCGGCACAGATGGCCAGAAAATGAGCAAGTCCTACAACAACTATATAGATATTTTCTTACCTGCAAAGCAACTCAAAAAGAACGTCTACAGTATAGTAACAGACTCTACCCCTCTTGAAGAGCCTAAAAACCCTGACACCTGTAATGTCTTCAAACTATACAGCTTGATTGCTACAGTCCAACAAACAGAAGAATTAAGGCAAAAATACCTTGGCGGTAACTTTGGCTACGGACATGCAAAGAAAGAACTGCTTGACCTAATTACTGAAAAATATGCTGAAGAAAGGGCCACTTTTGATTACTACATGAATAACCTTGAAGAACTGGACGCTAAACTTGCCGAAGGCGAAGCCAAAGCCAGAGAAGTTGCCCAAAACACACTGAACAAAGTAAGGGAGAAATTAGGGTTCAGATAAATTTATATTACCCACAAAAGTAATAGGCAAGCTGCTTGAATTAAACAAGCAGCTTTTTATTGATTAATCTATTTTTTTAAATACATTTTTTACATAACAAAAAACTTTTTTATATATTTGAAAAAACTAATTCTTCTTTTCACTTTTAACACCAATAATATGCTATTCAACTCACTTGAATTCGCATTCTTTCTTCCCATAGTGTTCTTTGTATATTGGTTGCTATTAAACAAAAACACTAAACTCCAGAATATTTGGTTACTGATTTCCAGTTACTTTTTTTATGGATGGTGGGACTGGAGATTTTTATTTCTTGTTTTCTTTAGCTCTATCGTAGACTATACCATCGGTCTTCAATTAGGCAAAACAGATAATGACCATAAAAGAAAAATGTTATTATTTGCTAGTTTATTAACCAATATAGGTTTTTTGTGCTACTTCAAGTACTTTAACTTTTTTCTAGACAGTATTGATGGAGCCTTCTCTTTTTTTGGAACCCCCATCAATGCCGACAGACTCAACATTATTCTCCCCGTTGGAATCAGTTTTTATACGTTTCAGACATTAAGTTATACTATTGATATTTATAAAAAGCAGTTAGAACCAACTAAGGATATTATTGGTTTCTTCACTTTTGTAAGTTTCTTTCCACAATTGGTAGCTGGACCAATTGAAAGAGCAAGTAACCTACTTCCTCAATTTTCTAAAGAGCGTATTTTTAATTATGATAATATTTCCCAAGGAGGAAAATTAATGCTTTGGGGTTTCTTCATGAAGGTAGCTGTTGCAGACCGCCTAGCTATTTATGTTGATGATGTATATACCGAACTCTATCACCATTCTTGGCTAACACTTACTGTCTCCCATATCTTTTTTGCCTTTCAGATTTATTGTGACTTCGCAGGTTATTCACTAATCGCAATTGGTTGTGCTAAGCTCTTTGACTTCACACTTATGGAAAACTTTAGAAGACCCTACTTTGCAACTTCTTTTAAATCATTTTGGAGTAGGTGGCATATTTCACTTTCAACTTGGTTTAGAGATTACGTCTACATTCCAATGGGAGGAAATAGACACGGAAAATTCAAGTCTGGGCTAAATCTTTTCATCACCTTTGTAGTCAGTGGATTTTGGCATGGAGCGAATTGGACATTTATCATTTGGGGGGCTTTACATGGAATGTATCAAATATTCGAAAAATTCATTTTTCACTTTAAACTTCCAAAAGCACTAAATTGGGTAATTGTATTTTCCCTTACTATTTTAGCATGGATATTCTTTAGAGCTCCAAATGTAACGGAGGCTTTTACAATAGTTGAAAGAATCTTAACTCTTCATGGATCAGGACTCTATTTTGGAGATAAAGGTATTTTTCTATTTTCAATAATGGGTCTTATTCTGTTGATAACTCATGATTTTATTTCTGAGTTCAAACCAAATTTTCAATTAATTCACCATCCTAAACCAATAGTACGGTTAGCTTCAATTGTTCTTCTTATGGTTTATATCACTTCGTTTGGAGTGTTTGACAACAGTCAATTCATTTATTTCCAATTTTAATGTTTCAATTATGAAAAAGCTAATCAAAAATCTTCTCATAATATTTATAAGCTTTGCCGTAGTGGATTTTACTATTGGTTATGTGTTAAAGAATATCCTAAGAAACTCTCCAGATGGCCGTTTCTATAAAACGAAATACTCTCTAGAGTCATCTGATGAACAGATTGTTATTTACGGGAGTTCAAGAGCTGAGGGGAACTTTGTGCCGAAAGTTTTTGAAGAACAACTTGGACTTTCCTGTTGGAATGCAGGAAGGGGAGGTCAGAGCCTACCGTATATGTATGCCGTTAATCAGGGTGTCGTGACGAGGCATGCTCCAAAAATAGCTATAATCAATATTGAAAGTATGTTTTTAGAATATGAACCAGGAAACCCTTTTTTCGACAGAGCAGCTGGTCTTCTAAGACCATTTTATCAGGATCACGATGAGATACATAAGGTGATTAATCAAGTATCCCCTGCGGAAAAATACCTCAACTATTCAAATTTTTATTCTTTCAATTCGAGCTATTACTACTTGCTCAGACCTTTTGCATTTAAAGGGATAGATGGCAAAGTAGAAGATAAAGGATGGAAACCCAAAATTGGTTCTATAAAGCCCAATGCCTATAAGGCAAATGTGGTAAATGAAACCAATCAAATGGATACTACTTTAACAAAATTATTCGACGAGTTTGTGTCCTCCTTGGTCCAAAAAAACACACAAGTTTTTGTTGTTATTTCACCAGATTATAATGAAAAGGTCATAAGTACGTCAACTTTAAATTATGTAAGAAAAATGAAAAATATTATTCTTTTAGATCACTCAAATGACGAGTTTTTTACAAAGAACAATGCCTTCTATAAAGATCAAAACCATTTGAATAAAGAAGGTGCTATGGAGTTTTCAAATGAAATAGCAAAAGAAATAGAACATCACCTTAACTCAACTTCAACAAATAGCCATAATAGCTTAGTCGAAGTTTCAACCTTATAAACTGGCTCTCGACTCCATGTTTAACCCAATAACAATATTCAAAGCATATCCATTTTTTTTAATATTGTTTTTATTAATGTCATTCCCCAGTTTGGCAAATGATGAAATGGCTCTAATTCTTGAACGCTATGAATCAACACTATTAAATACAAGCATAAAAAACAATAATGTTGATAATTATATCAAACTATTTAATAGTGAAACTGGACAGTGGACTGATTTTGACTATCAAGAAACAGACAAAGCTGGCTGGGATTTGAGTTCCCACATATATAGGATAAAATACATAGCTCTTGCTTATCGCTTAACTAGTTCAAAGTACTATAGGTCCAAGCAACTTCTTGATATCATTACCCCTGCCTTAGATCATTGGTTTGCCAATAACTACGTGAACAGAAATTGGCATCCTATGGAAGTTAGTATTCCAAAGGCTCTATTAGATATTGCAATACTTATAGGTCCGGAACTAGATAAAAACTATCAGAAGATATTAGAAAGCACTTCAAAGGTTAGAATATACAAGTCAGGTGTTAACTTAATTTGGCTTGCAGATAATGTTCTTATTCATTCTTTATTAACAAATAACCCTGAAAAGGCCGCCGAATCTATTTCAAAAATAATTCAGGAGATAAAGGTAGGCGCTGAAAATGGAATTCAAGTTGACCATAGCTTTTTTCATCATGAAGAGCGTTTGCAGGAATTTTCTTACGGAGGTGCCTATATTGAATTAACATCAAGGTTAGCATGGCAACTGAGAGGAACTACTTTTTCCTTTCCAGAAGCTAAGGTAGATGTACTAAGTGATTTTGTTACAGAAGGGATGCGTTGGATGAGCAGAGGTAAATACACTGTACCTCCAACTCTGGATAGGGCTGCCAGTAGAAAAGATGCCCTTGCAAGAACAATATCTCAAGAGACCCTGGACTATTTAATAGATCTTAATCCAGAAAAAGCTCCTATTTTTTCAGAAATGAAAAAAGCCTTAAACAGCCCCTACGTAATTGGAAAAGAAGGAACTAGATTCTATCACATTTCTGACTTTTTAACACATCACACCCAAGACCAAAGTGTTTTCATAAAAATTCTTTCTAATAGAAACCTTCCTACAGAATCAAGTAATAACGAAAACTTAAAAGGTAAATATTTAAATTTCGGAAATACATATTTTGTTAAAAATGGAAAGGAATATTATGATTTTATGCCTTTTTGGAATTGGGATTTACTCCCTGGATTTACCCATATAGAAGGCACTAAAAACATACAAAGAAATAGTTTCTCAGGAGTAGTTGCTGTTGAAAATATAGGATTAGCATCCATGAATTACACATTAACAGATAGCCAAAACCAAATACTTTTAACAGCTAAAAAGTCCTGGTTTACTTTTAAAAACATAATGTTATGCTTGGTTTCGGACCTTAAAAACTATACTGATTATCAAAGTATTACTGCGCTCGATCAATCAAGGTGGACAGGCTGGGTCAATACCTCAGGCAAAGTTTTATCTGAATACAGCGATTTTGACCTATCAAAATCAGGTTGGGTTTTTCACAATGGTTTTATTTATGGATCTAATAAAGCGGAAAAGTTCGGTGTTAGGTTAAGCTTACAAAAGTCTTCTTGGGGAGATATTAACATAAAATATAAAAATGACAAAAGTAAAACCGAAAAAGTATTTCTCCCATACATCATGCAAAAGGAAGGAAACTTTGAATATTTTGTAGGAAGTGCTACTACTGTTGAAGAAGCTGAAAAACTTTATAGTAATCAATTTTGGACTATTGATTCCAACTCAAGTGAGCTACAGCAAATTACATTTGAAAACAAATTAACCCTTGGAGTAATTTGGAAAAAGAATCATCCAATAAAGGTAAATGACTACACGATAGAATCCACTGAGCCCATTTATTTTATTCTAGAGGGCAATGAGCTTACCATTACAAATCCCTCAGAAGAAGTTAAAAGTTTTAAGATTCAAATTAATGGAAAATTGTTTAACATCACCCTTGATAAAATTAAAGGGAATAAATTAATACTCTGAATTATTTTTTAGAATAAGCTTAAATCAGGTCATCCAATCTAAGCTTATTCAATTCTATACTGCTTTTACCTAGACCTCCAAAGGTCTTTCATCGCAACTCCATTGATTTGCATCACAAATCTTGTAGGGTTTGGTATTAATATAATCCTTACATCTTGTCCATCAAACTGCTCTGACTCTATAGGTACACCTTCTTTACCTTTGACCTCATAAGAAATAACACCTCTTGCATCTGGCAACATAGGCACATACTTATTCGCTAAGTATGCAGAAGGCAACAAAATATCCGTATCTGAATCCAGCTTATCGTAAATTTTTTCAAGCTCTCCTTCCAATTCGTCTCCAAACTCTTCATTGAAATCATCTTCCAAATCATGAAGCTCTTCTTCAATATCATCATAATTCTCATCGGCATAAGTCAATTTACTTAGCTCTATTCTCTTCTCTACAATAGCGGTTAGGTCCTTGTCTAACTTATTTAAGTCCATTACAGTTTTTTGTTGATTTTTAAATGAAATATGAAGGTAGATAATCCCCTTAGAGTTTCCAAAAAACAGATTGTGCTTATTTGAATTAAAATAACAACAGTTCAATTCTTACGAACAATTACCCAAGTCAATCCATGCCCCTTTAAAAATTCAAATTTCTAAACTTACCATTGAATAATACTTTTTAGTGTCATCTAGATATTCACACATTACGCCTCCATTCAACGCTCTATTCGCTTACTTTCATCTTATAAATTTTCTATATTGTCCATTCCAAGACTAATATATAAACCCAAAAAAGAATCTTATGGAAACTGATTTCCTCCCCATAAATGGGACTGATCATGTGGAATTCTATGTTGGCAATGCCAAACAATCTGCTTTATATTATCAATATGCTTTTGGCTACCAATTAGAAGCATACGCAGGACCTGAAACTGGCGTCAGAGACCGAGCGTCTTATGTGCTAAGACAGGATAAGATAAGATTGGTATTAACCAGTGCTCTCAACGAAAATCACCCAATTGCTGAACATGTTAAAAAACATGGAGATGGAGTCAAAGTCCTTGCTTTGTGGGTAGATGATGCAGAAAAATCATGGCAAGAAACAACCAAAAGAGGAGCAGTTTCCCATGAACCCCCAAAAACAATTTCAGATGAAAACGGCCAAGTCAAAGTGGCCTCTATCCACACGTATGGAGAAACTTTGCACACATTTGTTGAAAGAAAGGATTACAAAGGCCCTTTCCTACCAGGATATATCGAAGCTAAAAATGAATTCAAAGCTCAACCAATAGGATTAAAATACATCGACCATTGCGTTGGAAATGTAGGTTGGGGAGAAATGAACAAATGGGTTGACTTTTATGAAAAAGTTATGGGATTCAACCTATTGGTTACTTTTGACGATAAAGATATTTCAACGGAATATTCAGCCTTGATGTCAAAAGTAGTTTCAAATGGCAATGGTTACATCAAATTCCCTATCAATGAACCTGCTGAAGGAAAGAAAAAATCTCAAATCGAAGAATACTTGGACTATTACAACAGCCCCGGTGTACAACATATCGCTATAGCTACCGATGACATCATCCACACCGTAAGTGAACTCAGAAAACGAGGAGTGGAATTCCTAAGGGTTCCTGAAACCTATTATGAAAACTTGCTGGATAGAGTTGGTGAAATAGAAGAATCCATCCAACCCCTTAAAGCTTTGAACATTCTGGTGGATAGAGATAATGAAGGCTATCTCTTGCAAATCTTCACAAAACCAGTTCAAGATAGGCCTACCCTGTTTTATGAAATCATTCAACGAAAGGGAGCCAAATCATTTGGAAAAGGAAACTTCAGAGCCCTCTTTGAATCGATAGAAAGAGAACAAGCGTTAAGGGGTAATTTATAGTAATAAAAAAGCTGTTTATAAACATTGGGAGATCATTTACAAAAAGTAAAATTTTCTTTACTTTTTATCTTTCTGATTCATCTCAAAGTGGCATTAATGGCTTTTATGATTAAATTAGATTTTCATTTAAGTTTTTTACACAACATGACAGACGCATCCATTATTAGCAAAGCCCAAACATGGCTTAGCAGCAACATTGACCAGCAAAGCAAAGAACAAATCCAACAGCTTATTGCCGCTGATGACCAAACAGAACTTATCGATTCATTTTACAGAGATCTTGAATTTGGAACAGGTGGTCTGAGAGGCATAATGGGGATAGGTTCAAATAGAATGAATGTTTATACGATAGGAATGGCCACTCAAGGACTTGCCAATTACCTATTGGCTTGCTTTCCTGGTGAAGAAATCAAAGTAGCTATTACTCACGATTCCCGCATCAATAACACTTTGTTTGCAGATACAACAGCCAATGTATTGTCTGCTAATGGTATTAAAGTAAAATACTTTAAGGAAATGCGTCCTACCCCAATGCTTTCATATGCCATCAGGTATTATGGTTGTAAAAGTGGGGTAATGATCACAGCCTCCCACAATCCCAAAGAATACAATGGCTATAAAGCATACTGGGAGGATGGTGGCCAAATAGTGGCTCCCCATGACAAAAATATCATTATGGAAGTTCAAAAAATTAGTTCTATTGATGATGTAAAGTGGGATAAAGATGAAAATCTGATCGAATACATAGGTCAGGAAATGGACCTAAGCTATCTAAATGATATCAAAAAGTTCAGCCTTTCTCCAAAAGCTATATTGAATCAAAAAGACATGAGCATCGTCTTTTCTCCCATTCATGGTGCTTCTGGCAAAATGGTTCCTGCCGCTTTGAAAACATTTGGTTTTGAAAACATCCATATTGTCAAAGAACAAGCTGAACCTGATGGCAATTTCCCAACTGTAATTTACCCCAATCCTGAAGAGGCCGAGGCGCTAGACCTTTCCCTTAAACTTGGTAAAGAAGTCAATGCTGAATTGGTTTTGGCTTGTGACCCGGATGGTGACCGATATGCTGCTGCTATTCCTAATGAAAACGGAGAATTTGAATTACTCAATGGAAATCAAACAGGATCCATACTCACCTATTACTTGTTGAACCTATGGAGCAAACGAGGAAAATTTACGGGAGACCAATTCATGGTCAACACCATCGTAACCACTGAACTCATAGAAGATATCTGTAGAGGCTTTAATATTCCTTGTTACCGAGTACTCACTGGCTTTAAAAATATTGCTGCAGTTATTAGAGAGCTTGAAGGCAAAAAACAATTCATATGTGGCGGTGAGGAAAGTTATGGTTTCTTGGTGGGTGATGCCGTTAGGGATAAAGATGGTGTTTCAGCCTGTGCCACATTAGCAGAAGCTGTTGCTTATTATAAAGAAAGAGGCATGACACTTTTTGATGTCTTGGCTGAGATTTACCAAGAATATGGCTTCTACAAAGAGTCTCTTATTTCCGTAACCAAAAAAGGCAAGGACGGGGCTGAGCAAATCCAACAATTGATGCATGGCTTCAGAACTAATAGACCTGAAGCCATCAATGGAATCAAAGTGGTAAAAGTGGTAGATGTAAAGGAAAGTAAAGTCTATAACGTTCTAGAAGGTACCGAAGAAACATTGGACATGGATAAGAGCAATGTTATTCAATTCTACTTGGAAGACGGAAGCAAAATATCCGCCCGTCCTTCCGGTACAGAACCAAAGATTAAATACTATATTTCTGTTAACGAGACATTGCCAAATAGAGATGCTTACCGAGCTGTAGAGGCTTCTTTGCAGAAGAAAATTGAAGGTCTCAAAAAGTTCTTCGAATAGAAAAACTTCATCAATTAAGAAATCCCAAAGCCCTACTCTAAACGAGCGGGGCTTTTTCATTAAAAGGATACTTGATGAAGCACCAATCCCCTTGCCTCAGCTTTCTTGGACAAAAGAAATACACTCATTTCTCCTGCAAGTGCATTTTTCAGGTGTGCAAGAGTCAAGTTGTGACTTCCCAAATCAATCAAAGCTCCCATCATTAACCTTACCTGGTTCCTCATAAACCCCTTTCCTTTAACGCTGAAGCAATAAACAGGTGCAGACATTTCCCATTCCACATCTGCATGTTTGTATTCTTCTAGACTTGATTGTTTAATTTCTCTTTTGAAAACAGTTTCAGGCTTAGGCTTGGTACAAAAATTTCTAAAATCATTTACTCCTGAAAATAGAGCAGCTCCCTGTTTCATCAGTTCTATATCCAATTGGTCTTTGATCACAACCACAAATGGAGCTGAAAACGGGTGAGGTTTATCTCCATATGAAAAATAATACCGATATTCCTTTTCCTTTACATCTTGAATAATGTTAAACTTTGGACCTATGGGCTCTGCTGTTATTAACCGGATATCATCAGGCAAATATTTGTTTACACCATTAATCACTCCATCCAAATTAACTTCCTCCGTAGAAAATAACTCAAAAAAACCGCCCATACAAGAAACACCTGCATCGGTCCTACCTGCCCCTAAAATATTGAAATCTCCATGTCCCAATTTGGCTTTGAAAGCTCTTTCCAACATTTCTTGAATCGTTTTCACCCCGGGTTGCTTCTGCCATCCGTGATATCTAAAACCCAAATATTGAACCTTGAACAAATATGTATGCGGCTTACTTTTCATAAAAAAACATTGATCCACCGCGAAGGTAATGTTTTATACAGAACTCTTAAACTTAAAGGAAGCTCACTTTTTTCTCCAAAGGCTATCCGTAAAATAACCATCACCATCTTCAAAATTCTCCAAAACTTCAAAACCACTATCTTCTGCCAGCAGCAAGAGCTCATCTTTATCATACTTTTTGGACACCTCAGTATGAATGGCTTCTGCTTTTTTAAACCTAAAACGCTGTTCCAAAGCTTCAACACTGACCTCTTGTTCCACTAAGCTTACTAAGTAACTCCTGCACTCCCCTGTCACCGGATTGTAAACCGGCCAATGTTTAAACTTGGTCAAATCAAAATTTCCGCCAAGCTCTTTGTTAATCCTAATCAAAATGTTCAAGTTAAAATCCTTAGTAACACCTTGGCTGTCATCATAAGCCTGCAATATCAATTCAGGATCTTTTTTCAGGTCAAAACCAATCAGCGCCATATCACCTTCTTGCAAAGACCTAGCAATTCGTCTAAGGACCTTCACAGCATCATTCCAAACAAAATTCCCAATATTGGCCCCTAGAAATAATAGTAAAGTTTTGGTTTTTCTATTCCAAAGTGGATCCTGCAATGCATTTTTGTAATTGCTAACAATAGGAGAAACCTTAATTCCTGGATAAGAAACATTCAATGAAGTTTCCAACTGTTTCAAGACATTTCCGGAAATATCGATTGGATAATAAGTAAAGTTTGCTCTTTGATTGTAAAGATATTCAAGAAGAATTTTAGTTTTAAGACCATCACCAGCTCCCATTTCCACCATATTAAAGTGTGTGGAATCTGATATTCTTTCTAAAATATACCTATGATATTCCTTCAGTATACCAAATTCCTTCCTTGTCAAATAATACTCAGGTAACTGCATAATTTTCTGAAACAACTCATCTCCTTTATGGTCATAAAAGTATTTTGAGGACAAAAACTTATTATTTCCACTGAGTCCAACCAATACATCTCTGGCAAATTCAGTATCTTTTCTAAGGGAGTATTCCATGAGTTAATGAAGTTATCTTTTGCAAAGTCTAATTCCTGTAAACTGCCATCGGTAATGTGGGTGAAAAAAATTACGGTAGGTATTTCTTGAGTGCCCAGGTGAAGTTGCCACTGATGCCCCTCTTAAAACCATCTGATTCACCATAAACTTACCGTTGTACTCTCCAATGGCACCTGGTGCTTTTTCAAACTTAGGATAAGGCAAATATGCAGAGTTGGTCCACTCCCATCGATCTCCCCAAGAAAACTTATGGGAAGCCACTTCCCATTCAAACTCAGTAGGAAGCCTGTAACCTGACCATTCCGCAAAAGCCGCTGCCTCATAAAAGGATATATGGCTTACTGGTGCATTGGGATCTAATTCTTTTAATCCGTCAAGAGTATAGTAAAAAGTTCTTCCTTCTTTTGTCAACCAATACAAAGGGGCCTTTATATCTTCAGAAATTACCCAAGCCCAACCATCAGAATGCCAATAATCTGGATTCTCATACCCTCCGGATTCAATAAATTCCTGATACTCTTGATTGGTCACTAGATTTGATGAAACTATAAAATCATCTAAATAAACTTTATGTCTTCCCAACTCATTATCAAAGCAAAAGCCCTCATCTTTGTGTCCAATGGGATAGATATCTTCTTTGATTTTCAACCATCCCCTTTCTAACTGACTAGGATATTCTTTGATATTAAGTACAGAAGGTAGCAATGGGTTTAGCCAAAGATTATATTTTAAGTCTGTAATCAGCAACTCTTGATGTTGTTGCTCATGATTAAGGCCAAGGGTAATGATAGCACTAACTTCATCGGAAAAATGATTATCAAAAATATCCCTCATTTGCTCATCAATATATCCTCTATAGTCAAAAACCTCCTCTATAGTCGGCCGGGTCATCAAGCCCCTGTGGTTTCTCGCCGTCCTCTCTCCCACTGCATTGTAATAGCTGTTGAAGAAAAAACTAAAATCTGGGTGAAATTCTTTATAATCAGGCAAGTATTTCTTCAAAACAAATGTTTCAAAAAACCAGCTCGTATGTGCAAGATGCCATTTTGCAGGGCTCACATGTTCCGCCGCTTGAATCACAAAATCCTCCGTTTCGAGGTGCGTGCACAAAGACTCGCTTCGATCTCTAATTTGCTTGTAATTATCAAAAGTCATGGTTTTCCAAAAGCAATTTTAATGCCTAGGTTAAGTAAAGCAGCTGAAAATCAATTTGATTCACTTTATCATACTTTTCCAATATGAAACAAAGCATCTCCAGCATTTACCACTGGAGAATAGTTCATCCCAACAATGTATCCATTTGCATTGCTTTTCACCGGTACCTTTACTTGACCATAAGGATCAGAAATACGCGCTAACACTTGTCTTTTCTTTATTTCGTCTCCAGGCTTGACAACAGGGGTGAAAATCCCTGAAATTTTGGCCCTCGTCCAGCTACTTTCTTTTATAACCAAAGTCTCACTATCTGGTAATGTTTCCTCAATAATCCCCAAATGGTTTAAAAGTCTTTTGGTTCCTAAAATTGCCTCCTCAACAGAAAACTCATCCAACCTCATAGACTCCCCTCCTTCATAAACCAAAATATGTTTTTTGAATTTAAATGCTTCTTTTCTGAAAGACTTATCAATATGGGATGAATTGATGATAAAGCGGGTCCCAAAAGCCTTCGCCATTTCCATCCCTATTTTATCTTTAAAATCGACCCTAATTTGTGGATAATTAGAAAGCATTCTACCTCCCGTATGGATATCAATTCCGTAGTCAATAATCGGAATAATTTGGGTAGTCAAAATATAGGCTATTTGTGAAGCCAGTGAACCTTTGTTGTTTCCGGGAAAACTCCTGTTCAGGTCCCGACCATCGGGGAATGTCCTACTGTTACTCAAAAAGCCATAAACATTGACCAAAGGAATATAAATCAGAGTACCTCTTTTGGGTTGAAAAATCTCTTCCTCAAGCATTCGCTTCACGGCTACCACACCATTAATTTCATCACCATGTACACCACCACTGATCAATACCACTGGACCATCTTCTTTGGCACGATGTATAAATATAGGTAAATCAATCAATGTATGTGTAGGAAGCCTTGCAATGGCAATTTCAATATTCACTGACTGACCTGGCCTTATCCTGATTCCATTAATGACCATTTCTTTCATATGTGTTTATCTTTTCGAAAGCTTGTAACACTCTTTCTTTCTTATTGAACAAAATCTTGTTTATTTCGCATTAGGCATTTCACTCGCCATGATCTGATAGAGACGGTTAATAAAGTTTTCGAAAATGCCCACTAGAACTAAAACTTATCCATGAAGATACAAGAAAACATTTCTTTAAAATCATACAATACTTTTCAAATAGACAAAAAAGCTAGATTTTTTACAGAAGTCCAATCTATCCAAGAAGTCCAAAAAGCACTTAGGATGGCGGAAGACCGCAAAACCCCTGTATTTATTTTAGGGGGAGGCAGCAATATCCTTCTCACCAAGGATATTTATGCTATGGTCATAAAAATGAATATTACAGGGATTACTGTTCAAAAAGAGGATCAAAATAATATCTGGGTAAAAGTTGGTGCTGGCGAAATATGGCACGACTTCGTCCAATATGCCATTAAGCAAAACTGGGCTGGAATAGAAAATTTATCTTTGATCCCAGGTACGGTTGGAGCTTCACCCATGCAAAACATTGGTGCTTATGGAGTAGAAATAAAAGAAGTTTTTGATCATCTTGAAGCTGTCAACCGGAAAACCCTGGAAGTCGAAACATTCAATCATGATCAATGCAATTTTGGGTACAGAGAAAGTATTTTCAAAAACACTGCTCGTGATAAATACGTGATCACACATGTCACATACAAACTTTCAAAACAATCAACTCCAAATATTACTTATGGAGCTATAAAGACAACGCTTCAGGAAATGGGTATTTCGGAAAATGAGATTACCATCGACGATATCAGCAAAGCGGTCATATCTATCCGACAAAGTAAGTTGCCAGATCCAAAACTGATCGGCAATGCTGGAAGCTTTTTCAAGAACCCAGTAGTGAGTCTTGAACATTTTGAAAAGTTAAAAGCCATACATCCAACTATTCCTGGATACCCACAGTCAAAAGAAGTAAAAGTTCCTGCAGCCTGGCTAATAGAGCAAGCAGGTTGGAAAGGACGTACTTTCGGGTCAATAGGGGTGCATAAAAACCAACCATTAGTTTTAGTTAATTATGGAGATGGTGATGGAGAGGCGATTAAAGCACTTTCAGAGAAAATACAAACGGATGTAGAAAAGAAGTTTAAGGTATTATTACACCCTGAAGTAAACTTCATTTAGATCAAGGCATCTTCAAAAGTAATCTCCTTCTCATACTTTTCTACCAGGACGCCAAATTTTTTCAAAAATTCGACACCCTCATCAAAAGGAAGTCCTTTGTATTCCGCGTAGGAATACATATAAATAACCTTGGCTACTCCCATTGAATAAATAATTCTAGCACATGCTAAGCAAGGTGCTAAAGTCACATACAAGGTAGACCCTTCTACCGAAGCGTTATTCTTAACTGCATATAATATAGCATTTTGTTCTGCATGCAGGGCCAAGGAACAACTCCCTTTACTATCGCGGCTACATCCTGTCTCTGGAAATTCTTCATCACAATTATGTGTTCCGGGAGGAGGCCCGTTATATCCAATTGAAATTATTCTGGTGTCTTTGGTCAGTACAGCTCCGACATGCTTTTTAATACAATGTGATCTTTTTGCCAGATTTACTGCCAATTCCATAAAAATATCATCAAAATCCGGTCTTGTCATTATTTACAGTATCTAATTGCTCCCAAAAGTACATAAGAATTAAAAAGTCCGAAAGCAATTGTATCAAAATAGGGCTAAACATTCCAAAAACAGCACTTCGTAAAAGAAGAGTTAACGTTTTTAAAAAGTGCTCAAAACAACTCATAAAACAACTTTCGGCTTTTTTATGTATATAAACTTCATTTTTTTTAATTTAAAATTGTTTTATAGAATTTTTTTTTTTTACCTTTAAGACACAATCGAATACCAAAATTTTTATCATTCTTATTCAACTATTCAATAATGAAACATTTAAGAATTTACATTGTTTTCTGCATCACCTGTATGCTCTCTTTTAGCTGTATTTCTAATAAAAGACTGATCTATATGCAAGAGCAGAAGTCTGAAGAAATGGTGACATCTGCCAGTGACATGAAAGTGCATCAAATTGAAGAATATAAGCTACAAGCAAATGATGTCATTGATATCAATATTAGAACCACTAGCCCTGAATTAAATTTGCTTTTCAATGACAATCAAGGCTCTTCAAATAGCAATGCCATGAGGGGAGGAATGATCGACGGTGGTGATGTATATTTCATGACTGGTTATACTTTAGATGATGATGGCTTTGTAGAATTGCCACTCATTGGAGAATTTAAAATGATTGGTCTCACAACTGAAGAGGCTAAGGCATTAATAGAAAATGAAGTCAAAAAGTATGTAAATACAGAGTCCGACTATTTCGTAAGAGTTAGACTAGGAGGCCTTAGGTACAGTGCTCTAGGCGAATTCAACAGGCCCGGCAAATACACCATTTTACAAAACCGTGTTACCATTTTTGAAGCCATTGCCAATGCTGGTGAAATGACAATTGTAGCCAATCGTGACAAGGTAACTTTAATCAGACAATATCCAGAAGGCTCCAAAGTTTTTAAGATTGATCTATTAGATGAAAGAATAATTGAATCCGATTTTTATTTTCTAAAACCAAATGACTTAATCTATGTTGAGCCAATGAAAGTCAGGGAACTTGGAACTGGAGCTACATTTATTCAAACCTTTCAGCTTCTTGTAACCACCTTAACCTTAGGAGTTCTGATCTATAATGCCACCAACAATTAAATTTTCTTAACATGAGCAACAACGAATTTGAATATTACAAAGAAGACGGCTCTGAAACATTTGATTTCAAAGAGCTTGTTTTGAAGTATGTAAAGTATTGGCCTTACATCATTGCCTCTATTTTTCTATCTATCGGCGCAGCCTATTTCTATAATTTGCACCAACCGTCAGAGTATAAAATAGAAGGAAAGGTATTAATAGAAGCAGGTGAGAGCGGAGAAATTTTGAACTTAACAGGTTTAAGTTCTGGCAGGACTAGTATTCTAACGAATAAAATGGCCAATCAAGCCCACCATTTGAAATCTAGAACCTTAGCCAACCAAGTTCTGGACAATTTGGATTTTGATGTAGAATATTATAGAGAAGGTATTTTTAAGGATGATGAACTTTACATTGCACTACCAGTGAAAATCGATGTTGACTGGGATCATTCACAAATAACCGAAAATAAATTTGAAATAAGCTGGAAAGATAAATCAAGCTTCACTCTTTCATACGACGAAACTGAATTCATCCAATATACCCCTGGACAAGAAAGACTTACAAAAGTTGAAATTGGCGACACCCCAGCTAAAGCCTATAAGTTTAATGAATGGGTAGAAACGCCCTATGGTAAATTTAAGGTAAGCAGTGTCAATGTAGATAAACCTGGCTCTCTTAAAGTCATGTTTAGAAACAGGTCCAGTTTATTGGCACAATACATTGGAGAAAACTTAACAATTGCTCCAATGGATGCTTTAAGTTCTATTCTAAGCGTATCTATCATCACTAATGTTCCTGAAAAAGGTAGGGACTATTTAAATGCACTATTTGATGCATTTTTGGAAAATGGGCTCAGAGAGAAAAACATGCAAGCAAGAAAAACGGTTGATTTTATTGATCGTCAAATTTCTGGTGTATCAGACACCCTTTCAGATATTGAAACTAAGCTTCAGACTTTCAGAAGCAACAACAGAACCTATAATATTGGTACTGAAGGTAACTCAATTTTTCAAAAAATAAGCACTTTAGAAACTGAGTTATCGCAGGAAGAGTTTAAGAATGAATACTATAAGAATCTGGAATCTTATTTAAATACGGAGAGCTATTCCGATATCATCTTGCCTTCGGGCATAGGTATTGAAGACCCTATTCTCAACAGATTATTACAAGATTTAATACTGCTTCAATCACAGCGTTCGCAGTATTTGGCCACACAAACGACTAATTCCCCTGCAGTAAAGGAAGTGTCTAGAAAAATCAATGATGCTAATGCCTCTATCAACGAAGTCTTAGTTAACATCATTTCAAATTCAGACTTGAAAGTTGCTGATCTACAAGGAAGGTTGAGCAATTTGGAAAGGGAATTCAGAAGGTTGCCTACTACAGAACAGGATCTATTGAAAATTCAACGCTCCTTCACTCTTAATGAAAATATATACAATTTTTTAATGCAGCGAAGAGCTGAGGCAGCAATAGCTATGGTATCCAATACCGCTCCAGATGAAATAATGGAGAAAGCTGTCCCTTCCTATTTGCCGCAAAAATTAAAACCTTTGACTACTTATATTATTGGTATTGCCTTAGGTTTTATACTTCCTTTAATAGTCATTAGTGTAATTATTTTCACAAGTGTTAAAATAAAAAACAAGAAAGAACTCGAGGCAAAATTGAACAACCCAATTTTGACCTCAATTGGCCACAATAATGCTTCAAAAAGCTTAGTAGTATTCAATAAAAATAAATCAGCCATAGCAGAGTCCTTCAGATCGCTCAGGACAAATTTAACTTTTGTGGTTCCTAATGACCGAAACATTACAATTGCGGTTACTTCTACAATCGCTGGAGAAGGTAAAAGCTTCACTTCAATGAATTTAGCTGCAGCTTATGCGATAAGTGACAAAAAAACCATTCTAATTGGTTGCGATCTACATAAACCAAAATTATTTGATGATTTCAACCTTAACAATACGAAAGGATTATCGACATTTCTTAGTAAACAAGTTGAAGATGTCAATTCTGTAATCCAAAAAAGTCAATACCCCAACTTAGACTTAATGCTTGCTGGACCTACCCCTCCAAATCCAGCAGAACTGTTGATAAATAACAGATTTAAAAGCATGTTGGATAATCTGAAAGACATATATGATGTCATTATATTGGATACTCCACCGATTGGACTGACTAGCGAGACATTGTCAATTTTAAGGCAAACAGACGTCAACTTATGTGTTGTAAGATATAACTACAGCAAGCTATCTTTTATCAATGATATTAATTATCTGAAGGATGGTAAAGGCTTTAAAAATGTATATACAGTTTTTAATGATGTTTCATCAAAAGAGCTTAGTTATGGGGGGTATGGATATGGCTACTATTCTGACGATAAGAAAAAATCAAATGTGATTAGCAAAATGTTTAGGGGCAGCAGCGGACGGGCAGCTGTCTAGTTTCAAATCCAAGCTTTTCAATAATTAACAAACCCCAAAATAACCTTTATTACATACCAGTGTGTACCTAGATATTAGCCAGCATACTTTTATGAAATTCAATAGGCAACATAAAGCTAAGTTTCCTCTTGGGACTGACCAAGCGAAGCTGTATCTGCCCTAATTGCCTGAATAAATATCCTTTAGCAATTATTTAATTTAAATATTTAATCTAAATATGTTCAGCGTAGTTATTCCTCTTTACAATAAGGAAGATAATATTGCCAACACACTAGACTCTGTCCTAGCTCAAACTTTTCAAGATTTTGAAATAATAATTGTCAATGATGGATCCACAGATAAAAGTTTGCAAATAGTAAGCGACTATGAAGACATTAGAATTAAGGTCTATTCAAAGCCAAATGGAGGGGTATCCGATGCGAGAAATTATGGTATCAAGAAATCATCAAATAAATACGTAGCGTTCATGGATGCCGATGATTATTGGAAGCCCAATTATTTAGAAAGAATGTTCAAATTAATTGAGGACTATCCCACCGGCGGGATGTATAACTGTGAACATACAACCATTTATAAAGGCAAATATCATCCACAAGAGCACAATATTAAAAGAGGTATAGTTGATGACTATTTTAAAAAATCTTTGGAAACTGTTATCGCTTGGACTTCAGCTACCATAGTCAGGAGAGACATCTTCGAAAAAGTCGGGTATTTCCCTGTCGGTATGGTTAGTGGTGAAGATGTTTATATGTGGACGAAAATAGCTATTAAATATCCGGTTGTATTTACACCAGAAGAGTTGACCATTTATTATAAAACAGATGGGACAATAGTCGAAAGAGTGGGTAAAAAAGACACCTGTAAAGAATCATGGTTTGACTTTTATTCTGAAAACAATCATGATTTGAACAAATTTATAGCATATAAAGCTCTGGCAACTGGTAAACGATATGCCTGGGGTGGGCTGACCAATGAAGGAAAAATCATTGAGGATAGGTTCAGATATGCTACTAAAATCCGTGGATACAAGCCCATTTGGAGAGAACTTTTTATCCTAAACAGAACTCCATCATTTGTAAAAAATCTAATTCTCAAATACAGGAAAAACTTATCTAAATAATAGCTTCAGATGATAATTATATTTTTAGGCTTGCTTTTGATGACTTGTTTCATCTTTGACCAGAAAAATTTTATATTTTCTGTTATAATTTTTTACGTTGTCTACGCCATGTTTGATGGGTTTTACAAAGAAATGAAAGTTTTTGCTGCCATAAGATATATTCTACCAGCTCTTCTTCTCATTCTCTATATTATTGCAAACAAAGCCCTAAGAACAGCCGATCTTATTTTTTTTATAGTTGCTGGATATTTAATGACACTTCTCATTTTTAACCATGGCAATTTAATATGGTCAGCCAAGCATGCTGTAGCCATATTAATAGCTTTGATGATGTTAATTGTGGGTAGGTTTATGGGCTCTAAAATAGACTTTCTCAAAGAGTTCGAACCTTACAATAGATTTTTATTAATATCAATCCCTATTTACATCGTATTCTCAAATATATTTCATATTGGAGAATCTTACTCTTCAAGTTTTACGACAGGCTTCTTAGAGACAAACCGAATGTATATCGTACCAATCGTGACCTTTTTAGGTATCCAATACATTCTATCAGAAAAAAAGACTACTGTATTCTTAAAATCACTAGACATAACATTCATTTTTGTCAATATAGTTATCATGATTGTTACCACTAGGAGGACTTCTTTATTGCTTCTATTGGCTGGTATAGTTATATATTCTCTGTTGAATAAAAAGGTGATTTTTCAGGTCTTAGTAATTTTTGTCGTCTTGATGGCAGGACTAATATTGGCTTATCCATTATATAAGGCACCCTTAGAAGCACAACTGGAAGAAAGGGAACGAATTCAAAATTTGGAATCCTATGATCAGGAAGGAAGATATTTAGAAACTTTTTATTTATATCAAGAGCTAAAAAATAGCGGAAGTCCTTCGAAATTATTTTTTGGGATCAAATTTTTTGATAGTGTAGATTTTGGAATTAAATATTTTGGAGTTGGAAGGGGTATCCATAGTGATATTAATTTCATTATGTTCAGCACAGGCCTCGTGGGAGTATTGCTCTTTTTAATACTAATCATTAATTACTTAATTATAGGTAATGCCAAGATACCTAGAAAAAATCGTCAAGTGTATTATCCACTCCTCGCCATGTTTTTCATGGTTCTTATCCCTGGTCGATTTATAGCCAATTTTACTTATGCACCATTTCTTATGCTTGCCTTAAGCGCATTGAAACATGGAAAAACTTACTACAAACCGAAAAAAATAATTTATAAGAAATCCAAGAAAGTTCTGACTCATAACATTTCTAAAAATTATGCGAGGCCCCATTTAAACTGATAATACTCATAGATAATAAAAAAATATAAAACATTAAATCATTCCTAAAATGAATCAAAAAATACTCATTACCCATGTTGCAGCTACTTTGAACTATGGAAGTGCAATGATGGCTCTTAACTTAATAAGCAGAATCAAACCTTTGATCGACAAAGAAACAGAAATCTATTGTGAATGTGATGATTTTAACTTTGAAAGAATCAAAACAGGTACTGGCTGTGATGATCTAAAACAATATCAATTAAAGGATCAAACAAATATTCCTGCTAGTCAAAAATTCCAAAAATACTTCCTTGGCAAGGATGAATCAATTTCAGAAATCACAGATAATTTTGATATGCTGATTGTATTAGGAGGCGACGATCTTTCGGAAGTTTATAAAAAAGGTGCTATTCTTAAAGGATCCATATACAACGCCATTAATAAGAAGTGTAAGGTAATTCTTGCAGGGCAATCATTTGGTCCATTTTCTGGAACCACCAAATTGATAACTTCCAGGCTTTATAAAAACATCCCTATCATTAGCAGAGATGATAATAGCTATGAATTTTCAAAAAAAATCGGAATTAAAAAAACAGTAAGAAGTCGTGATTTGGCATTGTTGCCACTCCCTTATCAAGAAGAATTCGGTAAAGAAATTAGAAAAAAATACCCAGAAATTGGCACAAAATACATTACTCTTGTATCATCCGGTCTTTGGCGAAAATACCATACAGACAAAGAAGAATATGTTCAAACTTGGTTAGGTATTATAGATTTGGTTAAAGTTAAATTTCCTGATCATAAGATTGTACTCTTAGGCCATGTATTAGCTCCTCTCAAATCTGACGATAGGGTAATTATCAATGAGATAATCAATCATATTGGCAAGGATAAATTAGGAAATATTATACCGATTACAGAAATCCTTCAACCTGCAGAAGCAAGAGAGATTTTAGGAGGTTCTTATATGATAATTACTGGGAGAATGCATGCTGCAGTATCCTCCTTTTTCATGAGAAAACCAGCCATCTCTTTAGCATATAGTGAAAAGTACGCAGGCGTAATAGGAAGAGGCCTTGGCTTGCCAGAAACTATTATTGATTGTAGAAATAGGCCATACGGTAGGGATTCAATCATCATACAAGAATTAGACAAAAAAATAAATAACGTTGAGTCAGTGTATGACAGTCTTGTATCAAAAATTGATGAAAAAGTTTCTGAATGTTCCAAGATGGTAATGGACCAAGTTGATTTTATTGTTAAGGAAATTAACGAATTGAAAACTTTAAAATATGCTTAATTTATTTTAAAAAATGTTTTTCATATATATATATTTGAATTTCATTTATTTTTTTACTTTCTTTACATACATAAATGATTATCAAAGACACCATATCATCAATGAAAATTTTAATTGACATAAAGCATCCTGCACAATTGAACTTGTTCAAAGGTTTGGCGTCAAAATTAAAGTCAGATGGATGGGATGTGATTATATGTTATTTGAACAGGGGCAAGCTCCCCAAAATTATAAACAAAGAATATCCAGGATTTCGTACCACGAAAATAGGAAGTAGTAACGGAACAAAATGGTCTATTTTTTGGAGCGGAAATGTAACTCGGACAACAGACTTTATTAAATTGATCAAAGAAGAGCAAGTGGATATTTGTGTGGCTGCTAGTAGTATTCCATTAGCTTTAGCCTCTAAATTAACTCAAACACCTGTTATTCAATTTTATGATGATCCGGAAAGACGTAGTGTAAATAACATAAATGAAAAACTTTCCAATAAGTTATTCTTTCCACCAATTGTTGCCGAAAATAAAAAAACAGGTATTTTTAATTGTTTAAAGGAATGGAGTTATTTGAGTCCAACCTACTTCCACCCTTCTATTGAAGTCTTGAAAAAATACAATGTTCAACCTTATCAATATGTTTTTGTAAGAGAAGTAAGTAACAAATCTTTCAATTACTATGATCAAGAGGATGCTATTGTAAACAGTATTTCTGACTCAATTGATTCTGATTTCCCTATATTACTTTCCCTTGAGGATAAATCTTTAAAGGATAAATATCCTGTTAACTGGACGGTTCTACAAGAGCCTATAGATGACATACACTCATTGATGTATTTCTCCAAACTTGTGATATCATCGGGAGATAGCATGGCTAGAGAAGGTGCCATGCTGGGAGTCCCAAGTATATATTGTGGTATAAGAGAAATGAAAGCTAATAGATTACTGATTGCTAAAGGAATTTTAGATCACTATTCAGGAAAATCAGCTATTCCACACATTAATAGATATCTAAAAAATACTTTTAATAAAGAACATCAAACATCCATAAGAACCTCCCTTTTAGAAGAATGGGACGATATGATTCTTTTTATGGAAAAACAAATTTTACATTTTATAAAAAAATAAACATTATGAATATTTCAATTTTTGGCTTGGGATATGTTGGTTGTGTAAGTCTAGGATGTTTGGCAAAAAATGGCCATAAGGTAATAGGTGTAGATATTAATGAATATAAAGTAAACCTTATAAATAATGGTTTACCCACAATTATTGAAAAAGAAATTGGGAATATTATTAATGAAGAGCACTCTAAATCGAAAATTTCTGCAACCACTTGCGCCAAAGAAGCAGTACATAGTTCTGAAATAAGTATAATATGTGTGGGAACTCCATCCTCTCCACATGGACACTTAAACTTAGATTATATTCATAAAACCGCTGAACAAATTGGTGAAGCAATTGCTGATAAAGAAGACTTTCATGTAATCGTCGTTAGAAGTACCGTCATGCCTGGTACGAATCAAAAAATTGGTCAAATCATTGAGAATTACTCTGGAAAAAAAAGAGGGGAACATTTTTCGGTAGTATCCAATCCAGAATTTCTTAGAGAGGGGTCAGCTGTGAAAGACTATTACAATCCATCAGTTACTGTTATTGGTGGAGATCATGAAGTAGCATTATCCAAAGTCTCCAGTCTTTATGAAAATTTAAAAGCTCCAATCATTCAAACAGATATTGAGGTTGCAGAAATTATAAAATATGTCAACAACTCCTACCATGCGCTTAAAATTTCATTTGCTAATGAAGTAGGTAATATCTGTAAATCTTTGAATATCGACTCTCATAAAGTAATGGATATTTTTTGTAAAGATACCTTGTTAAATATTTCTCCTGCCTACTTTAAACCTGGATTTGCTTATGGCGGCTCTTGTCTTCCTAAAGATTTGAAAGGAATTGTAACACTAGCCCATGACAATTATCTCACCACTCCAGTTTTAAATGCAGTTCATGAATCCAATGAGCTTCAAAAACAAATTGCTTTTGAACTCATTCAAAATACCGGAAAAAAGAACATAGCACTTATGGGGCTTTCATTCAAAGAAGATACTGATGATTTGAGGTATAGTCCTTCTGTGGATATCGCAGAAAAATTGATAGGAAAAGGATTTAATTTAACCATATATGATAAAAACGTACATATTTCTAAGCTGGTAGGAGCAAATAAAATATTCATTGAAAAACTTCTACCTCACCTTTCAGATCTTATTACCAATGACCCTGACGAAGCTTTAGACAATGCTGATGTGGTTTTGTTAAATCATAAAAATTTTGATCCCTCAAACTATATGGATAAACTTAAATCAAAAGACGCCTTAATTGATTTGGTAAGAATTCCAGAATTGGAGTCAATGTCAAATTACGCAGGTCTCTGTTGGTAATATTTCTCCAAGCTGCCCTTTATTTTTAGCAACACCCTCTATAACCGTGTATTTTATTTTCACGACTATTCTTTAGAATTATCTATGAAAAACAAGAATTTTAAAAATCAGTTTCCAAAGAACCTGACAATGAATATTGTGTCCTTTATCGTCAATATTCTAATAGGACTGTGGATGGTGCCTTACTTGATCAAATATGTGGGTGTTGCTGCTTATGGCTTAGTTCCCTTGGCAATGGTATTTACCGAATATATAAGTATAATTACTGTTTCCATTAATGGTGCAATCACAAGGTTCCTCACTATTGACATTCAAAACAATGAATGGCTAAGTGGAAATAAAACATTCAATACGGCTTTTTTTACGATGGCAGCTATCATAGCTGTGCAAATCCCAGTTTTAACCTATATTACTGTAGACGTAGCTCAAATATTTGAAGTCCCTGACGATTTATTAAAAGATACCTACTATTTGTTTGGCTTTACATTCGCAGGTTATTTGACATCTCTGCTGAGTAGTATTTTCAGCACATCAATGTACGCATACAATAGGCTTGATTTACGAAAAATCATGGACCTAAATAGAGTAATATTCCGGATCATTACAATCGTAGTATTATTCACTTTATTCGAGCCTTCATTAAAGTTTGTTGGACTGGCTAATTTTGTAGGAGCTACCATTTCATTAATCTATTCAATTAACTTTTGGAAAAAGCTTACTCCCGAATTAAAAATAAAGCCTTCCTATTTTGATATAAAAAGATTAAGAAAATTGACCAGTATGGGTGGCTGGTTAGTTGTAAATCAAATTGGATTTCTTCTATTTCTTAAAATCGATGTTTTTATTGTCAATAAGTTTTTTGGTGCTGAGGCAACAGGTAAATACTCTGCAGTCCTCCAATGGAACATTTTAATAAGAACAATGGCCACAATATTAAGTGGTCTAATTGGTCCTATGCTATTAATTTCCTTTGCTAATAATAAAATTGATGACGTCATAAGAATAGCAAAGTTAGGTGTAAAGTTTTTGGCCATAGGCATAGGAATAATGACAGGAATAATATGTGGCTTTTCAAAAGAACTATTAACGTTATGGTTGGGGCCTGAGTTTGCCCAATACTCAAACCTGATGATTATAATGCTATGTCATTTAGTGGTAAATTTAGGAGTTTTGCCTCTCTTCCCTATCAACACTTCCTTAAATAAAGTAAAAATACCAGGCTTGGTAACTGGTGGAATGGGTGTTGTCAACCTTCTTTTGGCTTTATTTTTTGTGGGTTACTTGGATTTTGGTTTCTGGGGCGTAGCACTAGCTGGAGCAATAGCGGTAACCAGTAAAAATGGAATATTCTCCCCTATTTATGCCAGTAAAATACTAAACATTGGCATAATGGAATTTTATATTCCATTGGCAGCTGGAGTTGCGCTCTTCTTCGCATCATTTTTATCTGCAAATTTAACAGGACAATTTATCGTCATTAACAGTTGGCTGATGATGGCTGTAGCCGCACTACTTGCTTTTTTACCAATTCTTATAATTTCTTGGTTTGCTTTACTTAACCAATCGGACAAAACGATGATGTTGTCTATGGTTGCTCCGAAGCTAAAGGGACTTAAAAAAAAATTAAGCAGTAATTAGTATCTTTTTTTGTCGTATCGATTTAACAATTTTCAAACCAAAATTTGATGAAAATGCTAGGTTACATTTTTAGTGATATCGAAAAAATTACCACAAAACCAGTCATAGTCTCTGGGAAATTGGCTGTGGATCTCATGAACAACCCTGAGTTTTTACACTCTTGGGATAATTTATACAGAAATTGTGAATGGGCGACGATTTTTCAAAGTAAGGAGTTCGTGAGAAGTTGGTATGAAAACAATAGTGATATTTTCTCTCCCATCATAATTTTATGCATAGAAGAGGACAATATCAAAAGTTTACTATTCTTAACAGCAAAAACTAATGGTAAACCAATCAAAGTAAATTCATCTTTAGAAATTAAAGGGGCAGGATTATTTGATGCGGAATATCAAGTTTGGTTATCAGGGTCTGAAGACGACGGCTTTTTAATGAATGCCATTGAAGCTCTATTTGAAGAATACCCAAATTGTCACTTCTCTTTAAGATTTATACCTGCTAAAAATCTGATCAACCCCTTAATTAACAATACTCAGTGGAAAAAACACTTAGTATCTGTTAATCACCATAGACCATTAATGGACTTTAAGCTGACCGATGAGCAAAAGTTGTTTAGAAAAAGACATTTAAAAGCCAAGTTCAATAGAATCAATAGAGTTGGAAAAATTGAACTAAAAGAAATTAACGATCCAGATGAATTTAGAGCAGTACTAAAGGAAGTTCTGGTTCATTTAGATTTCCGTCAAGCAGCTATGTTCAATAAAATACCATCAAAAAAAGATCCTCAAAGGCCGTATTTTTTACAATCTCTGTTCGAATCGGGTATTTTACATGTAACAGTTTTGACGCTAGATGGCGAAATTATATCGTCAATAATAGGAGTAAAGGACCATCAATGGATTCATCTAGCTGGTTTAATTTCCTTTTCCCCATTTCACGCTAAACATTCTCCTTCATTGGTTCACCTCTTCATGCTCGGCCAACTGATGAAGGATCAAGGATATATGGTCTTTGACCTAACACCGGGTGACGATGGTTATAAAGAGAGAATCTCTACCAGTAGTGATGAGGTAGTAGAAATATCCATCAGTAAAAATGTAAAATTCAAACTCAAAAAAAGCGTAAAAAAAATCATTCACAAATCTCTCTTGAAGCTTAATGTCAGACCGATGTCATTTGAGCTGTCTTTGAAAAAACAAAAGTACCTCTTCAAAAACAAAATAGTAAAAAAACTTCAAAAACCGGATCGTACAGCTGATAGCCAAGATATTACGGATATTAAAGCGATTGTTTTCAAAAAGAATGATTTAAAAGAATTACTTCTTTTCAATGATCCTAGTGGTGAAACACAATGGGAATTTTTAGAAAATGCCTCCAAACTAATTAGTGAAGGACTTCACTTTTATACTTATTCGAGCCAAAATATTTTAAGGTGTTGTATTTGGTTTGATCAAGAAGAAGATCAAAACTTGGAAATCCCAACAGGTTCAATTACACCTAAAATAGTTCAACATTACTTACACCCTTCCTTTAAAAGATATGAAAGAGTTGTGCTTGATAATGTTACTTCAATCTTAAAAAACATTCCATAAGGTAACTTAAAATTACCAGTATAAGAATGACATTTTTCTAATATGCAAAACAATTCCTATTCATGAAAATCTATGAAAACATTGATGTAATTGAGTTGCTAAATGATAGCAATTTCAATGAAGCATGGGAAGAACTTATGTCTAATTGTCCTTGGTCCACAGTTTTTCAAAGTCCTGCCTTCATTCGAACATGGCATAATAACTATAGGGATCAGTCCAACCTAATTGTAATTTCCGATTATACGGTTGATGGTACTTTAAAAGGCCTCTTATTTTTGACAAAGACATCTGAAAATATATATTCACACCCTGGATTGTCCCAGGCTGAATATCAATCTTGGATAAGTACACCAGCAAATAATGATGCGTTTATTAGTAACTCCTTAAAATTGTTTGAAAAAACATTTCCTAATGCATCAATTAATCTAAAGTACGTTCCCAGTCAAACACCTCTGAACTTCATTAAAGATGATGGGTATTTTCAAAAAAGAATTTTTTCCAAAACCTATCAGCAACCTATTCTTGAAAGTAATGAAGAAAAGATTGCTCAAGAACTACGGAAAAAAAATAAAAAGGAAAAAATAAATAGACTAAAGCGTAAAGGAAGCTTAGTTTTTGAAAAAATAGAATCCCATGAAGAATTTAAAAGTATAATTGATGATTTAATTATTCAAAATGATTTCAGGAAGGGAGCAATGTATGGTAAACTCACTTTCATGAATGATCCCTTAAGAAAACATTTTTTAATGGATTGTTTTAAACTTGGAATACTTCATGTAACAATTTTAAAACTTAACGAAGAAATCATAGCCTCCAACGTAGGGTTTAAAGGGTCAAATGTGGTTCACTTACAAGGAATCAATACACATAGTCCCAATTACGCTAAATTTTCCCCAGGAATTTTACATTTTTTAATGCTAGGAAAGTCACTGTGTGAGGAAAATATTGGAATTTTTGATTTAACTCCAGGAGGTGTTGATGGATATAAATCTATGTTGGCATCTAAATTTTTAATTACACATGAAATAGTATTTTGTTCAAGATGGGAAAAGAAAAAACTACAGTTAAAAGAATATGCTACCAATCATATTAAACAATTACTAAAGCGGAATAACATTTCGGATCAAAAAAGGAATGCTTTATTAAAAGGCTTTGTATTAAAGAAAAAAAACGAAAAAATTCGCATCAAACCCAATCAGAAAACTTTAGATGAAATCACTATAGATTTGATTGATCAAGATGCCAATCCAGTACCTAAAGATTCTTTCAAGTTAAACATTGCAGAATTACCTTTAGAAATTCCCTGTAAGCCAATAAGAAAAAACAGATTAGAGGATTTCTTAACTGTTACGAACCTCTTCGACAAGCATGTTTCTCAAAAATTTTTACTGGATGCCATGAAGAGATTTGAACTTAACCATGATTCTTATACCTTAATTGAGAATGGTGAGCTCAAAGCAATTTTATGGTTCATTCCAAAAAACAGTAAGACAGGGGAAAAACATCAAGGAAAAGATATAATTATAGGAAGTAATACCTTAGCTTTTTCATACCTCTCACATGAAACCAAACTTTCTATTATTGATTTTATCAGTTGCATTGCAAATGAAATAATTCAAGATAGTCAGATAGATCTACTAGAATTACAAATAAAATCTAATGATGTGTTTTTAAAGAAACTTTGGAAGGAACTTCAGTCTTATGAATCACATTTTTTTAATTATTAAGCTATAAACGGATGAAAAAAAAAGTAAGAAATTTTCTTGCCTATTGTGTAGCGCAAACATTTATTCTTTCAGGAAAAGTTAGGAAGGCAAAACAGTCTGCGCTAACAGAGGAAAAAATTCTGTCTATATATTTCCATAAACCTTCAAAAGAAGAGTTTGAATTTGCTATAAAATGGTTAAAAAAGAATGGATTTTATTTTATAAGTGTTGAAGATATAAAAGCTATCATTAAAGGAGCAATGCCATTTCCAAAAGGTGCTGCACTAATTACTGTGGATGATGGATGGGCCTCCAATATAGAGAACATGGCAAAAGTTGCAGACCGTGAGAAAGTCCCTATTCAAATTTTTTTAGCAACTGAGGCTATAGAACAGGGGAATTTTTGGTTTTCTACTGCCAAAAAAGCAAACAAATACAAATTAAACTTACCGAATAAAGATGAATTAAAATTACTGCCCAATGTAGAAAGATTAAAATTTATGGCCAGCATTCAAGATAAAATTAAGGCACCTAGGGAAGCAATGACAGTACAAGAGATAAAGAACATCTTGTCTGATTTTGTATCAGTCGGAGCCCACTCTCATAGCCATCCTATTTTAATTAGATGCTCAGAAAGTGAGTTAAAGTTTGAAATAACGCACAGCAAAGAAAAAGTTGAACTCTGGACTGAGAAGCCCATTTCGACCTTCGCGTACCCTAATGGAGATTATGGTTCTCGAGAAATAGCGTTACTTAAAAAGAATAATTTTGAGTTGGCATTTTCAACTATACCTAAAGTATTAACCAAAGATATGTTACACGACAATTATTGTCTGCCTAGAATAGGTTTTTTGGAAGGAGGATCTAAAGCAGAAAATATTTGCCGAATGGTCGGTATATGGCATTCAAACACAAAAGTAAACTAACTTAAAACATTTATTTTCAGAAACATACACAATCCAGACTGGATTAAAAATCGTATATTTATCTGATTTAGATGTGAAATCGATCTAAATCGTTTTTTCATTATTTAATATGTATACTAAAAAAATGAACCCAATCGTTAAAAAGAACACTTATTTTGATGACCTAATAGAAGAAGAAAATCATGATGATTTATACTCCATTGAAGAAAGTAGAAACGTCCACTTTACCAACTTTGGGGAGAAAATAAAAAAAGTACTTTTCGTTTCTTCCGGAAATCAGAAAAATTTTGATTTAGCTCCTTTCATCAAAGTTCAAGGGGACTCTCTTACTGAAATTGGAACTGAGGTTACTTATTTTAAAATAAAAGGAAAAGGTTTTTTTGGGTATCTCAAAAACATTAAAAACCTAAGAAATTTTATCAAAAAAAATAATTTTGACCTAATTCATGCTCATTTCACTCTTTCTGCCTGGGTTGCTGTTTTAACATTCACTAGGGTTCCAATTGTTTTATCCTTAATGGGAACTGATGCACTAGGTAGAGTAAAAAACTCATCAAAAATCCCATTTGTCAATAAATACCTTACTTTTTTAACATATTTAATTCAACCTTTTGTAAGAAGTATTATTTCAAAATCCTCCAATATCGAAGAACATGTTTGGATGAGAAAGAAATCATATATATTACCAAATGGAGTTGATATTGAAAAATTTGATGGTAAACGAACATGTTACCGGAACGAGCTCGGTCTGTCAAAAACATCTAAATACATTTTGTTCTTGGGTAATACTAATAATTATAACAAGAACTTTCAGCTACTCAAGGATGCTGAAGATGACCTTAATCATCTTGGCTATGAAATAATTGCCCCTTACCCTGTCAATCATGATAAAATCATAAAATACTTATCATCAGTTGACATTTTAGTAATGTGCTCATTACAAGAAGGATCTCCAAATGTAGTGAAAGAATCAATGGCATCTAATTGTAAGGGAGTATTTACAGATGTGGGCGATGTGAAAAGTATTATTAAAGGCACTAAAGGTTATGCTATTACTAAGTTTAATAAAGACAACTTAGTGGACAAAATACTATCCGTTGATAGAACGAGTGAAATTGAAGGTAGAAACCGCATTATTTCATTAGGTCTAGACACAAAAAGTATTGCCAATCGCTTAAAATCAATTTATAGTAAATCCCTTTAATTCAAATACCATAAGCGTATTTAAGACTCAGGAATAGAAAGACAAAGACTTTAACCTCTACTCTACTAATCAATCCTCCAATCCGAGTGAAGTTTATCTATCTGTCCTACACCACAAACTGTCAACAAAAAATGCAAATTACTGCAATTAAATCACAAAAGGGTTCTATGTCTTTAGAAAAAGACTTGATCAGTGACAAACAAAAAAAATATAATGTCCTTTTTGTATCCTCAGGAAATATTAAGGGCTTTGATGTAGCTCCTTTTATTAAAGTTCAAGGAGATTCTTTATCGAAGCTTAACATCAATGTTACTTACTTTAGAATCATAGGAAAAGGTTTTAAAGGGTACATATCCAACATAGGAAGGTTAAGGAAAATTCTAAAAAAATCCAATTTTGACCTTATACACGCCCATTTTACCTTTTCTGCCTGGGTGGCAGTTCTAAGTAGACCTAAAATTCCAATCGTGCTCTCACTAATGGGAACGGATGCATATGGCAGGGTTGAAAAGCTTTCTCAAGCAAAACCAAGCCTAAATATTCTTACTGTGTCTTCCCTAATTATTCAGCCTTTTGTAAAAAAAATAATCTCAAAATCGCCTAATATTGAAAAAGTTGTTTGGCAAAAAAATAAATCAAATATTTTGCCTAACGGGGTTAACCTAGACATATTTTATCCAACTGAAAAATCCTGCATGGAATCCCTTAATCTCAAGCCGGATAAGAAATATGTTCTTTTTCTAGGAAACATTAATGATCCAAGAAAGAATTTTCAATTGCTTAATAAAATCAAAAAAAGCCTTAGAGATCACAATATTGAAATATTAACCCCTTACCCTATAGAACATAGTAAGATCATTGCATACCTGAATTCAGCTGACCTATTAGTAATGTGTTCTCTCCAAGAAGGCTCTCCAAATGTAGTGAAAGAGGCTATGGCCTGTAATTGTAAAGGAGTTTTTACGGATGTAGGTGATGTAGCTTCTTTAATAGGAAACACAAAAGGTTATGTCTTGACTGACTTTGATCCTGTCGATTTAAAAAATAAAATTTTAGGTCTAATCAACACCAATGAATGTGATGGTAGAAGTAGGCTACTTGAATTAGGTTTGGACCTTAATAGTGTAGCGCTAAGGCTAAAAAACATTTATTCATCAGTGCTATCGAAATAAAATAGCAAATATTAAACATAATTTATTTTGATACAAAAAGCATTTTTATATATTTGTATAACACTTTACGCAGCCCATAAAGTAACCGAATAACTTTAAGTCACTCCACAAAAATTTTTAATAATGAAGATTGTAATTATAGCAGGGCTAAAGCCAAGTCAGGTAATTTATAAACTAAAGCCATTGACAAAAGTAGATTTTGTTGAAGAAATTATCTTGATCAGGAAAGAGCAAGGCCCAGACATTAACAAGCTAAAATATATCATTTTACCAGCTCTACTAAGGTTCAAACCTTTTTACCTTTTATTATCGCCATTTTTTATGCTGTCTAAAATAAGAAAAATAAAACCTGATCTAATAGTCAGCTATAACTTCAAACCACACGGTTTTTTCTCTTATATTATTTCAAAATTAACCTCTACCCCCTTCATTTTCTGTGAAATTGACAACCTGACACAAGATTACATGAAAGTTTGGCCCTTTGGCCATATTATTTCCAAAGCTGTCACTGAAGCAAAACACTTAAATGTCCCTGGATCTATTACAAAAAAGTATTGGGAAAGTACAGGTGTTCCTTCAGATAAGATTTCCATACTGCACAGTACCATTGATACTAACCATGATTTTTTCCCTTCAAAAGATAGTACAAAGGAATACGATCTTCTCTACATAGGTGTTTTAGAGGAAAGAAAAAATATCAACCTGATCATTGAAGCGTTAGCGTTGCTTAAAAAAGACAATTTGTTTCCAAAGTTCACTATTGTAGGAAAAGGACCTATGGAAAAGAAACTAAAGTCTTTGGTTAAAGAGTTAAACTTAGTTGATCAAGTCATTTTCGCTGGCCACAGCAATAAAGTAATTGAATTCATCAATAAATCCAGATTTTTTATAATAACCTCAAAAGTTGAGGGCATTCCTTGTGCCATGATGGAATCTATGGCATGTGGTTTGCCTGCAATTAGTACAGATGTTGCTGATATTTCAGATGTAGTAAACGAAACAACAGGTTTCCTTATTAACGATCCAAATTCGCTCAACATAAGTAAAGCTATAAAAAAAGCAATGCAATTGAGCAGTTCTGAATATCAAGCACTTTCTGAATCAGCAAGAGATCTTATCGTTAGATATCATTCTCAAGATTATGCTACCCAATCATGGGACAAATTGCTTAAAACAACAATTAAAGAGGTAAGCTATGAAGAGGTTTAATAAGGTTGATATTCTTGGCGTTAAGGTTTCCAACATTTCTTTTAATGATACGATTGAATATATCGTGGATGCGGTAAAGCTTAAAAAAAGAACTGCCATATTCACACCAAATATGAACCTATTGGTTACTGCCCATAAGGATGATTCTTATAAAGACATTCTCAATACATCCAGTTTACTTATACCAGATGGAAAGCCGCTTATTTGGACATCCATGCTGCTCAAGCAACCCTTAACTGAAAAGGTTAGCGGTTCTTCTCTTTTTTTTAAGCTGTGTGAAGTTTCAGCAAAAAAGAAGCTTAAAATATTCTTATTGGGGGCAGCTCCTGGTGTTGGAAAGATGGCTAAGAATAATTTGGAGTCACTTTACCCTGGTTTAACGATAAATGGCACTTATAGTCCACCATTTGGTTTTGAAAACGATAAATCTGAGGTAAATAAAATTGTCAAACTTTTAAAGGATAGTCAATCTGATATTCTAGTTGTAGGATTAGGGGCACCCAAGCAGGAAAAATTTATCAGTCGTTACTATCAAAAATATGATATACCGGTAAGTTTGGGTTTGGGATCATCAATTGACTATGCTGCGGGCGTGCAAAAAATGGCGCCTGAGTGGATGAAAAAAGCTGGATTAGGTTGGCTTTTCAGGTTATGCTATCAACCTGTCAGATTGGGCAAAAGATACTTTTCTGAAGCCCCCCTTTATGCTGTTCTGGTAATGAAACAAATCTCTTCATCTAAAAAAATGATCAATCAAAGAAAAGTCAGCTAGATTTTTATATCCTTTTATTCGAAAGTTCTCATGATTGAAAATAAAAAAGAACTTAAGAGAATACTTAAGTTGGAAAGAGAGTTAAACCATGTTAACAATTTGCTTTTACAAAGATTAACATTCGCTGATTCTTTTAGAATATATAATTTTATCAGAAACCTAAGGTACCTGGAGTATTTTAGTGACAAGCGAAGTTCCCTTACTAATCAATTTCAATATTTATTTTATCTATGGAACCATAGAAGGCTAAAGCAAAAATACAGCTTTTATATACACCCTAATACCATAGATGAAGGACTACATATTGTACATCCGGGTTTTATAAGAATCGCTGTCTTCGCTCAAATAGGGAAAAATTGCACCATACTACCTCGTGTTTTAATTGGAAAGAAAAAGCCTGGAATGGAAAACTCAGACGTTCTTATTGGAAACAATTGTTATATAGGGACAGGGTCAACGATATTGGGTCCATTAACCATTGGTAACAACGTAACCATTGCAGCAGGGAGCATTGTAACTAAAGACATTCCTGATAATGCGACCGTGGCCGGAGTGCCTGCAAAGGTCATTGCAATAAATAAATAAGTATATAAAAAAATAGAACAAAAAAGGCTCCCTAAGGAGCCTTTTTTAATTTAATATAGTTTAAAAGAACTTGAGAAAGTTTCTCCAATAGCTACTTTTCCTTCTTCATCTGCGTAGGTATAAACATAAATTTTATACTTTCCTTTATTCAAAGGATCACCATAATAATAATTCCCTTTACCATTATCTCCAAATAGACAAAATGGTGCTCGCTTGTCCTCAGAACTTCTTATTTCAGCATACGATCCATTAGATTGTTCTTTAAAAACTTTAAACTTAACTCTCTTTACAAGATCATCTACATTTGCCACAAAATTAAGCTTCTCTGTTCCAATTCTGCTAAACCAGTATATTTCTCCTGGATGCATTTCCTCATCGTATATTGTCTCAGTAGTTGCATCTACAACTGAAATAGATGTTTCCTTTTCTATATTAAGATCCAATGATGGAAGTAAATCAAATGTAACATCAGAAATCATTTCTTCGAAAGAGATGTTTTTATTACCAATCTTGATGTTATCATAATAAACAACCCTTCTATCTGTATCTGTAGTTGATTTATTCCATATTGCTTTATAGATACCTATTTTCCAATTTGGTAAATCAGCGTCGTCCCAAGTATTCTTCCCTTTGTGAGTTAATACTTTTGTTCCATTTTGCCATATTTCTACAAGTCCATCGGATCCTCCTGAATGGACAACATGAAATACCAGCTCAGTCCATTTGTCCTTCACAAAATTTCCAAAATAAGTATATTTCCATTTTATATCAGGGTTTTCATGGAGAGTCCTAATGCAAAACTTATCGTCTTGAACTCTCAAAGACAAAGCAGGACTTTTCCCTCCTTGGTGCCATTGAGTAATGATCTCATTTGATCTATCCATTTTATATCCATCAGAAGGAAAGTATGCGGCAAAACTATACCATTTTTCCTTTGCAGCATCCACTTTTCCAAATAGTAACTCCGTTCTTGTACCATTAGCTGTCAATTCATCAGTATCACGAAGCTCCATACGTATGGCTTTACTTCCCTTAAATACATTGTTACTGACTATATTCATTCCATAGCTAGTGCTATTTTGAACATGGACTCCCTTCAAAGGATTACTTCCTTCTAAATCATCATAAAAGAAGAAATTATCTAAAGAAACAGTCGCATTAAGTACGTCGGTTTCTTCTTGAATTTCCATTTGCTGTGATTCATCAATCTGGCATGAAGTGATGAATAGGGCAGCAGATAAGCCTAGCGCTAGCCCTTTGTAGTTAAACTTAGTAGATTTCATTAAATAAATTTTTGGTTAGGTGATTTCAATTTTCAAGTGTAGTTTTTTCTAGGTGAGCTTACACAGGCCCTTCTCTAATTTTTTCAAACATAATTTTGTATGGTTGTGAGTTAATAAATAGGAAGCTTCACTGGGTAATTAAGCTTTCCTTACTCGCTAATTGCCAATTACCATACCACGGAAATGTTTGAATTTCATCACATTTTTAAAATCATAAACAAACAACTTCAAAATGTGTATAAACAATATAAAAACGTAAATAAAAAATGAAACATTTTATTCAAAAAATTGTTTAGGTAAATTATTATAAATCACACTTATTCAACCATAATATTTACATCTATTATTGAAAAATTAACATTTTAAATATAATGTAATTTACTAAAAATATAAAAAACAAATAAAGTTGTTCAAATAATTAAAATTTACTTGCAAGAAAATTATCAATTATTAAATAACTAATTCGAATAAGTAGAAAATATTGTAGAATAAAATCCACACTTTGAGTG
Source organism: Echinicola sp. 20G (assembly GCF_015533855.1). Lineage (GTDB taxonomy): Bacteria > Bacteroidota > Bacteroidia > Cytophagales > Cyclobacteriaceae > Echinicola. The sequence goes on along the minus strand of NZ_AP024154.1, from coordinate 3,437,256 downwards.
TTTACTCCACACTTAATTATTTTCTTTTAACAAAGAATAGTCTTGCCTTAATGAAAGCAAGACTATATACAAATGGTATGGCATTGTAAATAAATTGAATAAAATCCAAGCTAAATCGATAATATAGACTATTAAATAAAATCAACTAATAGTTCATTGTACTTATCAAGGTTAACAAATACTGCTCCGTTTGAACCTGCCATTAAATCCTATCAAAAAGCGCTCCCATGCGTTTTCTTACCAAAAACAGTTAAATAGATTATTTTAATATCTAATTTCATTGACCAGTTCTCTAGGTACCATAGATCATGAGCAATCCTTTGCTGCTTCTGCTCATCAGTTTCTGTGGGGCCTCTCCAGCCATTTACCTGAGCCCAACCAGTCACACCTGGTTTAAAATAATGTCTTACCATTGCTTTATCAACGCTCTCTTGAAATTCTTGATTTAGAAAAGTTCTGTGAGGTCTCGGCCCAACCACACTCATATCTCCCATAAATACATTGGCAAATTGTGGTAATTCATCAATACTATACTTTCTCAAAATCCTACCTATTCTAGTAATCCTTGGATCATCTTTTACCGTAGAAGCGGTCCCTGAAGTATCATTGACACTCATGGTTCTAAATTTGAACACTCTAAACGGTTTTCCTCCCTTACCTATTCTGGTTGGACAGAAAAATACGGATCCTGGGGAATCCAATTTTATCAATATGGCAATCACCAAGAATATCGGAGATAAAAACAATAAGACTAAGCTAGAGAAACACCAATCAAAACACTCCTTGACGAAAAATGACAACTTATCATCTAAAGGCATTTGTCTGACGTTTACCATATCTAGACTTCCCCGCTTGGTTACTTTGTAACCAGACCCCAATAAATCTTGATAATCAGGCACAAACTTGACCCTTGTTCCGTGATAGTCAGCTGTATTTAGAATTTTCTTAATTTCCTCAGAACACTGAACAGGCAATGCAACAATAATCTCATCTACCTGATTGTCCTTGATATAATCCCCCATTCTATTAACATCGCTCACATAAGGCACACTAATATCAGCTGCCTCAGCTTCTACAAGAGTATCATATTTCACTAACCCCTTAATATTGTATCCTTTTCCTGGGTTCTCATTATAATAGGAGTTCACTTTCCCAACCATATCCCCTACTCCTGTTACTAAAACATTCTTACCGGCCCCTCCATTATTTTTCAACCTATTGATAACACTTAGGATAAAGAAGTTAGTTACAATACCAATTAAAGGAAAGCCTATAGAAAAAGACAGTACAACTTTTCTAAAAGTCGGAGGAAAGGTGAACACTAGGTATATTATACCTAACATTATAACCAAAATCGCACTTGATTTTAAGTAATTCATTATCCGACTACTAAAATCACTATTAAAATCAAAGTAGTACAATCTTCTCCACATTACGATAACAAACCATAATGAAGTTAAAGCAAAAAACATAATCCAATCAAGGGTTTGGAATCCATTTTCTTTATACAAATAAATGGAGACTAGAAATGTTAATCCTATGGTTAGGACATCCCAAATCAAGAAAAAACCCGCGACAATTTTATTAGAACTATTCATAATAATGTCTGTAAAAATTTATTAATCCTTTAAACAAATTCAGTTTTAATCATTGAAAATAAAAGACAGTTTAAACTACTGCTGAGTATGGCTATTTAGCTTTAACTAGGCTTTCATTACCGTATAAATTCATTCATACACGTTTCTATTACGTTCATTACGGTTATTTTGCAGTTTATCTATATCACAACCTACTGACTGACAGTATCTTATAACTTTTATGCTAATTTAAATGATTCACAACTACAATGCAAACAAAATACATATTAATTATTTTAAAAAGCATTTTTTAATATTCAAAAATGAATGATCTAATTATGTAAGTGTATTGCACAAGAACCAAAAGCAATTAATATCATTTGCATTTCTTCAAATTCAATTAATATTTAATTCACAAAAAATTTAAAGGTAAGAGCAAATAAACTTGCCATAACAAGGTGGTTTTTAACTAATAAACACATACTTTTACATATAGTTTTAACTCTTTCAGATCGTAAATTTTGCATATTATGGTAAAAGTAGTCTTAATAGATGATGACCCTATCAGCATTTTTGTTACTGAAAGTCTTATCGCCCGACATATAAAAATGCCCTGTCAAATTTTTAAATTTGGTGGAGCGGCTGAAGCGTTGGGTAAAATCAATGCTATTAATCCCAACTATTTGTTTTTGGATCTGAACATGCCAGAAATGAGCGGCTGGGATTTTCTGGAAAGATATAGCTGCGATCAACAAAAGACTGAAATTTACATTCTATCTAGTTCCATAGACCAAAGGGATATCAACAGGGCCCATTCTTATAATCAAGTCAAGAGGTTTTTAAGCAAACCTTTGGTATCGAAATACCTAAATAAAATATTCAATTGACTTCCAGCATTTTTGAAAAACACCTATTGTATCGAATAATTTTTTATTGTAAATAGCACAAACAATCCTGCCTAAATTCATTTTAAAATATAACATTATGGCAAGAGCATCAGACAACTATTATGACGAATTTGACGACTTCGAGGAAGACGAAGAATTCATTACCGACTTTGAAGAAGATGTTTTCGAAATTGATGATGACGAAGACCTGGTAGATGAAAGTCTTATTGACTTTGATCAGGATGACCTAGAAGATGCATTCGAAGAAGACTTTGACGACTTCGATGACGAAATTGACTAAAAAACATTAAACTGGCTTGTGTTAACCACACAAGCCAGTTTTTTTATTGATCACTTTGTACTATGTTTTTGAGGTGTTAAATTGCGCAAAAATTAAGACCATCATTTAAACATTAATAACATGTTGCTAGAAATATTCAGTTCTCCTTTGGGCTCTGGTGCCCAACTCTTTTTATTGATTGTTTGTGTACTTATTGGAATTGGAGCAGGTGTTTCCTCTGTGGATGTTAGGAATACTCTTTTCAAAGGAGGAAAAAAAGACAAATAATCCAGCTTAATGATATCATAAATAAAAGGGAACCAATCGTGATTGGTTCCCTTTTATTTTATCTCACATTCCCCATCAATTTCCTCAGTGGTTTGCTGATCAATAGCAATAAAACACCAGCACCCATCACGGTCATGACAATCATCATATATTGGTCTGGCATCTGGGAAATTGCTTCTTCAGTTCCACCACTAGCCTCTCCAGCTATAATACCCGCAACCAGATTTCCCAAAGCCACAGAGATAAACCACATTCCCATCATTTGTCCTTGGAATTTCTTAGGAGCCAATTTTGTGGTCAAACTTAGACCAACAGGGCTTAAGCTCAATTCACCAAAAGTGTGGAACAAATAAGTAAACATTAACCAACTTGGAGCAGCTAATTGTCCTGAAGCTGCAATTTTTGCAGCAAAATACATTACCAAAAAACCTACGCCCAAAAGAATCAACCCAAATGCAAACTTCATCGGTGAGCTAGGCTCCAAATGTTTTTTCGCCAACCAAACCCATAAAGCAGCAAATACAGGAGCGAAAATTATAATAAACATCGAGTTGGCTGATTGGAAATAACCTGTAGGAATTTCCCAGCCGAGTATTGTTCTGTCTGTAAACCTTTCAGCAAATAAATTCAAAGTAGAACCAGCTTGTTCAAACCCGGACCAAAACAATGCTCCAAAGCATAATAGAATAGCAATCGCAAGCACTTTTCTCTTTTCATCCTTACTAATTCCACCAAAAAATATCACATAAATAAAGAACAAAACAGTTACAATGCCAATAACGGTGTATGAAGCCTCTGCAATAGCTGATGCATTTATGGAAATCACATCTTGAAACATTAAAAATACGAGTGCAGCAATAACAACTACGGTAATACCAGTAAACAAGCCCAATCTTTTCCTGCTGGCAATTTCTTCAGGTGATTCTGCAGGAGCCAATTCTCCCTTGCCCTCTAAGTTTCCAGCGGTGAGTTTATACTGAATTAGCCCCAAAACCATTCCAAAACCTGCTACGCCAAAGCCCAAGTGCCAATCTATCTCTTTGAATGAGCTACAAATAATAGGGGCAATAAAACCTCCAATATTGATTCCCATATAGAAAATTGAAAAACCCGCGTCTCTTTTGGAACTCCCCTCATGATAAAGTTGACCTACAATAGAACTGATATTTGGCTTTAACAAACCTGTCCCTACCACGATCAGAATTAAACCTAAGAAGAATGAGGTCGTATCGAGTGGTGTCAGTGTCAAAGAGTCCCCATGTCCTTCCCCAAACAAACTTAAAATACCAGGCAAGCCCATCGTAAAGTGACCCAAAGCTATGATAATACCACCATACCATACAGATCTTTTCAGGCCAAAGAGCCTATCTGCTAACCAACCTCCTGGAAGTGCTAAAAGGTAAACGCCCATGGTATACAAACCATAGATAGCTCCTGAAGTCTTATCATCAAAACCAAGCCCTCCTTCAACTACCGCGGTGGTCATAAATAATATTAAAAGAGCCCTCATGCCATAATAACTAAAACGTTCCCACATTTCTGTGAAAAACAAAGTCATTAAGCCTTTGGGATGGCCAAAAATTGATGGCCCATCAAACCCTTTTTCTAAATCTGTATTGCTTGAATCTTCGTTTTTTAACATTTGGGTATATAATTCCTGAATTAAGTTTATTATTAGAAACTACAATGATAAGAGATTTTTTCATAATGTATTCATAAACTTAGTCCTGAATTACTAAAAGAGTTAATCGTTTTAGGCATCAATCAGGTACAAATTCCACTTATTTCAAGGCTTAACAATTACTTCTTAATTTCACCAAAAACCCCTTCGAAATCGTTTGAAAAAGCACATTTTTAAACAATTTCTAATAGTGAGTCTGACAAATCCTCCTATATTTGTACCAATACCTTTTTAGTATAACCCAAATAGCTTTATTGATTTATGATTAACGCGAGCCAAACCCTTAGCAAGGATTTATCTATTTCAAAAAAGATAAATCAAGGACTAATTAAACTTAATCTCAGTCCATCTGAATTAATTGAAGAGGCTTTGACCAACCACGAAGGCAGCCTCACGGATGTCGGGGCACTGATGGCTGACACAGGCCATTATACCGGCAGATCACCCAAGGATCGATTTATTGTTGAAGATGAAATAACAAAAACCTCCATTTGGTGGGGCAATATCAATCTTCCAATTTCTGAACAGCACTTTGAAAACATCTACCATAAGATGTTGGATTTTCTCCAAAACAAAACGCTCTATGCAAGAGATGCTTTTGCTGGGGCTGACAGTAGGTACAGGCTGAACATCCGTGTTTACAATACATTGGCATGGCACAACCTTTTTTGCTACAATATGTTTTTGCGACCAAAAATAGAAGAACTGGATGATTTCGATCCTAACTTCACAATTATCTGTGTCCCGGAATTTGAAGCAGACCCATCCTTAGACGGAACCAGAGGAAAAAATTTCACCATTATTAATTTAAGCCAAAGAATTATCCTGATTGGAGGAACAGCTTATGCAGGTGAAATCAAAAAAGGAATCTTTTCCGTTTTAAACTATTTACTTCCCTTAGAAGAAAAAGTATTGTCCATGCACTGCTCCGCCAATATAGGCAGTAAGGGCGATACGGCAATCTTTTTTGGCCTTTCTGGAACTGGCAAAACCACACTTTCGGCAGACCCTGAGCGGAAATTAATTGGGGATGATGAACATGGATGGACCAACAATGGTATCTTTAATTTCGAAGGAGGTTGCTATGCAAAAGTCATTGACCTTTCCCGAGAAAAAGAACCTGAAATTTGGGATGCTATTAAGTACGGTGCCATTATAGAAAATACCAGGTTTATGCCTGATACCCGAAAAGTAGATTATAGCAATAGAAGTGTCACTGAAAATACCAGGACTGCCTATCCGCTTTTCCATATAAGAAATGCTATCAATCCACCTTTGGGGACTATCCCTCAAAATATTTTCTTCTTGACAGCAGATGCATTTGGGGTCATTCCTCCGATTTCCAAACTCAACCCTAGCCAAGCCATGTACCATTTCATTTCAGGGTATACCGCTAAAGTAGCAGGAACAGAAATGGGAGTTTCTGAACCTCAAACCACCTTTTCTGCTTGTTTCGGGGCAGCATTTTTGCCCCTGCATCCGACCTATTATGCTTCGCTTTTCGGAAAAAAGATGAAAGATCATAATGTAAATGTGTGGCTTGTCAATACAGGATGGACTGGTGGCCCTTATGGTGTGGGGAGCAGAATGAAGCTTTCATATACAAGAGCCATGATCACAGCCGCGTTGGAGGGAAAATTGGATAATGTATCTTTCAAAACGCATGAAACATTTAAAGTAGCCGTACCTCAAATATGCCCAAATGTACCCGAACACATCCTGAATCCACGGGATACTTGGGAAGACCAATTAGCCTATGACCAAAAAGCGGCTCAACTAGCAGCCGAATTCATCAAAAACTTTGAAAGATATGCAGATAGTGCCTCACTGGATATTCTAGCGGGTGCGCCTCAAGCATAAAAATAAAGCCGGCAAAATGCCGGCTTTATTTTTTTTAAACCTCGGGTTTATCCAAGCCATTCTCCCGCTCGAATTTATTTCTTCTTATCTCAAACCGTTCCAATTCTTCGTCCAACATATCAAGGGATTCACTATACCTTGAATATAGATCACCCATATTTTTTTCCATATTAGAAAAATTAAACTCCATTGCATCGAGCTGTAACTGCGATGCCTTCTCAATCAGTGCCACTTGACTGTGTTTTAGGTCATCCAAAAGTCTCAATGCCCTATCCATTTTCTCTAATTTCTCTCTGTTATTCATGATTAAATTAGTTTGGTTGAATATAATTTAATCAAAAAAAAGACCAATTTGAATATTTTATAATTTTACCACTAATCATATTGTACATTTTCATTAGGCATTTTTGGTCCATACCCTGCTTAAATGCCAAGTTTTGCTATATTTGCATCAAAAAATAACAATATGAAAACGGCTGAAATAATCACAGAAAAAGGTACGATGAAAGTTGAGTTTTATGAGAAGGATGCTCCTAAGACTGTAGAAAACTTCATCTCTCTATCTGAAAAAGGGTTCTATGACGGACTGACTTTTCACAGGGTAATTCCAAACTTTGTCATTCAAGGAGGTTGCCCCAACGGAACTGGAGCTGGAGGACCTGGCTATAGTATAGATTGTGAACTCACAGGAGACAACCAATACCACGACAGAGGCGTTTTATCCATGGCTCATGCTGGAAGAAACACTGGAGGGTCCCAATTCTTTATTTGTCACAGCAGGGACAACACCTCCCACTTGGACAGAAACCACACTTGCTTTGGTAAAGTCGTTGAAGGATTGGATGTAATCGATCAAATCAAACAAGGTGATAAAATCGAAAAAATTACTATTTCTGAAGATTGATATTAACATTCTTTAGCAAATGGCGCTTTCAAATCATGATTTGAAAGCGCCATTTTTTTTACCCCGGACTTACGCGGTAGGATTCGTTAAGAGTTCTGAAAATGCAATAAAATCAGGCTTGTTTGGAGACTTAAGCATAGTAACGCTATAATGTTGTCGAAAACAGCAGCATAGCGACTGATCTTAAAACAGTTTCAGGATGCAATAGATTTTCTATTTTAAATTTCGGGTTTAACTAAACAAGATACCGGCAATAGTGGCTGTCATCATGCAAGCCAAAGTAGCGGCCATTAAGGCATGCATCCCCAACTTAGAAAGGTTCCCCTGCTGATTGGGAGCAATACTTCCAATCCCTCCCACCTGAATGGCAATAGAACTGAAATTAGAGAAACCACACAAAGCATAGGTCGCAATAACAATCGATTTTGGTGAAAGCGAATCAGCATTCTTCATTTCCGAAAGTCCCGAATAAGCGACAAACTCATTGATAACCGTCTTCTGTCCCAACAAGGAACCTACCTGAAGCGTATCCTGCCACTCCACTCCCATTAGCCAAGCAAAGACCCTAAAGATTTGACCTAAAATATACTCCAAAGAAAACCCTTCAAACTGGCCATTGGTTGAGTTCACTACATACGCATTAAGCCCTAAAAAGTCTCCAATAACACCTGAGAGAATATAGTTCAATGCGGCAATCACAGCAATAAAAGCCAATAGCATCCCCCCTACATTCAATGCTAGCTTAAGTCCATCTGCTGCACCAATCGACATTGCGTCAATTAAATTCACGCCTAAGCCTTCTTCATTGACCACCAATTTATCATTCAATCCTTCTTTATTCGTTTCAGGTATAATAATCTTGGAAATAACAATCGCAGCAGGTGCGTTCATAATACTCGCTCCCAATAAATAGGAAGCAAAACGACTTTGTTCCGCTGGATCATCCCCTCCCAGAAAGGCCACATAAGCGGCCAGCACCCCTCCTGCTATGGTCGCCATACCTCCAGTCATCAAACACATCAGTTCTGACCTGGTCATTGCCGGAATAAACGGTCTCACCAAGAGTGGAGCCTCGGTTTGACCCAAAAAGATATTTCCTGCAGCGGACAAACTTTCCGCGCCGGAAAGCCGCATGGTTTTGGACATCACCCATGCAATCCCGTATACAATTTTTTGAAGGACACCGAGGTAATAAAGTCCAGCCGAAACAGTAGAAAAGAAAATAATCGTAGGCAAAACCTGAAAAGCAAATATTGTCCCAAAGGAATCTGTTGCCAGATCACCAAACAAGAAGATGGCTCCAGCTTGGGCAAAACTCAAGAGCTTGACAAACCCTCTGCTAATAGTTGAAAATATATTTTCAACAAACTCAACTTTAGTGATCAAAAAGCCAAATACAGCCTGTAAGATCACCCCAATCCCGACAAGCTTCCAGTCTATTGCTTTTTTGTTGGTGGAAAAAAGGAAGGCTACTCCCAAAAGTGCGATGATTCCTATCAAGCCTCTGATATAATCCATAAGCAAATAAAGTATTCCAGTCTAAACAACTGACAGTAAAACCAAACTACAAACAGTAAATATAATCGTTTTTATAGATGGAAGGGCAATAAAAAAACCTGAGCTTAAAACCCAGGTTTAATTTTTTAGTTTAATTTCTCCGATTTATTTCATCTCTAATCCTTGCAGCTCTTTCATAGTCCTCACTATTGATGGCTTTATCCAACATCTGGTTCAGCTTATCCAAACTATAATCTTTCAATGCCTCATGTTGCTGTGACTTTGCGGGACTATTCTTGCTCTTTTTGCTCGCTTGGGTCTCAGCCTCTTTGGACTCATCTTCTTCATTGAACTCAATGGCTGCTTCAGACATCACTTTTTGTTCGCAGTAAATCGGTGCATCAAACCTTACCGCAATGGCAATCGCATCAGACGGTCGAGCATCGATTTCTACGGTTTTCTTTCCATCCTTGCAGACAATCTTGGCATAAAAAACCCCTTCCCTCATGTCAGAAACAAGAATATGATCAACAGAGAACTCAAAATTAGAAGCAAAAGACTTGAATAAATCATGGGTCATTGGCCTATTGGGCACAATCTTCTCAATTTCAATGGCAATAGCCTGGGCTTCAAACATACCTATCACAATAGGTAACCTTCTGGTACCTGTGGTTTCGCCCATAACCAGGGTAAAAGACCCTGACTGAGAGTGATTGGATGAAAGACCTAATATTTCTAATTCTACAGTATTCTCCACTAGCTAGCTATTTACTTTATCGCCTTGACAGCTTCAGTTAATTTAGGCAAAACTTCAAAAGCATCCCCTACAATTCCATAATCTGCTGCCTTGAAAAATGGGGCTTCAGGATCTTTATTGATCACTACAATATATTTAGAAGCATTGACTCCTGCAAGATGCTGAATAGCACCTGAAATTCCAACCGCTACATACAAACTCGGTGCAACTTTCACACCTGTCTGTCCAACGTGTTCATGGTGAGGTCTCCAACCACTGTCCGAAACTGGCTTGGAGCATCCAGTAGCCGCTCCCATGGCCTTAGCCAAATCTTCAATAAGGTTCCAGTTTTCCGGTCCTTTCATCCCTCTACCACCAGATACAATAATATCTGCTTCAGGTAACGAAATCTCATCTGTAGCTTTATCAGTAGAGGTAATTTTAGCAGCAAAATCCGAATCTGATAATGTCACTTCCAATTTTTCGACCGGAGCATCGGCTCCATCGACCTTTAAGGCAACTGCATTTTTCTTTACAGCAAGAATTTTATTGGCAGTGGTAATTTCTGAATAAGCAAACGCTTTACCGGTATAGATGCTTCTCTTCACTTTATAACCACCATCTGTTTCAGGCAATGCTACCACATTGGACACTAGGCCAGCATTTAGCTTTATGGTCAATCTAGCAGCTACAGCATCTCCCAATGAAGACTTGGCCAGTACCAAAGTGTCTGCCCCTACTTTTTCAAAAGCCTGAGCCACCACATTGGCATGAGCCTGAATGATGCCTGCATTGAGCTTATCATCTTCTACCTGCAATACTTTAGCAGCACCGGCACTACCTGCCTTTGCAAGTGCCCCTTGGTCTATTGTCCCTAAAGCCACTGCAGTAACTTCCTTTCCTTCTTTTTCAGCTAAAGCTTTGGCATAAGATAACGCTTCCAAGGATGTTTTTTTAACAGCACCATCCGCATGCTCGATATATACTAAAATAGACATATTACACTCTTTTAAAATAATGGGAATTAAAGCACTTTCGCTTCATTTTGTAAAAGTTGGACCAATTCTTCAACATTGTCCTTATCAATCAGCTTCACTGCTCCTTTAGCAGGAGGAAGCTCATAAGAAATGGTTTTAGTGGCAGCGTCCTCACTGACAGCTTCCACCACGTTCAATGGCTTGGTCCTGGCAGACATGATCCCTCTCATATTAGGGATTTTCCACTCAGCAATAGGCTCTTGACAGCCAGCCACAAAAGGGAGATTTACTTCCAAATATTCCTTCCCTCCTTCTATTTCTCGGGCTAGTTTTGCTGTTTCTCCTTCAAGGTCTAGTTTCATCACTGGTGAAATAGATGGCATTCCCAACATTTCAGCTACCATCCCATGCACCATACCACCATTAAAGTCGATAGATTCTCTTCCCATTAAAATCAAATCATAACCACCTTCTTTGGCATAGTGGGCGATTTGGTTGGCAACAAAAAGTGAATCTGAAGGAAATGCGTTGACTCTTATGGCTTCATCAGCACCAATCGCCAAAGCTTTCCTTAAGGTTGGCTCAGTTTCGGCCTCTCCCACATTCAACACAGTAAGGCTTCCCGATGTTTGATCACGGAGCTCTACCGCCCTCGCCAAGGCATAGTCGTCATATGGTCCAATGATGAACTGAACACCTGTTTTATCGAATTGGGTATTATTGTCAGTAAATTGAATCTTGGATGTTGTATCCGGTACGTGGGTAATACAAACCAGAATTTTCATATATATTATTTTATTTATTTTCTATAAATTTCCCGTGAATTTAAGGAATCCAACTATAATTAAAAAACCTATTTATGAGCAATTCCTCCCGAATTGAGCAACTGTTACAATTTGCAAAAGAAGAACCAGACAACCCATTCAACCTTTATGCATTGGCCCTGGAATACCAAAAAACAGATCCTAACCAGGCGGTTGGTTATTTTGAAAAACTGCTTTCAGAACATAGTGATTATCTACCTACTTATTATCACGCCGGAGCCTTATTCACTGAATTAGAGGAACTTGAAAAAGCAAAAGCAACCTATGAATCTGGCATCCAACTGGCTGACAAACAAGAAAACCAGCACGCTTTGAGAGAGTTGAAAAATGCCTACCAAAACTTTCTGTTTGAAAATGACCTGGGCTAAACCAGGCATTTTACTTGAAGTCAATCAATTTTGACTACCAATTTTCCTGTTTGTTTTCCCGCTTTCATTAATTCAAAAGCTTCCAAGGATTTTTCAAGTGGCCGGACAGAATCTACCAATGGAGTGATTTTTTCTTCGTTTACGAATGCTACCATATCCTTGAAATCCTGATCACTCCCCATCGTAGTCCCTTGCAAGGTCAGTTGATTCCAAAAAATCCTTCTTGCGTCCAACATGGGTGGATTCCCTAAAGTAGCACCATAAAAAACCAATTTTCCTCCTGGTTTTAAAAGCTTAATCAAATCAGGAAGTGTATCTCCCATGGCAGAATCAACAATCAGGTCGATCCCTCCTGTTTGGGAAAGAGCATCCTCTATCCAAGACTCTTTTTTATAATCAAAGCCCTCCTTGACCCCAAAGTCTTTTGCTTTGTTTATCTTAGCCTTATCACTGCTACTCACATACACTTCCGCACCAGCCGCCACAGCAAATTGGGCTGCAAACTGCGCGACACCTCCACCAATTCCAGTTACCAATACTGTCAACCCCGGCTGTAACTGTCCATGATAGAAGCAAGCCCTGTAAGCCGTCAATCCTGCCAATGGTAAAGCCGCCGCTTCTTCAAAGCTTAAATGGGAAGGTTTTTCACACAACCTACTGGCCTCTACTTGTACATATTCTGCTAAGGTGCCATTGGATGGCATCCCTAGGATCTGAAAATCTTTTGACTGAACCTTCTGATCCTCTCCCCAGAACTTAGCAGCATTGATAATCACTTTTTTTCCAAGCCATGACGATTCAACATCTGAACCTACTTCCACCACTATTCCAGCCCCATCAGAACCCAAAACTACATCATTACTGATATTGGGATACCTGCCCTGTCTGCACCATTCATCCCTGTGATTCAAAGCTGCTGCCTTTAACTGCACTTTCACATCATTTGGTTTCAAGTCAGGCATACTCACTTCTTCCAATGAAATTCCTGAGGGTTTATCAAGGTTAAGGGTGATGGCTCTCATTGTATCAATTGTAACTTTTATGTTCTAATTTTTTCAACGTTTTTTTTAAAATGGTGCAGGCTCATTGCTACCCAATCCTCCTGGGAAAGCATCATCTTCATCCGGTCCATTGGCTTTACTTTGGATCCTGATCATATTGGAATCATCAAAGCCTTTTCCACCTGCTGCTGATGGGAATTTATTGCCATACATGGCCTCCTGGGCTTGCGACTGATAAGGAACGTTGAGCTCAAGGTCAGCAAACTTGGTATACTTACCGATAAATCGAAGTCTTACCGTTTCCAAAGAACCACTACGGTGCTTAGCTATAATTACCTCACCAGTTCCCAAAGTACTGTTTCCTTCCTCATCTTCATTGATACCGTAATATTCAGGACGGTAAAGGAACATTACAATATCCGCATCCTGCTCGATCGCTCCAGATTCCCTCAAATCGGAAAGCTGAGGCCGCTTATCTCCTCCCCTGGTTTCTACTGCCCTGGATAGCTGAGAAAGTGCAATCACAGGAACTTCAAGTTCCTTGGCAATTTTCTTCAATGCCCGAGAGATACTTGAAATCTCCTGCTCCCTATTGCCACTGGCACTTGACTTTGAATCCCCTGACATCAGCTGCAAGTAATCGATCACAATCATTTGGATATCACTTTGCGCTTTCAAACGACGGCACTTGGCCCTTAATTCCAAAATGGACAGTGCTGGGGTATCATCCACAAACAAAGGTGCCGAGGAAAGTTTGCTGGTTTTATGGATCAACTGCTCCCACTCATAATCAGCCAGATTACCCTTTTTGATTTTTTCTGAGTCCAGCTCAGCTTCAGAGGATATCAAACGGTTTACCAACTGAACCGCCGACATCTCCAGAGAGAAAATCGCTACGGGACGGCTATGGTCCACCGCGGCATTTCTAAGCACCGAAAGGACAAAGGCTGTTTTACCCATGGCAGGACGAGCCGCAATAATCACCAAATCGGATTTTTGCCACCCAGAAGTTACCCTGTCCAAGGCTGTAAAACCACTTGGAACCCCTGTCAGTCCATCTGCCAGGTCTTTCTTACCTTCCAACTCAGTAATAGCTTCCCGCATAATGGACTTCATGTCCGCATAGTTTTTACGGATATTATTTTCGGAAATTTCGAAAAGAGAGGATTCCATCGTGTCCAATAGCTCAAACACATCGGTGGTTTCCTCATAAGCTTCACGCTGTATCTCTGAACAGATCCGGATCATATGGCGCTTCATCGCCTGCTCGGTGATGATTCTCGCGTGGTATTCAATATTGGCCGCGGAGGATATTTTGGAAGTCAATTCCGTAATATAAAAAGCGCCACCTGCTATTTCCAGTTTACCATTTTTTCTCAGCTTATTCGTAACAGTCAAAAGATCGATAGGCTCACTTTCATTAAAAAGCATCAAAATCGCATCATAAATCTCTTTATGGGCATCCTTGTAAAAACTGTCTGGCTTCAGAATATCCACCACAGCCGTGATGGCTTCTTTTTCAAGCATCAAAGCCCCCAAAACTGCCTCTTCCAAGTCAATTGCCTGAGGGGGGATCTTCCCTACCCCATTGACCAAACCAGCATCTAAACTGTTTTTTCTTCTGTACGGTGTACGTTCTCTTCCTGTGGTATTTCCTTCTGCCATAGTAACAAATGTAGCTCCTTTGAACCAAAGATTTTAAACAATTTATTCACTTGCTTATCAACAGGCTACTTAAAGTATTTACGTTCAAACACTTGCACTTATTACACCTATCAATTTAAAGTTTCAATTATTATTTTCAGGAAACCACTTGATCGAAGTAGGCTTAAGTATTCATTTCATTATTCCTGACAGATTACTACTAAAACTAATGTATCCATATTAAGTTTTTCTCGGGATAGAGAGTCCATCATCACACATTCAATATAGTACTTTGAGAACCTCACAACCCTTACTTGCTAAAATACCGTGATATTGGTATTTTATTACCCGTTGATTATCAATACCTTTACAACATCAACATTGATAAACATGGCACATTAATGAACCACCTAATGAGTTGATTGCTGTACAAAATTTTTAACAGGGCCCATGCCCCATTTATGATTGAACCATGAAAACCTTAACTAAAATTAAATTCCTAATCATTGTTTTAATTGGAGGATTTATAGCTGTCTTTCCTAGAGAGGCTAAAAAAATTTCCTATAGAACCCACCAGGTAACTTATGCCATTGGTAACCAGATTTTAGAAAACACACAATTGCTTTCCGCATCTTATGAATCAGATTGCGATTGCTTAAATGAGGATCCGAAAACGCTGTTTAATGCCATTAGCAACTCAAAAGCTTCTAAAAATAAGCTATTTCAAAATGAAAAAAATACTCTATGTGTCATAAAAGCTCCTTCCTATTATTCTTACGAATCAAAACTTACTCCACAAATCAAGTTGCTGTTCAAAAATATTTGCAGCCAAATGAATCTTAACCTTCAATGCTAACTTTTTCAAACCAAGAAAAGGTCTTAGGCTCACTACTTTAAAGTGAGTTTAAGACCTTTTTTCTATACCATTAGCTATTTAGCTAAACCCAAAAACCTATTGTCCTAAAACGCAAAAAGCTATGAAACAAAATCCCATAGCTTTAGTCAATTAACAATAAACCCAAAATAACCTGCTGTAGGAGAAGGACTCGAACCTCCACGGGGCAGTTAGGCAAAACACGAGCTCGATATTTGCTTTTTCCATTGATCCCCACCCCCGAGACAGGAGGGCTTGTCTGCCAATTTCAACACCCTACAGTGTAGTATAAATACAAAACTTAAAATCTTTTACTGTAGTGCTAAAGTCAAAACAAGTATTATTTGACCCCGAGACAGTCCCGATAGCTATCGGGATGCCAATTTCAACACCCTACAGTATATAAAGACCTTTTGTCTTTTTGTTTATATTTCAAAGGTAATACATTGATTTATAAATTCAAATTTTATCAACAAAACAGCCAAATATTTACATAATATTTAATTTAAAAATAAATTTATTGAATAATTAATAAAACAGATAGAAAATATCAAGTCACAATTGCTAAAATTTTAACAAGAATATATAAATAGCCCTAAACAAGCGCTTAACCACCTTTTTCAGTAAATCAAAACTATACCTATGTTCATGAACCAGCCCATTCACCTGATGTTCATTGGAATTGTTTAGTAGGCCTGTAGTAGTTTATTTAATTTGGTTAAGCCTAATCAACGTACTTTCTGGATAGCGAGCGCTTAAACACTTTGTTTTCTCTCACGCATACTTCCTATCAAAATCAAAGGAAAAAGCATATACAGACTTTTCATCCGCATCATAATTCCCAAGTTACCTAGGGTATTTGCATAAAGCAGCGTGGTAACTAAAAATAGTAAAATGCCAAACTTCATCAAGAAGGGTGCCGCTGTCCAATTGGCTAGCTTTGTTCTAAAACTCACAGCAATAAGCATTAAAATAAAAACTGCATTTTCCATAGAGGCGATATGAGTACTCCAATTATAGGCATCAAAAAATAATGGCCTAAACCAATATGTCCCCAATCTTTCTACTAAAGAATAATTGGACATAGGCACCCTGGATCCTACTCTCTCACTTGAAAGCATATTAAACTGTCTGCCAATAAATGAATGAATGCCCTCTATATCAAAACTATCCACTCCAACATGCACAAAAAGTAAAGGTATCGCCCCTAATGAAAGAAGCAAAAGTCCTCCTCCAATTAATTTTCCCTTCTTAAAGCTAGAATCAAAGAAAACGGCGGCCATACCCAGACAGAAAATAAATACCCAAGCCAAATAGGGACGCACCATGAAAACAAGGGCCGTTGATAGTACTATGTATGTAAGGCTCCTTCTATCCAAGCCCCACAAACATAAGGCTAGGCTAAAAAAACACAAAGCTTCTTTACCAACTCCAGCAGTCCAAAAATGTAGATTGGGAAGATACAAAAGCAGCACAGCCCAAGGAACACCAAAAATAAATTTAGCTGTTTTGAAATGTTTGTACAGTAATAAAAACAAATACCTAAAGCCCAAAAAACCAAGCAAACTGTACAATAAATTCCCTGTCAAAATATCCCAAGACAGGTAGGAAGAGGGGATATAATTGAGCCAATACATAAAAGGATAGCCTATCCCAAAATAATCCCACCATCCTTGGGCATCAGGGTTGGCCAGTGGACCATTCAAATTCCAATATGCAACAGCATCACCGCCATTGGCTTCGACATATTGGTGATAGATAAAGGCAAAAATCAATTGAATTACAAGAAGAGAATGTAGATGCCCCACTGCTTTAGTAGGGAGAATTCCCTCTTTCCCCAAACGCCAATTTGAAAACACCAATAACAGCAGAAGCAGAAAAACAAAGAAGTACTGTAGCATATTGACTTAGGGTATTAGCCTTTTGAAAACCTACTGAACGCACTTTCATAGTCAAAGATACTTTTCTCTAATGTAAAGTGAGCTAACGCAAACTTTTTGATTTCATTTCGGTCTATAACAGACATATCCTCTATCCATTTCATTGCCTGAGTTACCCTATTTGGATCTTCATGATCATAAAGGTGCACAAAGGACTTTTCTTTCAGTAGCTCCTCTGTATCTCCAATACCTTTGCTGGCAATTACCGGAAGTCCCATCATCAAGTACTCCCCCAATTTGATAGGAGCAACTCCCCTCATGCTATAAGTCGGCAATCGCAATGAAAATGCAAGGTCGGCTGCAGAGAGGTAAGCTGGTATACTCTTAAAGTCTGTCTTGTAAACAATAATTTTATCCGAGATGGACTTAGATAAACGTTTATTAATATAATCTAAATGATTTGTCAGGATCAAAAATCGACATTGGCTATTTTTCTTTTGATAAGCCTCATAAAGCACCAACATTTCTTCTAAAGCATATTGCGGCCCTAAAGAGCCCACATATACCCATAACTTATCTTTCTTCTTCAAACCTAGGGACAGGCGAATGCTAACTCTATCTTTTTCGCTATATGAAAAGTCACTTTCCTTTCTACCATTGCTCACTAAACAAAACTTCTTACGGTACTGCTCACCTAGGCTATCTACATAGTGGTCTATAGCTTTTTGTGTTCTTGCCAACACTACATGTGACCGAAGCAATATTTTTCTCTCTTGGGATTTTAAAAACCTGTACTGATAATCAGTTTTAACCAGTGAGGTAAAATCCAAACGTTCTTCCAAAGGCAGCCCATCAGCGTCAAATATCACCTCCACCCTGTTCTTTTTTAGGCTTGGCCAAAGGATGTTCAGCAACATTCCTGGCATGGTGCTTCTTGCCATTATCAGGTCAATCTTCTTTGATTTAACCAGTTGCATGACCTTTTTCCTTCCCTTTCCCATAGCCAACACGGTTCCCAATATTGGATGCAAATTCCTTTTAATAGGAATATGCTCATATATCATTCCATGATACTCAACCATTTGCTGAAGTTCATTTACTTTATCAGCGCTAGCCCAGGAAAATTGTAATACCATGCATTGGATATTTTCCTTTTCACAAAGTCCGTGAAGAATGGGCAAAAATAAACTCTCAAGATAATTCGTGTTTCCACCATCCCATGTAATAAATAGAAGCCTTCTATAGGAATGTCCTTTAGGTTGACACATATTGTTTCTCGTCTGGTTTTAGAAAAGCGATTATTTTGAAAGTAGCTCAATTAGTTAGAAGCCTATCAAGGACTTTACCTTTTTCCAATTGTGCTGGAGAGTATATTTCTCTTCCACTATTTTTCTACCTTCCTGTCCCATTTGAGCCCTAAGAGCAGGATTTTCGATTAATTTTTTTAAATAATGCTCCCAATCTTGATGGTCATTTGCCCAATATCCATTATGGCCATGTATCACCACCTCTTTGTTCATCCCAATTGGAGAAGCAATAACAGGTAGACAGCATGCCATATATTGTATCAGTTTATAAGCACATTTCCCTTGCTCCCAAGGGGTATCCTCCAGCGGCATTAAGCCAATATCTAAATCCCTGATCAGTTCTACCTCTATATTTTCCGACCAAACTAGGTTTTCTTCAATAGACTTCAAACCTATGCCTTCACCATGGGCAATGATGCAAAGTCTAATATCAAATTGCTTCATCAACACTTCAAACACAGGCTTCAGCCTTTCTAAATACTTTAGCGTAGTTGGAGAGCCTACCCAGCCTATCTTAATAGTTTTTGAATCTTTTTTGGGAAGGACTGGATAGCGGTGTAAATCAATTACTGTGGGCAAAACGGTGACTTCTGCAGCTCCAGACTCTTCAGCTGTTGTAGCCAAATAGGGGTTGCCCGCCCAAACTTGGTTACCCTTGGCCATCACCTTATCAATTTTATTTTTTAATATCCCCCTCCACCAAGAACCTTTTCTATTATAATGATGAAAGATAGCATCATCATAATCCAAAATATAATGCGGACCAATCTTATAGGCTATTTTTTCAAAAAAATAGGGCAAATAAGGGAAAAGCTCTTTTTCTATGACAACCCAGTTATATTTTTTCACAGTCCATAACACTTTCCACCTTTCAAAATAACACCACAATACATTTCTTTTGCTAATATTACCATTGTTGTACAACTCCCTTAAATATTGTTCATTGAATAGGGGCTTGACCGTGAAAGAAACCCCTTTTTCTTCCCACAGAGGCAAATACTGATAGGTTCTCAAGCGACTACTTGCTCCTAAACGTGGATACTTTGGAAGAAAAAGTACATTTTTCTTTTGGCCTTTGTTCACGTAATCAGCTGATTAATTATTTTTTCTACGATTATAAATTCCAAAACGATGAGGCTTCAAACCTGGTTTTTAGCGGCTTCTTTCTCTGCAATGATTGCCTTTCTTCTTTGGTAAAAATGCTGCTTTTCCATAAATCTCTGATAGCGGAGCTTTTTATTATAGGCAATTAAAAAGAAAATAAACAATACAAAATAAATCATCATCATGTTTTTCATTCGCATAATCACCCCGAGGTTACCCAAGCTATTGGCAAAGGCCAAGGTCACCGGAATAAAAGTCACAAAACCCACTTTCAAAAATACCGGCATATCCCTAATCGCTTCAGTAGTCCAGTTTCGAATGATAAAAAAGCTCAACCATAAATAAAGTGCATTTTCAATTGAACTTAAAAATGACATGATATTATGGGCATCAATAAAAATGGGGCGATAGAGATAGGTAAAGACCTTAAAAGGAAGTGGGTAATTGGACATATCTACACCTGACCCTACATTTCCACTACTCAAATTCTTCATTTTAGTACCAGTATACGATTCCAAACTTTCCATAGAAAGCTCATCTAATTTAATAACTTCTAAAGTATGTGAGCTTAAATAAATTGTTCCAAAAAGTGCCAAAACACCCAAAGACACTTTATACTCCCTTCTCATTTCGGAACCAAAGATAATCGCAATCGCAGTGCCTCCTATCAAAGCTTGCCCCATGTGGGGGCGGGCCATGTAGACAAAAAAGAAAGCAAGCAAGCCTTGCCACCACCGGCTATCATATTTCTGTATAGCGAACATAAACCAGGCAATGGCCCAAAAGCATATCGAATCCTTTCCCACTCCTGCGGTCCAAAAATTAAAGTTGGCCATATAGAAGATGGTTGGGAAAAGTGGGATGTTCAGCACTTTATGATTCAGGGGAAATAGTTCGGCCGTCATCACAAATAGGTATCGGACACCTATAAAACCTAGAAATCCGAATAAAATATTACCTGTCAGGTAACTTAAACCCAATATTTTGCTAGGGATATAACATAACCATAAAATAAAGGTCGTGCTCTCCCCAAAATATTTCATCCAAGTCTCTTCACCATCGATCAATACTTGCTGCATCCCCAGCCGCCAATACCCTTGGGAATCTCCCCCAAAACTCACTATGTACCAGGTAAAAAAAAGACTAAAAAAAAGATGGTAAAACAATAAATAATGAAGATGTAACTGGTACTTGTAAGACAAACCAAACTTCTTCGCCATACTTTGGTTCGTATTGACCAGGAATATCAGACAAACTATAATGAGGATGAAGTCAAGCAAATGGTTGTTTTTAGTTGGTTATGTAATTTTACACTAAAGATAAGGAGACATTTCGACAAGCCATCCCCTTCAGGAGGTAAACTCAATGTATTCAGCTTCCCTATCTTGATCTTCTCCTTCACGGGGAATTAGAGGGTAATATCTTTCTTCTTCAACAAACTCAAATACAAATCCTCTACCTCCTTCACATATCTTTCTGCGGAATAATGTTTTTGTGCCCGCTCATAACCGGCTTGGCCCATCTGCTTTCGAAGGGCTGGTTGTGAAATGAGTTGCTGTAACTTTTCAGCAATGGCACGAGGATTATAGGGAGGAACTAAAAATCCGGTTTTCTGATCAACCACTACATTTTGAAGCCCACCTACATTTGTCGCAATAACCGGAAGGCCATGCATCATGGCTTCTGCAGCCACTAAACCAAATCCTTCTCTTGATGATGGAAAACAAGCTATATCCATCAGATGGTAAAACTTAGATGTGTCAAACTGATATCCAGTAAAAATTATTTTATGTTTGATATTAAATTCCTCTACTTTTTGTTTGATTTTGTGTTCATCTTTTCCAACCCCTACAATAATTAGTTTTAACTGATCAGAATTAATATAACTTACTGCTTCTATCAAATCTGTAACCCTTTTGTGATCATTAAACAACCTTCCAACAAACCCCACCAAAATATCTTCATCTTCTAGACCATATTCTTTTCTAAGTAAAATTTGAGTATTAAAATTTTTCAGAATTGGCTCATGAGCAGAATTGTTTATTTGCTTAATCTTTGAGCTACCTATTTTGCTTTTTTCAAAAAGGTACCTTTCAACATTTGGAGAAATAGCAACTATTCTGTCTGCAACTTTTACAAAATTTCTTAAAAGCCAATTGGCTTTTTTAGATCTATTTTGAGGATCAGAGGTCTCTTCCAAAATCACCACTGGTACTTTTCCCAGCTTTCCTCCAATGGCCGCCATGGACATCCCTTCAAAAATGGCCCCATGAATGATATGTGGCCTGAAGTTTCTAATCACTTTAAGCACCTTTTGGTGCTTTCTCCATTCAAACGGATGTTTGAAACCTCCAATTGGGATCAATTCTACTCCTTCCTTTTCTAATGCTTCAGCTATTGCCCCTCCCTTCCAGGTACAAATAATTTTTAGCTCATATTTTTCCTTATCCAGTCCTTTAGCCAAAGTCAGGCGGGTCTGCTCTACTCCACCCGAAGAGATGGTTTCTATGCAATGGAGTATGCGGATTTTTTCTTGAGGCATGGATTTAAGTTTAAACGTCATTGAGTAGTATCCTTTACAGCGAAAACTGTGGCAGTCTCACCTTTGGAAGGCAAGTCCTTCCTGTGTATGAGATTTCCTGCAGGCAGGCTTTATCTTTATTCTTCTGCCTCGTAATGATAACAAAACGTCGTCGCGAGCGGTCAGTGGAATCGACATGACCTCCCATTTCGAGCACGCATAGCTTCAACATCATTATTCTGGCCTATCTAAAGAATAAAGCAATGCTATTTCCTTTGCTTCAATAAAGAACGATACAAACCCAAGAGTGCCCTGACATGATTTTGTACCGTGAATTTTTGAGCTTCTTTTTGGGCACGTTGCCCCATTTCTATCCGCTCCCCTTTCGTCATTTGAAGGAATTGGAGCATGGCATTTTCTATCGATTGGGGATCGTAAGGGGCTATAACTTTCGCAGAGTTACTTTTACCAATGATTTCAGTAGCACCGCCAACTTTAGTGATCACTGAAGGTAAACCTGCCATCATGGCTTCCGATAGAGCTACTGAAGATCCCTCTGAAAAGGAAGGCAGTAAAAAAACATCGGATTCACAAAGAAATTGAGTGATGTCAGCTTGGTAACCTAAGAATTCCACACATGATCCTATTCCAAGCTTCTCTGCCAATGACTTCAACCTCTCCTTTTCTTCCCCCTCACCTACAATCCTTAATCTAGCTTGATAGGAAGTAGTATGAATGATATTAGCTAGGGACTTGATTACTGCAGGTATATTTTTGATAGGAGAAAGGCGGCTAATCATTACGAAAGTAAAATTATTCTTTTCTCCCTTTTCAAGTATATTTTGACAGGTCAATTGAGCAGGATTATAAATTATTTTTGCCTTTTCAGGCACAATTTCCCTTTTATTGACAATATTTTGCTTTACAGCTTCTGAAATGGTGATCACGCTGTGGGCTGTACTGTACACTCCTCTAAAGATCCACGTCCAGGCTTTGTGATGTTTAGGAATGCCGATTTCTTCCCCAATTCTTACTGGCACTCTTGCGAGACGAGCAGACAATAAGCCATGAAAATTTGCCTCAGCACCTGCTGTGTGAACTATATCTGGTTTGTTTGTCTTTAATGATTTTTTCAAATCAATTATTAACTTCCAATTGGGAATTTTGGGGTTTCTGCTCCAAACCTTTACCCGAATGCCCAATTGACTCAATTCTTCTGCTACTTTCCCCCCTTTGCCCAGTGACCAAACTTCCAATTGTACCTCAGGATGATCTTTCATTCCATAGGCTACCAATTGAGTCACCTTCTCTATCCCACCGAAATCCAGCTCTGTAAGAATTTTAATAACTTTCATGAATAAATATGGCGGAAACAAAATTTCATGTAATTCCTAAACTGCTTGGAAAGCCAAGCCTTATTGCAAGCATGATGCAAGCTTGCAAAAGGTAAATAATAAAACCCTTTTACTAAATAATTCCTTGATTTAAGACGAGACAACAAATTACTTATCGGCTCTTGATTGTCTTTTCTTTTAAAAAATGAAAATAAGTTAAATAAGACCCATCGTTCTCTAAAATTATAAAATCCCCTTCTTGTTTGTAGATTCATTTCTTGGGCCAATGTCTCGTATTGATTCGAAAATAGTTTAGGCATTAGGGTTTCATCCAAAGCGTAGGATTTAGAAGTTGCTGCTTGAAGATCCGATTGATTGTAAAATACCAGTTTATGATCGATATAAATTCCTGTGCCAAAATACATATAAGCCCTTAGCCATACATCAATATCCTCTCCTAATTTCAACTTTTGGTCAAATCCTGGCTGGTTTTCAAAAAACGTTTTCTTCATCACTGTGGCCGAGGTAAAAAAAAGTGTATTTTTTATGGCTTCTTTCCAGTAATCATTCACAAAACGACTTCGAATAGGCATGGAAAAATTCAATTTGTGAGCATCGTATTTCGTACCAATAAGTCCAATTTCCGGATGCAGTTGGATTATACTATCCACCACAGCAAGGTATGCTGGATGCCAATAATCATCTGCATCTAAAAAAGCTATGTAGACCCCACTTGCTTCAGCTATTCCTGCATTTCTGGCTACAGAAACCCCTTTGTTCGATTGATGCAAAACCTGAATCTGATCCTGGAATTTATGAGTAACCATCTCCGCTCCGCCGTCAGTAGATCCATCATTTACCACAATAACCTCAAAATCTTTAAAAGATTGCTGCAAAACAGAGTCTATGGCCCTACAGATATATGGGGCTTTATTGTATAATGGAATAATTACAGAAAACATTATTCTAGAAGTGAGAAATGAGATTTGAGACATGAAAGTTATCGGGGCAGGTGTGAGATTCTAGATTTTTTACGTCATTGCGACGACCAAGGAGATTGCTTCAGGTTTTAAAAAACCTGAAGCAATGACAGATGGCTCACCGTCACTAAGAGGCACCCTAGTGGCAAAGCAGGCCCATATTTAGGATATGCATTACTTCTATCGGCTCAAACTTCGCCTTTCTCGCCTGCCTTCTGTAGGCAGGCAATGACGGTCATGACAATAACCGCTTCAATTTCAAGGCATTTTTAAAGCCTAAGTATTTGGATAAGGTTTGGAATTTGGGGCCGCCTATATAGGTCTTTTCTGAAATCCCCAAATTCTGAATATGGTTTTCAGCCTCTGCAATTAAATCTGAATGCTCAGGAAATACATCGTAAATAAACTTTTGATATACTTTCTTAAGTGCTTTTCTTACTCTTGGAGAATCCTCTACTTTTAGTACATCCCTTTGATAGCAACTATATGACATCAATAAAGAACACCAGGATTTTTCACTTTTTTGTTGGGATACATTTCCTTCATTCAAGCTTCTATAGTATACCGACGATTTGTTATCATAAATGACTTTTGAACAATTTAAGAGTACTCTGCAAAAGAACTCACCATCCTGATTTATGGTTAAATCCTCATTCCAAGGTCCCGCTAAATCCACTAATTCCCTTGACACTAACCAAGATGAATCTGCTGTCATTTCCTGATAATTCCAAGCAGTTAATAACCAATCAATCCCCAAATCAAAATTCCGGTAAATATGGAAAGGGTAAAATGAATCACTTTTAATTGAGGTTTTAAAGTTTGACCATTTACAATGAACGGTGGCATTTTTACCCTCCTCTTTCAATAAATTTATCTGATTTTGGATCTTGTCATTAGACATAATATCATCTGCATCCAAAAACTGAATGTACTCACCCTTTGCTTCCATAATTCCTTTATTGGTGGTTGCAGATACTCCTTGGTTCTCCTGATCAAACAGTAAAATCTTTTCAGGGCACCTTGCTTGATATTGCTCTAAAATAGCCATAGAATTATCAGTAGAGCCATCATTTATCAAAATGATTTCTGTATGGGAATAAGTCTGAGCCAAAGCAGAATCTATGGTCTCTGCTACATAAGCTTCTTTGTTATAGGCCGGAATAATGATGGATACTAATGGATTCAAATCGTATATTTTTTACACAATTCATTGCGACGACCAGAAGGAGGAAGCCCGCCTCCAGGAGGGCAGGCAATCTCAGCTTCGATAGATGGGATTGCTTCTTCCGGTTAACCAGGATCGCAATGACGTAATGTCAAACATCACCGCTAGGCTAAAGAATGAAGCCAGAGCAATCTTATCACGGCAAAATTTATCAACTATAAATTAATTGCCCTAATTGCAAAACTTGGAGGAATATTCCTTTCCATAGTCAAATAGATGATCTCCCAATCGTACTTATTACAAAACTCATAAACTGCTTCAATAACTCCATATTTCCATGGAACCTCCAACTCCCCAATAATAAAATCATGACCAGCTATTATCCCTCCCTTCTTAACTTTTTGCCTATATGCTTCTAATTCTGCCTTCGTCACCTCATAAGAATGAGCGGTATCGATATAAATCCAATCAAAATATTCATCTGAAAATTCTTCTACTATATCAGTGGAATAGCCTCTATTTATTTCAATTAGCCCATCCTTTTGTTCAGCAAGAAACCTATCCATGACTTTATGATAAAGCTTTTCAGGATATCTTTCACTTTTCCAAACATCAATCAAGTGTAGCTTTGAAGGTTTGGTTATGTCTAAAATAGTTTGACTATAATCACCTTTATCTACACCTATTTCTGCAATTACTCCGTTTTTTGGTAGGGCATCTATAAGAGTTTCACGATTGGTTAATGCCTTTAAATTAGAAATATGTTTCTCCTCAATTGAAGGAATAGGCATTTTTTCAAAATGTGCCCTAGGCACTAAATCAAACTTTTTAGTAAAGTATTGGTATAGCTTTGACTTAAACGCTACAGGAATAAGCTTATTAATCATATTATTACCTTTTTGTTTCGTTACCTTTGAGCAAACTATAATATTCCTTTATCGCCCCCACGTTAATAGCATGGCATACATATAATATATCAAGTGCTTCTTTTGGAGAAACAGTAAATAGCTTCTTCAATGCAAAACGATATCTCCTCCAAATAAAAGTGAATATATGTCCAGTAAATTGGGCTGACTTTTGTTTATACTTTCTGGTAAAAGTACCTCCTAACAATCTCCTATATTTATTAACTAGCTCCTCAACTTCATACCTTGCAGGGTGCTGAACAATGACATCATCTTTATAAACAATCTTATATTTTGAAGCAATTTTACCAGAGAGGTCTGAATCACCATTGGATTTTAGTGTGGCATCATATGCTCCAAATTCTTCTATTACCTCCTTATAAGAGAACCAGTTGGCGGTGATCGCATGCCCCTCTTTAGCATAAGCTTCAGTAGTAAAACCCGTGTATTTTTCATAGACTTCAGCTGGAGACAACTTATTAACATCTTTGTAGAATAATGGAACGGGCCCAGTTAGTACCCCTATTACATTCTTTATGTCCTGCTCAAAATGTTTGTACGCATTTAATAGCCAATTTTCATCTGGTACGCAATCCGCATCTGTAAACGCCAAAATTCTTCCATTTGAGTGTTTGATGCCTGTATTCCTCGCTGCATAAGAACCAGAAAAAGGTTCATCTATTATTCTAATGTTTAAGCTATCAGTAAAGTCTTTTGGAACTTCCACATTCCCTTCGGGGTCATTGTTTATAACTAAGATCTCTGATTGTTGTAAATCAATTGTCTGATCCATCAAAGCCCTTAAGCACTTTATTAACCGCTGAGTATCCTTATAAACTGGAATAATTATGGAAAACAAAATGGTTTGATTCATTTTAACCTATAATGCTTCATCCCCCAGTTATAAAACATAGAAATAAACCATGTATTTATGGGATATACTAAAAATTGGAATCCATGAAATACCAGTTTCCTTAATAAATGTGGTCTAATTGGATTAGAAATAGCTCTACCTATATGGTAAATAATGTATTTTTTCTCGATATTCTTAAGATTGTTTAGTCCTATATTATCAATTAAAACAACAATAAATATAAATCCAGATTTCCTTGACCTCTTTTTTATAGTGTTATCAGAATGAGAATAATATGTAGAAACTGCACTTGATAATTTCCCTGGATAAAATTGGTATTTCCTTGAAATACGATGCCATAATTCGGTATCTTCATGAAGTGATAATCTATTGTCAAAGCATTTTGGCATTGAATCTAATATAGTTTTTCTAAAGGTAACTGAACTGATATGACCGATACTGATATCGTTCTCTAAAACATATTCATAAAAAGAATCAGAGTTGGCTCTTATAAGATTTTCATTAGTTCCAAAATTCCCTTCATTTCCATTTTCATATTTGATTTTCGCTAAAGAATATACAACTTTTGCATCGCGGTTTTCTCCAAATACTTCTTCATCATAAGTAAATCTGTCAGAATGATATAAATCATCAGAATCTAAAAAAGAAATATACTCATAGGAAGCATTCCTTATCCCCAAGTTTCTACTTGCGGAAACTCCTCTATTTATTCCATTGGGATGGCGAAGAATTCTAATTTTTTCTTCTCTATGTTTAATTTTTTTGCAAATTTCAAGTGATCCATCTGTAGACCCATCATCAATTATCAAAATCTCACCAACCTGCTTTAGACGAAGTACACTTAATATTGTTCTGCCAATAAATTCTTTTCTATTATAAACAGGAATAATTACCGAAACCTTAAACAAAACTCCTTTATTTTTTCATGAACCAAAATGAAGCTCCGTGTCTTTCAACGCCACTTAATATATTAATGTCCCAAATTGGATTTAATATCTGAGCAAGTTCTGATAATTTACTGATATAAAAATTAGGTAAAATAACATCAAACTTGTCAGAGCCATAGATCAAAATATTTGCCAACATATATTGTTCAGAATAAAATCTGTCACTCCAATTCTGAGGATAATCATATGGGAGAAATACATCATGAATCTGGATAATTACTCCACTTTTAAGATTAGGAATAATATCCAAGAAAACTGCTATAGCATCTGAATTCATCAAAACTCTATGTGAGTTATCAATAAATAAAAAATCACCTTTTTCCAATTTATTGAAAACATTAAGATCAACTTCTTCTAGAGGCTTCCTTATTATATGATCGCAAATTTCATTAATTTCATTTCTAGGAGAAGGGTCTATAGAAAAGATTGTTGTTTGTAATTGATAATCTTCAATGGCCCTCTTAGCAATCTTAGTTGAGTTTCCAGATCCAACTTCAATGTAAATGTTAGGTTTATACTTTACTAAGAATCCATATAAAGAAATTAAATCAAGTCCAGGGATAAATCCATTTATCCAAGTAGGATCATTAATCTCATGTTTTTCCAATTCTGAAACGGGAATTTCTAGATAATTATCCTTGAATTGCAAAAAATATTCAAGATTAGATTTATATACGTAATTGTTTTTCTTTAAAAAGGAACTAATATGTAAATGTGGATTGCATAATGAATACCTCTGATTTAGACTTACAGGATAATCTAAAAAAATGTTCTTATTAGGTTCAATTTCATGAATCAAATTCTTTGCCTTTTGAAGGAAATAAGGACTCTTACTTAATAAATATTTTAAATTTCTTTTTATGAATTTTTTAATCATAAGTTATAAAACTTTCTCATGGATTCTATAAAAGCTCTTTTTCCGCACTGCAAAACAGCTAGTTCCCTGATTTTTTCAGGATCAAATTGTACTTCCTTATTTTTAACTTTTAATATAGCAATGGCCAATGCTTTAGAATCCTTAACCGGTACCACCAAACCTGTTTTTGGATTTATACTATCTTCCACTCCACCATTGGCAGTGGTTACTATTGGTAATCCGCACATCATAGCTTCTCTTACTGCAATTCCATGAGGCTCTTGAATAGAGGGAGAAACAAAAACATGGGCCTGATTTAAAATTTCCCCTATTTTATCTCTCTGTACAAAAGGTAAAAAAGTACCCATTTCGTATATCCCAAGTTCCTTACTCTTAGTAATAAAAACATTATTTCCGGCACTATTGGAATCTGTATCCCCACCTTTTCCAATCATAATGAATTCTACATCTTTATCCTGCTTAATCACTTCTTTTATGGCTTCTAAAAATGTTATCGCACCTTTTACAGGAAAGGAATTTAAAATAGTGATAATGGTGAAAGGTTTCCTTCTTTTCTTTAAGTTAATCTCGAGTTTTGTTTCATCCACCAAATTCCAAATCACCTCAGGGTTACATTCGGGTTGATTCATCAAGATTTGACGTCTTTCATCATAACTTACCGCGGCAACTTTCCTTGCTACCTTAAATGCATCAAGTACTAACTGTGCTCGTAATTTCGAATAATAATGGAAAACAAAAACTTGATGTTCGATGATCACAAATGGAATATCAAACTTTTTTGAAATTTCATGGGCAAAGATACCAGCATCCATCCCACTTTGCGCATGAATGATATCTGGAATCCACCCATTACTTAGAAGTTCTCTAAATACTTTTAAATACTTTTTTCTTGCAGCATTTAGATAAGCCCGATCCTTAATTCTCCGATTGTTAGGTAAATAAAACCCAAAAGCCTCTGGGCATTGCAAGACATCATTAAACTCAATTTTTCGACTGATTTTAGTTTTTATTATATTAATATATGAGGTAGACTTTACTTCACCGAAAAGCACTTTAATATCAAACCCGCTTGTAGATAATAACTCAGCTTGTTCCTTAAAAAAGGACCCCTTTAGTGGTTGAGAAATAGTCGGGTACCAAGAAGGAATAATGAGAACTTTCTTCATTTATTCAGAAACAAATTCCATTATTAGATTTTTTTTTCGATTAGGACATAACAAATAGTTCCTATTTTCCTGATCGTTATTTCTTCCAAGATGGCTTACTTCTATTAAGCCTACCTCCTCATCTATCCAGTAATAAGTGTACTTATTTCCCAAAACTGAACCGATATCTGTACCTATCTTTTCATTTTGAATTTCCAAGATTAGAATTGGAAGATGTTTATGTAAAAACTCCCCATACCCAATAAGCACTTCATATTCCAAGGTTTCGACATCAATTTTCATTAAATCAATCGATGGAATATCATTTTTTTCAATGTAGCTGTCCAATCTAGAAACTTCAACTGAAATAGATTTTTGTCCTTTAGTACGCCATGCCATATTTAAGCTTCCATGCATGGTATTGATATTTGAAAAAGTAGTATCACCAGTATTATAAAATGGCAATTTCCCTTTTTGATCAGATAATGCTAATTGTTCACAACAAATGTTAAAATCATTAATTTCATTATTTTTTTTAAGCACTTTGTAAATATTCGGTTGTGGTTCAAAAGCAAAAATTTTAGCATTTCTATTGTAAGCTTTTGCCATCATACTAAACCAACCTGTATTGGCCCCTATATCAAAAATCACTTTACTCCTTTCTGCAAGAAAACACCACACTTCCCTCGTCCTATTTTCATATTTAAGTCTTTCAAATCCCTGCCAAAACAATTCTGTATCCCAGAAATATGCATTATTATATAGCCAAAATCTTTTTCCACCCTCTATCTTTACTTTAAACTTATCAAAGAACGTTCTTTTTTTAAATTTAAGAATTGGCTGTAACGGTTTGATTGTACTATAAATAGGTCTAGCTAAGTGGTGGTGATAGAATTTCTTAATTTTTTTCATTTATGAATTAGGTAACAATCGCTGTCTTCTTTTTTTTCATACCATTTAAACATACTGACAAAAGGGCTTCCAGTTACTATAATTCCATTATCAAATTGGGCCTCCTCCACCTTCATCAAATCATATTTCTCTTTTTTATATGTCCCCTCCAATTTTCTCATTAGCCGATATATCAAATAATAATACCAATAAGCTACACCAAAAGGCAAAATCTCATCCCAAGTACCTGAGGTTTTATGGTATGTTTTCTTTAATACATAATTAAAGATCTGCATATTATAATTTCCATTGTCATGTAATTTCTCAAATTCTAAAACCATCAAATGAAATAGCTTTTCAATATTTTTTTTACTTCCTCCGATTGTGCCTGGATTGTATACTGGGTAAAAGAAAAAACTTACCGGAAGCTTTTCTGAGCATTGTTTATAGAATTTATATAACGACTTAATCGTCCATGTGGCGCTTTTCCAACATCGCCTATTTCCACGTCCAATAAAGACTTTATTCGAGTTATCTTTAAGAACAGTAATGGGATGTTTATTAATGATTACATCATTAATATCTGTTGTAACTACAAAACTATTTTCTGGTAACCTCTGAACAAATTCATAAAAAATGAAAAAACGCTCATCGTTAAGGGAGTAAGGGCCTAGATGACACTTAATAAATTTTATTTTTTCAGTTTGATACCTTGAAATAAATGGTTCTGATAAATCATCATAAAATACAATTGCATTTATTTCTAGTTCCCTTACGCTTTCGTACCAATTTTCTATATAAGTAAAGTCATCACCAGATTGATGGATGCCCCTTACTGGATCTTTCTTTGAAACAAAATAAGTTGATAGAATTATTAAGTTGTTGTCAATAGAATTAACTACTTCCAGACTTTTAAAATCTACTATACGCCTCATAAAATTTTATCATTCTAAGATAGAGAATCAATATTTTTTTATTATGATATTTACGTTTAAAAAGCTACAAAGAAAGTAAGACAGCCTACTAAAACGTGTTGATTTCTACAACATTCAGTCATATCTCATCTACACTTATAAACCTATGCTTATATTCTAACTCCTTTAAAAGATTATTCAGCACTATGATAGAAAGTCCTGATCAAATTTTCAAAATCGTCTTCGGCTTAAAAAGGACAATATCATTGGCTATGTGTTGAAAAGTTTGAAATGAAATCGTAAATCCAGTTTCAAACAAAAATCCTTTATTAAAATAGGGCTTTAGTATTTCAAAAGCCTTTAACTCACGCATTTTCCATGAACTGATTTCCTCCATTTTTTGGGTAGAGAGATAAACCATTTTTTCGACACCAAAAATTCTATCTCTTAACTTCTTTAGCATAGTATCAGTATTTCCTAAATGTGAGTTTAAAATTGTTGTAAGGCCACCATGCGGTTAAATTCCTGGGACTGCTCTACCAATTCTCCGAAGGAACCCATCCCCTTTATTTCACCCTTGGAAAGTAGTATGACCTTATCTGCATGTTTGATAGTGGCCAAACGATGGGCCACTATCAATATCGTATAGTGCCCCTTTAGTTGATCAATATTGCTTTGAATATGATTTTCAGTTTCTGAATCCAAGGCAGAAGTCGCCTCATCCATAATCAAAACATCTACCTCCTTAAAAAGCTCTCTGGCGATGGATATGCGCTGCTTTTGGCCTCCACTGATCAAGATACCATTATTTCCCAGAAGTGTATCTTCTTGCTCTTCCAATCCCCTAACAAAATCAGCAAGGGAAGCCTTTTCCATAACTTCCCAGAATCGTTGTACATTTTCAGCTGATTTTTCTTCCCAAAAAGTCACATTGTCATAGATACTATCGGAAAAAATCACAGGTTCCTGACTGATATAACCAATGCGACGTTGCCAAGAACGAAGGTCCAGTTTACTTGTATCATGACCATCTATGTATATGGCTCCTTTATCGACTGGCATTAAACCTGTAATCAAGTTGACCAAGGTGGTTTTTCCGCTGCCACTTTCTCCCACAAATGCCACGGTTTGATTTTTCTTGATGTTTATGCTAACATTAGAAAGCACTTCTTTCTTACCATATTGAAATCCTACATTCTCAAGCCTCAGCTCATTGCTCAGCTCCTGGACCAACTCGCTCCCCAAAGGTTCTTTATTCTTCCTTAAGTCATCAATAAAGGCCTTCATATTTCCCAAAGCACCTGAATTAGTAAGAAAATTGTTCCAAAAACCTTGAAGGTTCATGACAAAGGTCAAAGCACGGTAAAAAAACATCAAACTCAATAATATTACCCCCATGCTTTGCCCAAAAACTGAAGTTTGTAAAAAGATAATCCCCACCACTACCCCTATGATCAAAGGTTCTTTGGCGGCATATAAAACAGCACTGTAAAAGCCGATGGCTTTGTTGCTGCTTTCAATATTTTCCACCGACCGTTTTAGCCTTGCTCCATAAAAACCAGAAAACCCAGTGGCTTTTAAGTATTTATAAAAATTGACCTTCTGCATTAACAAACGTTGATAAATATGACCCTCATGGGTTATTTTACGTGACGCTGCTTTTGTTTTTTTATTTAAGACATTAAATACCACATTGGCGGCCCCACCTCCAATAATAACCAAAATGGCAAACTGAACATTAGCCATAAAGGCTAATACACTATACACCATGACCATGATCCCACATTGCACCGTCATAAAATAAGCCGAATATGCAGCTGAAACCCGCCCTACTTCTCCCGACAAGGTATTCTGAATTCTTCCAGCATCTTGAC
Source organism: Echinicola sp. 20G (assembly GCF_015533855.1). Classification (GTDB taxonomy): domain Bacteria; phylum Bacteroidota; class Bacteroidia; order Cytophagales; family Cyclobacteriaceae; genus Echinicola. The sequence goes on along the minus strand of NZ_AP024154.1, from coordinate 3,403,140 downwards.
TTGCAAAAGCTTTATAAGCCATTGCAATTAAACCGTCAATCAATTGGAAACGAATGGCTTTGATAAAATAATTTTGCACAATGGTTTTATAGTATGATTCGATAAAGCGTGCCATTCCTTTAAGAACAAAAAACAAAAGCATCAAGATCAGCACATTGTTCAGGTTCATAGAAACCCCAATACGCTCCAAATTTAGGATTAGAAAATCCAGCCCGCCTAAATCTGAAGCTGCGGTTGTACTCCCTTCGTCTGCAAGCTTAAGCAAGGGAATAAACATAACTAAGCCAAAGCCATCCAATAAGCCCACAGAAATATTAAGCAAAAACGTCACCAGCATTCTGTACCCCAAATACTGGTAGAAATAGCTAAAGTGTTTAAAGCTTTTTCGGATTATACCTTTCAATAAGTTCATATGACTATCAAATCAATGCTTTTTTCTCTTTAATAAAGCTGATCAAAAAGGAATATTGTTCCATACATATTGATTTTAACTGTTAAAAACAGCTCCGCCCGGTCAGCCCCATTTCTTTTCAATGACAGGGCTTAGCAGAGCTGAGTAAAAAAATTACTCATGAGTAACAAAATTACTCGTTTGGATAAGAAATACAAGAAATGAATCGCTATTCATCAGTGGTTTATTGGATTCAATAATTCATTGCAAGAATGCTGTTTTTCACATCGAAATAATTGCAAATCAAAAAGAACAGCGTTTTATTCCAGGCTCTTCTAGCATCTGTGTCCATCCATTTCATCTGTGGACAATCCCCCCCTTCGAGTTGATCTTGAAGTTTGCAATCTTGACCTAAATATTGGGCATTTGCAATGCCTTTAAAACTAATTGCAGATTGGGCCATGCAAATTATAAAGGCAGCAAATGAAAGAACAAGCACTTATTTTAATGTGAAAGGCTGAACAAATTATTTTGAGTCCAATTTCAAAACCTTTCATTATCAAAATAATACCACGAATTCTTAAAAAATAGCCAAAAGGGAATGTATATACTACTAGACCCCAAGGTATCCCCAAGACTGCTATAACGGAACTACCCAAAAGAATGCAATATCAGCCCTCCTACCGCTATTGTTTCAAATACCACTATTAAGGTTGAAATCGAACCTACCGCCCCGAAATAAATTCAAATTTGATTTTCACTGATACCTCAGAAGAAAGGTATTTACTTTAGGTACAGTTAAATTTATTCTTCCAAACAAAGAATACTTTACCCATAGGAACATTTTTCTCATATTTTTAATGTGAATTTATGCACTAGTTGGTTATTAAACCTCCCACTCATTCTCTAACCATCTATAAGTCTACCACTTCAGTCAAAAATCATATATTACACTAATAGATTTTATCTATCATATCATAAAAACAATCAATTGTATTTATTGCAATGGTACCTAATTTGCTCCGTAATATTGCATCATAAACTCAACAAAAAAACGATAGATATATGAAAAAGATCTTACCTTTTTGCTGGCTATTGGCCTTTGGTGCAATTTTTTCTGCTTGTCAGAATAAGACCACATTGGAGGAAGTAGCTGAAGCCGATGGGCATTCTGGTGCTACTAAGAAAAGTAGTTCCAATATGCGTGCTACCAGTAACAGTGAATGGTGGCCCAACCAACTCAACTTGAGCATTCTTCGCCAACATTCTTCGCTTTCCAATCCCATGGGCGAAGACTTTAACTATATCGAAGAGTTCAACAGCTTGGATTATGATTCCCTGAAAAGTGATATTCGCAAAGTCTTGACAGATTCCCAGGACTGGTGGCCAGCTGACTTTGGACATTACGGAGGACTATTTATCAGAATGGCTTGGCACAGTGCCGGTACATACCGAACAGCCGATGGTAGAGGTGGTTCGCGGGCAGGACAGCAACGATTTGCGCCACTGAACAGCTGGCCAGATAATGCCAACTTGGACAAGGCAAGGCGTCTTATTTGGCCTATCAAGCAAAAATATGGCAACAAAATCTCTTGGGCTGACTTGTTGGTTTTAACTGGTAATGTTGCTCTGGAAGATATGGGGTTTGAAACTTTTGGCTTTGCCGGAGGAAGAGAGGACACTTGGGAACCTGAATTGGATATTTATTGGGGAGCTGAAAAAGAGTGGCTTTCTGACGAAAAACGTTATTCCGGCGATCGTGAGTTGGAAAACCCACTAGCCGCTGTTCAGATGGGATTGATCTATGTCAACCCAGAAGGACCAAATGGCAACCCTGATCCCCTTTTGGCAGCTGATGATATTCGCGCCACATTTGGTAGAATGGGAATGAATGAAGAAGAAACCGTTGCCTTAATTGCAGGTGGGCACACTTTGGGGAAAGCACATGGCGCTGGTCCTGCCACCCATGTAGGAACAGATCCGGAAGCCTCTAGCATTGAAGAACAAGGTTTTGGATGGAAAAGTGACTATAAATCCGGAAAAGGTGCAGATGCTATCACCTCTGGATTGGAAGTTACATGGACCCCTACCCCTACCCAGTGGAGCCACTTGTTCTTTGTCAGCTTGTTTGAAAATGAATGGGAACTGACCAAGAGTCCTGCCGGTGCCCACCAATGGGTAGCTAAGGATTCCGATATGACGGTTCCTGATGCCTTTGACAAAAGCAAAAGACATCAACCGACCATGTTTACCACCGATTTATCTTTACGATTTGACCCCAGCTTTGAAAAGATCTCAAGAAAGTTCTACGAGAATCCCGAGCTTTTCAATGAAGCTTTTGCAAGGGCCTGGTTCAAACTGACACATAGGGACATGGGACCAAAGACCACTTATTTAGGCCCTGAAGCCCCCAAAGAAGATTTGATTTGGCAGGATCCAATCCCCGCTGTTAACCATCCTTTGATCAACAAAAGTGACATTGCAAAACTCAAGTCAAACATTTTGGCTTCAGACCTGAGCATTAGTGAAATGGTTTCCACTGCCTGGGCTTCAGCTTCTACTTACAGAGGATCTGACCGCAGAGGAGGCGCCAATGGAGCAAGAATCCGTCTAGCACCACAAAAGGATTGGGATGTTAATAATCCTGAGCAATTGGCAAAAGTTCTAGGCACTCTTGAAAAGATTCAGGCAGATTTCAACGCTACTTCAGGAACCAAAAAGGTTTCAATGGCCGACCTGATCGTATTGGCTGGTGATGCAGCCATTGAGAAAGCTGCCGCCAATGCCGGTTACCCTATCAGCATTCCTTTCGCTCCGGGCCGTATGGATGCCCTTCAAGAGCAAACAGATGTGGAGTCTTTTGCCCTACTGGAGCCAATGGCTGATGGTTTTAGAAATTATCTAAAAACCCAGTACACCCTTTCTACCGAAGAATTATTGGTGGATAAAGCGCAGCTTTTGACACTTACAGCTCCAGAAATGACCGTATTACTTGGAGGGATGCGTTCTCTTCATGCGAACTATGATGGATCTGAAAAGGGGATATTGGGAACCCAGCCTGACCAATTGACCAATGATTTCTTTGTCAATCTATTGGACATGGGTACAGAATGGAGTCCTCTGGATGAAACCAAGGAACTTTTTGAGGGCAAAGACAGAAAAACCGGTGAAGTCAAATACACTGCCACCCGTGCAGATTTGATCTTTGGCTCCAACTCTGAATTGCGCGCACTATCGGAACTTTATGCTAGTTCATCCAATGAAAAGTTTATCAATGACTTCGTTAAGGCCTGGGATAAAGTAATGAAGTTAGATCGATTTGATTTGATCTATCCACAGGATTAAGTTGCGATTTACAGTTTTAAAATTTTAACCTGTAATCATCACCTAACATGGGCACCACGAGTCTTTTCTTGTGGTGCTTTTTGTTTACTATTAACTTATAATACCAAATAAAAAGGGGCTATCAGCTGGAAACTATTAGGGTAAGAAATCCCTCCAAAGACTACTATCCCCATATCCATTAACTAATAATCCATTTGAAAGCTTATTATAAGGAAAACTCCAAAACACAGTTTATTAGATAATTGTCTTGAATTATAAATGTTCACTTAGTAAATGTATTAAAAACCTATAGTCTCCCAGTTCACCTGAAATATTTTATAATACCCTTCTTTGCGTTGTACTATATATACATCAACAAAACTATGACTTAATGGAGTGATAAAAACCTCTCCTTCTTCCTGTGCTTGTTCTTTGTGTTGTTGAATTCTGATATTCTCGAATTCTTTTAGCTCCTGAAAACTTTTTAAAGTGGTTACATCAAAATTTTCCTCCTTTACAGCTTGATATTTGTACTGGCTTTTTAAATGGACAAACAGTTGGTGGCTCGAATCATCATTTGAATCATCGAAAATAAAAATGATCTGATCATCTGTTTCTTTTAACTCCCACCCTTCTTTTAAATCATAAAACATCAAAACAGATTTTTTATGATAGGTCTTTCTGCCTTTGTATAAAACGTAGGTATCTTGTCCTTTAACCAAGCCTGTCAACAGGATATTAATTACGATAAGAAAGGCGTATTTCATCTCCAAAAATTAGTTCAAAAATATCTCTTAACAAAAAGAGGCAACCTACCAGTTGCCTCTTTACTCTTGGATTACAATATGACCTTAGGACTTTCAATCCAAATCAAAGCGGTCCAGGTTCATTACTTTGTCCCAAGCTGCCACAAAGTCCTTCACAAATTTCTCATTGGAATCCTGGCAACCATAAACCTCTGCCAAAGCCCTCAACTCAGAGTTGGAACCGAAAACCAAATCAGCTCGGGTGCCGGTCCACTTCACCTCCCCTGTTTTGGCATCCCGTCCTTCAAAGACTTCCTTATTATCTTCAGACACCGGACGCCATACCGTTCCCATATCCAGTAAGTTCAAGAAAAAGTCATTGGAAAGCACCCCAGGGTTATGAGTCAGCACACCATGTTTGGCCCCATCATAATTGGTACCCAAAACACGCAAGCCACCTATGAGCACGGTGAGTTCTGGTGCGGTCAAAGTCAGGAGTTGGGCCCTATCGATCAGCAATGCCTCGGTGGACACATCAAACCGAGTCCTTCTATAATTTCTAAATCCATCCGCTACGGGCTCAAGGTAGGTAAAGGTATCTATTTCGGTTTGTTCCTGGGAAGTATCCATTCTACCAGGAGTGAACGGCACTTTAATTTGATGGCCTCCATCTTTCGCTGCCTTTTCCAAACCTGCACAGCCACCCAGTACAATCAAGTCCGCTATAGAGATTTTCTTTCCATCAGACTGGGCACCATTAAAATCACTTTGAATCCCTTCATAGATTTTTAGAATTTTGGATAGTTCTGCCGGATTGTTTACTTCCCAGTCCTTTTGCGGTTCCAAGCGAATGCGGGCGCCATTGGCTCCTCCACGCATATCCGAGCCTCGGAAAGTAGAGGCAGAAGCCCAAGCGGTAGAAATTAGCTGAGAAACAGATAAACCAGAAGCCAATATTTTGGACTTTAAAGATGCTATATCCTGTTCATCTACCACCTTATGATCCAATGCAGGAATAGGGTCTTGCCAGATCAACTCCTCTTGTGCTACTTCTGGCCCGAGGTACCTGTTCAGAGGCCCCATATCACGGTGGGTCAACTTGTACCAAGCCCTGGCAAAAGCATCTGCAAACTGGTCAGGATTTTCATAAAATCGTCTTGAAATCTTCTCATATTCCGGGTCGAAACGTAAGGACAAATCAGTAGTCAACATGGTAGGGCGATGTTTTTTGGAGGAATCAAAGGCATCAGGAATGCTCTCCTCTGCGTCTTTGGCCACCCACTGTTTCGCTCCCGCAGGGCTTTTGGTCATCTCCCATTCATACTTAAATAAATTCTCGAAAAAGAAGTTACTCCACTGTGTAGGGGTTTGTGTCCAAGTCACCTCAGGCCCACCGGTAATCGCATCAGGCCCCTTTCCAGACCCAAAAGTATTTTGCCAGCCAAAGCCCATGGACTCAATGGGAGCTGCCTCAGGTTCAGGTCCTATAAACTCTCCGGGATCCGCCGCTCCGTGGGTCTTTCCAAAGGAATGTCCTCCTGCAATCAAAGCCACCGTTTCCTCATCATTCATGGCCATCCTTCCAAAAGTCTCCCGAATATCATGCGCAGCAGAAATAGGATCCCCATTGCCATTCGGTCCTTCAGGATCCACATAAATCAAGCCCATCACCACTGCAGCCAATGGATCCTCCAAATCCCTTTCCCCAGAGTACCTTTTATCTTCCAGCCACTCTTTTTCAGAACCCCAATATACATCTTGCTCCGGTTCCCAAACATCTTCACGCCCTCCTCCAAAGCCAAAGGTTTTAAAGCCCATAGATTCCAATGCTACATTGCCTGCCAAGACCATCAGGTCAGCCCATGAAATCTTTTTGCCATACTTCTGCTTGATGGGCCACAGCAGCCTTCTGGCTTTATCCAAACTGGCATTGTCCGGCCAGCTGTTCAGTGGGGCAAACCGCTGCTGCCCAGCTCCTGCTCCTCCTCGGCCATCACCAATACGATAAGTTCCAGCACTGTGCCAAGCCATCCTGATAAAAAGCCCACCATAGTGCCCAAAGTCTGCCGGCCACCAGTCTTGTGAATCAGTCATCAATGCATGTAAATCCTTTTTCAACCCTTCATAGTCCAGGCTTTTGAAAGCTTCGGCATAATTGAAATCTTTATCCATTGGGTTGGACAAGGAAGAATGTTGTCTTAAGATATCTACCCTCAGTCTATCAGGCCACCAATCCAAATTGCTGGTTCCTCCCCCAGCGCTTTTCTTGGGGGCTCCACCTGAGAAGGGGCATTTGCGACTGCTGTCATTTACATCAAAACTTCGGGATCCATTATTGTTTTCCATTTTTTTGTGTTTTATTGTTATTGGTAAAAAATTTAAAGGAATTGTTATTTTGATTTTTTTCTTACTTTCAAATACTATTTTCAAACTTCTTTAAGTTAAAAATTTATCCTCATTTCGGCAAGGCATTAGAAGCTTTGTAAATGGCTCAAAATAAATCTAATGGGTTAGGCTTTCACTTCTTAATGTAAACCAGAATGTATTACTCATTATAGGCTTATCAATAAAAAACAGGCAATATCAAATTCGCCAAGAAGAGAAAATGCTCAAAGAAACAGACCAATTCTACGCCCATCAGGAAGAGCCCAACAGGTCCTGTTTATTGGCATTGCGTAAGGTTATTCTATGCCAAGACTCTGAGGTATCTGAAACCAAAAAATATGGAATGCCTTGCTTTTGCTATAAAAAAAAGATGTTTTGCTATCTATGGACAGATAAGAAAACAAATGAACCATACCTCCTGATGGTAGAAGGCAAACATCTTGAGCATCCCAAACTGGAAACGGGGAGTAGAAGTAGAATGAAAATTTTCAGGGTTAATCCTACTGAAGATTTACCATTAGAGGATATAATTGAAATTTTGGGTCAAGCCTTAAACCTATATAAAAATGGTATAATCAAGATCAAACCATAAACTCCTAGGTCCTTTTCTTGTCTGCATGCCCAAGGTCTTTTCCTGGCGCAATTACATCACGGACAAGCTGTTTTAGCTCCGTAATTTCCGGAAATCGCCCTTTCTCTTTACGTGACCATACCAGGTGACCATTGGCTCTTACCTCAAAAACTCCTCCCGTCCCGGGCTTAAGTGTCAAAGCAGCTAATTCTCCTTCAAAAGTGGTCAGCAATTCCTGCCCCATCCAAGCAGCTCTTAGCATCCATCTGCATTGGGTACAATAGTGTATTTCGACTTGATTATCCATCTTTCCCTCGATTTATAAAGGATCAAGTTAATCATGGATTTTCTATTGCAAAAGGTTTTGCATCAATAACACTTCGAGCGTTCTAAGCTTCTCTCGCACATTACGCAATCGATTACGATTCAATAGATTATTTAAATAATTATTAAATATTTCATTAATTATTTCGAATAATGAACTTTTCAGGCAGTTTACTACTTATCTCTTTTCACAAACCCTAAACTGAAGAACTTAGATATGAGAAAGGCGCTACTTGCATTGGCTATTGGTGGTTTTGGTATTGGAACGACGGAATTTGTCATCATGGGTATCTTGCCTGAGATTGCCGAGGCCTTCCAAATATCCATTCCCAAAGCGGGTCACTTTATCGCTGCCTATGCCTTGGGCGTTGTGGTTGGAGCACCTATTCTGACCACTATAGGCAACAGGTGGCCAGCAAACAAAGTCCTCTTTGCCTTGATGATCTGGTTCACCATTTTCAATACGCTTTCAGCATTTTCCAATAATTACACTTCTTTTCTGATCATGAGGTTTTTGTCCGGGCTACCTCATGGTGCCTTTTTTGGGATAGGAGCTGTAGTAGCCGGAAAACTCTCCAAGGAAGGAAAAGAAGCCCAAGCCATCTCCATTATGTTTGGAGGACTCACGGTTGCCAATGTGGTTGGTGTACCGCTGGCTACCTTTCTCGGTAAACACTTTCAGTGGAACATTACCTTCCTAATCGTCGGTATCATCGGGTTACTTACCTTAGCCAGTGTAAAGTTATGGATGCCTACCATGGAAAAGTCTTCCTCTAGTAGCATATCCCAGGAATTCAGCATTTTTAAGCGATCAGAACTGTGGTTAAGTATTCTTTTGACCGCCATTGGGACTGGAGGCTTTTTTGCCTGGTACAGTTATATTGCCCCTCTGATTACCAATGTAGCCGGTCACCCGGAAACAGTAGTTCCTTATGCCATGATACTGGCAGGCCTGGGAATGGTTTTTGGTAATTTTATCGGTGCAAAACTAGCGGAAAAAATGCTTCCAATCTATGCAGTGATGATCACCTTGGTCATGATGGCCCTCATGCTTGTTGCCAACACCTACCTGGCCACTGATAAAACAGCCGTACTGATCATGACCTTTATCATTGGAACCGTTTCATTTTGTCTGGTTACCCCCATTCAAATTGTGATTATCAAAGCCTCCAAGGGCGCTGAAACCTTGGGCTCTTCCCTTAATCAAAGCTCATTCAATATTGGAAATGCTTTAGGAGCTTACCTAGCAGGTTTGCCTATTGCCATGGGCTATGGATTTACCTCTGCTGACCTGGTGGGAGCAGGCATTGCTTGTTCCGGTCTTTTTATTGCCATTGCCATTCTGATGGTCAGAAAGAAGAAAGAGAAAAAAAGAGCGCTTATGAAAGCCAGTTATTCTTAATCAACCTGCCATGCTAGCAAGTTAAAGTCTATAACTTAAAAGTTAGATATACTATTTATCTTTCCTGATGCAGTGGTTGATATTGAAAAACGTCCTGACAAAAAGAAACAAGGTGAGCATCTCTTAACTGAAAGGCTAACTTACAACTATCCAATACCTTAAAAGTCAAATATAGCATTACCAGATGGCGAGAAACAAAAATAATTGGTAGTTTTAAATAAACACCATTTATCAAACACGCCCATGAAATATGCTTTAATCCTCTTTCTTTGCTTTTGGTTCCATAGCACCTTTTCTCAAATTGATACTGCCATCAATGCACAAAGAACAGATATTTTACCCGAGTCAAAAACTGACCTGATATTTAACAAGATCAACACTTTCCACAACAACACTCAATTGGCATTTGCCTTTATTAAAAATGGCCAAACCTCCTATTATGGAGTCAAAAGGCTCAATGACAGCATTGTAAGCATCAATAACAGTCAAAGCATCTTTGAAATCGGCTCCATCACCAAAGTATTTACTTCTACTCTCTTAGCCTATCTGGTAGAAGAAAATAAAATTACCCTTAATGACAATATCAATGATTTTTTACCCTTTCCCATGAAGGATGACATCAAAATCACTTTTAAGTCACTCGCCAACCACACTTCAGGACTGCCAAGAATCCCCTCCAACCTCGCCATGGCAAATCCCCAAAACCCTTATAAAGGATATGATGAGGAAAAACTAAAAGCTTACCTTATGGAAGAACTTAGCCTTCTGGACACTAGCGGAATGAAGTCACAGTATTCCAATCTTGGAGCAGGCCTCTTAGGCTATACACTAGGAGTAATTGAGGATGAGAGTTATTCCGAACTACTGCAACAAAGGATCTTCTCACCCCTACATATGAACAGTAGCACTGCCAACAGACAAGAGCTAAATAAAGTTATAGTCAAAGGACTGGGACCTATGGGACAGGAAACTGCCAATTGGGACATGGAGGTGCTAAGTGGAGCGGGAGGGATTTTATCCAATGTGGAAGACTTATCCAAGTTTGCATTGGCCCAATTTGACAGCAGCTACACTGCTTTGGCCCTGACCCGCCAAAAGACAGTTCATGTGGTCAATAATGTAGATATCGGTCTAGGATGGGCAATTATCAATAGAGCGCCCAAGAACAAATGGTACTGGCATAATGGTGGCACAGGTGGCTATAGTTCCTCCATGGTGATCGACAACAAAAATCAAAATGCTGTCATTATCCTTTCCAATCTTTCAGCTTTTCATCCAAATAAAGGCAATGTAGATCAACTCAGTTTTGAACTAATGGAAAGTCTAGAACAATAAACAGAAAAAATAAAAAGGCCGCACCAACAGCAAAGCTGAAGCATGCGGCCCTAGGTCCCTTAAACCTATTTTATCAAATCATTGAATTAATCTACGTCCCAGAATAGTTGGTTCGTTAGCTTATCTTCTCCCTGAACAACGGAATAATTTTCCATATTATAAGTTTGCTCAGATCCTGGATACATCCAACGAGCAGGAGGTAGACTCTGCTGATTGGAGTTATCCACCCAAAAGTCAAAATCCAACAGACCCAATCTTCTGATTTCATACCAACTTTCATTAGATTGAATGACGTTAAAATGGAGCCATTTCTGTTCTGCAATTAAAGTTAGTTGCTCTTCTGCGCTAGATGCAGCATCCCAAGAAACTTCATCCATAGCCAAATAATTACTAATGGAAGCATCCGTTGGTACAATAGGTGCATCAGCGTCTGCATTATTACTAATGCTTCTTAGGTATTGGTAAAAGCCAATAGACTGCCTAATTCCCTCTTCATAATGGGCCTTAGCCATAGCACTTTGGCCTTGGTTTAGATAATATTCTGCCGCAAGCTGATGTACTTCTGCTGCAGTCATGATCACACCCGGGAAATATTGGTTTCTACTTAGTGTGGACCTGTTATAAAAAGAAAGGGTTTGCTCAAGAACCAAAGCATTTTGATCTGTTGGATTCATTAAAGGGTCAAGTCCTAGATACTCGCCGTTCGATTCCAATCCAGGTTCAAACACATATGTCAATCTTGGATCCTGATTATTCACCATATGATCTAAAATCTGTTTTCCTGCTAAGTTACCATCCCAATCTTCCAACCCACTTTGGAAATCAGTAGCACTCATTAAAGTCCCAAGTGTATGGATATGGAATAAAATGTTATCATCATTATTGGTAACAATAGGATAATCGGTCGGATTAGAGAGAATCTCTCCAATTTCAGCAGTAGCCCTTGAAGCAAATTCACTGCTTCCACTTACCCGTGTCAACATTCTCAATCGCAAAGAGTTGATGTACTTGGTCCATAAATCGATACTTCCTCTGTTGATCAAATCTTGCGTATTAAAATCAGCTTCAACAGCCGCATTGATTTCCAGTGTCCCCAACTCATCAGCGAAATCAGCCAAATCGTCCAGCATAGTTGTATAGATCTCTTCAGCGGTATCATAAGCAGGGTAAGACTTCGAATAATCGCCTCCATTTTGGCTTAGCATACCAGCCTCACTCCACGGGATATCACCATACAAATCCACAATCTGTTGGGTACGGTCATAGAAGTAAACCGCAGCTGTGATCATAAAGAGACGGTTATCTGCCTGCTCTTGTGCAGATAGCTCATTATAAACTTTTTGAAGCTCTCTGTATTGAGCCATAAAGTTATAAAACACATCCCAACGCTCACTTACAGCAGCAGAACCTGGTACATATTGGTTTTCTACATTGACCCAGCCTACTGCTTGAGTATATCGGTTAGAAGTAATTCTTCTTACCACAAAGTAATCCCTATAACCGGGTAACACATAAAGTCTATTGGAATACATCATCCCAGTAAACTGCTTACCAACAGAAGTTTCCGCAAGTTTGGAAGGATCTGTGTAGTTATCTTCAAAGTCTGAAATTGTACAGCTCACTAAGCTGCCAACCAGAAGTATATATATAAATAGTCTATTGATATTCATGTCTTAATTATATGAATTGTTCTTAAACTAGCTTTTAGAATCTGGCTCTTAATATTACACCATAAGTTTTGGTAGCAGGGTTAGTACCCGCACTGGTCAATGTTTGAGTCCATCTGGATCCACCGGTTAAAACTTCAGGATCTAGATCCTTGATGTTTCTGTAAAGGAAAAACAAGTTCCTTCCGAATACTGAAATATTAACATCGGAAGCACCGAATTTAGAAGAGATCTGATTCGGTATAGCATAACTGATGGACAATTCCCTCATTTTGATATAGTCGTTATCTTTTATATACAATTCATACCTAGACTGACTGTATTGAGGACCTCCCCAGTTATAAGTATTCCAATAGTAATAAGCTTGCGAAACCACATTGCTATTGGCAGATCCGTCAGCGATAACGCCATCCATCAGCATACCATCATGGTAAACAGTCTCTCCATTTGGACCTTGTCCAGTAGAATGGTCTACTTGAACGCCATTTCCATCACCATCCAAGTAATAAGCTAATCCTCCGCTTGCTTCATCCATATAATTCAAACTTTCCTCAGTCAAACCACGAGAGATCATCCAATTGATCCCTGTTGGCATTACACTACCACCAATTTGAAAGTCCATCACAGCCGACAAAGAGAAGTTTTTGTACCTGAAATCATTGATGATACCACCCACTGCATCAGGCATGGCATTTCCTACTTTGATCCAGTTTTGGTCATCTATTTTATACAGACCATTTGGCTGAACGATTTTGTCTCCGTTATCATCAGTTGCAATTGGACGAGCATAGAAATCTCCCATTGGCTGCCCCACCACTGATCTCAACTGAGCCGCATTACCATCGTAATCAGCATGCAGGAGTTCAGTAGCATTATTAGCCAATTTCTCTACTTTATTGACGTTTTTGGCAATGTTAACCACTGCATTCCATCCAAAATCTCTGCTTTCCACTATCTGACCATTTAAGGCAATTTCCACTCCGGTATTCCTAAGTGTACCGATATTGGTCAATACAGAAGATGCACCGGCAGAAGATGGCAAAGTCAATGGCAAAATCTGATCTCTGATTTGTGCATTATAATAGGACACATCCAAGCCGAAACGATTGTTGAAGAATCTAGTATCCAAGCCAAATTCAAATTCATGCTTTTGCTCAGGTTTGATACCATCATTTCCAAAGCTTGAAGGAATTACAGTATAAAGTACATTGGAACCATTTGGTTGTTGCTCTCCTAACGAGTTTTGAGTATATGCAATGTTAGCAGAATATACATCAGGATAATTACCAACTATCCCCCAAGAACCTCTCAATTTAGAGAAAGTAATTAAATCTGGTAAAGTAACAGCATCAGAAATCGCAAAACTGGAGTTAACTGATGGGTAGAAGAATGTGTTGTTATTAGGATTCATGGTAGAAATTCTATCTCTACGCAAAGTTCCTTCTACAAACCACACTCCCTTATAATCCAAATTAACGGTTCCCATAAAAGCATCAATAACACGATCGGTACGATTAGAACCTGAGTTAGGAATATTGGTAGATGCTACAATATCGAAGAGATTTTCTGAGCTTAAACCTCCATTTGTACTGCGACTTATACTATTATAGCTTTCTTGTCTAGCCGTATAACCTGCCATAGCACTAAATGTCACTTCATCGGTAATTGGCTTACGGTAGTTTAGCATGACATCTCCATAGAGGATACTAAACAATTCAGAAGTCATTCCAAAAGACCCTGAAGGGCCAAACGCCAATGGTCTCTCTGTCGAACGAGAATCTTCTGAGTATCTACTGGTAAGATCAGTAGAAATCCGAGCTCTTAAATTCAAACCTTCAGTAATATCAATAGTATTGGTCAAACTACCAATTACACGGTTACTGGTCTCATCCAAGAAATGTTTATTAACTCTCCATACATAATCAGCAATATCACTTCTAAATCCGTTTCCTGTAATATTTTCATCAGGAGTCAAACTCTGATTACTTCCTGTAACGAACCTGTAGCCTCTACTAGTTTGATATTTATCCAAATACCAAGCACCATTATCAAAACGGGTCATCATCCCACCGAAATTATTGATCATTCTGTCAACGGAATAAGGACGGTTCTTGGTGTTTTGATTGATATAGTTGATCATCAAATCCGTTTTAACTTTCTTACTTACTTTGTAAGAGGAGTTCAGATTTAGGATGTTTTTACTGTTTTTTGAGTTCAAGCTCAAAGCCTCATTGTCCTGACGAGTAAGTGACAAACGGAAATTACCCTTTTCAGTCGCATTGGAAATAGCCACGTTTACTTGAGAACTGATAGGATCATTGAACAATGCCGCGTAGTTGTCTTCCTGAGCCACGTATGGTCTAGATATTCCATCCCAAGCCATCATCGGCTGCCCATCAAATGCAGGGCCGTAGTTTGTAGTCGTATTAGGGACAGTTCTTACACCATCTTCAGTATAATTAAACCCATCTTCCGATTGACCTAAATCCTGAATATGGGATGGCATGCCCGGCCCTCTAACGTTTTGATATCTTGGCAAGTAAGCAATTTGATCGACAGCAAAGTTTGCATTAAAGTCAACTCTCATTCCTTTTTCTCCTGCCTTACCTTTTTTGGTAGTGATCAAAACCACACCATTTACAGCCTCTGAACCATACAATGCTGCCGCAGACGCTCCTTTCAAAATGGAGATGTTATCGACATCAGCCGGGTTGATGTCCAAAAGGCCATTACCTCTCAGACGTTGATCCCCCCAATAGTTGTTATTGGTCACTTCCTCATTTCGGATAGGCACACCATCCAAAACGATCAAAGGCTGGTTTTTACCTGTTATGGAGTTTACACCACGTATTTGGATGTTAACGGCCGAAGTCGCACCACCGGCACCTGTAGCAATTTTCACCCCTGGAGCTTTACCATATAATGCTGTCGCCAAGTTTGGTGTCGCTACTTTCACCAATTCATCAGATTTAATAGTACTGGTTGCGTAACCTAGTGCCTTTTCTTGCTTATCCATACCAAAGGCAGTTACTACCACTTCATTAAGGGCAGAGGCTTCTTCTTCCAACACGACCCGGATTTCTGTTTGGTTTCCAACCTCTACCGTTTTAGTAGTGAAGCCCAAAAAAGAAACTACCAAAGTAGAACCTTCTGGAACATCAATACTGAATTTACCATCCAAGTCGGTCACAGTACCTCTACTGAGTCCCTGAACAGAAACAGCAGCTCCAGGCAGTGGATCACCGTTACTATCAAGAACGGTCCCGGTTACTTTAATGTCAGCCTCCCCGATACTGACAATCTCATTAAAAGTTGCAGCGTTTTCTACATTACCTGCAAACGCAGAACCAGAAAACACAACACCTACCAGCATACTTTGCGCTAGCAGAAGTTTGCTTTTCTTTTTGAAAAGCGATGAGGGATTAGTTTTGTGGGTAATTTGTTTTTTCATATTTACGATTTATAGGTGTAAGAATTTTTCAATTTCAGAAGTCAATAAATCATTAAAAGAAGCGAGTTTGTTCACTATTTATTAGTAGCCACTTCTTATTCAACTCAGAGGTCTTAAACCAGATCAGCAAAACCATTCATTATTCCTATTTCTTTAACAATTGCTTAATAAAAAACTCCACATACAATTCGAAAAGAAATAATTATTTAATAAATAAGGAATGACACACTAATCTTTTACACATCACCAAAGTAGAAATTAAATTGTATTAATCAAAAAATATTTTGAAATTGTTTCCGCACACAATTTATTTGTTTGCGGAAACATAGAGTAACCAAACAGAACAATTATATAGTGCAAAAGGACTAATAATTGTTTTTGATTAGAATTATAATAAAGAACAAAGACATAGTTGATAATTTGAAACGGTACCATTCATTCTCATTAACAAATTATTAATTCAGTCAATTGTCATTAGTGGTTTTAAAACAGTCCGATTATGTACAGATCAAAAAAACTATTACTTTCGTGGTTTACGATTTTTTCAAAAAGACCAAAAATCCATTGACCTAACAGACCCTATTATGGAAAAAAATAAGATGATCAGGATAAAAGACATTGCCAAGTTATCCGGCGTATCCGTTGGTACGGTGGATAGGGTAATTCACAAAAGAGGTAAAGTCTCAGAAGCTGCTAGGCAAAAAGTGGAAAAAGTCCTAAAAGAAATTGACTATACGCCAAACCTATTGGCCAAGACCCTTGGCTCAAGCAAAGTATACAAAATCGCTTTGCTCGTTCCGAATCCTAAACAAGACCCTTATTGGAACTTATCACTTCAAGGCTTGGAGGCTTCAAAAGTAGAGTGGAGACCCTATCATATGGTATTGGAGCCTCACTTTTTTGAACTCCATGATTTTAGTTCCTTTAAAAGTGCTTCTAAAAAATTACTCGAAAGCAAGCCTGATGCTGTTTTGAGTGCCCCTATCTTCCTCAATGAAGCCCTGGAGTTTTTTAAGGAGCTTGACGAGCTTAAAATTCCCTATGTGCATTTCAACACCATGATTCCTGATGTTTCTCCACTATCCTTCATTGGGCAGGACTTATACCAGAGTGGAAAGTTAGGCGCTTCTTTGATCGACTTGGGCACCAACTGCCAAAATAATACTGCTTCAATCCTTCACGTCAGTGAAAGCATCCAGTTTTCTGTTCACTTTAAAGAAAAGGAAAGAGGCTTTAGGGACTATTTTAGTTCTTCGCAAAAAGAAAAAGTCACTGTTTCTGCGGTAATCATTGAGGGTGACGACATGAAATCCTTTGAATCCAAACTTATTGAAGCCATAAAAAAAGACAAAATCAAGGGTTTATTTATCCCCACCTCATCTGGAGCCAAGCTTACTGCAGATATATTGAGAAAAAACAAACTCTCTGACATCTGTATCGTAGGCTATGATCTCTTGGAAGAAAACATAGAATTGCTCAAATCAGGAGATATCAATTTCCTGATCAACCAAAACCCAAACAGACAGGTATTTAGAGGAATCCATCACCTTGCCAATCACCTGCTCTTTAATAAACAAGCACCTGAGAAAGAGCTTTTTCCTTTAGAGGTTATTACAAGGGAAAATGTGGATTCTTACATCAGGTCCACGATACATTGATCGAGGCCACTAAACTTACTTTCACTAACCCTGCGTGCTGTCTTTTTTAGCTGAAATCTATGCGAGTTCTAAAGCTCAATCTACATTATTATTTGGGTTGCGTCCAACTGCATTTTTTTCAGTTAGTCCTGAACCACTGATTTAATTTACAAAAATTATAAAGGACATTGGACTGCTTTTAAGAGTTGAACAGCTCCACTTTCTGATTATTTGCAAATGGTAATTTCTGTAGGGGCTTTTGATGGTGCTAAGGAGCTAAGCTCTGGACTGATAAAATGAATACCTAAACCCAAACCTCTGACAATAAAAAGTACTCCAATAAAAACCGCAAAATAGGGCATCAATTTAAATAGACGCTGCCTTTTGGAGGGACTAAATAATTGTCCTCCCAACATAAGTATAAAAAGCAAAGGGACAGTGCCCATCCCAAAAGCAAACATATACAAAGCTCCCTCAAAGGGACTTGAAAGAGCCAAAGAAGCTAATAATGCTATATAAACCATCCCACATGGCAAAAGTCCGTTAATAAGTCCAGTCATAAAAAATGCAACAGTCCCACCTTTTCGTAACCAGTAGGACAAAGAAGCCTTGATACTTCCCACGAATTTATAAAGTCCTACTTGTACGATAGCCTGCTCGCCCTTACGATACAATAAAGCAAAAAGTATAATCAGCACACCCAAGCCAATGGACGTCCACTGCTGGACTCCGGCCAACTCTAAGCCCCAGCCCATGGTTCCAACCAATAAGCCTAGCAAACTATAGGTCAGCGTTCTTCCCAAGTTATAAAAAAGCTTCCTGGTCCAGTATTGTTTTTGGTCAGCAGCGGCCACAGCCATGGCTATTGGACCACACATTCCCAAACAATGAAATGAACCTAAGAATCCCAATAAAAAAGCCGTCCAAATCATCTATAAATTGATTTTTTGTTCTTCATAATAGGGTTTTCCATTCCGTTCCCAAGCCAATTTCACTCTCCAATAACCAGCTTTTAGATCTTCTAGCCGAATCGATTTCCCTAGATCATCTGTAAATTCCATTTCCATCTTTTGATCCAATGTGGCATCTGAAGGTCTAAAGAGCCACAATGTCCCTTTGTCTCCCTTACCAAGATGGATCAGTAGCGATTTTGTACCAGCTTCGAACTCCATCACTTTCTCTTTTAACTGGGCTGCATTAGAGGCTTTTTCAATTTGCTCTTGGTACTTGATCTCTTCCTCATAATAGTGCTCTGTGACCAAATGAATATCATCTTGGTTCATACATATCCCTACCATGGTAAAGACTACGGTAGCAAAGCCCACAAATACCAATATTATTCCTGTTCCCCAATTCATAGTTTGATTAATTTAGTCATTTTTCTTTGGTAATGGAGCCATAAAACTGGTTTCAATTTCATCGATTACCTCTCCATTTTGCAGCAATCGTAGGTTCACTTCTTCATTGATTTGGTGCACATCACCGGCATCCACCACCAGAAAAAACCTGCCTTCCAATTTGGACTGGCCTTCCATTTCCCAGTTTCCTTCACCTGTCGCTTCAATACTGTATCTTGGATCATCAGCTTTAATCTGAACATTTTGTGTATCGAAAGTCTTATTGATAAATGTAACTTCATATAAGTTGCTGATTTGCCCATCTGTCCGTTCCTGATAAGTCATACCTCTAAAGCGCGTAATCGTCGCAGAAAGCTCCGTCCTAGTCACCAACAAACCAATAAAAGCCCCTATCAACAACATCAATACAAAAGAATACCCCATTACCCTTGGCGTCAGTAACTTTTGGTTTCCATCTTTAATCCCATTCTCGGAAGCATACCGAATCAAACCGGTTGGTCTTTTTACTTTGATCATGACCTCATCACAAGCATCGATACAGGCAGTGCAATTGACACACTCCATTTGAACACCATTCCTGATATCAATCCCGGTAGGGCAAACCTGTACACATAATGAGCAGTCTACGCAGTCGCCTTTTGGGATCTCATCAAATTGGTTTTTCTTTATCTTTCCACGTGGTTCTCCTCTCACATAATCATAAGAGACATTGATGGAGTTGGTATCCAAAAGCACTCCCTGAAGCCTACCGTAAGGACAAACCACAGTACACACCTGCTCCCTAAACCAAGCAAATACAAAAAAGAAAATACCAGTAAATGCCATCAAGCCCAAAAAGCCAGTCAAATTATCAGTTGGCGGACTGGAAACGGTGGACAATGTCTTATCCACCCCTATCAGGTAAGCCATTACCGTATGTGCTATCAACAAGGATACTAGCAGAAAAGCACCCATTTTTGCTCCTTTTTTTAAAACCTTCTCTTGATTCCATGGCATGGCATTCAGCTTCTTTTGCTGGCTGGCGTCTCCTTCTATCCAATATTCAATTTTTCGGAAGACCATTTCCATAAACAAGGTTTGAGGGCAGGCCCAACCACAAAAAACCCTTCCGAATACAACCGTAAACAGAATGATGAATACAAAGAAAATCAACAATAAAAAAAGCAGAATATGAGTATCTTGCGGCCAAAATACTTGACCAAAGATCACAAATCTCCTTTCAAAAATATTCAGCAACAAAAAGGGCTTGCCTCCTATTTTTAGAAAAGGCCCCACAAAGAGAAACCCAAGTAATAACCATGAAAGGTAGGTTCTCCATTTATAAAAGAACCCTCTTACCTTTTTGGGATATACCCAATTCCTCTTTCCATCTTCCTTAACAGTGGAAAGAGAGTCTCTGAAGGCTTCTTTTTGGTTACTTTCTAATGGATTTCCCATTTTAGTTCAGATTGAAGGGCGGGATACTCCCACCCTGATTTATCACGATGACACAGCGGTACTGTCCACACCAGCTTCCCCCTCCTCATTTGGATTATCCGCCTCAGGTGTATAAAGCTCCCCTTGTGGTTCTTTAGGATTGGCAGGAGTGGTTCCTTTTAGCGATAGTATAAAATTGGCTACCTGTTGGATCTCCTCTGGGCTTAACTGATCCTGCCAAGGGATCATTCCTTTGTCTGGTACGCCGTACTTGATCACTGTAAATACATCTTTGATACTTCCACCATGAATCCAATATTCATCTGTAAAGTTAGGACCGACTCCTCCTCCACCATCGGCAGCATGACAGGCCACACAGTTGTTTTGGAAGATGGTGCCCCCTGCAATCAATACCCTATCAGACTGGTTAAACTCTACATTACTTTCGTCAATGGATGCCAAAGCCAGTGCCTTTCGGCTTTCTGCTGCAATAGCCTCTGCCTCCAATTCTGCAGTATATTCTTCCGTAGGTGTTTTCCCCCATCCAAGGGTGGAATAATTGATCAGATATCCTACAGCAAAAATGATCGTTCCATAGAAAACATATTTCAACCAAGGAGGCATAAAGTTGTCCAGTTCCACAATCCCGTCATAACTATGGTCAAGCATGATTTCCTCTTCCTCCTCAATAGACTTAAACTTACCGGAGATATACTTCTCATTAAAGTTTTCCCACCAAGTAGGTTCATTGGCCAGCTCTGGGTTTTCCTTTCTCAGGACTACCGCCATAAAGGACATAAGGTAAATCATCAGGATCAATAGCAAAACCATAACACCCAATACGACCAAAATCATGATCAATAAGGTGATTTGGCCGCTATCCATACTGCTTAAAGTTTCCATCATGCCTCCGCCAATCGCTTCCTCTTGGGCAAAGACTGTAGTTGCGCACATCAGCAAAAGTGATAGTATTGCTAAAAACTTATTTCTCTTCATGATCGTCTTCGTTTAAGTGGCTCTCATCTACAGGCAATGATTTCATGTGGTCAATGTATTTGTTGTCCACCCGAAATACCCACCATCCCATGCCCACGAAAAAGAGCACGAAAATAAGTAGTGAGATGATCGGATAGATTTCCACATTTTCGATCGAACTTAATATTTCTTTTTGCATGACTTCAAAGTTTATTTGGCAATACTATTTTCTGTGGGAGCATCAACTTTCTTGATATCTGTTCCTAAGCGCTGTAAATAGGCAATCAAAGCCACAATTTCAGAATTGGGCATTACCTCTATGTTGTCCTCGGACAAACCAGTCGCTATTTCACTGGCTTGTTTTTCCAAGTCCACCATTGCCTGTTCATCAGCATATCCTTCCGGATAGGGTACACCCAACTTTTGCATGGTTCTGATCTTATCAGGCATATCCTCATGATCCATGGTATTGGTGATCATCCAGGAGTATGATGGCATGGTCGATCCTGGTGACATGGTTCTTGGATCTAGCATGTGATGGTAATGCCAGCTATCTGGATATTTTCGGCCTACCCGGTGCAAATCAGGCCCAGTTCTTTTGGATCCCCATAAAAATGGTCTGTCATAGACAAACTCACCTGCTTTGGAATATTCACCATATCGCTCGGTCTCGGACCGGAATGGCCTGATCATCTGAGAGTGACAGCCCACACAGCCATTTGAGATGTAAAGGTCCCTACCTTGAAGCTCTAAAGGTGTATAAGGCGCTACGCTGCTGATGGTTGGCACATTGGATTTCACCAAAAGTGTTGGTACGATCTCGATGGCTCCCCCAATGAGGATAGCTATTGTAGCCAGTACTGTAAAGAAAATTGGTTTTCTTTCCCACACATGGTGCCAATATTCTCCTTTTTTGGCTATATGCTTGGTCAATACAGGGGCCTCATCCGGCTCATTTTCCACGAAAGTTCCAACCTTGGTGGTCTTCACCAAGTTATAGACCATCAGCAAGGCTCCGGTCAAATAAAGTACGCCGCCAAAGGCTCGGAACATGTACATTGGAACAATCTCCAAGACGGTTTCCAAGAAGTTGGGATATGCCAAGCGCCCCATTTCATTGAACTCTTTCCACATCAAACTTTGGGTCAATGCAGCGACATACATGGGCAGGGCATAGAAAATAATCCCTAAGGTCCCTAACCAGAAATGGGTATTAGCCATTTTGGTTGAGTACAATTTAGTATTCCACATTTTTGGCCATAACCAATACAACATGCCGAAGGTCAGAAAGCCATTCCATCCCAAACCTCCGATGTGTACGTGCGCCACAATCCAATCCGTATAGTGAGCAATGGCATTGACAGATTTTAAGGATAACATCGGGCCCTCAAAAGTAGCCATACCATAAGCCGTCACTGCAACGACCATAAATTTTAATACTGGGTCTACGCGCACTTTATCCCAAGCACCTCTAAGGGTCAGGAGTCCATTTACCATTCCTCCCCATGATGGAGCGATCAGCATAATAGAAAAGGCAACCCCCAGTACTTGTGCCCAGTTAGGCAAAGCTGTATAAAGCAAATGGTGAGGACCTGCCCAGATATAGATAAAAATCAGGGACCAAAAGTGGATGATCGAAAGCTTATAGGAATAGATTGGACGGTTTGCCGCTTTGGGCAAGTAGTAATACATCAGTCCCAAATAAGGCGTGGTCAAGAAAAAGGCGACGGCATTGTGTCCATACCACCATTGAACCAGTGCATCCTGTACCCCGGCATAGGCGGAATAACTCTTGAAAAATGACACAGGCAAAGCCAGGGAATTAAAGATGTGGAGCACAGCCACTGTCACAAAGGAAGCCAGGTAAAACCAAATGGCCACATACATGTGTCTTTCTCTTCTTTTCAGTAATGTACCAATCATATTGGCACCAAATGCGACCCATACCACAGCGATGGCGATGTCTATTGGCCATTCCAATTCTGCATATTCTTTTGAAGTGGTAAGCCCCAAAGGCAATGTAATCGCAGCCGCCAAAATAATCAATTGCCAACCCCAAAAGTTGATCCAACTCAAGGTATCGCTCCACATCCTTGCCTTGAGCAACCTCGGCATAGAGTAGTAAACACCTGCAAAAATTGCATTCCCCACAAAGGCAAAGATTACGGCATTGGTATGTAATGGTCTAATCCTGCCAAATGTTGTATAAGGATTTCCTAAGTTGGCCTCAGGGAGAAAAAGCTGTGTGGCGGCCAAAATACCCACTAGCATCCCGACTATGCCCCAAATCATGGTGGCAGCTCCAAAGTACTTTACGATTTTGTTATCGTAACTGAACTTTTCCAGTAACGCTTCAGACATATTTATTTGGTTTTAGTTGACGGTTTATCTTCTTTAACTTTGTTCTTTTTTTCATGATCAAACAGAATCCTCACCGAAGGAGTATAAGTATCATCATACTGGCCATCCTTCATTGCCCTAATAAAAAGCAGAAAAAATCCAATTGCCAAGAGCATGCTTATACCGATCAAAATGAAAATCACTTCCATGTCCATTGTTTTTTAAGTCCTCTTTTTATAGCCAGGTAATTCATCATAAGTGAAGTGAAGAGCACCACTGAAATACTACTCAGCGGCATAAGCACCGCACAGATCACCGGACTTATCATTCCCTGTACTGCTAGCCCAATACCAATCAGATTATATAAAAAGCTGAGGATAAAACTGGCCACAATGACCTTTTTACTATCCTTGGCCAGCTGAACCATTTTGGGCAAATCCCTTAAATTTTCAGCGATTATTATGGCATCACTTGCGGGAGAAAAATGCGTGTATTGATCGGAAACAGCAATTCCTACCAAGCTTTCCTGAAGTGCACCAGCATCATTGAGCCCATCTCCAACCATTAGCGTTTGCTTACCTTGTTGGTTCAAGCTTTGGAGGTAGTCAAGCTTATCCTTTGGCCCTTGATTAAAATTCATACAAACTCCTTCTCCAAATGCCTTCACCATGCTGGCCTTTTCATAGTCATGGTCTCCTGAAAGTAGATGAACTACTCCAGTATTTTTGAGGTTCTCAATTACCTCTACAACGCCTTTTCTGAGACTGCTTTGAATATGAAAATAGCCCAATACCTCTCCGTCCACGGACAGATAAACCCTATTACCATGATCTCCAGTTTTCACCTTTCCCAAACCCAACCATTTGGCTGAGCCAAGTTGTATACTCCGGGAGCTACAAATCGCTCGGATGCCCTTACCTTGAAGCTCTTCAAGCCCTTCCGCATAGGCTGGCCTTACACCCTGTAGCCAAGCATTGATCCTACTGCTCAATGGGTGAGAGGAGTGCTGAACCATACCTTTTATATCCATAAGCAGCTCTTCTTCCAACCTTATCCCCATAAAACTCACCTTGGCTGACGAAGGATCTGTTAAAGTGCCTGTTTTATCAAAAACATATGTATCCACTTTTCCTAAATCTTCCACCACACCACTGTTCTTTAGGTAAAATGCGCGGGCACCAAAAATTCTTAAAGCATTTCCAAGTGTAAATGGTGTAGATAAAGCCAAAGCGCATGGACATGCTACAATCAAGACACTTGCAAATGCCTTGATCCCCATCGTGAAATCGGTAAAGCTCCAAAAAACCAAAGTTCCAAAAGCAATCAATAAAACAGCTAAGGTAAACTTTCCACTGATTGCATCTGCCAAAGAGGCTAGGCTATTCTTTTCTCGCGAAAAGCTTTCATGATTCCACAGGTCAGTCAGGTAGCTTTGGGAGGGGGATTTTTGGATATTGAGTAAAATAGCTCCGGATTGTTCTCTGCCACCCGCATAAATCACCTCCCCACGATTTACAGGGACAGGCACTTCTTCTCCTGTCACAAAACTATAATCTATCAATGCCTCTCCTTCTAAAAGCAAACTGTCCGCTGGGATCAATTCGCCTTTTTTTACTTTTATGGTATCTCCAACCCTTAACTTTGGTAAAGAGATCACTTCTTCTGCTTGACCATTTATTTTAGTGATGGCCAAAGGAAAGTAAGCCTTATAATCCCGATCAAATGACAGTGTGCTAAAGGTTTTTTGCTGATAAAATTTTCCTAGCAGCAAGAAAAAGAGCAGACCGCCTAAAGAATCAAAATAACCAGAACTGCCCATAAAAAACACCTCAAAAAGACTGTAACCAAACAAGGCTATGATGCCCATGACTATAGGCACATCCATATTAACGTAACCGCTTTTTATAGCAAACCAAGCTGATCGGTAATAATCGTTTGCAGCGTAAAACACCACTGGTAAGACCAAAAATAGGTTGAGATAATTGAACAAACCCCTAAAACCCTCTCCTAACAAACTGACTTCGCTAAAATATTCCGGCAAACTGAAAAACATCATATTGCCAAAGCAGAAGCCCGCTACAGCCAGTTGGTAAACTAACCGCTTGTCTGTACTTGTTGTTGTTTTTTTTGAATCTATACTTGAAAGCTTGATCACTGGCTCATAGCCTATCCTTGCCAATAACTTTACCACCTCAACCAAACTGACTTGATCATGGAGAAATTTGATACTGGCTACTTTTCTGATAAAATCTACCCGCCCGGAAATGATATGCTCATTTAACCGATGAAGATTCTCCAAGAGCCAAATACAAGAGGCGCAATGAATGGCTGGAATGGAAAAAGTAATATGAGTCTCCTTCTCATTCTTAAAATCAATGAGTTGTTGGATGACTTCAGGTTCTTTTAGGTAATCAAACCTATTAGAAGCTTGGTGCCCTTGTAGTGCTTTTGTACCTGGCTTATCCCCATAAGCATAATAGCTGGACAAGCCATTTTCATGAAGCACTTCATACACCAATTTACAGCCGGGACAACAGAACTCTCTATCATCAAAGACAAGTAAATCATCTATGCATTTTTCACCACAGTGATAACACAATATAAGATTCTCATCTTTAACTTTTTTCATTCTGTTAGTGGTTCTATTTAAATTTAACTATAAATATCACTATAAATCAAGTAGATATGTTTTTAATTGGTAATTTTAACTAGGCCAAGTAGAAGGACAAGTTATCATGCCAAACAGTACCTTTATAGAAATGGAATAACACTTTTGCCAAGTCAGCCTGATAGCCTTTAGTGGTGACCAAAAGCGTGCAATCTCTCTTATTGGCATAGGACCAAAAGTCTCCAATTTTGGTGAAATTGAATTTGATAAAACTGGTTTCCTTGGTATGGTCACTGATAAGCTGAATCAATGCTTGTTCTTCTGCTATTTTCGATTTGGGTATAAAACTAGGTGAGATGATTGTGGCTTGGCTCTCCACCACTTGAAACTGAAACATCATTAAGAAATCCCTGATAATTTTTGCAGACGAAGGGGTACCATCATAATGAAAGAGCACCTTTCTAAAGGATATGTTTTTATCATACAAGAATAAGGGAATACCACATGGACGCTTTTCCAAGACCTGCGGGTAATCCGCATCATGTAACCAATCCAACACTTTTGGGAGATTGGCGAGAATCATTTTAATTTCCTGATCCGTTTCTGTAGCATTGGCTTTGCTTTGGGTTATTGTTCCAAAAAAACCAGCGGGGATACGGCTATCGAAAACCGGCATCAGAATATCTGTTGGAATTTCAATATGGCTTAGATCATTGCTATACATAAATTACCCGTTGATGATTTATACAAAACTACTTTTAAGCCGTGTGTACAAGCATGACATTTAGAAACCCAGAACCTGACTTTTATCAGGTTTTGACACTGCCATTTCAAATGCGCAAAAAAAGTTATGTATCAACCCAAAAAATCAGGCATAAAAAAAGTCCGAATCACTGATTCGAACTCTTCCATTCTAATGATGTTGATTAAACTTATCAGTTATTGTAAAAGTCTGAAAGCCTTGCAAGGCCCTTTTGATCTAAGACTATAATTTTCTTCCCATCAAATTTTATCAAGTTGTCTTTCTTAAATTCTGACAACAACCTGATCACAGTTTCGGTGGCTGTACCAACCAATCCAGCTATCTCCTCTCGTGTAAGTACAAGGTCAATTTTTTGGCTTTCTCCTCCATCCACTCCATACGACTCACTTAGCTTGATCAAAGTAAAAGCCAATCGCTCCCGGATGGTCTTTTGGGTAGCATCGGTGAGTTGATTTTCCATCATCCCCAAAGTTTGGCAAACCGATTTGGTTAGCCTACGATGGAAATTGTTGTCTTTGGACAAAATATCCAAAAACGTTTCTTTGGGAATAAAGCATATTTTAGCATCTTCCACAATGGTTGCAGAGCTGGTATAGGTTTCTTCTCCCAAAAGAGAGGTATAACCAAGAAAATCACCTTTCTGGGCCAACCTTATGATTTGCTCTTTTCCGTTAGAAGCTGTTTTATAGGTCTTAACAATCCCTGAACTAATACAAAATACGCCTAAAGGCTTGGTCCCTTCATAGAAAAGAATTTGTCCTTTTTTATGGGAAATCAGGTTTTTACTGTCAGACAGGTTACATAAATGCTCCTCGGACAAACCAGAAAACATAGAGAATTTCCGGCTTAAACATAGTTCGCAAGGGGTATTTTTTTCTGTCATGTTGGTTTATAAAAATTGTATTCATTACAAAGTAAAGATTAAACCTATTAAAAAAACATGACATTTGTCATACTAAACACATACTAAAGATTATTCAGCAGTACTAATCAGTATCGAAAATTCTACTTCCACCTCGTTTTTTACCCTGACCGTCCCTAAAAATTTCTTTGGTGGATCTATTCCAAAATCAGAAAAAAGGAATTTCCTGCTCCCTACAAGCTTTTTTACCCCATTTTCCAGTTCCTGAAGCTCACAGGTTAAGTTTACTCTTTTTGAGACATTAGCAAGTGTCACTATCCCCTCACCAGATAAAAGGTTGCTTTGACTTTCTGATTTCTTCATTTTTACAAACTCCATTTCAATCAATGGAAATTCATTAGCCTTGATGGTTTCCTTAAAATCTTTGGTCATCATTTTATTAAAACAATCAAAACCCTCTGCAGGAACTTTAATTGCTCCATCCCAATAGTTTGTCCCCTCTTCTGTTGTTTCTCTTAATTGATCCTTCCCTTTATATTCTTTGGACAAACAATTAAAACTATTGACATTGGTTTTTCCTTTGATCTCCAAGGTGCTCTCCGCTAAAATATTCCAAGTGACTACTTTTTCTTCTCTTGAAGTCAAAAGCTGTAAAATGGTCAAAATCACCACATAAATAGTCATCATAAAACCAATCTATTTTTATCGTTACATATAAATAAATGGAATAAGGGATTGTTTATCCCTTATTCCATTTATTTATACTAGAAACTTATTGCTGCTTCAATATTAAGGCCACTAAATTCCCCACCATTGTATTTGCTTTCGGTTGGATAACCATCATAGTTTTGCTTCACATATTCAATTTTTGCTACGATATTTTTGGTCATAAACCAACCTCCACCAATATTAAAACGATCAATGGTCAAGGTAGCTGCATCCTCAGTTTGCTCACCTTTGACTTGGTTGTATCTTCCTCCTAAATAAAAACGCTCATCCTCACCAAATCGATACAACAGTTCTGCAGCCAATTGGGTAAACTGGCCATTGCCTTGGTCTTCGCCATTCATAGCCACTTCATAGATTCCAAAGAACTCTAAACCTTTGTATTTCAAGAATGGGTTGAATTGTAAAGCTGTCAACTCCGAAAACCTAGGATTAAACCTTCCTTCAAAATCAGATCCATCACCATCCAAAGTCTGCATCACATTGTAGTATCTCCCACCTGCTCTATCACCTCCATAAATGTAGGATCCAGTCGATGTTCCATGATTAATATACCAAGAACCAGTCAACCTCAACCTAAAATCTTCACTTACATAATCATCATACCCTAATTTCCCATAGAAGGACAACTTGTTATCAGTATTATCATTGACCACTACAGATTGGTTCAGCTTACCATTTGAAATGGCAACAAGTGCCAAAAGTCCATTGTTTTGAACAAAAACCTCCGCAAAAGCTTCTGTACTAAATGCATCCATGATATAGTTACCTACAAATGGGTTAAAGATCGCCCTTGCATTATCAGTCCTACGAAAGTGGGCATCGCCATAATTGATTTCATCCATACCCACCTTAATGGTGGTATATTGCATGATACCTTCCAGGAATCCATCTGACACGAAATCCAATTTATCCATTTGGAGGTATCCCCCTTTTACCCAAGCTTCTTGATGGTGTTTGGCGGATAGGTAGGTTCTAAGGTGCATTCTCAACCCATCCTCCAATTGGACATCCAGGTTCAAGTTGGCAGTTGGGAGATTAAGGTTGGAGCCTAATTCCACCAAATTTCCCAAACTGTTTTCTTGGCTCAAGCCTTGAAACTGTAGGGCAAAGTCACCTCCCACTTTCACTTGAAGGCCATCAAAAACATAATCAGTATCCTTGGTGGTTTCAAATACATTCAGGCCTAGCGAGTTATCAGGTCTATAATACATCAGATCCCTTTGCGCCCATGATGCGTTTACAATGAAAAACATCATCATAAAAACGACGGCATACGTAATGCTTCTATTAAACTTTTTCATGACTGTTGATTTTGAAGATTAGTTAGCAGATTTAAATTGAGCATTGAAGGCTATTTTAAGCTCATTACCTGTTTTGATTGTATTGAACATGGCTGTCGGTGGATCCACATTGAAGGTGGTAAAAGTAATGGGAGCCTCTCCTTCGAAAGTCACTGTTCCCCCGCTCACTTTATACCCCACATCCATGCTGACTGATTTACTATTTCCAGAAATGGTCAATTTACCAGTAGCCTTGATTTTATCACCGGTAATTTCATTTACTTTATCCAGTTCAAAATAGATATTGGGATTCTTTTTGGTGTCCATTGCTTCATAGGCTTTCTTGTCCATAGCAGACTTGCCACTTTTCAATTCACTCACTGGTAGTGTGATTTTCAAAGATTTTATTTCTTCAATAGCTGTACCATTAAGCTTTGCACTCATGGTTCCTGTGGCTCCCTTTTCAGAAACCATATCCCAATCATGCAGTGTGGAAGTACCAGAAACCTTAAATTCTTGGTTAGCTGATAATGTAAAACTTTCTTGGGCCTTCGCGTAAAAAGCGATCAAAACCAAGAGCATGGATAATAGAGCGTGTTTAAGAGAGTTCATAAATTTTCAATTTTGTTGGTGAGTATTTAAAAACGCCTTGTGCTTTTTATTTATATCAAAATTATACCGAAACCTGTAGGATTAACATGAGCAAAAAAGTCTCAAAACATGACTTTTATCATCTGTTTAACTTAAAAATAAACTAAAAATAAGCCAACATCAACTATCTATAAATCTATTTATTTAACTAACAATCAATTTATTTAAATATATATTTACCTAAAGACAATAAACTCTAATTAATAATTAGTAAACAACACTTGAAACTGTATATATTCATTTCAACATTTAACTCATACATTTACGTCAGTAAAGAATAGATACCTAAAATTGAAAGCAGAATTCTTTACTTTGAATTAGATAAAACTTAAAATGGAAATTTACAGACCATTACTTTTCACCTATGCCTATAATATTCTTGGATCCGTTGAAGAAGCTGAAGACTTGGTTCAAGATGTATTTTTCAAGTATTTGAAATTAGATCATAACACGATCAAAAATGAAAAATCTTACCTAAGCAGGATGGTCATCAACGGCGCCATAAATCTCAAAAAATCTTCAAAATCTCAAAAGGAGAGCTATCCTGGAGTTTGGCTACCAGAGCCTATAGATGCAGAGAACTCAGAATATGAAAAAAAGGAAATTCTATCCTATTCATTGATGATATTGATGGAAAAGTTAGAGCCCAAACAACGAGCTGTTTTTGTATTAAGAGAAGCTTTTGATTATAGCCATGAAGAGATCAGTTCCACGCTCGAAATTAGCCAAGAACTTTCTAGACAGCTATTAAGTAGGGCCAAAAAAAACTTAAAAAATGAAACCAATCAAAAGGAGCTAACTAATAACTCTTTGATTGTTCAAAACTATATTGATGCTATCCATGAGGGTAACATTGGCAGTTTAGAAAAGCTATTGAAAGAAGATATCCTTGTCAGTTCTGACGGAGGCGGCAAAGCCTCTGCAAGTAGAAAAACCATCATTGGCCTTACTGATTCCATCGCCATGTTTATGGGATTGTATAAAAAATTCTATAAAGAAGTGCATCTCGAGTTTAGACAAGTCAATCACCAACCTGCCATTTTCTACTATTCACCTGAAGGTTGTTTAACCAATTGCCAGGTATTCGCAGTAGATAAGGGGCTAATCAGCCACGTTTACTTTATCCGTAACCCTGATAAACTAAAAAATTTAGAGAAAAAGCCTCATTAACTTGTCACATTTAAGTTCTTTAATCTGTCATTAGAGCAAATCAAAAATTTCAATACAATGAAAGAACGAATTGCTTATCAAAATTTACCCAAGGGGCTGTACCATGCGATGATGTCACCCCAAAACTATGTGGATCAGTGTGGGATCGACTTAGGGTTATTGGAGTTAATCAGGATGAGGGTATCCCAGATTAATAGCTGCGCTTACTGTATGGATATGCACTTTAAGGAGGGAATTGAAGCTGGGGAATCCGCATTGAGACTATTCTCTGTTTCAGCCTGGAGGGAAACACCTTACTATTCGCCTAAAGAAGAAGCTGTTTTGGAGTTTACTGAAAAGCTAACTAGAATGGCTGAGGAAGAACATAGTCATGATATCCATGAAAAACTGGATCAATATTTCTCCAAAGAAGAAATTGCAAATCTGACATTAGCCATTATCCAAATCAATTCATGGAATCGTTTGGTAAGGTCTTTCGGCTTTATTCCTGGTCAATATAAAGTTCAAAGTAAGACTAATGTTTAATAGTTTGTTGGTCTTTCAAAGTTGATTGAAAGACCAACAAACTCATTTCTCAATAACTCAGCCCTTCTTGAAAGTCTCCAATACCTTGAGCTGGTTTCCATTCATACTTTGGCTCAAAATACTCCCAAAGCAGGGCAGAAACTTTCCGCGCTAAAACCCAGGACTCATTGTCCGGCTTCCAACTCTTATCCTCATTATTCTTGGTAGCGATATAAAAAACATAGTCTCCATGCGGAGCATTCACCATCACCAATTCAGAACGAGAAGCATTCACCATTCCCTGCTTAGAGGCTGTTTGTATGTAGGGAGGAATCTGGGAAAGTGCATAATCATCATAATAAATATTGGTCATAAGGCGATACATTCTTTCAGAAGCTGCCCGATTGACTATTTCACCCTTCCTGATCATCTTGAGAAGATTAGCCATTTCTTTTGGTGTCGTTTGCCCCCATCCATATTGCTTCCAGTTCTCTTCTCTACCCTTGGTTCTGGAATTCACCCTGGTAAACTCAAAACCGTATGATGACAAAATGGGATTGATGGTTTCCCCACTTCCAGCCAAAGCTTGGTTCCAAAGCGAGGTAGTATTATCACTGTAGCTAATCATCAAGGCTAAAAGCGTACTTAAATCTGTCGCGGTACTGTCTTTAAAAAACTGCATGAGCCCCGAGCCACCATATTTGATGGAATCATGGTAAACCATGGGCTGATGGTAATCGAGCTCCCCATCTGCGATCTTCTGAAACACACCTACCAAAATGGGAATCTTCACTATACTGGCTGTAGGAAAAATGGTATCAGCGTTAACCGCAGCATATTTTCCTGAGGAGAGGTGCTCCACATATATCCCAGCAGTACCATGAAATTGGCTGATCAGAGGCCCTAGTTTTTCTTGAAGCTTTTTATCAAGCTTTAAATTTTGGGCCTTCCCCAGAGTTAAACTCATTGCTACCATTAAAATGGTAAGAATTGATATTTTTTTCATCGAAACAAAACAAAAAAGGGATTACCCCTTAAAACCAATTAATTTCCATCTACAATAAACGAATTAAACGCCATCTATGAATCCCCATTTTCAGTGAAAAGCATAAAAAAAGCTGCAATCCTCAGTGACTGCAGCCTCTATTTTTTTGGTGTTATCCTAAGAAATTATTGCTTATAGTATTTCAAAGCTTCCGGCATTTGTGACTTAAGCTCATCTATCCTTCTATCTGGACCGGGGTGAGTGGACAAGAACTCAGGTGGAGCTTCTCCTCCTGAACTGGCTTCCATTCTTTCCCAAAACTCAGGTGCTACGCGAGGATCATATCCTGCTATAGCCATGAAAATCAGACCCAATTGGTCAGCTTCCAGCTCCTGGTCTCTAGAGAATTTCAGCATCCCTACTTGACTTCCCATACCAACAGCTTGCATAAAAATCGTTTCTGTCAAAGTAGGGTTTTGACCAAGTGCCGCCTGTACTCCTCCTAAAAGGCCATTCGCTACCAATCCTTGGGACATTCTCTCTCTGGCATGACTGGCAATGGCGTGAGCCACCTCATGCCCCATTACCACTGCAATGCCTTCATCATTTTGGCAAACTGGAAGAATTCCAGTATAAAAAGCTACTTTTCCTCCTGGCATACACCAAGCATTTACCTGATCATCTTGAATCAGGTTAAATTCCCATTGAAATCCTTCTAATATATCTCCATAGCCATTATCATTCAGGTAAGATTCGACTGCAGTAGCTACTCTTTTACCAACTCTCACCACACTCTCACCATCAGCGGTATTGGTAACCACTTTACTTTCTGACTTTACTTCATTGTACTGTTGAAAGGCCATGGGAAGCACTTCTGAGTTATCCACCAAACTTAATTGCTTCCTGCCACTCAAAGGAACAGTTGCACAGCTGTACAAAACCAAAGCTGCTAATAATAAAACTGATATTCGTTTCAACATGTCTTTTAATAATTGATTAATAGGTTCAAACCAAAAAAGATGCCAGACCAAAATAAACCATGAGGGCTCAAATTCAGACGAAGGCTGTTTTTTAATGCAAGTTAGGAGAACATTTTTTGATAGTACAGTACTAATACCAAAAAAGTAATGTTTGTCATTTTTTTAAATAGGTTAACCCACAGAAAACCAACAAATAAATCCAAAATTTTTATCCGTGAATCGCATTTAAATATTTTTTTATTTCAATCCCCTACATTCGCTTCACTTGAAAAAAATTATTTCCTATTCCTTACATAAATCAACTTATGTCTTCCTCTCTGACTTTCTCGCTGCTCGATTTCAAATTTATTTATCGAACCAATCATTGGAGTCAGTTTCTGAAAGCCATAGTTTCTGGAATCAAAGTTTGGCTGCTTCTTTTGCAACAAGTTCCCCACATCTCCCAAAAATGCCCAACCATCATCATCTTCGCAATCTGAAATGGTATTGGCGATTAAGCGGATCACTTTACTAGTGATTTTATCGACATCAGAACTGTCTTTGGTGTCCTTGCCTACATCCACTTTATCCTCTTTGCTTTCCTGCTTCAAAATCTCCAAATAGATAAACTTATCACATGTTGCGATAAAAGGTGTGGGTGTTTTCTTCTCTCCAATACCTATAACCTTCATGCTTGCTTCACGCAGCCTTGTCGCCAGCTTAGTAAAGTCACTGTCGCTTGAGACCAAACAAAAGCCATTTACTTTTTGAGAATACAGGATGTCCATTGCATCGATGATCATTGCCGAATCTGTTGCATTTTTTCCGGAGGTATAGCTGTATTGCTGCATGGGCGTGATGGCATTTTCCAAAAGCACTGCTTTCCATTTTGCCAACTGAGGTTGGGTCCAGTCACCATAAATTCGCTTCACTGTTGGGTTTCCATATTTAGCGATTTCCTCCATCATTTCCTGCACATAATTAGAAGGGATATTGTCCGCATCTATCAATACGGCAAGTTTTAGGTCGTTTTCCATTATTGGATTATCAAATTTTAAAAGTGTTACTTAAAGTTACCGAAATAAATTGGCTAGGGCATTAAATGGCAATTTTATCATTTACCGTTGCTTGACATCCACCAACTTTTGTATTTTAGAATTTCATAACAGCCTGATATCAAATGCCCGATAATGCTTTAAAGTTTAAATTAACCAGATTGGCACCAACACCAAGCGGTTATTTACATTTGGGGAATGCATTGTCGTTTGCCATTACCGCTTCATTAGCCAAACACTTTGAAGCCAAGATCATGCTAAGAATCGATGACCTCGATCAAAACAGAGTAAGGGAAGCCTACGTGGAGGATATTTTCGACACACTAAACTACTTGGAAATACCTTGGGACCAAGGCCCAAAAGACTACCAGGCCTATAAAAACTTTTACTCCCAAACCCATCGATTGAATTTTTATGAAGAAGTCTTACAACATCTTATAGGAACCCATCAATTATTTGCCTGTGATTGTAGCAGAAAGGATATTTTTGAAAAAACAGATGAAGGAAGTTACCCCGGCACTTGCATAACTAAAGGATTAAATCTATTTCAAGATCAAGTAAACTGGCGCTTTCTTACCGATCAAAAAAACATCAAAATAAGAAGTCTCTTTGAAGCTAAAATAACGACAAGACTTCCAGAAAAACAGCAAAATTTTATAGTAAGAAAAAAAGACCATATGCCCGCTTATCAGTTAGCTTCATTGGTGGATGACATCTACTATGGTGTGGACCTGATAGTAAGAGGACAAGACCTCTATGACTCCACATTGATGCAGTTGCATTTGGCAAAAAAAATCCAAAACAACAGGTTTACTAAAACTGTCTTTTACCACCACGAGCTGGTTAGGGATAACAACATGCAAAAGCTGTCCAAGTCCAAAGGAGCTAAGTCCATTCAAGCATTGAGAAAGGCTGGTGCCCACAAAGAAGACATCTACCAAATGCTTGGTAAAATCCTACAGTTTGAAAATACAGTCCATGACTTAAGCACCTTCCAAGAGGCATTTATAAAAAAAGCCGGGATAAACCCGGCTGTCCAAGATTAATATTTTGCAGGAGCTCCTTTTTCTGGCAAAGCCTTTTGGATAAAGTCCCTAATGTCATCATTAGCTGTTTCCAAGTCTTCAGCCCTCAAGTACATCATGTGTCCACTTCGGTATCCTTTCCATTCCAATCTATCTTTTAACTTTCCACTTGGATCCATTTGCCACATGGAATACTTGGCATTAAAATAATCAGTACCTCCATCATAGTATCCCGATTGGATCATGACATGCAAATAAGGATTTTGAGCTACAGCAGAACGTAAATTCTCTCCTGTCCTATCCCCAGACCTATCCCATGGATGAACTGGGCCAAAAAGGTAATAATTTAAATCAGTCTTAAAATTCAGACCATTGATCATATAGTCATTGAATGCAGGAGCAAATGCGTGGTTCCAAGCCGTTAAAGCTGGGTCATGGTCATATCGTGTACCAGCATCTTGCCTATCAACCCCCCTGTATCGACTATCCAAGCGGCCTATGGTCAATCCCTTATCCCTTAACAACTCTTTCCAGAAGTAGCTTGTAGGAACTGCTAAATTATGTTCTAAAATTACTTGTTCATCCAAGCCTGAGTAAAGAGACATTTTCTTGGCTAAGGAAACTTTTCTTTCTTCTTCCAAAAAACCACCTTTTACCATAGCAGGAATCAATTCACTAACAGTAAACTCTTCCACTTCGGGCAATATCTCCTCTAAGTCCTTACTTTGTAGACTTGGATCCAGCACCCCATGATACCAAGCCGTCGCAGCATAATAAGGGAGGTAGTTCGCAGCAGCGATTGGCCCATCCCGATCGATCCCTAAATCTGTAGGAGAAACCAAAACTACCCCATTAAAATACATCCACTCATTGCCCTGCAACCTATTGACCAAACCTGATACACGGGTAGTGCCATAACTTTCCCCAATCAAGAACTTTGGTGAAGCCCACCTATTTTGGCGGTTAACAAACGTCCTAACCCATTCTGCCAAATAATCAATATCTGCATTTACTCCAAAAAACATGGATCGTTTTGCTTCCTTGTCAGTTATCCTGGAATAACCGGTATTTACTGGATCCACATAGACAATATCTGCTACATCCAAGATTGAATGCGGATTATCTTTCACCCCATAAGGTTGAACAGGGTTACCTTCATCATCAATATTTAACAAAACAGGTCCAGTATAGGCAATATGCATCCAAATCGAAGCCGACCCCGGACCACCATTGAATGAAATTACCAAAGGCCTATTGGCTTTATCAGAAATATCTGTACGCTCATAATAAGTGTAGAAAAGGTAAGCCACTTCTTTACCATCATTGTCCCAAACTGGCTGCGTCCCAACCGTGGCAGTATAAGGTACGGACTTTCCTTTTATGGTAACCTGATGCTTGGAGGTAGCAGAAGAGTCAGAGTTTAGTTTTTCCTGGGCCATAAGGGACAATGAAATCCCTAAAAATGTTAATACTGAAAGTATCGATCTTTTCATAAAATCTAAATTAAGTGAGGGCTGAATATAAAAATTTATTAGACTACATTAAACAAGAATCATAATGGTGGTCAAAAAGTGATTTTAAGGGAACAGTATTCTCGGTTGTTCCTCTAAATAAAGGTGTACTTATGGCACTCTTATTGCGAATGGATGTATCAAATAAAATACATTCTAATTATCAATGTTTTGACCAATGAAAATATTTTTAAAGAAATGTCCAATTGCTAGTCTTCTGCTGGTATCAATAGTGGCTTTGGTGTCCTGTATGGAAGAAACTCCAATGAAAGAAGAGGTAATTAGTGTGCAACATTACCCTATAGTCAAAAACAATGATGTTGACAATCCTACGTTATGGTTAAGGGTTCAGTTTAGCCACCAAAAAGGACCAGATGAGTGGTCTGAAATAGCTATCCATGATATTGAGGGCTTTAACTATGAGATTGGTAATAATTATGAATTGAGCATTCGAAAAGAAGAGGCTTATCACAGTGCCTCGGACATGTATTATGTAAAATACACTTTGCTTTCAGAAATTTCAAAAGAGCCAGTTAGCTCAAACACAACATTTGAAATACCCCTTAAATCGAGTGCATACAACCCTACCAATCTTGTTTACGGAAGTGTGGAACTTGGCTACAAATTGCTTGGGGAAATCCCCATCATTTGTACTTCTCTTTGTAATGATTTGGAAGCAGATCTAGCCACAAACGCAGAAGTGGCAGGAGTCTTTAGGCACGAAGGAGATGGATACATAAAATTAATTCAACTAAAGTAGACTACCACAAGTTATACTTTATTATGTTGGAAGGCTGAAAAAATATTTTCAGCCTTTTTTATTTGTTCTTCCAAATAAGCCTTCAGATCCTCCCCTTCTTCCAGTTCTACCTCTCCCGGCAATCCCAAAATAAACCTACCGACGCCAGGTAACTCTGGAATCTCAGATTCAAAATAATATCGTCCACCTTGGACATAAGTGAAAGGCTTGGCATCAGGATGCTCTTCCATTAGTAATTGGTAGGCTTTTTTTGACAATTTAAGCTTTACTTTAAATTGATCCTTTCCCGTAAAACCAAAAAGACCCTGCTCCAAAACTTCGTGTAATGGCTCATACTCCTGCTTCTTGGCACTCACATGTACCTCGCCAATTCTTTCTAGTTTGAACAGTTTCATTTCTTTACTGGACACCTCCAAGGCATATACTGATTCAAAGTTATTGTTAAAAGCCACCGGCTCAATCAACCTATCAGAAATGGAGTCACTGCTCAGTGAATAATAATCTTTGAGCGTTACTTGCAACTTATTTTTAATGGCATCACTAATTTCATCTACAAACATTCCTAAGTGCGCATTAAAAAGTTGAGAGACACTTTGCTGAAAATCAGATCTTATATGAACCTTCTGAAGTATAGAATCCTTCAATAGGTTTTTCTTCACTCCTTTATTCATCAAATCAATGATGTAGGAAGTTTCATCTTCAGTGAAAGTTCCATAAAAAGAATCCTGATGATGGTCTATTCGGTCCTCAATCTTAAACTTTCCATATTGTTTTTTTACCTGAAAACCCAGCTCTTTCAAAAGATTAAAATACCTGTAGATAGTACGTCTATCAGTCCCTAAAGACTCAGCTAATCGACCTACTGGTTTACCTACATTAGAACGGAGCAAATTAATTAATTTAAAGACCCTCAGTATTTTTTGTTGCTCTACACTTTTAGTTTTAGCCATGACCCATTAAATTTCAGAATGCAATTTAGGTTTTAGTAAATAAAAGTGCAGTTTAGTGACACGAATTGTCAATTTTTAATTATTACGTGCACTGGCAAAGCATTGTTTTGCCAGTCTATTTGAAGTCTATATGCCTCATCAACTCAATCAAAACCAGCAATATTTAATATTAGTTGCTGGGGTTTTCTTTCTGGTAGCCTATTGGATATTTGGCTATGATGGGATTACTTTCAGCGATGATGTCTCTTACCTTGAACTTGGCCAAAGGTTTTGGATGGGTGAAGAGGTGCTGACCGATGACCATTTTACTAGTCGATGGGGAGCTTATATATTTTCTGGCTTGATCACTTTTCTCTTTGGCTACAACGATCATTTGGCTTCACTTTCATCTTTGGTTTACTATTTAGGGGCAATGCTATTGATTTGGAAAATCCTTCCCAACCCAGCCTCCAAAGGGTTCTTTGTGCTTTTCTTTGTAAGTAATGTTTATTTACTCCACTTTTTGACCAAAATTTATCCTGATGCTGCTTTGGTATTTTGGACGGCCTTAATTCTTTTTGCTGCATTCTATCGTCAACAAAAACCTTTATGGTCCGCTCTGCTCATGTCCACAGCTTTCTTTGTTGGTTTCTGCACAAAAGAAACCATCATATTTCTGGCTCCACTTCCTTTAATGCTATGGTGGTTAGATTTCCGAAACAAAGCACAAAGGCTGTTTTATGTTTATTTTTTTAGTTCTTTGGTAATCATAGCCATTGGCTATCTTACTTATTTTTCTTTGAAATTTGAAGATCCTTTGTTTCGCTTCAAAAGTATTCAAGACGGTCATTATATCTCACCATATACTTATTTTGACAAAGACTGGAAAGTTATGCTTCAGCGGATCAGCTATTCCCCTGTTTTTACCTTTGTCGAAAGAGCGTATTGGGTCTGGTTTATTTTATCAGTTCCTGGGATTTTTAGGGCTTTTAAAAACAAAAGAGATTTATCGTTGATCTTTGCCCTTAGTACAATTTGTCTGATCTTAGGCTTTTGGTTCATGAGTACTAGTTTTTCCTATTACAACCCTATTTACCTGAATCCCAGACACCTTATCATTCTCTTAGTCCCTTTCTCAGTAAACATTGCTTTGGAAAGTAAAAGATGGATGGACAATTTTTTTTGGAACCGCTTCTGCTCACTTTGGATAGCATTTGGTGGTTTCATAGCCTTTGGAGCGCTAGATTGGAAATTGGGAACATACTATATTCTTTTTGCAGGTGCATTGCTATTAGGTCCCAAACCCATCAAAACAGTATCGTTAGTCATTCTACTCATATTGCCCACTTTTATATCTGTTGGATATCAAAAGCATTTAAAAAACTACCCACATTTGAAAGAGGAATTTACAAAAGCAATGGAAAAAAGTGATTCTTCTTTCCCTTTAGTTTCACACGACTTTCTGGTGAAGAGCAGCAAAGTAATTACTGGAAACTACAATAAAGTCCCTCAAGCACTTACTTTGGATGGCTTCAAAGAAAAAGTCCGTCTTGATCAGCAACCAGAAGAATTTCAAGTGTTTATCTACAAATACTACAAACATGCTTACCCGGAAGAAGTGAATTTTGTAAATGATGTCAACCATATTACGGAAAACAACCACTATGTCCCTGTGGATATTTTCGAAGACAAATGGATAAAAATCACTCACTTCAAGAGAGTTTCTCCTTTGTCACCTTTTTCCAACAGCGAATATGCGATTAACATTAAACCCTACTCGGAACTGTTCTCCTGGAGTTCCATTGCCACCGGCCAATAAATATTGCTCATTTAAAGCCTGACTGGTCACAAAATACATCTGAAACACATGTCCTCCTGCTTCCACATCAATCCCTATCCCCAAGTTGTTTTTCAATTCATTATTCAGGTTCGGGATGTATTGAAATGTCAAGGAGGATTTTCCCGTAATTTTATACTTTGCACTCATGCCCAATGCCAGGTATAAATTCTCCTCTCCTTCTATCCTGAATACAGAAAGTGGGTTAGAAAAATAAGCCAACATTGGGCTTATTTGTACACTGATTTTATTGTTAAACTTTCTCGCTAACATCACCTGAGCAGCATAACTAAGTCGGTCTGAAAAGTTAACAGCAGGATCCATCACATAGGAATAATCTGTTGAGTTTATCCCAGCTCCGCCCATCAAGCTGACAGAAAAAGGTATGGAATTGTCATAAGTCTGCTGGAATAAATGGTATCTACCATACAAGTCATAAACCTTGTCCATACTTGATCTGGAAATACCCAGTGAGAACCTATCAGAAACCCCATACTCAAAACTAAACTGGATGTTCGCCCCATTATCCAAGCCAAAAAGATTTTGAATCCCTCCATCCAAAGTCCCAAAAGTATGCATGATAGCAAAATGAAGGCTCTTCTTCTCCAAAGGCTCCACCGTAAGTAGATTAATATGTCTAGGGGCATGGAAAATCAAATCAACCTTCCTGTTTTCTTCTGCAGGCTTTCGCTCCAACTGCGCCATCACACAGTTTGAGAGAAAAAACAAAACCAATAAAATACCGATATTCTTCATAATCATGGTGATTTAAGGTGAACTGTTATAGTGATCGTTTGTTCTTCAGAAAGCTCATAAAACATGACTTTAGGAATAGCAATACCATGATCACCTAATAAGACTTTAAGCTGGGCTGATAACTCCAGTACTTCTCCATCAGTTGACTGTTTCAAGGTCCCTTTGATTTTCATGTCTTTGCTTACTCCATGAATTTTAAATTCTCCATCCACCATAACTTCTTTACCATTTTTTAATTGCTCCTTTAGTGCTTCATCCATATTCACTACCTTACCTGTGAATTCTGCGTAGGGAAACTCAGTTGTTTCAAGGTAATTTTCTCTCATATGCCTATCTCTTAAGCCTATCCCTGTTTGTAAAGTATTGAGGTCAATG
This sequence comes from Echinicola sp. 20G, assembly GCF_015533855.1. GTDB lineage: Bacteria > Bacteroidota > Bacteroidia > Cytophagales > Cyclobacteriaceae > Echinicola. The sequence continues at coordinate 3,361,059 of NZ_AP024154.1, read as the reverse complement.
TAAAAATCCACCAGGTTTTTATCTAAATCAATCAGCCCATTCAACTGATCAGATTTACCTTTAAATTCATTTAGTGCTGCTTTTGAAAGAAATTCCACATTACCAGATGTCGTTTGATAAGCTTGACTAAAGGCATGTTGCGTATTTCCTAAGTAAATGATATAGAATATGATGAAGAGCTTCCTCATTACCCTTTGGTTATGGTCAGAATATCATCTTGTACCGAAGTAGTATAAGATTTCAATGGGGTTGAAGCAGGGCCATTTTCTACAGATCCTGACACATTAAACCTTGAACCATGGCAACCACAGATAAATTGGTTACTTTGAAAAGACCAATTGGTATCACAATTTTGATGGGTACAAATAGATGTCAAGGCATTAAAATCATTGTTACCTGTATTGACCACTAGTACTTTGGCGGAAGTAATCAGCAACCAGCCACCAGAGGTTTTAAGTCCAACTTGCTCATTTAGATCCACGCTTACCAAATTACCATTAACTGAAATACCATCGTTGTTACCATTGCTGGGGTTGGAAGGACTGGAAGGGTCCATATCTTCAGAGCTGCCGCAAGCTGTAAAAAATGATATTCCAAACATGGACATTACCGATAGTGATCCTGCTTTGGCTAAAAACTCCCTCCTATCTTGTGAGAGTGTTCCTGAGTTTGGGTTAAATTGCTTTTTCATATCGAGATATACGCACATAGGCTACCTCGCAGATTTCCGGAATAATGTTTTATTAACCACACCATTCTTTACTAATAATCATTATTAACACAAACCACCCTGAAAATAAGTCAGTTAGAAATAGTAAATTGAGAATTCATTTTTCATTAACTACTCAGGAACATGACCTTAAAAGAAGCCATTTCACTAATAGAGTCAGCAAATGTTCAGGATCATAATGGGCAAAAATGGATGGATCTGGGCTGTGGTTCAGGAGTTTTCAGTAGGGCGCTAGGAAATATACTGCCTCCAGATAGCACCATCTATGCAATTGACAAAACTTACCAAGAAGTAGAAGAATGGGTCAATACAAAATTTGATGTTCAATTTTTACAGTTGGACTTTATTCATCACGACCTACCTCCAGTCCAACTCGATGGGATTATCATGGCGAATAGCCTACACTATGTAATGGATCCTGGTACCTTCTTAAAGTCTATTAAAAAAAGGCTTAAGTCCACTTCTAGTATTTTAATTATCGAATATAACATTGATAAACCCAATCCTTGGATTCCATACCCTCTAAACTATCTCCGACTCAATGAGGTCATATTTGAAGCGGGCTTTTCGAAGATTAGTTTATTGAACAAAACAAGATCAATCTATGGAGGGGAAATATATTCTGCTCAAATTATTTAAGATTAAACTAAGTAGGAAACCTTTAGTATTATTTTTGAAAAATATAAATCTATAACCTGATCAAAATTTTGAATTTATGCGAAAAAGCAAAAGCTATGAAACAAAGTCCCACAGCTTTTGTCAATTAACAATAAACCCATAAGTAAGTCGGAAGGGGCGAGTGCCCAACAATTTATCAAACAAAGTAGGACTTCAACTACTAAATCAAACCTTTTTGCTTAAATAAAAATGTAAGACAGATTTGCCAATCTCAACACCCAAACATTCAACAAACTTACATTACAAAGATAAAACATTTTTCAGTTCAATAAATACATAATAAAAATATTAAATAAATAAATATATAGTTACAATATATTTTAATAAAAGTTACTTCAAAATACTTTTAACCAACCTTTAACCAAATATTCATCTGATAAATAGAATCAAGCTCGTCTAATTCATGAATTAGACGAGCTTGATCTGGAAAAATGTTAGTACAAAAAATCAATATGGATTTAATAAAGCTACTAATGAAAATTAGATTCTCTTCAATAAACTTTAAAATCACTGTTCATAATCGATCATTTGTTGTTCGTTTTTGATAATTTTTTATTTAGAAAGGTTGCTTAAAACACTCCAAAGACCATTGGCATATTATTGGTATAAAGAGGTTCAAATCTATCTAACAATAAATTTTAATTAATGAAACTATTCATAAGCCTCGTTCTTTGGACCATTCTTTTTGTACTTTGTTGGCCACTTGCCTTGCTTTTACTTTTGTTATATCCCCTAATATGGTTGTTGGTATTACCATTTAGAATTCTAGGGTTCGGAGTGACACTCACCTTATCGATGATCACTGCGCTGTTTATGCTCCCATTCAATGCTTTCAAATAGTAGAACACCATTTGAGGCTTGACAACTAAAAGGTCTAAAAACAACTTTTCTGTTCTTGGAACAAGCAACCCCTCACTAATAAAAGACACAAGTAATCTTGTGTCTCCCAAAGCTGTAAAAGCAATTTCTTAACAAATATTTTCCATAATCGTGAAATCAGATAATTGAATTTACAACACCTCCATCTACTCTAAGCGCAGCTCCATTAGTGGCTGAAGAAAGTGGACTAGCAACATATGCAACCATATTCGCTACCTCTCGTGCCTCTGCAAAGCGCTGGATCAACGAAGTAGGGCGTCGTTTTTCAAAAAACTCTTTCAACACCTCCTTTTCTGAAATTCCCTTTTCATTTGCTGCAGCTGAAATATCAGCTTTGTTGGCCCTGCTCCACGTCGGGCCAGGTAATACTGAATTCACTGTAACACCAGTCCCCTTACTCAATCTCGCTAGCCCTCTTGAGATGGCCAATTGCGCGGTCTTGCTCATCCCATAATGCACCATTTCTGTCGGAATATTGATAGCAGATTCACTGGAGATAAAAATAATCCTACCCCAATTTTGCTCAAGCATTTTAGGGAAATAATACCGGGATAACCTTACTCCACTCATCACATTGATGTCAAACATTTCTTGCCATTCTTCATCTGAAATCGCTCCAAAGTCCACCTGATTAAAAATCCCTACATTATTAATCAAGATATCTACATCTGAAGCTTTCTCTAACAAAGCATTTACCTCTGCAACCTTTGAAAAATCGGCCGCAATTCCAGACACATTTTTATTTCCGGTTCTTAGCTGAATTTCCTCTACTTTATTATTTACATCCACTTCTTTCCTACCATTTATAATGACTTGTGCACCTTCTTCTGCCAATAAAAGTGCAATTTCAAAACCAATACCGGCAGTAGATCCAGTGACTAATGCTCTTTTTCCTTTAAGCTGTAAATCCATTTCTTAATGTTTATTAATTGAAAATATATTTGAATTATAATCATGAAACAGGTATAAACCTGTAAGATATAGTCCATAGAAAAGTTGGATACTTACGGCATCCCAGTTCTCCAGTAAACTTGATCCGAAAATCAACAGACAGATAAGCAGTACCCCAAAAGCGCTGGTAAATCTTACCCATAGACCGAGCAAAATTGTCAAACCTAGTAGGAGTTCCACAAAGGGTAAGACACTCGCAAAAGCCCTTACCAAGAAATAAGGAAGCCAAGTCATGTCAAAAGCTTGGGCCATACCTTCAGCAAAAGCGGTAAGCTTGGGCAACCTGACTATTCCATGTCCCAAAAAACTAAAGCCAATCGGCAACCTTGCCAAGGTAAAGGCCATTTCTCGTCTGTGTATTATTTCTTTAACCATACCTATTCAACGAATACACTATTTGATCATATGTGTATATTTCAATGTTAATTAGGTAAATTTCTATTATGAAAAGGTACAAGCAATTTGATGACTTGATTATTGATGATTTTGAGCTCAGTTCTTGGAATCATCCGCTTCATAACCACAATCACTATGAAATCATTTTTATCGCCCATGGAATTGGTTTACATATCCTCAATGGGCAAAAAGTAGCATATGGCCAAGGGGATTTATTTCTTTTGGGACCTTCAGATAAACATGAATTTATGATTGATGAAAAGACTAGATTCATTTATTTCAAATTCACTAAAAGGTACATTAACGACCCAAGTCCACTGACTATTCCTGCAACTTGGAAATCGCTTTCTGAAATCTTAATCAAACACCCTGCAAGGAAAAGAGGAAGCCTGATCAAACTTGACACAGACAAAAAACAAACTTCGAGGTTAATGGAGTTAATAATTGTAGAATCTTTGAAGCCCAACAGTGGCCAGGTGATTTATCAATTGTTTATTGCACTCGCATTGATCATTAAGAGAAACCTTAAAGAGGATTTTTATAGCTCCACATCTAAACCTATCACTGAAGAAATTTTAGAATATATAGATCAAAATATTCGGGATCCCGCTAAACTTACCATCCAACATTTGTCAGCGTGTTTTCATCTTTCTCCTAACTACCTAGGCATTTGGTTTAAAAAGCAAGTCGGGAGTTCTCTCAGAGAATATATTGGAGAATTTAGACTTAAACTTATTTTACGATTACTTGAAAAACAACAACTAAGCAACAAACAAATCGCTGCTGAATTCGGGTTTGTGGATGAAAGCCATCTTTACAAATTTGTAAAGACAAAAACCGGAAAAAACTTAAAGGAGGCTGCAAATCCTTCCAAATAAAAAAGGCCTGATTTTTCAGGCCTTTCAAAGTAGTTATTAAACTTTATAATATTCTTCCCAACCTTTTCTAGGTGGCTCTCCAACGAGCAAGTCATTGGCCAGCGAATTATTGGTGATCACTTTTTTGTCCCTGTCAAATTTCAGTTTGGTATTTAACCTTTGTGCCAAAGTACCCAAAGTAAATACCTGACTCAATGGTCCTGCAATCTCAAAAGGAGACCTGGTTTTCTCTTCTCCCTTGCATGCCAAAAGGAAATTGGCAAAATGGTTTGAAGTACTTTCGGGTACATCAGGAAGTTTACCTTCCATTTCTTTGGCTTTTTCAGATGGGATGATGGAAAGTGTACTACCATGAGACCCACCCTTAAACGTCAAATCCTTTCCATAAATAATCTTTCCAGGATTAAGCTTAGATGGTTGAATCTTACCATTACTTGCTGCAGGAATATCCGCATCCAACTCTGAAGTACCATAACCTGCCGGCACCTCAGGAACATTATCGAGACCATCATACCATGTTACAGTAAGTTTCGGCATTTTCCCTCTTTTAGGAAACTTAAATGCCAAAGTGGTGGCTTGGGGATAAAATAAAGGATTGTGGCCTTCGATTTTTACAGGGTCAACCTCATATGGCAACCCTAAGTCTAAGAATTGGTGGAAGCTATCCATTATATGCGCTCCCCAGTCTCCCAAAGCGCCCATACCAAAGTCATACCAACACCTCCACTGACCATTGATAAAGTCTTTATTATAGTTATGTTCTTGAGCAGTTGTTAACCAAGTATCCCAATCCAATGTTTCTGGAATAGCCTCAGCAGGTGGAAAACTTGTCATAGAAGTATCCCAACCGTGCCATCTTCTTCGACCGTTCATATGGCATGTAATCTTTTTTACATCCTTGATGATTCCAGCATCTACCCACGCTTTGAATTGGAAATAATTGGCTTCAGAATGTCCTTGATTTCCCATTTGGGTCACTACTTTGTACTTATCTGCAGCCTTCATCAATAGCTCAATTTCATTGAAGGTCCTTGCCAAAGGTTTTTCCACATACACTCCTTTTCCAGCTGCCATAGCTTCCATGGTAATAGGAAAGTGTGAAAAATCAGGTGTACCTACAGTTACAGCATCAAATTCATTTCCTGCCTTATCGAAAAGCTCTCTGAAGTCCTGAAAATGTTTTGCCTTTGGAAATTTATCAATTGTTTTCACCGTATGGGGCGCTCCCATATCTACATCACACAAGGCGACAATATTGGCAAGGCCAGTATTATCAATAGCATCAATAACTTGCCCTCCTCGATTACCAATTCCGATACAAGCTAAATTTACCCGATCACTAGGAACCACAGATGCTTTGCGAATCAATTCTCCTGTTTTGCTACGGATTTCTGGTTTTGCAAATAGCACATGGCTAGGAACAATTGTTACTGCTCCAAACGCTAGTGCACTTTTTTTCAAAAAATCCCTTCTCTCTTTCTTAGCCGATCCCTCTTGTGTTTTTTGGTTTTTCTTCTTCATAGTGGTTTTTATAGTTATTTATAGGTCTATGCAAAAAGTCCCCTTCTATCTCAAGGCCCTTTTTAATAGTAAAAATAAAAGTAAGCATTCTTTTCAAAAATCAAATGCCATTTCTCTCGAATGGGCCAAATAACCTATAAACGGGATTCCTTAAATTCAAGCCAAACTATCGAAGCTGATTTCACCCACTATACATAAAGCACATCCTTAATAATATCTTCCTTGCTGAACACAGATTTAGCAAAAGGGCATAATGGGATTACCTTTATTTTGGCTTCCCTTGCATAGTCCACCAAGTTCATTAGCATCAGCTTTCCAACTCCCATTCCTTTAAAATCAGGGTTCACCTCTGTATGGTCTATGATAAGCTTTTCCTTTCCAGCAAAAGTATAAGTCATTCTGCCCGCCTCCTCGCCATCTTCATCAGCCATAAAAAAACCTCCTTTATTTTCTTTGATATTCCGAACAATCATATCCTTAAAATTTTGGTTGCAACACTATGGGGTAAAAATTTAAAATAAACCTAATTTCCACTTATAAAAATTAACAATAAAAAAGGAGGCTTCCGCCCCCTTCTCTCAAAATTTATAATTAAATAACATTGTAACAAGTTATTTTACCTTAAGCTTACTAGCAGCAGCTTCATCAGCCAACCACAACAATTCGCCTTCTTTTGGTTGAATTAACTGGGAAGGGTACAAGTTAGCATTGCTTTCCCCCTCTAACACTTCATAAAGTGCATTCGCTTTATTTTCCCCAAAAACAAAGAACACTATTTTCTTGGCTTTGTTGATCAAGGGAGCTGTCAAGGTAATCCTGTATATATCCTTTGACTCCAAGAAATACCCTTTTACCCAATTTTCTTTTTCTTCCAGAACCTCTGTGCCTGGAAACAAGGAAGCTGTGTGACCGTCATCACCCATTCCTAGAAGGATCAGATCAAACACTCCTTCCTCACCCAATTCTTTTTTAAGGTATTGAGCATATTCAGCTGCCCGTGCCTCAGGAGTGATGCCTGCAGCCCACATAGGGTAAATATTTTCATCAGGCACTGGCACATGGTTCAGCAATGTCTGATAGGCCATTCCTGCATTACTTTGTTCATCCTCCAACGGCACCCATCGCTCATCTCCCCAAAAAACATATACCTTGCTCCAGTCAACCTGATCTTTGTACTTTGGTTCGGCCAACAACCCGTACAGTTTTACAGGAGAACTCCCTCCTGTTAAGGCTACCGTGAATTTGCCTTTTTCCAGAATAGCACTCTTAGCTGATTCCACAAAAAGGTCAGCTGCTACTTTTCCCAGTTCGGCAGGGTCTTTATGAATATTAATCATCTTTCTTTTAATCTTTTTGAAGGTTCAAGGCCCATACATGGCCGTCTTTAGCTATCAGTGCTTCAGCATTTTCCGGCCCCCAAGCACCTGCGGCATAATTTGGAAAGTCCAATGAAGGCCTTTTTTCCCAAACTTCCAGAATTGAACTGATTACATCCCAAGCCTCTTCTACCTGATCAGACCTCATAAACAAAGTTGGGTCACCACGCATTGCGTCCAACAATAAGGTCTCATATGCCTCGGGCGTCTGCGTGCTACACGCATCATAATCATATATCATGTCCGCTTGGTTCAAGTTCATCTCCAAGCCATGGCGCTTCACTGTAAACCTCAACCTAATATCCATTTGTGGTTGAATATTGATTGTTAACCTATTGGGCATAACGCTATCTGCCTGCTCTCTTGAGAAAGTAGAGTGTGGCACAGGTCTAAACTGAATCGTAATGGAAGAAGTCTTGACAGGCATGCGCTTTCCAGTGCGTAAATAAAATGGCACACCTTGCCATCTCCAGTTATCAAGATATAGCTTAATAGCCGCATAAGTCTCCGTACCAGACTCCTTCTCTACCCCTTTTTCTTCCCTGTACCCAGGAACTTTCTTTCCTTCAACCCAGCCAGGACCGTATTGACCCCTTACAGCAAATTTATGTACATCTTCGTGCTTGATCCTCCTTACAGCTCTAAGGACATCTGCTTTTCTATTTCTAATCTCTTCTGCATCAAATGAAATGGGGGCTTCCATGGCCACCATACAAAGAATCTGCAGCAAGTGATTTTGGATCATATCCCTTAATGCACCTGATCCCTCATAATAACCTCCGCGATCCTCTACCCCTACCTGCTCAGCCACAGTAATCTGCACATAATCAATATAATTACGATTCCAAAGAGGTTCGAAAAGGGCATTGGCAAAACGAAAAGCCAAGATATTCTGAACAGTTTCCTTACCCAAATAATGGTCAATTCTATATATCTGCTCTTCTTTAAATGTCCTTCTCAACATGTCATTGAGTTCAATGGCAGTGGCTTTATTGGTACCAAAAGGTTTTTCAATAATAATCCTGTCCAACACATCATCACTGGCCAAACCTGACTCGCTCAAGTTCATGGTCACCGTTTCGATAAATCGAGGTGCAACAGAAAGGTAAAAAAGCCTATTTGCCCTAACTCCCCATTCCTCATCTATTTTATCCATCTTTTCGGCCAACTCTTTATATGATTTGGCATCATTGATATTGGACTGAAAATAGCTGATCGAAGGGTTGAATTTCTCCCACTTCTCCTGTACGGGTTTTCCGTTTCTGGAGAATTCAGTTAGCCCATCGAAAAGTCTCTTCTTATAGGCATCGTTATCCAGTTCGGTTCTTCCCAAACCTATGATGGCAAATTTGCTAGGCATCCATCCATCCAGAAACAGGTTATAAAATGCTGGCACTAATTTACGTTTGGCCAAATCTCCTGTACCTCCGAAAATGACAATGATGGTCGGATCCGCCTTTTTGGTTGTTTTCATTGTGTTATTGTTTAAAATCTTCCTCGCCTTCTATTCCCATTGGGCGTGAAAAACTCCTTCTTTATCTATTCTTTCAAACTGGTGTGCACCAAAGAAATCCCTTTGGGCTTGGATGACATTGGTGGACAATGTCTCACTTCTATAAGCATCAAAATATCCCAAAGCAGCCATATAAGCAGGAGCTGGGATTCCTTTATCTACAGCTACCTTTACCACCTCCCTGATATCAGATTGTGTATTGACTAAACTCTCACCGATTTTCTCATCCAGCAGCAAGTTAGGCAATTCAGGGTTCTTGAGGTAAGCTTGACGAAAATCTTCCAAACATACAGCCCTGATGATACATCCACCTCTCCATATCTTGGCTACTTCCTCCAAATTCAACCCATATCCATACTCCTTTGAGGCCACAGTCAATTGTGCCATTCCTTGGGCATAGGTATTGATCATTGCAAAGTAGAAAGCGTTTTTCAAAACATCCGAACTTGTTTCTACAGTATCTTTTTCACCTTTCCAAATAAGGCTTTTGGATGCTTCAATCCTTTCCTCCTTGTACTTGGAAATATCACGCATCAATACGGCCACATCAATCACTGGAACAGGTGCCTGTAAATCCATGGCATTCTGGGAAGTCCATTTGCCAGTTCCTTTAGAACGGGCGCGATCAGAGATCAATGTCACCAGCTGTTTTCCCGTTTCCTCATCCTTTTTCGCTAAAAGCTTCGCTGTGATTTCTATCAAAAATGAATGAAGTTCACTGTTGTTCCATGCTTCAAAAGTCTCCTGGATCTGGCCATCACTATAACCTAATCCTCGCTTCATCAGATCATAGGTCTCCGCGATTAGCTGCATAATGCCGTATTCGATTCCATTATGAACCATCTTCACGTAGTTTCCGGCTGAACCTTTTCCCAAGTAAGTCACACATGGTTCTCCATCTACTTTTGCAGCGATCGCCTCAAAAACAGGCCTTAACCTTTCATAAGCTTGCGCATCACCTCCAGGCATCATACTTGGACCAAACCTTGCTCCTTTTTCTCCTCCAGAAATTCCCATTCCGAAAAAGTGAATATGTTTTTCAGCCAGTTCACTGAACCTTCTGTCAGTATCTGGGAAATAAGAATTACCTCCATCAACTACAATATCTCCACTATCCAAATGAGGCAACAATGATGCTATTGCCGCATCTACTGGCCTTCCTGCAGGAACCAAAAGCATAATCGCCTTTGGATTCTTTAAGGATTTCACAAAAGCTTCCGCTGAAGTAAAGCCTTTTACCTTATGTCCTTCCGCTGCTTCTTTTTCTAAACTATTGGCTTTTTCTTCATCTAAATCCAATCCAGCAACTGCAAATCCATGATCAGCCATGTTCAGCAGTAAATTTCTTCCCATCACCCCTAGGCCAACAATGCCAAAGTCATATTGTTCCATTATATCAAATTTCAATTTTTGGTCTTTTGTATGCCCTTATTTATTGAACTCTTTTTCCAAGGCAATTACTTTTCCTAATCTTCTCTGAAATCTCTCCAAAGGCTGGTAGTTTGCAGCTAAAAAAGTGGCCACCAACTCGCGCATGAGAGCTAAACCAATGACCCTTCCTCCCAAACAAAGTAAATTCATATCATCGTGTTCCACGCCTTGGTGAGCAGAATAAGGTTCTGTAACCAACGCCGCCCTTACTCCGGGAACTTTATTGGCTGCCACTGATACTCCCACTCCACTTCCACAAATGGCGATACCTCTTTGAATCTCTCCCTTCGAAATGGCTACCGCCAACGGCTTGATAATATCAGGGTAGTCATCTGCAGCATCAAAGTCATATGCCCCAAAATCCTTTACTGAATAGCCATTTTCTTTTAACCATTCCAATACTTCTTGTTTTTGCTCAAAGCCTGCATGATCTGCAGCAATACCTATTTCCATTTTTTAGGTTGTTTGGTTTGTGCTTATCAAAACATTCAAAAAGCACCTATTAATTCCTCTTTGGTTAAGAAAGCCCAAAAATAGGCTTTTTTGATTTAAACCAAGCCTAATACTGACTTCAATTCAATCAAATTACTTTAGTTTTAATTTCTATAGCCTATCAAGCCCATGGAGAATAATGGCAAAGCTAAAAAATACTAAAACAAAGTCCGAAACTTAATGAAGATTTGGTAAGTTTCTACATGAATTAAATACCCTATAGTTATTCTTTTATTAGTGACTTAAACAGATGGTATTAATTTCAGTAGTGCTAATTAAACCCTAAGACGTGAAGCATCCATTTTACCAAAAACCTATCAAGGAGCAGAAGAGATTTATCATATTAGCTGGAATGATCATTTTTTTGGTCTTTGGTCTGATAATAAGTCTAGCAATTCTTACTAAACTCTACTGGCTAAGTTTTATAGCTGCTTTTTGGCTAATTATCACAGCACCGTTTGTTGACACACCAACTGGTAAAAAGAGTGGAAAACTACATTATTATTCTCCTCTTTTTATTGCGGAAAAGCCGACGAATAACAAAGTGATATTTCATGGCGGAACTTTGTTTGACTATTATTTTGTACTTGATTTTTCTCAGAGTGGACTTAAAAGAACCCAATTTATAATTCACAATTACCTTGAAGGCATTCTGACATTTATTGAAAAGCACGAAAATGAATTTACTGAGGACATGGTCCTAGAAGGGACTAGCTATATTCTTAATACCATAACTGCTCAAAAGCTAGGATTCTCTCCGACTAGAACCGATGGAATTCAAACCATTATTTTACTATTGAACTACCCAACGTTAACAGTGTCTTATTCTATTTCTAAGGGCAGAATTAGCTTCCCTAAATTATTAAAAACCAAAACTTACCAAAGTACCTTTGGAAAACTAAAAAGTAAAAAAGAGATGATCATACTACTAAAGGATAAATTAAAATCATAACCTCTATCCATATTAAAAGAAAAAGCCCCGCAATCACGAAGCTTTTTCTACCACTATATTAAACATTCAACTATATAACTCTATTACCAAATATTACTCTGCTTCTTCCTCTGATAATTTATAGGCTATGTTTGACTTTCTGAAAAATTGAAAAACAACAGGAATCGCAGCGAGTACCATTAATATTATCCCACCCAAAAAGATATGGTATGGATTAACAAAGTAGCTTCCTGAGCTAAATACACCCAAAATCACCAATGTACTGAACGGAAGTGAAACAGCTAGAATGTTAAGCCCCAAACCTAAGTCAAACGTTTCTTTGTGAGGGACTTTGTCATCCAATTTTTCCATACCAGAAACAGCCGACATATGAGCAAATGGCCAGAAACTACATGCGCTTTGAGGAAAAACCACCGCCAACAGTATTGCAGCTTCACTCGGCATAGGCACAAACATCACCATCAAACCACTCAAAATAAAAGTAATCCCTGACCTAAAGGCCAACAAAGACACGATCATTTTCAGTTGATCCCATTTCAAGACTGCTGCAACACCGATGAATATAAGAATGAGTGGTGTCATTAAGTTTTTCATCTGTACAATAGCTTCACTCAAAAACAAAGGCATACTTTCAAGTGTAACTCCAAAGCTCAGCAAGATAATCGCCACTATCATCACCATATTTATCGGTTCATTGAGCATGGAAAGCAAAAGCCCTTTTACCTTCTGATTTCCGGAATGGGAAACAGAATGATTGGCTTTGTAGTACCAACTCATTGCCAGTAAATAGGTCAAAATCAACACAAACACTTTATTACCAATGTCCGCCAAAGCCCCCCATGCCAAGGCCTCATCCCCCAAGTACTCTACCAAAAAAGGGAAACATGAGAGCCCAGGAGCCAGAGAAGGCAAAAGCATCATCAGTGTGCGCATAGTAGATGTATCATTCTCTATCCCATATATGGGCAGCACATATTTACTTACTACCAACATCAACAAGTTAAACAGCAATGCCAACACAGGAAGAAACAATAGATCAGGCTGTATTTCAATTTTGAGAAGCGCCACAAAAATAATTGCAGGCAAAGCAATGTTAAGGATGAGAATCTTCAATCCTTTTTTGTGTTCCTCTTTATTCAATTTACTTTTTAGCAAAAAACCTATGCCAATAAGTAGCAAAAGAGAAAGGGTTTTTTGTATAGCTATACTCATAATAGGCCAAATATTTTTAGACTGTTACTTTCTTAAATGCCTCAAGGAATATCTCCATTTCTGGCATAGTTCCCATACTTACGCGACACCATGGTTTGTCTAAGAACTCATATGCTCGTACACCAACCCCTTCGGCAAACATGGATTTAAGAAATTTATCACCTTCCATTGCAATAGGAAAAATCATGAAGCTTGTGGATGATGGAATCACATCATATCCCATTCCTGTCAATTCTGAGTAGACATAATCCCTACATTCTTTGTTCATGCTTCTACATTCAGCAATAAACTTTTCCTCATTCATACTTACTATGGCTCCCTTTAGGGAAGTAACGGACAAACCCATGGTGCTTCTTACCATATCGGTAATGCTTTCTATTCTTTCAGGAAGCGCTACGATATAGCCTATTCTCAAACCGGCCATTCCATGGATTTTGCTAAAAGTTCTTGCCACAATAACATCGTGTCCTTCTGCCACTAGGCCTACCATCGTGTTCTCCTCAGGCTTATCCATGAACTCCAAGTAAGCTTCATCCACAAAAATCGGTGTCTTGGCAGACACTTTTTTACAGAAAGATTTGAGTTTTGCTGGATCAGTAACAGAACCAGTTGGATTGTTTGGGTTACAGACATAAACCAGTTTTGTTTCATCGTCTACTGATTTTGCCATGCCATCTAGATCGTGAGAAAAATCCTGAGTAAGAGGAACTGGCTTCCAAGTAGCTCCGATTCTTCTTGAAGTATTGATCAAAGACATGTACGAAGGATCAGCTGAAACTATATTTCCCCCTTCCAAAAATCTTACAATGGCGGTTTTCTCCAAAAGGTCTGTCGAACCTGGCCCCAACATAATGTGATCTTTAGTGACCCCTTCTTTCTCGGCAATCATATCAATCAGGGTAGCGGCATCCCCATGGGCATATCTGTTTCCTAAAGAAACGGCATCGGAAATCGTGGAAATAACTTTTTTGGAAGGACCGTAAGGATTTTCATTGGCTAAAAGCCGAGCCTTTAAGGCTGGAGCCTTCTCTTTATACATTGGATCATGCTCCCAAAGTAAACTTTGAGGATTAAAGGGAGACACATGAGAAGATATACGAGTTGTACTTGCCGATACTAATGAAGGAGCCAAACCTATGCCTCCAGCTGCCAATAAACTGGACTTGAGCCAAGCTCTTCTGTTGATTTTTGCTGTCATGGTTGAAATGGTTATAATTTAAATTGATGTATTCTAATAAATAATTCTACAGTAATGGGTTTACTGATTTGTTTGCACCGAAAAGAAACATCCAGCCCTCTAAACGATCATCAATTATTTTGGGCTTCTATATATATGTCAACCTTGCTCTCTCTCACCTCTATTCACAATTCATTTTTAAACCAGTTTTTAACAAAAAATATTAAAAACATAAAAAACAGGTTGAAAATTAAACTATGATTATCATAATTTACAAATTAAAATCTAAAACATCTATAAAAAAACCTAGACAGCTAAGCCACCTAGGTTTCGACCTATAGAATTACCCATTACTAATCACTAACATGATTGAAAATACAGCACCTAGTCAACACGTACTGTATGGTATTTCCGAAAACTCACATTCTTATGGGTTCCAGCAAATTCCAATCTTACCTGATCCCCAGAAGATGCTGCCGACAGGCCTAGTGCCTCCCAAGAAACACTAAGATCTATTTTCCCTTCTCCATCAGTCACTAAAGCCGATACTTCTTCTGTTTGGTTGATATAAACCAAAACTTGAAGATCTGAAACAGGAATACTGTCGATACCAACTGTATGGTCTAAAATTCCACTTTTATCAAGTTCCATAAATGTAGCCGTTACACCAACTGAAGCATCAGCTGGAAAGGAGCTTCCATCTAAAAGCACAAGCACAGGTGAAGCCACATTTGGAGTCGCCAAATCATCAACATCTTCACAACTCACTGCAACAAAGGCTAAAATCATCATCAGGATACCCCAAACTTTATCTAGTATATTTTTCATCTTTTTCATCTTTTTGAATAGCGTAAATAGAATCGGATATTTTAATTTTCAACCCACCAAAGTGGTACCCTCATATTATCTTCTCCACCAAGTATCCTCACTCCTTCATCCAAAGCTGACTTATTCAAAGAATATTCCGAGGTAGGATATTCTATTCTGGTAGGCAAAACACCTTCATTATAAAAAACTGAATTTGGGTTTGCAGGAGGAAAAACCGGATATCCCGTCCTTCTATATTCTGTCCAAGCTTCAATCCCTTGCCCAAAAAGTGCCAACCATTTTTGAGTCATTATAGCTTCTTTGTCCACCATGCCTACCCTTGACATATAATCACCTGGCATATCCAACCCATGCTGATCAAATGATGCAGCAATAGCCTCTTCCAGCAAAGCTGCCGGATCACCATCAATATCCCCATCATATGCTGCTTCTGCTTTTATAAAAAGCAACTCTGCATAGCTCATTAGAATACTTGGGGCTGTAGGATCAAGAAATTTTGTCCCAATGGTTGATGCGGTATAAGTACTGGCTGCAGCATCAGTGAGACCATTAGGCAAACCTGCATACGAACCATCAGCCAAGGGAAGTGCATAAACTGTAATCCTATCATCATCCAACTCCAACAATTTGTTAATCAAAGTTTCGCTAATATTCCAATCTGATCGAGTGGAGAAGACATCAAACATCTTGTTTCTACTGCCTATGACATCTACATGATGAAGTTGAGCGAAATCATCGTTATTTGTGAATACCGGGTACACACTTGGATTACCTAAAATTTCCGCCATTACTGCTTGGGATTCCATTGGCTTTTGCTCAGCTTGATGATTTGCCAATTTCAGTCTTAAGGAATTGGCAAACTTTTTCCACTTTAAAATATCTCCATCAAAAAGAATATCTCCATTGATAGCCGGTCCATTTACATCCAAAAGCGCATTGGCTGTACCCAGTTCCTCCAATAACCCTGCATAAATTTCCTCCATGGAATCGTATTTGGGGCTATTAATAGCTTCTTCCGCTGTTCCTTTTAATGCCTCTGAATAAGGAATCGGGCCAAACACATCTGTCATATATGAAAAAGTAAAGGCTTTCATCGTTATGGCAACTCCCTGATAGTTACTATTATGGAACTCACCATCTTCTGCCGAAAGCTTTAAAACACTTTCAAAATTAATCAAGGCATCATTATACAGTGCATCCCAAGTCCCAGATGAAATAGTCAAGGGAATTTCATAACTATCACCTTCAACATTGATATATATATTTCTGGCCAAGTGCTGCATCCAGCACATCGCTGCATCAATGTTCAACCGCTCAAACCTGGTACTATGTCCCCAATATCTATCTACCGAAACCTGAATGGCGTTGGGTAATAATAAGGCCGGCGAAATACTCACCGGATTATTAGGATCCGTATTCATCTCTTCAAAATCCCCTGTACAAGCTTCTAAAATCAAGCCTACTATGGAAATCATCAGAATGCTACATATTCTTTTTATACTTTTCATAATGCTTCGTTTTAAACTCCAGACTTAAGATCAAAAAGTAAGGCTTAGGTTAAAGCCAACACTTCGGGTAGAAGGTTGTTCCCCGTAAGAAAAGCCTTGGGCATTTCCTCCTTTCATATCCACCTGTGGGTCCATATGAGGATGGTTTTTGTACAAAATCGCCAAGTTCCTACCGACAGCAGAAATCTTTAGAGATTGTATAAAATTGTTGCCAAGGAAGTTTTTAGGGAAAGTATAACCCAAGGTCAACTCTCTCAATTTGACATAACTTCCATCAAAAATTCCAGCCTCATGATAGGTTCTTGGATTTTGAGCATTCCAAAATGTAGCTGCATTTACAATGACATCATTGGAGACATATACTGGAGATTCTTCCGTACCCACATTCATTACTCCTTCCCCAATCACACCTTCTTCCCTGCCAATTGCAGTTTCAGCATATTGCCCAGTTTTCCTGGCCAATCCTGTACCCACATCAAAAAGGTCACCGCCCATCCTAATATCAATCAGAGAGCCCAGTGACCAATTTTTATAACGGAAATTATTGGAGAATCCACCCATCCAATCTGGCTGAATATTGCCTAACGCAAACGTCCCTTCTTCCAACTGAGGCAAACCATCTTTATACACAACATCCCCTTCAGGAGACCTCAAATACCTTCTTCCATATAAAGTTCCATAGGGCTGTCCCACCCTTGCTTCAGAAGTCAAACTGTTCTGACTGGCCAGTGTATAATTTTCCAAACCTTCCGCAAGTTCTACCACTAGATTTCTGTTTCGGGAAAAGTTAAAGGACATGTCCCAATTGAAACCTAAATCAGATTGAATAGGAGTACCATATACCATCAGCTCCACCCCCTTGTTGGTTATTTCTCCAGCATTGAGAATTTGGCTCGCATAACCTGAAGACCTGGAAATGGATACCGCGAGAATCTGATTGGTAGTGGACTGGGAGTAATAAGTAAAATCCAAACCTATTCTACCCTCTAAGAACCTTAAGTCCAAGCCCAGTTCTTTTCCAGTTGTAATCTCAGGCTTCAAATTGATATTGGCGATTTCACTGGACTCTGCATATGTCGGGGTAGTTCCTGCCCACAATCCCTCAGCATTGTAAACCTGATTTAGCATATAAGGATCCGCATCACTTCCCACTTGTGCCCAACTGGCCCTTAGCTTTGCAAATGACAGCACATTGCTTTGAATGTCCAGCATATCTGTGATGACAGCACTTAAAGCCACAGAAGGATAAAAGAATGAGTTATTATCCACAGGCAAGGTGCTTGACCAATCATTTCTTCCTGTTACATCCAAGAACAAGTAATTGTTCAGACCAAATGTTGCTGATCCAAAAAGACTGTTCACTTCCTGTTCCCTTATGGTGCTTTCGGGCGTTACAGGACTTGCATAGTTCCCAAGATTATAAAGACCATCAATGGTCAATTCACTGACATTGACATAGTTTCTTTTGTAATAATTGGTACGGTTAATCCCTCCAGCTTGAACTTTCAAAGAAAAAGCATTACTGAATTCCTTGTCATAAGTGAAAATAAAATCACTATTGGTTTCTTGACTTCTAAGCACAGTTTCCGTATAAGAGCCTTTGGTGGTGACATAGTTCTTGGTCCTTTCGACTCCTGTAACATTGATCCGAGTATCTGTCCAAAAATCTGTACCTGTTCTCACCATTAAACTCAATTCTTCAGTGAACTGATAGTTTACGGCAATATTTCCGAGCAACCGGTCTTTGGTATTGGCATTGGTATAATACTCTTGTAAAAAGTATGGATTGGAGAAATACTCATGTTGCCAGTTGGCATAGGGGTAATCATCACCATCTCTAAAAGTCTGACGCTGGATATCATAATAATCCCTCCAATTCATCAGTTTGGTAAAATCGGTATGCCGATGAGACCAAATAAAGTCTGAACTACCAGAGTACCTTCTATTATCTGAGCCTGATTTGACATACTCAGCACTGATGGTTACATTAAACTTATCCGTAAAATTGTACCCTGTGTTTAGCTTAAAATTATTCCTATAATAATCATTGTTCCACATGATACTTTTCTGGTCTAGACGACCTATGGACAACCGAAAATTTCCTTGATCATTCCCACCTGAAACAGCCACATTGTTACTAATGGTCTTCCCTGTTTCCCAAAAATCCTCCCAGTTATCTGGCTGAGGGGTTAAGGCCGTCAGTCCCGGAGCAGAGTACCATAGTGGCACCATGCTACCATCCATAGGCTGTCCCCAACTTTCGTCCACCCCAGCGGTTCCCCTTATTCCATCAGCATCAAATCCATTCCTTCCATCTACATACCAAGTTCTGTATCCCGTTCCACCTCCGTATGTGTTTTGAAATTCTGGCTTCACCAAGGGGTTGTCAAAGGTCATGTTAGAATTAATGGCCACGCCAATTCCCTTCGTCCCTTTACCATCTTTGGTGGTCACCATAATGACTCCATTAGCAGCCCTTGATCCATATAGGGCAGCTGCTGTGGCACCTTTAAGTACATTAATCTCTTTAATATTATCTGGGTTGATTTCTGAAAGGCCGTTACCATAGGTTCTGGAAGATGTCTGTTCCAAAGGAACACCATCCACTACCACCAAGGGTTGGTTACCTCCTGCCACTGATGAAGATCCACGTATGACTACATGGGCACCACTTCCGGGCATAGAGTTACCATTAATCTGCACTCCAGCCACTCTTCCGGAAAGGCTGTTAACTATATTTGGGTTTTGGGCCTCTGTCAGCTCATCACCTTTTACACTCTGCACGGTATAACCAAGTGCCTTCTTATCCCTTTCCAAACCGAAGGCCGTTACCACAATTTCATTCAAGGCCATCGTACTGGAAGATAGAACGATAGTCAATTCAGTCTCGGCACCAACGGTCACCTCTTTGGTTTCAAAACCAATAAAAGAAACCACCAGGATTTTATCACTGGCCTTGCCTTCAACATCAAGGGTAAACTTACCATCAAGGTCAGTCACACTTCCTGTCATCGTTCCTTTTACAAGTACGCTCGCCCCCGGAACTGGAAGTCCTTCTTCGTCCACAACTACTCCAGTAACCTCTTCCCTTATCATTTTCTTCGTACTACCCAGTGTAGCTGAAATTGAGCTTTTTATGTGTTTCTCTTCGGCATCTTTCTTCATCACCACATAAAAACTTCCAACCCCTTGTTTAAAGCTCAAGTCGGTTCCGTTGAGTAAAGAGGTAAGATTCTCTTCAATAGTAAGTTCACGATTTGGAGTAAATTCCTTTGACCATTTTTGATCGACTAGATCCGATGGGTATGCTATAGAAACTTTGTAAATGGTTTCCAGCTTCCTTAGGACATCTGGTAGGGATGGTTCTCTAGTGATCGTAAAACGATCTGGAACCTGGGCAAATTCTGCAAGTAACTGGGCTTTGCCTTCTTCGCTGAGCATAAAGGCCACAAGCAGCACAGTTAAGCGCTTGGTAAAAGTGTTTAGCATAGGTATTTGGTTAAGTGGTTAAAATACGCTCGTATTTTGGGCCAATTGTTAACAGTAATCCATTGCTAATCAAGCCATACCAATCACACATACCCGTACGTAACCGAAATTATTAGGCAATACCTTCCCATGAAACTCTATCAGGCAGTTTCTTATGGGACACAAATAGTCTTTGAGTCCTATCCTATAAATCCTAATTAATCCGGCGTGAGAAAAATTCTCACTAATCAGACCTTGAACCAGTCTGTACTGAAGTGCACTTTTTTATTCTTCGGTTATTTCAATTTCAACATCAAATAGCTGTTCCAAATTTTCGATCAGCGCTTCAGGGTCTCTATGCAATGGTAAAGTTCCTGAGACTTTGTGATCTCTCCAATTTGAGGTATCCATACTTATTCTGATTCCATAAGTACCTTTTAGCTCTTCAATTATTTCAGGTAAAGTCGAATAATCTAAAATCAACTTACCATCTTTCCAGGAATAGTATTTTTCAATATTTGATGGCGCATCTATCTTTACCTCCTTGCTGTACAGATTGTAGCTGGCCACTTCTCCTGGCTTTATAAAATGTGATTTGCTTTTGTCATTGGCATCATTTGGAAGCATTACTTTCACACTACCTGCCTTCAAAGCCACCGCATTTTTTCCATCTCTGGCATTATAGTTAAATTCTGTTCCATAAACTTCAATTCCCATGCCCTGCCCTTCATTTATGGTAAATCTTTTATTCTCAATAGTATGAAATACTTCAAAAAAAGCTTCTCCATCCAAAACAACCTTTCTATCAAATTTCCCCAACCAAGTAGGCTGGTAACTTAAGGTTGAATTTCCGTTTAAAACTACCTCTGTACTATCTGGTAATTTCAAAATCAACAACTCTCCTAAGCCTGTCTGATAATTCACTTCCTTTAATGCTGGATAGTAAAACACATATGCTAGACCTAATATCAGTACCAAAGAAGCAGCCCAAGGAATGAATTTCATCCAATGACTTTGAAAATAACTACTGGAATCAATTCCCTTACTGTTTTCATTAAAAGCTTCCTCTCTGATCTTTTTCAATATGCTATTACGCAACTCCCTCTGATCATCCTCTCTCATTCGATCCGTAAAATCCTCTTCCTTCTCAAAACTCCCATACCATCGCTCCAACTTCTCCTTTTCTTCAGGGCTTATACTTCCGGACAAAAACTTATTTACTAAATAATCAAACTCCTCTTGGTTCATTTCAATTGCTTTTCTATTTATAAGTCAATCTTCCCACTCCTTACCTCCACTGTCATTCAAAAAAAAATCATTTATTTTAAATTATTATAGTCGATCCAAAAAAATAAGCAATCATATACACCACTCACTGGTAAAAACTCAAAATAATCCACTGTTCAACAAACACAAAGACCCCAAGGACATAGAGTAGTTTCTTAAGTTATTCCTCAGGATTTTGAGCGCTTTGATCATGTGCTTCTCTACAGTACTTACAGATATCTGCATTTCCTGAGCAATTTCAGCATAACTCAAATCTTGGTGTTTTTTTAACTTATAGACTTTGCGGGCTTGATCTGGCAAACTCGAAACTTCCTTTTTATAGGCATCATTCAGTTCATTATAAAAAATATTTTCTTCCACTTCACTCCCAAATGACAACTTTTTAGAAGTCACAAAAGCCACATACTTTTCTTTCACCATTTGAGATTTCATTTGGTTGATCACCTTGTATTTCATGGCTGTATACAAATAGGAGTTTAGTGAAGTGTGTATTTCAAGAGACTTTCTTTTCTGCCACATTTCCACAAAGACCTCTTGCACCAGACCTTCCACTATCTCTCTCTTTTTTAGTCTTTTGTATCCACTGTTAAACAAGAGCTTCCAGTACTTGTCATAGACTTGTACAAAAGCCATCTCATTTCCTCTCTTAATCTGTTCGAGTAATCTTAGTTCGATTTCTTTCATGGGTTGATAGGGCAAAGTTTGGTGGTAATCGATATCCAAGAAGAATAAATTCAAAATATTATTAGCCTTATCACACACTAACAATATCTATCATTTATAAACGTTGTTACGTCAAATTATAAAAAACATGATTAATTAAAAACTTGAATTAATAATTTTTTAATAAAAACTGAACAAACACACCAATTAATTAACCAACTAGAACAGAAATTACAAATTAAACACTTTGAAATACACTACATTGATATTCCCTATTTCAAATTATTTTAAAAATTTTATTTTGAATGTAATATTTAAACTTAAAAAGTATTAGATGTCAAAAACCACCATACCCTCAACTCCATCTGGTTCTTGCTCAAAAACTTCCACTTTTACTTTTCTTTCAATCTTCTCCTCGGCTTTCTTGATCAAAAAATCCAAGTATTCCTGATTGATATCTTTTGCAATCAGTATCATCTCAATTTCTCCAGAATCTACTCCTTTTGCATAATCCCCGATCACAATTGCTTTTTGGACATTCCCCAACTTCTTGATCACCACTTCCACCAAACGATCCAATCCCAAATATTTGGCCACCAAGTTTTTCATTTCCATAAACAGAGGATGTCTTCTATTGGCCGAATATGATTTAGTATTACCTTCATGTTCGGAAACCAAAATACCAGCCTCAGACAACCTGTTCAGCTCAACCCTCACTGAATTGGTAGATTCATTGAACTCTTCTGCCAAACCTCTCAGGTATCCTTTATTGGTGTCTTGAGTAAAAAATTTAACAAGCAACTTTACTCTTGTCTTTGATGTAATCAGTATATCCAGCATCGAATAAATGGTAAAAAGAAGGTTAATTCAAGCCGAGTAAAAATATTACTCATGAGTAACAAAATTACTCCTTTAATCTACAAAAGCAATTTAGTCAGCTAAAACGATCCTTTAATTAACACAAAAAGCTGACAGGTTCCCGTCAGCTTTTCGTTAGTCAAATGTCAAATATTTTCACTTATCCAGTACAACACTGGAGTAAGCTGGCAATGTAAGCTTATCTCCTTTAATGGACGCTCCTTTAAGCTCATAGATCACATTACTATAACCCACAGGTAGGTCCACTTCTACTGTTTTGCCCCCAATATTATGGAATATCATCAGATTCTGATCCGGTAAGATTCTTTCATAGGCCATCACAGACTTAGGGTATTGCTGCTTTGTCAAGCTCAAGCTTCCCGTTGCCAATGCTGGGTGGGTATTTCGCAAATGGATGACTGTTTTGTAGTGATTATAGTAACTTTCTGGATCCTCTTTTTGCAAAGCAAGAGGTTGAACGGTTTCATCAGTAGAATATTCAGGAACAATCCAAGTAGCTCTCCCCACATCTTCACCTTTCTCGTCCCACAAGAAAGGCTCTCTTATGTTTTCATCAGGCTTTTTACCCAACATACCGATTTCTTCACCATAATATAAATACGGAGCCCCAGGCATCGTTATCAAAATAGCTATTGCCTGCTTCATCTTGTCTTTATGCTCCCCCAGTTCATTTAACAATCTCGGCTGATCGTGGTTGGATGAAATGGTGGCATCTATGAAATTTTCAGTGATTCCATGATAAAAATCCAGTATTTCATGTTGCTTTTTAGCCAGCATCATCCCATCCTCCTTCGCGTAGGCATTCAGCAAGGTGTAATGAAAGTCAAAATTGAACAACGCAGGCAAGCCTGTCAAATAAGGAGCGACCACTTCTTTCATATCATAGACTTCTCCCACCAAATAAACATCGGGCTTGATCTTTTCCATTTCGGCCCTAAATTCATCCCAGAAATTGTGGTTATCCTTTGCCCGATCATCTGGATAAATATGCTTGGCTGCATCCAACCTGAAACCATCCACTCCTACTTCTTCAAGCCAAAACCTTCCAATCTCGTAAATCTCTTCCCGAACCTTTGGGTTGTCAAAATTCAAATCCGGCATGTTCCCGGTGAAAAACCCATAATAGTAATCTTTGCCAAAACCAGGATCATGCCACTGACGAATATTATCACTATCCAAGGTCACCGTTTTTTTATCCAAAAAACCCTGAATGGTATCAGCTTGAGCCCAAACATAATAATCCCTATAAGGATTATCCCTACCTTTCTTGGACTCTAAAAACCAAGGGTGTTCGTCACTGGTATGATTGATAATCATATCGATGACAATTTTAATATCCTTTTCATGCGCCACTTGAATGAGTTTTTTGAAATCATCCATGCTTCCGTAATCTGGGTGAATGGCCTTATAGTCTGTCACATCATACTTATGGTAAGATGGGGAAGGCATAATGGGCATAAACCAAATGGCATTGGCCCCTAAGTCACTGACATGATCCAACTTTTCAATCACCCCCTTAACATCCCCTATTCCATCTCCATTGGCATCATAGAAAGACTGGATAAAAATCTCGTAAGTTACTCCAGCATTGGGCCAATAGTTTTTCACGGTTTTTTCACTTTTGGTTTCTGAGGAACAACTGGCAATGACCACCAGCAGACAACTGAAAATAGATAATTTCAATAATTTATTCATTTTACTTTAGGTTTTGGGCATAAAAAAACCGCCTCAGAAGTTTTTTTAACTACTCTGATCAATAAGCTAAGAAATCAATTTCAGGATATCCTGAAAATTCCCGCTAATGAACAAATCCGTTAAAGTAAACTCCTGAGACGGCCTATATACCGGTTTCGGTTATATTCTAGTTTCTATTCACCGCATTTAGCATATCAAAGGCTACTTCAAGACGCTTAACAAAGTTCTCTTCACCTTTTCTCAACCAAACACGAGGATCATAGCTTTTCTTATTAGGCTTATCATCTCCCTCAGGGTTACCCAACTGTGTTTGCAGGTATCCTTCTTTTTCTTTGTAATATTTCAAAACACCTTCCCAGAATGCCCACTGCATATCTGTATCGATGTTCATTTTGATAGAACCATAGCCGGTCGCTTCTCTGATTTCTTCCACAGATGACCCGGAGCCACCATGGAATACAAAGCTCACTGGCTTACCGCTCAATCCATATTTCTCACAGATATAATCCTGAGAATTTTTCAAGATCTTAGGCTGCAAGCTGACATTACCTGGCTTGTAAACACCGTGAACATTACCAAATGCAGCTGCGATGGTAAATAACTCACTTTGCTCTTTCAATTTCTCATAAGCAAAAGCCACTTCCTCTGGTTGAGTATAAAGCTTAGAGCTGTCCACATCAGAATTATCCACACCGTCTTCTTCACCACCGGTCACACCCAACTCGATCTCAAGAGCCATTTCATACTTCTTGAACTCAGCTAGATATTTTACAGAAGTCTCGATGTTTTCCTCAATGCTCTCTTCAGAAAGATCAAGCATGTGAGAGCTGAACAATGGTTTTCCGAAAGCTTCATAGTGCTCCTTACCAGCAGCCAACATTCCGTCAACCCAAGGGATCAACTTTTTGGCAGCGTGGTCTGTGTGTAAAATCACTGGCACTCCGTACGCCTCAGCCATTTTATGAACGTGCATTGCTCCTGAAACAGCTCCCGCAATAGACGCTTGTTGTTTATCATTAGCCAGCCCTTTCCCGGCAAAGAATTGAGCACCTCCGTTAGAGAACTGTACAATTACAGGAGAATTTACTTTTTTCGCTGTTTCCAAAACCGCGTTAGCTGTACTTGTATTGATTACATTGACAGCTGGCAAAGCAAATTCACTCTCTTTGGCATAGTCCAACAAATCTTTCAATTCTTCACCGAACTTTATTCCTGGTTTGAATTTCATAATTGAATGGTTTAATGGTTTGATTACTTTTTGATAAATTGCTTTCTTAGCATCTGACGATTGTCATAAAGCTCAAAGATATAAAGACCTGCTCTAATATCCTTTACTTGAAACGCTAAAATCTTATCATTTTGATAATTTACTCCCTCAAACCACACTTTTCCGGTCATATCCAATATTCTATATCGACAATCCCCCATATTGTCAGGAAATTCCACTTTTAAATCTCCTGAGGTAGGAACTGGATAAATTTTCAAACCTCCCTCTTTTTTGCCTTCTTCAGGCAATGAAGTAATTAAATCCACTTCATAAATTTGACCTTCGGGCAGCGGAAGTGACTTATTGGTGAAAATCTTGAATTCATTGATATCAAGATCCATTTCCAAAATACCTTCCCTAACATCCATTTTTTCTCCAGTGAGGTAATTGAACCATTCTCCAGCACTTGGAAATTCCACTTCAACTTGTTGCTTGAGAGAAAGCCCAAAATTGCCCACAATGATTACATCCATATCCTCCCCTTGAAGGCTAATAGTTTTGATTTCATCAATTAAATCAAAACTTGCAGACTCAGGAAAACTAAATACCTTGTTTTCCTGCTTCAGCCCAATCATCGCTTTATACAGGTTCAGCAACCTATTTCTATCACTATCCTCCAAATATTCCCAATGAGTCGCTTTGATCCCAAGACGATCATTGTTCAGTGCCTCATCATAGCCCATCTCTCCAAACTGCCAGATCATTTTAGGACCAGGAATACCAAAATAAAATACCGTCATGAGTTGGTTTCTATTAACCGCATGAGACAGCTTTCTCAGGTCAACTACCGAACGGTCGCCGAAATTAAGGCTTTCCCACATCAACCTTTCTTCATCATGGCTTTCGATATAACTCAGTAAATGATTTTTCTCCCACCCTCTATTTTCAAAGTACCCATAAGAAAAGTCCTGAGACATTCCTTTAGCCATCTCTCTGAAAGTATAGTTCATATTGCCCCAGAGCATCATGCCATAATCTGCCAGGATTTTCTCTTCATCATTCTCCGCCAGATGTTCTAAAATCAAATATGCATCTGGATGATGTGATTTGATTCGATCATAAATTCGTTTCCATATTTCTATCCTGGATTCGTCTTTTTGCGACCAATAATCCACATCGTTTTCTGAAACCCTTTGGGTAAAACCTTTACTTAAATCAAACCGATAACCATCCAGATGGTACTCCGAAAGCCAATAATGATTTACCGAATCAACCAGTGCTTGGGTATATTCACTTTCATGGTTAAAGTCGTAACCTACATTGAAGGGATGTGTTGCTATAGTATTGAGCCAAGGGTTATCAGCTGTAGGCGCACCATAATCTCCTTCATTGTATAACCTTACAAAAGGGCTTTGTCCAAAAGCATGATTTAACACCATGTCCATGATGACAACCATATCACGCTTATGCGCTTCATCTATCAACCTTTTCAGGTCTTCCTTGGTGCCGTAATATTTATCCGCGGCAAAAAGGAAAGATGGATTATAGCCCCAAGAAAGATTCCCCTCAAACTCCGTTACCGGCATTAATTCAAGCGCATTCACTCCCAAAGACTTCAAATAATCCAATCTTTCCGTCACCGCATTATAAGTTCTTCTATCATCAAAATCCCTTACCAGCAATTCATAAATCACTAATTCCTCTGGCTTTGGTTTAGTATACTCCATATACTTCCATCCAAAGGGCTGCTGATTGGTCTGAAGATAAGAAGCCTGAAATGACTGTCCCTCAGGATACGCCAATAAACCTGGATACCTATCCTGATCAATGATTTCCTGATCATCAAAAGGATCCGCTATTTTATCAGCGTAGGGGTCTGCTATTCTTATTTCACCATCCACCAAGTATTGAAAGGCATACTCCTTTTGTGCTTGCAAACCCGATAGCTTCAACCAGAAAAGTTCTCCATCCAAACTTTGATTCATCTGAAAATCAGGTAATACTTGCCAATCATTAAAATCACCAATAACGAACACATTCTTTTTGCCTGGTGCCTCCAAAACCAAACCTACTTCCGTATCGGACAAATAGTTGATTCCCTTCTTTAGATCATTCGGAACAGGTAAAACCGGACTTCCTCCAACTACATGTACTTCAATATTTTTGGAAACCGAAGTACCCTTAGATGTAGCATCGGCCTGTATCTGATAGCTTCCTGAAACCGATGAAATAAACAGATAGCGCAAAAAAGTAACATCAGTTTCAAAAGCAACCTCTTTACCGTCCACCTTAAGTCTAATATCTGAATTCTCAGTAGTAAGCACCTTTATCTCCAACCCCTCTTCTTCTTCCAATAGGATTGATTCAGTGTCAGGCTGAACAAATTTTAAGTCAAATGCTTGGGCGAGATCGATGAAAAAGTCTGAGTTTTGCTCACTCTTACCCTCCAAGCTCCCATCTGCATTGCGAAAGACCAGCCCCAACCTGAAAATGGTTTCCCCATCTTCTTTTTCAAAGAACTCATTAGGAGTCAATTCATACTCCCAAACATCTGCCTTTCCTGCTACCCTTGTCATCTTAGCCGTAGGATCAGCTGTGCCCCACTCAAAAGGAACAATGGACCAAGCAGTGGAATTTGCAGCGGCAGTAATAGCTCCAATATGGATATAAATCTCCTGTGCACCTTGAAGTCCTGAAGTCCCCTGGCTAGCATTATAGATGATTTTCAACGGAGCATCTGCCCGAGGAAACAACGGCTCAGTACTGACCTGCCCCCACAAAGTAGTAGCAAGACAAGTCAACATCAAGACAAGAATGACTTTCAAAAGATAGTTCAAGTGCACAAAGAATTTTTCAAAGTCAAAACAGGTCTTCAAAAGATTTTCTGAAGGCCTGTTTTTTTATTAGTTTTTCACCAAGGTATAAGAAACCTTTCCTGGCACTTTGAAGTCCATCGTGATGGTATAATTCCCCGCTTCACTGATAGCTATATCACTTCCACCCGCTTCCAAAACTCCATCTACTTCATCATCGCCATAATTATTGTCCCAAGCATCATTGGCACGGAACTTCATCGCTCCTACTGTCAAGTCGGTGGTCAACGTCAGGATATTTTCATCAGCATTGAATTCCAACGGAGTGGAAGAATCCCATCCTCCAGCTGTAGCATCACCAATAATTCCCCAGTAAAGTGGAGCTCCCAACGTGTAGGTCTTAGCGTTCAAATCCACAGTCAATTTAAAAGTACCTATTCCGGTTGCTTTCAAATTGGCTCCGCCTGCATCCAAGGTTCCGTCAGCACCATCGTCTCCATAGTTCACATCCCAATTCGGCATTTCATTGACTTTAAACTCCCCAGAACCACCTAAAACATGAATAAAGCCTTCATACACATTGTCAGATTTTACTGAATAAATGATCGTATTTTCATTCGCTGGATTCCAACCTTGATAATCTCCCGGAATATAAATCCTTGGGTATTCCAATGCCACTTCATAGGGAGTAACAGACATGGTAATGGTTTCAGAAAATTCATCAGCCACATTATCATTAATCGTGGCTTTAATCCTCATTTCTACCATCATTTCTTCCATTGGCACCAAACCTTTGGCCAAGAGCTTTTGGTTGAAGTCAGCATAGCTGATCATTGCTTTGTTGGAAGTTGATGAAATCACATCTGATGGCTCAGAAAAATCATTACCCACAAAATCCATCTGCACCGTGTAAGTAGTGGCAGCAGAAAATCCATAGTCTGCTAGTTCATATTCAAAAACCAGTTCCTCCAATTCATCTTCAGCAGTCAGGATTACCGACGTACCGGACTGGGGACTCATCAAAACTGGAGCCGCAGGATCACTGCTGATTACAGGATCCAACTCCTCTGTGCAAGACCAGGCTATCACCATGGCCAGCATCAATGTCATATATTGAGCGTATTTTTTCATGTCTCTAGGTTTTTGGGTTTAGTATCCTGAGTTTTGAGTAAGATTAGGATTAGCAGTTAAATCAGCAGTTGGAAGTGGATAAATGTTCCTGAAGGACTCAACTGAAGTACCATCAAAGCTTCCTCCTTTCCATTGCCAGATGTAACTATCAGTGGTAAACTTCCCAAACCTGATCAAATCCGTTCTTCTGTGCGCTTCCCATTTCAGTTCTCTCGCTCTTTCATCAAGAATAAAATCAAGGGTCAGTTGGTTAGCGGAAATATTGCCTGAAGCATCTCCATAGGCTCTTTGTCTGAGCTCATTGACATAAGCCAATGCTTGGGCTTCACTTCCACCGCTTCCTCCTCTCAATACTGCTTCTGCATACATTAAGTAAGCATCTCCTAACCTATACATAGGAAAATCTGTATCCACCTGATCGTTCCCTGGGCTGGACCCTCTCACCCCATCTCTAGTGACATTCTTATATTTTTTCACAGCATATCCATCCTGAAAAAGGGAAACATTTTCTATATCCAAATTCTGCTCGTCGGTATGGAAGGAACCTCTTGCATCTGGTGTACCATTAGTCCCTGGGTACAGAGCAACAATCTCTGGACGTGTCCTCAATCCTTGCCAACCGCCAGGAATCCCGAATTCTTCCCGATCCATTGTTCCTCCCACGGCTGCATTGACCAAGAAGGTTGTTCCTCCAAAAGAAGTTGTATTTACCCCGTCAAAGGCAACAGAGAAAATCAGCTCTTCTGAGAGGTTGTTATCAGCTAAAAACAGATAGTTGTAATTGGGTTCAAGGGTGTAACCACTGCTTAGAATTTCATTTAGATAAGTGATCGCATCTGTAAAATGATCTTCCCCAATGTAAACCTCAGCATTTAGGTATAGCTTGGACAAAACCATCCAGGCAGCGGCTTTGTCTGCCCTTGCGTATTCGTTTTGTCTCGCATCAACTAATGAAGGTAAAATATCCAAAAGCTCGCTTTCCACGTAAGCAAATAAGGCCTCACGATCTGTTTGCTCCGGAAAGTATGCTCCTACACCGTTTTCCTCGGTCACAAATGGGACGTTCCCAAACATATCCAGCGCGTGATAGTAACTCAAGGCCCTTAAAAACCTGGCCTCTGCCCGGAAGATTCGACCTGTTTCCTGGTCTGCTTCAGAAATCCCTCTACTGGCCATATTTTCGTCACTTGTCTCTCTGATAAACTCATTGGCCAATGAAATTTGATAGAAAATCCGATAATACATCGCAGCAATAAAACCATTGTCTGAAGTCCACTGCATAGTATTTAATGTTGGTAAACCCTCATCATTCCAAGCAATGATGGCCTCGTCAGTAGGCAATTCCTGTAATTTCCAGTAAGCCCTGATATAGGTGGATGCACCTTCATCCAAACCGCTGATATCCGGTTTCCCTGAAGGTCCTTGCTGACCTGAGACGGCAAGGCCTCCATAGAGTTTCGCCAAAACAGCTTTATAGTTATCAAAATCTTCATAGACCTGAATAGAAGTCACCTCATTGTAGGGTTCCAGATCCAAATTGGTACAAGATGCTGCACTGATCAGCCCCAGCACCATGACAGTTTTATATATCCAATTAATTTTCATTGTTATTCAGGGTTTAAATTAAAATCCGAGGTTAACACCGAATGAGATTATTCTAGGTACTGGATAGAAATTATTGTCAATTCCTCCTCCTGTTGCATTATCAACCCCTGGCGCTATTTCTGGGCTAACACCATTATACTCGGTAATCACAAACACATTTTGGACCGTAGCATTGGCACTTAAGGTAATGTTGGAATCAAAAAGGTTTCCAAAGCTGTATCCCAAAGAGATGTTTTCCATCCTTACAAATGAAGCGTCCTGAACATAATAATCAGACCTCAACTGATAGTTTTGGAAATTGGTATGTAAAACATCCGTTGGTAAATTGTTCAGATAATCCGGAAACCGAAGCCCTTGATAGGCAGCATTAGATGAAGTCACGTTATTGTAGGCTTTGTTACCAGCACTTCCTCTTAGCACAAAACCGAAATTCCAGTTTTTATACCTCATAGAGGTGTTGAAACCAAAGTATTTTTGAGCATCTGGAAAGCCATTTCTCACCAAATCATTTTCGTTTATGATTCCATCACCATTTTGGTCGACATAAAGTCCTTCTATTGGCGAGCCACTTTCATCATAGACTTGCTCATAGACATAGAAGGAGTTTGGCTGGTAACCAACTGTATGTACCTGAATGGTATTGCCAGTACCTCCATTGATATCCCCTACCAATATACCTACGGCATCTTCTTCCACATTACTTAAACTCGTAATGGTGTTTTTATTATAAGTAAAATTGGCACCAATGTCCCAGTTGAAATCACTGGTCTTAATCACATTGTAGTTTAGCCCTACTTCTACTCCTTGGTTTTCAATACTTCCTACATTGGTAAATAGTCGGTTGGTAAGGTTAGTACCGGCAGGAACAGGTATTACAGCCAAAAGATCATCGGTTTTCTTGAAGTAATAATCCAAAGTACCATACAGCTTCCCATCCAAAAACTCGTAGTCCAAGCCTGCGTTAATGGTCGTTGTTTCTTCCCACTTGATGTTTTCATCATAGCCCTCTGGACGGAGCGTAGTATAATAAGTATCGCCAAAACTATACCTGGATGCATTATCACTTTGCACATATCGAGGCAAATAAGGGAAGTAAGATCCAATATCCTGCTGACCGGTCACACCATAGCCCAATCTCAGTTTTAAGTCGGTTAAGGTACCATTGGCTTTTAAGAAATCTTCTTCACTGATTCTCCAAGCGGCGGCCAACGAAGGGAAAACACCCCATCTATTGTCCGGGCTAAACCTGGAGGAACCATCTGCCCTTACTGTAGCGGTAAACAAATATTTATCTTTTAAGGAGTAATTTGCTCTGGCAAAATAGGAAATCAACCTGTACTGAGGTCTACTTTCCACTCCTGCCGCAGCCAAAGTATCTCCTTCATAATTGAGTCTGGCGAATGTTGGATTTTTTGTCAAAAAGTCCTGAGCAGAATATCCAACCATCAAATTCAATCGACTACTTTCAAATTCCTTGGCATAATTAATATAAAAATCTGCCAACAAATTTCTTTTGCTTTGAGCATAAGGGGCATTGCTACCTCCTTCGTTAAAGCCCGAAGCTGAAGTCGGGGTTATTAGCGTGCGACCATCACTTTCACTGATATCGTAGGCCAAGTTTAAATTAGCTTTCAATCCTTCAAGAAAAGGAAGGTCATAGTCCAACTGTAAGTTCCCAATGCTCCTTTTCACCGTGCCACGATCATCTTTCTGCATTAAGAGCCCAAGAGGGTTTCTTGGAGCCAAAGTTTGGGGTGAGCCGTTGTCATTGGTCCATTCCCAATACCCTCCCAATCCTTCTGGATCATAAACTGGTTTGGTTGGATCAAAAGCAGCTGCAGCACCAATCGCATCTCTATTTGCAAAACGGCTTTTGGTAATAACGCCTTTTACATTAAAGTTAACGTGAAGCTGGTCATTGAAAAGGTTAGGGTTAAGACTAATGCTTGCTGAAGTCCTTTTAAGATTATCCGTTTTTAGGATACCATCCTGATCCAAATACCCCACAGAAACTCGGTAAGGCAAATTGTTCAAGGAACCTGATACAGAGACATTGTTGTCAAAACTTAATGCATCTTGATAGATCAAGTCCTGCCAATCTGTGCTGGCATCCCCTACCAAAGCTGCTTGAGAAGGAGAAGCTTGTTCAGCCACCACATCCCTAAACTGATCAGCAGATAACATATCTACTTTTTTTGTCACTTGGGACACGGACATCAATGAACTCACATTGACCTTCATGGGCTGGCCTTCCTTACCTTTTCTGGTTGTGATCAGGATGACACCATTTGATGCCCTGGATCCATAGATGGCAGTTGCAGATGCATCTTTCAAGATATCGAAAGTCTCAATATCATTGGGGTTGAGAAAGTTTAGAGGATTGGCTGTACCAGAGGTTTTTGAATTATCCAGCGGAACACCATCGATGACAATCAAAGGGTCATTGGAAGCATTTAATGAAGCGCCTCCACGGATCCGAATCCTACCTCCTGATCCGGGAGAGCCTCCATTAGGAGTGATTTGAACACCAGCCACTTTACCAGTGATTAACTGTTCAGGATTGGTTACTTGTCCGACATTGAAGTCGTCCCTTACCACTGAGCCCACCGATCCCGTCAAATCGGCTTTTCTCTGTGTTCCATAACCTACCACCACCACTTCATCCAGCTGCTTGGTATTACCCTGCAGCTGAACATCGATTTTTGATTGATTATTGACTTTGTATTCCTTAGGTTCAAAACCAATAAAGGAGAATACCAATACATCATCTGGGGAATTTACATCGATAGTATAGTTACCATCTATGTCTGTAGTAGTACCTCTCGTAGTCCCTTTTAATAGTACATTTACAAAGGGAAGAGGTTCACCGGAATCAAGATCCGTTACTGTACCGCTCACGGTTTGAGCTTCTGCGTAAATGCTGTGCCCACCTAAGAGAGCCAAGCACATTACCGCTACTTTTAAAACGGTATAAATCTTTCGCATAATGGTTTGTTTTTGGATTAATTGTTAATTTCTTCAGAGTAAATTAAAACTTAGAATTTTACAATTTAACCGTAAACTTAGAATTTTGTTTAAAATCTTCATTTCCGGCCAAATCAGTCATTTTCTCTGATTGGTATCTAAATATTAGGCAAATCAATACTCCTGAGCAACATTTCCGAAACAAAAAAATTGACTTTTTTTCATGCAAACGTCACCGCAAACGTTTTCATAGGGATATGATTTTTCAACTTACAAAAGTTCAATTTTCGCATTTTCGGACAATATGAATCATTTTACATTTTTAGCCACTATTTGAAAGACAAACAAAAATATTATCTTAGGTTCTTAGAAAAGTCTAATTTAATCATGAAACTAGGACAAGCCACAATTAAAGATATCGCCAAAGCTCTTAACATTTCTTCCTCTACTGTCTCCCGAGCTCTAAAAGATTATCCAGGAATCAGTAAAGAGACAAAGGAAAAGGTAAAAGAGCTGGCTAAAGAGCTTAATTACCGTCCCAATGCAGTGGCACTCAGTCTTAGAAAAAGTAAATCATCTACTATAGGTGTAATCATTCCAGAAGTAGTCCATTTTTTCTTTAGCACAGTAATCAGCGGAATTGAAGAAGTCGCCTACGCCAATGGCTATAATGTAATCTTGCTGCAAACCAACGAAAGCCTTGAAAGGGAAAAAGCAGCCGTAGAGACCATGATTACCAATCAAATTGATGGATTGTTGGTGAGCTATAGTAAAGAAACCAACAGCTTTGAGCATTTTCAAAAATTAATGGATTACAACTACCCTATCGTTTTTTTTGACAGAATACCTGATTTACAAAACACTATCAACGTAACTGTAGATGATTTTTCTGGAGCTTATTCAGCGGTAAAACACTTGATTGACCAGGGGTATTCAAAAATCGTACATCTGGCTGGCCCAAAAAACCTTAAAATAAGCAAAGACAGACAAGACGGCTATCTTAAGGCACTAAAAGAAGCTAATATACCAGCTCGTGAAGACTGGATTATTCCTTGTCCGCTAGGAACATCCGAGGAAAGCGAAACCTTTTCTTTACAACTACTGAAAGGAAAAGATCGACCTGATGCCGTATTTGCATCCAATGATATTGCTGCGGCTGGGGCCATAAAAGCTGCAAAATCTTTAGGACTAAGCGTTCCTGAGGATTTCGGAGCCGTAGGCTTTAGCAATTGGCAGTTTTCCTCCATGATTGATCCTCCACTTTCGACAGTATCACAGCCCGGGTTTAAGATTGGAGAAATAGCGGCCGGCTTACTTTTGGATATGATAGACAAAGAATCAGAAGAAGCTTTTCAAGGAAAAACGGAAGTCCTGGAAACACAAGTAATTGTCAGAGGTTCTTCCTTAAGGAAATCGTAACTCTTATCAAAGCTAGTTGAATAAGGTTTAGCTAATCTAAATATTGCAAAGCAAAG
Source organism: Echinicola sp. 20G (assembly GCF_015533855.1). GTDB lineage: Bacteria > Bacteroidota > Bacteroidia > Cytophagales > Cyclobacteriaceae > Echinicola. Next base: position 3,325,350 of record NZ_AP024154.1, on the reverse strand, counting down.
AGAGGCGCATAAAATATTTTTATTTTTTACGAAAATTCTATGCACACGATTGAATTAAGTTATCAACCGCCATTTGATAGATTAAATCAGGACAAAAATGGCCATATAAAGAAATGAGCCACATAATATAGTTTTTTACTTTCATTTTACTTTTTAACTTAGCGATTCATAACCTGCACTTTAAGCAATAAGCTGTCCGTCACCAGCAAAGCAAAAACAGGTTTTTTTAGCTGTCTCCAAATCCTACCCTAGGAGGGCTGTAATAATTATATCATTTAAGATCAATCATTAATTACACCCAAATGACTACTGTAGCAACTAGCAACAACCCTGCTCAAAACATGTCAGCTGGAAGGCTTATTTCGTGGAACCAAACACCATCTGGTATAATCGGACAGACCGCCAATGCTCAATTCATGATCAGCATTTACGCTGACCATACCATCAGGGTTAGACTTACCCAATCTGATTCTTTTTCTCCAAACCCCTATAGTGTAATCAAGTCTCCGTTGGAAGATCATCCTTTCCAGATTACGGAAAACGATACATCCATTTCCCTTGAAACTGCCAAAATTAAACTCACTATCAACAAGGATCAATGGGCACTTTCATTCTATGATCAAAAAGGAAACCTGTTGAATCAAGATGATCATGCCTTTGGTGTCTCTTGGCTGGGAACGGAAGTAAGCAATTATAAAAAACTTCAACCCAATGAACGGTTCCTTGGTTTGGGTGAGAAAACAGGCGGATTGGACCGTGCCGGGCAGGCATTTACCAACTGGAACACAGACTATTTTGCCTACGGAGTAAATGATGACCCGCTATACATGTCCATTCCATTTTATATTGGGGTTCACCAACAGGGTGCATATGGTATATATTTGGACAATACTCATAAGTCAGTCTTTAACTTTGGGGCTTCCAACAGACGTTTTTCCTATTTCTCAGCAGAGGATGGAGACATGGATTACTACTTCTTCCATGAAGAGAAAATCGAAAATATCATCTCAGCTTACACTGAGCTTACAGGTAAGTTAAGTTTGCCCCCTATCTGGGCGCTTGGTTACCAACAATGCCGATACAGCTACTATCCGGAATCAGAAGTTCAAACCCTAGCCAAAACCTTTAGAGATAAGGATATCCCTGGAGATGTAATCTATTTGGATATTCATCACATGGAAAAGTACAAAGTCTTTACATTCGATGGTGAGAAATTCCAGGATGCGAAAGCTATGGTCAGCTCACTTAAGGCAAAAGGCTTTAAGGTTGTAGTCATTATGGATCCAGGCATCAAAGTAGAAAATGGTTATGCTCCTTACACAGAAGGGGTTGAAGAAGACTTATTCTTAAAGTACCCTGATGGAGAAACTTATGAGGGACAGGTTTGGCCGGGATGGTGTGCTTTCCCTGATTTTACTGCAGAAAAAACCAGAAAATGGTGGGCTGAAAAAATGGCTTTTTATACAGATGCTGGGGTGGATGGTTTTTGGACAGACATGAATGAACCCGCTTCTTGGGGACAACATACGCCTAACCTCATCAACTTCGAATATGAAGGTGAGCAAGTAAGCCACAGAAAAGCAAGGAACATCTATGGAATGCAAATGGCCCGAGCCGCACAGGAAGGCGCTTACAACAATGGCCAAGAGCGCCCTTTTGTACTCACCAGAGCTGGCTTTTCTGGAATCCAACGTCATGCTGCTGCCTGGACAGGAGACAATGTGGCGAGTGAAGAACATATGTTAGCAGGAGTCCGACTGGTTAATAGTTTGGGCATTAGCGGAGTAGCTTTTGCTGGCTATGATGTAGGCGGGTTTTGTGGTGAAGCCAGCAAATCACTTTTTGCCAGATGGATAAGCATTGCTGCCTTTTCCCCGCTTTATCGGGCCCACTCCATGATCAATAGCAATGCTGCGGAGCCTTGGTCTTTTGGAGAAGAAGTGGAAGAAATTTCAAGAAATTACATCAAACTTCGATATCAACTATTGCCTTTGATCTATGGCTCTTTTTATAAGAGTAGTCAAAATGGACTTCCACTAACCAAAAGTCTTGCCATCGATTATCCTCATGATCATTTGGTATATGACGGAAGGTTTCAGAATCAGTATCTTTTCTGTGATAGTTTTTTGGTAGCACCCACCGAAAGTTTTAAGGAAATCACTAAAGTTTACCTCCCAGAAGGAAGTTGGTACTACTTATATGATGACACAAAGCATCAAGGAAAGCAAACCATCTACCAAGATTCACCGATCAATTACCTTCCAGTCTTAGTAAAAGCAGGAGCTATTATTCCTATGCAGTCTCCAGTTTCACATACTGAAGAGACTCATGATGGTGTGCTTAGACTCCATTTATACAAAGGAACTGGTGAATCCGAATATTTACACTATGAAGATGATGGTAAAAGTTTGGCCTATAAAACAGGGGACTATCACAGGAGAAAAATCACTTTGAATAGCGATATCCAAACCTTGACCATCTCAAAAGCTGAAGGAGAATACGCTTCTGCTTTTAAACAAATAGAAATCATTTTCCATGGTTTTGAAATAGAGCATGTCAATTTAAATAATCAGGATTTAACCATCGCAAACAAGCCTATGGCTTTTCTTTCCAAACTTACTGATTTTGATCCCTTGCCGGACAATTGTCTTCCTTTCATCGAAACTCCTAAGCTTCCAAGTGTAAAGGTTGAAAATGTAGATCAAGAAATAAATCTTAGATTTGACAGATAACCATTGTTATGAATCCATTGAATAGCTGTAAGATTGCAAGTCTTACGGCTATCTTTTTAATAACCTAATTAAGTTAAATGCAACCCAAAACACACAAGAAAAAGCTGAGTTTTTGGCAAATCTGGAACATGAGTTTCGGCTTTTTGGGCATTCAAATGGGCTTTGCCCTACAAAACGCCAATGCCAGTAGAATTCTCCAAACCTTTGGTGCTGACGTAGAGCATTTATCCCTTTTCTGGCTTGTGGCCCCGATTACTGGAATGATTGTTCAACCCATCATAGGTCACTACAGCGACCGTACTTGGACCAAGCTGGGCAGAAGAAGACCTTACTTTCTAGCGGGTGCACTCTTGGCTGCCATTGGCCTGATCTTAATGCCCAACGCAGCATTGTTCGTAGCATTCCTGCCTGCCCTATGGGTAGGAGCTGGTTTTCTTATGATCATGGATGCTTCATTTAACATCGCCATGGAACCTTTCAGGGCTCTGGTAGCGGACAAGCTACCAACTGATCAGAGAACTTTAGGTTTTGCTGTACAAACCTTGTTAATCGGTTTGGGCGCTGTTATTGGCTCCTGGTTGCCTTACGTTTTGACTGAGTGGTTCAATATATCCACCACCGCACAAGAAGGCATTGTGCCTCTTAATGTGATTTGGGCTTTTCTTGTAGGAGCTACTATTCTCGTTGTTTCCATTCTTTGGACTGTACTTAGAACAACTGAAGAGCCCCCAGAAATGATCATTAATGAATCCAGTCAGCAAGAAGAAAAAGGCATTTTGGCCATTTTCACTGATTTTTGGAAAATGCCAAAAACCATGAGACAGTTGGGATTGGTTCAGTTTTTCTCTTGGTTTGCTTTATTTTCAATGTGGGTGTTTACTACTCCCACTTTAGCCCAACATGTTTGGGGCTTACAAGCCTCTGATCGCTCGTCTTTTGAATTTAACGAGGCAGGCAACTATGTAGGCGTAATATTCGGGGTCTACAACCTTGTTTCGGCTGTCTTTGCTCTGGCCCTACCCATAGTGGCAGCAAAAATTGGTCGTAAAATGACCCATGCTATCTGTTTGATCGCAGGTGGATTAGGGCTTATCTCTATTATATGGATTACAAACGCTGATATGAAATGGCTCCTTAATATTTCCATGATTGGAGTTGGTATTGCCTGGGCAAGTATATTGGCCATGCCCTATGCGATTCTCGCAGGATCTATCCCAGCCAAAAAAATGGGGGTTTACATGGGGATCTTCAACTTCTTTATCACAGCTCCTCAAATATTAAATGGATTTGTGGGAGGCTTTATCGTCAAACAATTTTACGGAGGGCAAGCTGTTTATGCAATTTTCACTGCTGGAATAATGTTGATTATTGCTGCCTTGTGCGTTTACTTCGTTGATGATAAAGATGACATTGTTCAAAAAATCAATAATTAATCAACCTTTAATTTGCCTTGGAAAGGGGTACTGTAAAGCAAAAAACGGTACCCTCGCCCAATTTGCTCTCAACATGAATCTCTCCTCCATTCTTCTCCACAAAATCCTTTGTTAGCATCAGTCCTAAACCTGTGCCTTTTTCCTTTTGCGTGCCAAATGTGGTAAAGGCCTCACTGGAAAAGATCAAAGGAATATTATCTTTTTCAATGCCCACCCCAGTATCCTTTACTGAGACAATAAGTTCATCTTCTTTAGCATCTAAAATGATATCTATCTTATCACCTGAATCACAAAACTTAACGGCGTTACTCAGCAAATTTCTGATTACTAACTTGATCATATTTTCATCAGCATTTACTATCACTTGCTTCGTCTGATCAAAATTGACACAAATACCTTTATTTTCGTAAGAAGCCTCAAAAAGCTCCAAGACTGCTTTTATTTCAATGGTAATATCAAAATCTACTTTTTCTATATTCTCACCTTTAAGTTGACCCTTTGCCCAAACCAACAAATTTTCAAGAAAGCCGGAAACGTGCTTTAGGTTTTCAGCAAATCTAGGCATCATGGCTTTCAGCTCTTCATCAGTGATCACACCGGCATCCGTCATTTCCAAAAATTGTGTCAAGGTATTGAGCGGCCCCCTCATATCATGTGAAATTATTGAAAGCAATCGATCTTTTGTATTATTCAATTCCCCTAGCTCTTTCGCTTGAAGTTCCAACCTCTGTTGGTCCATCACAAACTGCGTCACATCCCTGAACATCACCAAGCGTCCTCTAATATCCTCATTTCCATCCTTTAGAAGCTTGCAACTCACTGCATAATAGCATTTTTCTCCCCTGACATCCATCTCTACTTCCATTGAATAATGTTCCTTTTGGCTTTGGGGGATCTCATCCCAATGCTCTCCTTTGAAACCCAACACTTTAAAAGGTTTCCCTGTCAATTCACCCTTTGTTTTTTGAAGTATCCATAACATACGAGGATTGAAGTCTACCATCCGGCTTTCCACATCAAGTACTAGCATCCCTTCCTTGATAGAATCAATAACTTTGTTTCTGGCAATCGGACCAACATCAAATAACCGTAACTCCAAAAAACCGAAAACAACAATAAAACTTGTTATCACAAAACCATAAGGAGTTGGGTCAAAACCATTGAAAGGCTCAACCTGAAAAACCACAAGGATATTGGCCAACCAAGGCACTGCCGTGCCAATGAGAACAATAATCGTTTGCTTTCTGTAAATCCCTTCAGTTTCAAAACACCGCTTCACCATCAACACCATCCCCAATATCATTAAGGAGTAGAAATAAGTCGTATGTATGATATACCACGGCCCTTTGGAAGTTATGAGGCCATATAAGCCATTTACCTCAATAAGTTGAGCTGATTTGTAGTGAAGATGGTGCAAATTATTGGTCCACACCATAATAAGGGTAAGCAGAGGAAAGACAAACTGGGCTGCAACCAAGGGTTTGGTAAGCCACTGATCCTTCCCCACAAATCGAAGGACAAATAACATCCAAAATACTGGAACCAAAGCAATCCCTACATATTCAAAATTTACCAGAAACAGCATTCGGTCAAGGCTATCCTCTGCTACCATAATCCCATCAACCGCCGCCCATACAGTTACTGCCAACATCATAGCACCAAACCACCTGACATCTTTGCTAAGACGAGTAAAAACTAATACCGATAATAAAAGGGTAAAAACAGCAAAAACCAGCAATGAAAGCGAATATGCGCCAAGAGTAAATTCCATTATACTAAAAATAGAAATCTGTTATCGGTAATCAACATTTAAAACAGACAGCAAAGTTCTAATTTTATCACATTTTTGCAATTCTTCATGACGTATTTTTTGTATTTAATAACAAAAACAATCTATAAATTTGGCATTTCTTGGAAGGCTACAATAAAGCACACTTATTTTTATGTCTTATTAAACTTATCAGAAATTTATATTTTCTCCAAGCTTCATCTTTTATGCAAATATTTTTCTTCTATCTTCCTATCTTTTCCAACTAGCTTATTGCACTAAAACATGATTAATTTTCTTGCTATTTTATTATTAAATCTACTTTGAACTAATTAGGTTTAACGAATAATACATACCCACTATCATCGCAAATTCAAAGACATACCATGGATAATTTTCTTTTAGAAGCTATTATAGAGGCCAAAAAAGGTTATGAAGAGGGAGGTATTCCTATTGGCTCCGTTTTGGTCCACAATGGAAAAGTCATTGGAAAAGGACACAACCGCCGGGTGCAACAAGGCAGCGCGATATTGCATGGTGAAATGGATGCACTCGAAAATGCAGGGAGACTCCCAGCCAAAGTATACCAAGAGTGTACACTATACACCACGCTTTCCCCTTGCCCAATGTGCTCAGGAACTATTCTACTGTATGGAATCCCAAAAGTTGTCATAGGAGAAAACAAAACCTTTCTAGGTGAAGAAGCCCTGCTCAAAGAAAGAGGGGTCGAAGTAATTGTTGCCGATAATGAAGAGTGTAAACAATTAATGGCCACTTTTATCAAAGATAAACCAGAACTCTGGAATGAAGATATTGGCATTTAACCTTTATCAAAGCTCACCCCATTCAAATCATCGATTATGTTGAAGTGCATTGCTGCCACCCTAATCTTATTACTCTCTTTACCTGCTGAAGGATTACTTGCACAACAAAAGGGCAAAATGGCGCCCCAGAACCCTTCTCCTATGGTAGAAAATACCCGTCCGCACGAAAGAGTAAACAATGAGGAAATTTCTGGAGAAACTTGGAGTATTGATGGTATTCTTGAGGATTCAATTGACCTGTTTCTACCAGAGACTTCAAAAAACACGGATTCTCTCTCTCTTTTGGTCCATTTCCACGGATTAAAATCCATTGCCAATTATGCTGCTATTTCCAATCCTGGCTGGGCATCAATCACCATTAATTTGGGCAGTGGATCATCAGCATATTCAGCTCCTTTCACAAACCCTGAAACATTCACCAACCTTATCCATACTGCTAAAACTAAATTAAACAAACCGGTAAAAACCATTTTTATTTCTGGTTGGAGTGCAGGATATGGTGCTGTAAGGGCTATCCTCGCTTCCGACAATTACGAAATAGTGGATGGTGTAATTTTACTCGACGGAATGCATGCTGGCTATATCCCTCAAGGAGTTCCCATGGCAGCAGGCAGCAAAATCAAAGAAGAAGATCTGAAAGCATTTGAAAAACTTGCCAAAGATGCCACTAAAAACAATAAGACCTTTATTTTCACCCATAGCTCGGTTTTTCCCGGAACTTATGCCAGCACCACAGAATGTGCTGACTATTTAATTCAAAAGGTTTCTTTAATTCAAACCCCAGTGCTAAAAGAAGGCCCCTTGGGCATGCAATTACTTGGAGAGGTATCTAAAGGAAAACTGAAGATTCTAGCTTTTGCAGGCAATACCGCTCCTGATCATGTTGATCACCTCCACGGCTTATTTTGGTTTTTAGATTACATGTTGGATTAGGCTCCTAAAAGGAATCCTTACACCTCATTTCAACATTACTTATTTGCTTCCTATCTTTAAGCTATGAAAACAATCAAAATCATTGGCGTGCCTGAGCATTTCAATTTTCCATGGATCCAACTTGTCCAAGAACAACCCTTAAAAGAGCAAGGATATTTGCTGGAATGGACTGATGAATCTAAAGGATCTGGTGCTATGATTAAGGCCCTAAAGGATAAGGAAGCCGATTTAGCCATTCTTCTGACTGAGAGTTTTATCAAAGACAAAACCGAATCCAACCCCGGTAAAATAATAGGATTCCATGTTAACTCTCCACTTACGTGGGGCATTCACGTTCCAGCACACTCTGGAGTAAACAAAATTTCCGAACTTAGTAATGCGCCATTTTTAATAAGCCGATATGGTTCGGGTTCACACCTGATGGCTTTTCTTTTGGCCAAACAAAATAATTGGGATGCCAATAAACTATCTTTTATGGAGGTGGGCAATATGGATGGTGCCAAAAAGTCTTTTGAGGATGAGAAGCCCAAAGCATTCCTTTGGGAAAAATATACCACCAAACCCCTTGTGGACCAGGGCCATTTTAAAAGAATAGGTGAAATTCCAACACCTTGGCCTTGCTTTGTAATCGTAGCCCATCAGGACCTTTTGGACAATGAAACAGAGATATTATCCCAACTTCAACAAACACTTTACTCAAAATCCAAATCGCTATCTCAACTTCAAAATCTCTCAACTTCCATTAGTGCTGCCTACAATATTCAAGAAGAAGACATCAAAGCCTGGCTAAGCCAAACAGAATGGGCTTTATCTTCAAAGATGGATAAAAGCGCTTTGAACAAAACCATTGATATTTTAATGGAGCTTGGCTTGATAAACAAGAAATTGCCTCTGGAAGAATTTGTAGACACAAACTTTGCTAAACTTGTATAAAAAAGGCCGCTGAATAGTCATTCAGCGGCCTTTTTTATACTGTTATTTCCTTCTATTTTGTAGATGGCTTATCTAGCTTTTTAACTAGATCACCATCAGACAACTTCTTGCTCACCACAAAATATGGTCCTGATATCAACTCTTCTTCCTCTTTAATTCCTTCAAGGATTTCAATATTCTCAAAATCTGAAATCCCTGTCTTCACCTTAATCATTTTGGCTTTACCATTGTCTGTTACAAAAATTAGCTCTTGCAAATCGCTGCTTTGATTGGTTGAATCAACCCTCATATTTTCACGCGTAGTTACCGCAGCCAAAGGAACAGATAGAACATCTGTCTTTTTCTCAGTAATAATTTCTACACTAGCAGTCATCCCGGGCCTGAAAGGGTATTTATTTTCCTTGGTCACCAAATTCTGATAGGAGGAATTGATAATCCTGATCTTAACTTCAAATTCAGTCACCGCATCCTGGCTGGCTTTCTCATTGGCGGAATTGGCGATTGAAGTAACCACTCCTTTAAATTTCTCACCAATATGAGAATAAGCGTCCACATCAATCAATGTGGTATCTCCAAGGGAAAGCCTTACGATATCATTTTCGTTAACATCCACCCTTACTTCCATCTTACTCAAATCCGCTATTCTTAACATCTCAGTACCAGCCATCTGTTGGGTTCCAACTACTCTTTCCCCCTTTTCAACCAAAAGCTTAGAAACCACACCGTCCACTGGAGCAAAAACATTGGTTAGATTCAAATTTTCATTGGCTTCACTTACACTTGCCTGCGCACTTTTCACTACATATTCCGATGCTTGCACGGACTGCTTGGCAGCCGTAAGGTCATTTTCTGCCGAAATGTAATCTGCCTTAGCTTGCTCAAACTCGGAGTCTGAAATAACCTTGTCATTATATAAACTCTTGTTTCTTTCAAATTCCAATTGTGCCCTTTCAAAAAGCGCTTCAGACCTTTTTAAGGCCGCTTGAGATTGGGCCAAATTGGCTTTTTGTTGGTTAAGGTTGGCCCGGGTTCTATCTAGGGCAGATATAAAATTATCAGGCCTGATTTTCACCAGTAAGTCATTTTGCTTCACGGAATCCCCTTCATTTACATTAAGCTCAATGATTTCTCCGGCCACATCAGGGCTTAGTTTAATTTCTGTTTCCGGTTCGATCACTCCGGAAGCACTGACTTTCTCCACAATGGTCTTCTTGGCCGCTTTGGTTACTTCCACTTCCGTCTCAGCAGCTCCACCTACCCATCCTGCGGCACGGCCGACCACCATAAAAACAATCAAAACGCCTACTACGCCAAGTAAAATATATAAAAGCTTATTAGATTTCTTCTTAGCCATGATTATAATGTTAAAGGGTTACCTAGATAAAAGTCCAGTACTTTTACACTGAAAATATACTCGTATTTTGCTTGTAATAAATCTGCCTGTGCATTAAATAAATTGTTTTGGGCAACCTGAAAATCAACGGCATTGATCACCCCCACTTCAAATCGCTTTTGGGCCATCCTAAACGCCTCATCCAAAGAGGAAACCCTGATAGTAGATGATTCATAAGATTGCTTGGCCGCTACTGCATTAGTATATGCCGTTTCGATATCCTGTCGCAATTGGTTCCTGACCTCCTTCTCTCTAATCTCACTCAAATACTTTTGAACCCTAGCCCTCTGCAGATTGGCCTTATTTCGACCATTTGAAAAAATGGGAATACTAAGGCTCATCCCCGCTCCTTCTGAAATGTTACCGTTAAACTGCTTACCGAAAGGAACTACTTCTCCAAGGCTATCGGTCAAGCTATTGATATAATTTGTTCCAATTGATCCTCCCAATCCCAATGTCGGATAATAGGAGCCTTTAGCAATTTTAACTCCATAATCAGCACTTTCTACACCAAGCTCAGCAGCCTTAATCTCTGGCATCAAAGTAACCGCAATAGAGAACACCTCTTCCATGTTGTCATTGGCAATCATATAGTTCTCTGCCTCCAATTCTGGCACAGAAACATCAAACTCATCTTCAAAAGGAATCTGTATCGCCTGCATCAGATTCAGCTTTGCTAGACGAAGGTTATTCTTGGCGTTGGTCAGTTCCATAGCGCTGGTTGCGTTTTGAGCTTCTAAATCCAATTGGTCTGAAAGCGGCAAGGCACCTGCATCCACTAGTTTTTTGGTTCTTTGTAATTGTTGACCAGTCACTTCGGCCTGAGACTTAGCCACACTCAACTGCTCCTTTGCAAACACCACATTCACAAATAGATTCACAATATTTAGGGTAATATTGTTTTTGGTTGCCTCTACATCAAGTTCACCAGTTTCCAAATCTACCACAGCTTGATTGATGCTATTACTGATCTGTCGACCTGCGAAAAGGGTCATATTGGCATTGGCTCCAAAATTGGCGTTACCAAAACTACTGGTAGTCACCACGTTGGTGTAAGGGTTAATAGAACGTCCCCAGTTGTATCTATAAGATGAAGATGCAGACAAGGATGGATACCTTTGCGATTTACTCTCCATGAGGTTCGCTCTATTGGTCTCCTGATTAAGGACACTTCGCTGAAGCTCGAGGTTATTTTCAATGCCAATCTGAACACACTCTTCCAAAGAAAGGGAAGAGATATCTTCATTTTGCGCCCATACAGATGTAAAAATACCGCACGCCAAAAGCATGGCAGTAAAAAGTTTCTTCTTCATATTTTATTATAAGTCAATGTCTGGTATGTAGATTAATTCATGTATCCAAGTAATGCTTTCTAAATACTTAATTGTAATTGGATTTAAACCTGAATCCATTTCTATCACATGACAGGCCACTTCCCTCTTCCCTTTCCGCGAAACTGACATGGTAGCAATATTTGCTTTTTCTTGAGCCAATATACTGGTAATAAATGCAATTGCACCAGACACATCATCAGCTTTAATGATCAAGGTATGTTCTTGCGCTGAGAAATCTGCACTGAAACCATCTATGGATTTTATATTGATCAGTCCACCACCCAAACTCTCTCCTATTACCTCCACTTTTCTACCGGCCCTATTCAAATTTAACTTTATAGTGTTTGGATGATAAACTGACGCATTACCAATTGATTTGAACTGATAAATAAAGCCCCTTTCCTCAGCCAGTTCAAATGACTGCTTGATCCTAACATCATCCGTTTTAAAGTCTAGTAAGCCTCCTATAATCGCCTTATCACTTCCATGCCCTTCATACGTGCGGGCGAATGAATTATAGAAAGTAATAATAGCCTCATCTGGAATGCCTCCTAAAACCCTTACCGCAGCACGGGCAATTCTCACTACACCAGCGGTATGTGAAGATGAAGGACCTATCATCACTGGACCTATCATATCAAAAACACTACTCTTTCTTGTCATATTTGGGGTTTGCAATTCAAGTTCTATGCTAATCTAATATTTAAGATTTAATTATCACCCATATTATATTTAAATCCCTAAAACTTACGTCTAATTGGTCAAATTTAACTTAATTTTACTTTTGAGAATAAGTTTCAATTTTAAATTTTGATCGAAAACGAACATATTTATGTCCGATTTTAATACAGTTTTTTTTATTCTGGATAAAAAACAAAGCCTTGTTCAAAGTAACTTGAATACTATAAATAGGGCAGCTCTTTTTGGTGATGGCCTTTTTGAAACCATGCTGTTTATCAATGGAAAAATAAGGTTTTCGGAACTTCATTGGGAGCGACTCCAAGAAGGCTTATCAACATTAAAGATCAATAGTAACCGACTGATTTCCATTTCTCAATTAGAGTCAAACCTTGCTGATAAGTTCGGAATTGATCAGGCCCTTCGGTTTCGATGGAATATATTTCGGTCTGGATTAGGGAAATACACTCCTATATCAAATGAAAGGGAAGAGATTTTTATGATTCAAGAACATATCCAACCCCCAAAGATTAAAAATGAAGCTTATATTAGTCATTCGATCCAAATCCCTTCAAGTCCCTGGTCTCATTGCAAAACCCTAAATGCTCTTACTTATGTAATGGCCAATCAAGAGCGAAGCGAAAAGAAAATGGACGAGGTGATTTTACTAGATCAAAAAGAAAATATCTCAGAAGCAGGCGCTGCCAACTTGTTCTGGGTTAAAGAAAAGACCTATTTCACACCTTCCTTAACTTGCAATTGCATAGCTGGAGTTTCCAGGAGAAAAATCATCGAGTTCCTCAAGAGTAAAAATATTAAAATTGAAGAAGGAGAGTTCAATGAAGGTGATATGCTTCAGGCAGAACAGATTTTCACCAGCAATGTTACAGGAGTAGCCTATTTAAAAAAAATCAGGGAAACTGAATTCAATACTAAACCAATTCCCCTGATCGAAGAGCTCTTTAAATAATATTTATACTGCAACGGGTGCTTTGATATGAGGATGAGGATCATAATTCAATAACTCGAAATCCTCATATTTGAATGAAAAGATATCCTTTATTTCCGGATTAATCTTCATCGTAGGTAGCGGCCTGCAGTCTCTGGAAAGTTGCAATTTCGTCTGCTCAATATGGTTGGAATACAAATGCGTATCACCAAACGTATGGATGAACTCACCAGGCTCCAAATCACATACCTGAGCAATCATCATTGTAAACAAGGCATACGAAGCGATATTAAAAGGAACACCCAGAAACACATCAGCACTTCTCTGATACAACTGACAAGAAAGCTTCCCTTCTGCCACATAAAACTGGAACATGGTATGACATGGCGGCAAAGCCATATTGTCCACATCCGCTACATTCCAGGCACTTACCAGTAACCTTCTTGAATTTGGATTATTTTTAATCTGGTGAATCAGGTTTTTGATTTGATCTATCTCTCCACCTTTTCCGTCAGGCCAGTGCCTCCACTGATATCCATACACAGGCCCAAGATCACCATTCTCATCTGCCCATTCATCCCAAATCGACACCTTATTTTCTTTTAGGTAGCCAATATTGCTATCACCATTTAGGAACCAAAGCAATTCATGGATAATGGATTTGAGATGGCATTTCTTGGTCGTTACCAAAGGAAAACCTTCTTGAAGATCAAAGCGCATTTGATAACCAAACACGCTGATCGTCCCGGTTCCAGTGCGATCTCCTTTTTGAACACCATTGTCCAAAATATGCTGCAATAGTTGATGGTACTGTTTCATGTTTTTGAAGCTTCAGGTTTCGGGTTGATTCCCAAAACCAAGTTTAGATGATATTCAGGGCCTGTTCTTTGATTTTTTCTAGTTCATCCTTCATGATGATGACATGCCTTTGGATGACGGCATCATTGGCTTTAGAACCAATCGTGTTGATTTCCCTGCCTATTTCCTGACTGATAAAACCCAACTTCTTACCTTGGCTTTTGCCAGTTGACATGGTCTTATCAAAATAAGCCAAATGAGTTCCTAATCTTACTATTTCTTCTGTAATATCCAACTTCTCAAAATAGTAAATCAGCTCCTGCTCAAATCGGTTTTCATCAAATGAATTTTCTTCAATCCACTCCGTAAAGTTATTTTTGATTCTGGTTTTGATCCTCTCTTTACGCTTAGGCTCTTCTATTTTAATCTGCTCTAATCCCTCTGTAATTACTCCAAGGTTTTCTTTGAACTTATTGAAAAGAGTTTCTCCTTCATCCGACCTGAAACCGTCACATTTTTGTGCAGCTTCTACAATTACCTTCTTCACAGCCTCCCACTCTTCAGGATCATCAGACTTGTCAGACAAAGTGGTAACCACATTAGGTGCCTGAGCAGCCATCCTGAACAAGTCCATATTGTCTTCCACTCCCACAGCTTTGGCCATGCTTTGATACTTCGCAAAATATGTCTCAAAAAGACCCTGATTGATACTTACAGGAAGTTCGTTACTGGACTTGGCTGTAAAATCTATGTTCAGGTTTACTTTACCTCTATCTAAAATATCGCCAACTATCGCCCGGATTTCAATTTCTTTGTCGGAAAACTGTCTAGGGCTTCTAAGGTTAAAATCCAGAAACTTAGAGTTCAAGGTTTTAATTTCAGCACTGATGATAAAGCGCTCATTTTCAAAATTGGCTATACCATAGCCAGTCATGGATTTAATCATGCCACAAACTTAAACAATAAAGATTCATTTTAGAAATTATAGCCCAAGGTCACATAAAAACGTGTTTCTTCTAAATCATAATTCCTGATAGGTCGGGCCATGTCAAACTTCACATAGTAGTTCAACAATACAGTGCGCAAACCTCCTCCAAAACTTTGCAGCCAGGGATTATTGAAATTATTGAGAGTGATTTCAAATGGTGATCCATCCGTATTGATTACTTCAGTATTCTGGTCATTTACGCGCTCCCAAGGCGCTGCTTTATCCCAAGAAGATCCTGCATCATAGAATCCCACCAACTGGAAATTCTTGATAAAGTTAGAAGCAATATTGCCCCTTGAAAGATAGGAGAATAGCGGTATTCTCAACTCTGCAGAAAATGTAATTACATTTCTACCCCGAATTTCATCATAGTCATATCCTCGAAGATCCACAAATTCAGCAAATAGAATGTTTGAATTTTCCACTCCGTCGGAATTTCTGATTGGAGAAGACTCAGGCCTATTTGATGGTGGCTCATAAAATTCATTAAACAGCCAGTTTTTCATACCTCCCACCAAATAACTTTGCGGATTATTTCCGAAGAATGACCCTGCAAATAAGCGAGTGGCAAAGGTGATGTTTTTATGGACTTTTTGATAGTTTCTGACATCCAAATAAAAATTGCTAAAAGACCTATCTGACTCACCTATTCCCTGATAATGCTTTACGCCTATCTTACCCTTAAAACCTTGCTCCATATAAAGTCCCAATAGCTTGGTCTTGTCCACTACCAACTCAGCTTTTCCCCCAATATAATTTACATCAAAACGATTCTGAGTACCTTCCCCACCTCTAATTAGGGAATCCGGATTTAAATTAAAATACTGGGTCTTGGCAAAGAAGGGAGCTACCGTAAACCTGCTATGAACTGAGAAAGGGTAGGAAAATCCCAATTCTGTCTTGGTCAAAACATAACGCTGATAGGTAATATCCCCATCAGAAATCACCAAAGCCCTTCTATCAAACCTTCCCGTAAAATCTATCCTGTCTTTGAGGTATTGGTATTCAAAGTACACATCACTCCCAGATCTGAAGTCAAGCGTGGTCATAATCCCCCCTTTGAAAATGTGATTATCCAATAAATCGGTCATTTGCCCCTCGATGTTGATGCCAAAACCTCTCAAAGGATCAACTACAAAAGTGGTCCTTAAGCTATTTGCCATAAATTGGGGAGTATACTCCCTTGGCCCACGAACAGTATTTTTCAAGCTCTGCTGTCTGAAAGCTTCCAAAATATTACTTCTGCCTGTAGCTAAATTTCCAGACCGTTGTTCCAAGGGCGCCGGAACTGTATCAAATGTGTAATTATCCGTATTGATTCCTCTTCGGTTTTCAAACCTCAACCTGTCTATATTAATAGATCCTGTCGCATTGGCCACGGGCTTCACACTGTCAATTTTAGCAATTGGCGCTTCAACCTCAGTAGTTTTTTCCTCTTGTACCACATTCTCAGGTTCCTCTTCTTTAGCTTCTAGCCTTCTAGCAGCAAGCCTTTCATTCAATTTCTTGGCTTGAGAAAGTTGTACCCTTGGTGTGCCAGGTGTAAATTGATCTAAGTTTGGAAAGGTTTCAAGCACCAACTTGCTCCCCGTCCCATCCTTATAAGCATATGCCCATTTGTTAATGCGAGGTGCATAATCAAAGCTCTCCACACTGGTGTTAAAAGCAGATACCTGACTGGACACTTCACTGCCGAGTCCCATTCTCATCAGGTTGTAAATACCGCTTTGATCGCTCAGGTGAAGGACAAAATTCTGGTTCATTACTCGTGGATAGTAGTTTTTGGAATTCATATTTGTCAACTTGGTCGTGACAATAGAATCTCCTAAATCCACTTTAAAGAAATTAAAATATTCTGGTAGTTCCCTCACATCGGGGGTCTTGGTCAAAACACTATCCGGCAAATCAGTCTTGTTGGAAGAGTAAATGATGGTTGAGTCATTGACAAATACCGGGGTAATGTCATCAAAGACATCATTGGTCAGTCTTCTTCCCTGACCCCGCAGATTCAAAGTATAAATATTGGTTCTTCCACCTGCCATGGCAGAAAGAACCATGGTTTTTCCATTGGGAGAAAAATCAAAGCTATTGATTTGAGTAATGTTTCTTAGGAAAATCTTGTCTTGATTACTACCATCTATACTTCTCATTCGAAGTGTCGTCAATCCTCTTTTAAAAGTAGCAATGGTCAAATTCAACGTATCCCTCCAAGCAATAACCGGTGTAGTGAAGTTAGCTTCTTGGTCATCGGTTGAAAAACCACCTTTGTAAATGGTTACTTCGTTATTGGTGGAGAGATTTCTTACTATAACCTTATATTTTCCATCGTAATTAATTACATAAGCTAGGTTTTTAGCATCTGGACTAAACTTGATATCATTGATACTTCCCTCTTCATTTTTCTTAGTCTCCGCTATGACATTGCTTTGATTTGGTTCCTTAAAGGAACTAAACACAGGCTCATTAACCGTGGTATAATAATCTCTCCATTGGTCTGCAAAGCCTTTATAGCCTATCCCCAAAGTATTGGCAATACTATTTTCTTCATTTCTGTTAATTCGACTCAAGTTGAGAATACTTGATATATACCGCTTGCCATATTTTTGTACCACAAAATTCCAGATGGACTGTCCTACCAATGAAGCTTCCTTCTTGCTGAGTTTGTATAGTTTGGGTTGCTCATGGTCCTTCAAGTAATGTCTTACATAATCATCCATCTCCAAACTCCAGCCTTTGGCCAAGTAAAGCGCTGCTCCGTCGATGAACCATTCAGGAAAGCTGTTGATTAAATTGGATTGAAAAGCATCTGCTATCGTACTTCCATAGAGCATTTCCTCTAAGATCACCTTGCTGGTTCTATAAAGCAATTCCTCTTTGAAAGATGCCCAATCCCCAGTGTAAGGAACCTCAGCTAATAATTTTGAGAAGTAAGTCTGGCCGTTAACGGTATAATTGTTTTCGTGAAGATCTGTGTTGCTTTGTAGCCATTCTTCATGGCTATTATAGATGTAGATTTTTGGTTTTGTGTAGGCTACATAGCCTATCATTTGGGTGACCCGCTCAAATTCATTTTCCAAATAATCAATGGCCATGCGGGCATTGTCCCTGCCGCCTCCATAGTAGTATACTTCAAAATTATTGGAGGAAAAAAAATACCAGTCAAACTGCTGATGTTGAATTCGGTTCTTTCCGAATCTTTCCTGATCAAATTGGGCTTTGGAGATAGAAAAGGAACCAAGCCAAAATATCGTAAAATAAATAACAACTAATTTTAACTTCATTGATCTGTTTTGTTGTCTTAATCTTAAATATACTTAAAAAATCGACTTATGTTAACATCTTTTTCGAGTTCACATTTACCTTCAAATAAGCCGAGCATGATCTTACTGTAATAAGGTACTAAAGAAACCCCTTTCGCACCAAATCCATTAAAGATATAAACGTTTTCACTTTCAGGATGTTTTCCCAAAAATGGCTTTCGGTCTTTGGTGGCAGGTCTGATTCCTGTTTTATGGCTGGTCAGAAATTTATCTTTTTGCGGAACTATCTTCTCCAAGCGTTCAAAAATCTCCTCTTTCGCTCGCTCAGTTGGTCCTTGATCCAAATCATGCCAGCTGTAAGTAGAGCCTACCCTGATGATCTTGTCTGGCATGGTAATTCTAAAAACTCCTCTATTGATGATTTCTTCAGGAGTAAAGTCGCTTTCCATTTCCAGTATTTCTCCCTTTACAGGAGCAAAAGGCAACCAATCAAAAAACTTGCTTTTCATGGCTCCTAGACCATTGCAATAAACCAGGGATGTGGCAATGATATCTTTATAGTGCCACTTCCCCTCTTTTTGGTAAAGTTTCTCCTCATCAAAAGGTTCATCTCTCAACAAGTCATCATGCCTGAGCCATCTGCAATATGCATCCAAAAGTGTATTGATATCTAGGTACCCACTGCTTTTCAACATGATACCACCATAAGGATCGTTTACCTGAGGATACAAAGGCTGAGTCCTCACCTCCTCCAAATAAGCCTGCAAGCCTTCCTCAATGCTCTTTCCCATCCATTCATTTTGCTCTTCGATATTATTGAACGGCCTGTATATATTTTTGAGATAGATTAGCTTAGTGTTCAACACATTTTCCAGCTCCCGGTATATGGGTAATATCTCTGGAAAGAGATTATCGGCATTCCAGGTTTTTACCATTTTTCTCCCCGTAACCGGATTAAACAAACCAGCAGCTACCCTACTGCTATTGTTTTGATCAGCTTGGTCCAACACCAAAACTTTATATCCAGAACTGATCAACCTATAAGAAAGCACCGTCCCAGCAATGCCCTGACCAATGAGTAAAAAATCGACTTCCATACCCAAAATTAAATTCTTTCTTTGTTATTTTGGCATGAATTCAAAAATGTTTCGGGCATGCTCCAAGTTAAATCTTTTACCTTCAATCCTTTTCAAGAAAACACTTACATTCTCTATGATCATACTAAAAAAGCTATCATCATAGATCCCGGATGCTATGAAAAAGGTGAAAAAGAGACATTGACTTCTTTCATCAAATCAGAAGGTTTACAGCCGGTGAGGCTGCTCAACACCCATTGTCACATTGACCATGTGTTGGGCAATTATTTTATCAATCAAACTTATGGTCTCCCTTTGGAAATCCACCCTCAGGATGAACAAGTTTTGAATGCTGTACCCACTTATGCTTCCAATTATGGTTTTCCACTATTTAGTAGTTGTCCGGTTGGGAGTTTTATCAATGAAGGCGATGAGATCAAATTTGGAGAGACTACACTTGAAGTAATCTGGGTTCCGGGGCATGCACCTGGACATGTGGTCTTTTACCATGCTGAAAGTAAAACATGTATTGGAGGTGATACTTTATTTCAAGGAAGCATCGGTAGAACGGATTTACCCGGTGGTGATCACCAAACCCTGCTGAGTGCCATCAAAGAAAAGCTTTTCACTCTTCCTGATGATGTAAAAGTCTATCCTGGCCATGGGCCTGCCACTTTGATTGGCCATGAAAAAATTCACAACCCATTTGTCGGTCAAAACGCTCAATTTTGAATATCAAGAAACACATCCCCAATGCAATCACCTGCATGAACCTGGCCTGTGGTATGGCTGGGATTTACTTTGTTTTGGAAGGGAAAATCCATTATGCCACTTATTTCATCATAGCCGCAGCTGTATTTGACTTCCTGGATGGTATGGTAGCCAGATTGTTAAAAGTACAGGGGGAAATTGGCAAACAACTCGACTCTTTAGCTGACTTGGTGACTTTTGGGGTGCTTCCATCTTTTGTCCTCTTCCAAATGCTAAAGCAGGTTTTCCCTGAAGGCTTTGTTCCTTTCTTGTCATTCATCATTGGCATCCAATCGGCCATGCGCCTCGCTAAGTTCAATATAGACACAAGACAAACTGATCGATTTATAGGTGTACCTACTCCAGCAAATGCTTTATTAATTTGCACTTTGCCTTTTTTGGCCGATCAATTTAATTGGGCTAAGGATTTGATCCAAAACGGATACTTTTTACTGATCCTGACCTTTATCATGGCAATACTACTGACTGCTGAACTTCCTTTGATTGCTCTAAAATTCAAAAACTTTAGGTTTCAAGAAAACATATTTAGGTACCTCGTCATCTTAATCGGGTTGGTTAGTCTGATATTTTTGGGAATTGCGGGTGTTCCATTTATCATTATAGGCTATATTTTACTTTCTTTGATAGAAAGTCGTATACATCCTAATGAGCTTCAATAGCAAAATACATTTCTTCACCCTCGTATTTGCTCTCCTGATTTTATTTTCAGGAAAAAGCTTGTATGCCCAATCCTATTATAAATTTCCTGTAACCAAAGCCGGAATATATGCCATTCCGCTCTCTACCGCTCAAAGCTTGGGAGAAAGCTCATTGAATAATCTGGCTATCTTCGGTCATGTGGGTATGCTTCCCCAAGAGCTCTCCACAAGTGATTTTGAGATAAAGGAAATCCCTAGCGTTATAATAAACGGGAAACTTTTGGTCTATCTAGAAGGACCTCATCAGCTATCTTCTTCAGAAGACACCTTGGCTTATCGCCACCACTTGTATTCAGATACTGCCTACTATTGGCTAAAGACAGGACACTCTTCTCCCGTAAGAGTGGTCAATATTTCACCCAGCACTGTTGAAGCAAATGGAAATTGGCTTTACAAAGTTTATTCCTTTAAGAAGGAAGAACACAATCTCTTGTCATCGGGAAGGAAATGGTACAGCAATAGGCTCTTTTCAGGAGGAATCTCTTCTTTTAACATTTCTGTGGAAAGTTATGATGAGGGGCCTATTTATAGCCAAGCCAGCCTGATGGCTCAATCCACGGCCTCAAGCTCACTGAGCATTCGAAGCGGACAGATCAATTTATTAGAAACAAATATTGCACCTGTTCCTGCCTCCACATACGCTGTCAAAGGCCGGGAAGAAATGGAGAAGTCATTTAGAGACTATTTCAATGTAGGCAACCCTACCAGTTTCAACCTAGAGATGTCCAGTACAGATCCAAATGGAGTAGGATTCATGGATTACTTTCTATTGGGCCTTCCCTATTCTTCCTCCAATCTTTCAGAAGGGATCTACTACCCAATAGGACATGCGAATGCTACATCTTTTGTTACAAAACCAAACTATCAATATTGGGATGTGACCGATCCCAACCAAGTTAAAAGTTTTGATAATCAAAATGGAAGTGCCACCTTACTTCCCAATCATAAAGTACTGGTCTTTGAAGCGGACAAAGCTAAAATTATAGAAGATTTTACCCCTATAAACCTTGAGCTCAGAAATAATTCATCCCCCGCAGAATTGATCATTATTAGCCCTCCGTCTTTGAACTACCAAGCCTCCAGATTGGCAGATCACAAAAGGTCAATGGGAATAAGCACCCTTTTAGTGAGCATTGAGGCCATATTTGACAATTACAATTTTGGCACTAAGGACGTTACTGCAATCAGAAATTTCATTGCTGATCAATACCATAAACATGGAAAGCTTAAGCAAGTACTTCTATTCGGAAAAGGGACATTTGATTACAAGAATATTTCAGATGGAAGGCCTAATCTAGTCCCCACCTACAGTTCCAGAAACAGCTTACATCCATTGACCTCTTTTAGCTCTGATGATTACTTTGGCTTCTTACAGTTTGGACAAGGTGAATGGCAGGAAAATGAAGCGGGAGACCTCGCCTTATCGATAGGCGTTGGGAGAATCCCTGTGATCAACCCCTCTGAAGCCAAGAATGTGGTGGACAAAATCATACAATATGAAGACAGGACCAAGCAACTTGGCAATTGGAAAAGAAAATTACTCTTCGTTGCTGATGATGGAGATTATAATGTCCACCTAAATCACAGCGAAACCCATACTGCCTCTCTTTTTTCAGATTCTCCCGAATATCAAGAGGACAAGTTATATGTGGATAGTTTTGAGCAAATTCAAGAAGGTAATTACCAGTTGGCTCCAGCTGCTAAAGAGTCACTTTCTGACAAAATAGAAGAAGGTACTTTATTGGTTAATTACATAGGACATGGAAATGAAAACACCTTAACAGCCGAAAGGATTTTCCAGGTCAGCGACTTGGAGAATTGGCCAGAAACCGATCATTTCCCTCTCTTCATGACAGCCACCTGTGAATTTGGCAGACATGATAGTCCCTATTTGAGGTCAGGTGCAGAAGAACTGTTGATGGCCCAAAACAAAGGAGCTATTGCCCTTTTGACTACAGGAAGGCCCGTTTTCAGCAGTGTCAATTTCGAGCTCAATACTGCTTTTATAGCTTCGCTTTTGAAAAAAGAAAATGGACAAGGACTAATGCTTGGCGATATTTTCAAAGCCACCAAAAACAATAGCCTTAACGGCTCTTACAACAGGAACTTCTCCCTTTTGGGAGATCCTACGCTACGCTTAGCTGCACCTGAGTTGGGAGCTACACTGGAGATTATTGAGATGAGAGGCTCGACTAAAATTGACACCTTAAAAGCTGGTCAAAAGATTAAAATAACCGGTCAGGTTACTGATCCGCTTACCTCCACTCCGGTCAATTCCTTCAATGGAACATTTGAAATTGAATTATTGGATCAGCCTACTTCAGTTGAAACTTTGGGAGATGAAAGCCCAGTCACCCAATATATCAATTACAACACTCCCTTTTATAGAGGCACAGGAAAGGTAATCTCAGGTACTTTTGAAGCAGAAATCTTAGTAAGCCCAAATACAAGTCAAAGTTTCGATCAAGGCATTCTTCGATTTTTCGCTACAGACTCCAATAACTCTTACGAGACCATCCATGCTCAATCGCTTACTCTGGGGGGGAAATCAGCGAATGACCAAGACGACCAACAAGGCCCAACCATTAAACTGTTCGCAGAGGACAGCCTTAACTCAGTCAGTTCAACTTCATCTACACAAATTCAATTGTTGGCCAACCTCAGTGATGAAAATGGCATTCAAATCCTTGGGGGAATAAATCAGGATATTGCCCTTAGCATAAATGATGAACCTCCTATGATCATCAATGATTACTATCACTCTATCGAAAGTGGTTATAAGAAAGGAAGAATCAGCATTACAGTTACAGGACTGAAAGAAGGCACAAACACTATAAAACTAACCGCGTTTGACAACCTTGGGAACTCCAGCACAGAAATGCTAAGCATTGAGGTTGAGGGCAGTAATCGGTTACATATTTTAGAAGCCAAGACATTTCCCAACCCCACATCGGATATCAGTCATTTCTGGGTAAAGCACAATAGACCTGATGAGAACATTATTTTGAAGCTCACCATTTACAATATGTTGGGAAGTGAAATATTTTCTAATGAAAAACGTTATGCAAAAGCTGATGATGAAATCAACGATATGGATTGGATTTTTTTGCGTGACTTGACAAAAATTCCCGCAAAAGGAACTTATATTTACAGATTACAGCTTACATGCGAAGAGGACGGAACCTCCGACCAAGCATTTGGAAAAATAAATATTCAATGAAGAAATCGAGTGATTATTTTAAAGCATTTATTTTTTTAGCTATTCTTTCCTTGACAGTAAAAACTGCTAAGGCACAGAATTCCGTAGTAGTTTCTGGTCAAGATGAAGGCCGCAGAGTAATCATCACTGCTGTTCCTTTTTTGAATTTTGCACCAGATAGTAGACATGCTGCCATGGGTGATGTGGGGGTGGCAACTTCTCCAGATGCCAACTCCGCTCATTGGAATGCAGCCAAACTGGCCTTTATTGAAGATAAAACCGGTTTCTCGCTTTCTTACTCTCCCTGGTTAGGCAAGTTGGTTCCTGATATGTCACTAAATTACCTTACTGGCTATATCAAAATAGATGAAATGTCATCCTTTGGACTTGACCTGAGGTATTTCAACATGGGAGACATCCAACTTACTGATGGATCCGGTCAAGACATAGGACAGTTCAACCCGAGGGACATTGCCATAGGAAGTACTTATGCTAGAAAGCTATCAGAGACTTTATCCCTAGGAATCTCCGCCAGGTTCATTCATTCCAACTTGGCGGGAAACATTACTTCCTCGGGAAGCGGTGATAGCAAACCAGGAATTAGTGTAGGAGTAGATGTGGGCGTTTACCAGAGAAAAGAGATCCTTTTTAGCGGAAAAGAAGCTTATTGGTCTTGGGGAGCCACGATCACCAATATCGGCCCAAAACTCACTTACAACAGTGCAGAAGACTTGGATTACATCCCAACCAACTTAAGAATAGGTACTGCATTAGAAGTAGCTTTAGATCAAAACAATGACCTGAATTTTGCATTGGATTTCAATAAGCTGATGGTACCTACCCCTCCTGTTTATGCCAGAAATGAGGATGGTACTTTACAGACAGATGACAATGGGGATTTAATTATCGAAAGTGGAAAAGACCCCAACAGACCATTGCTCAGCGGCATGTTTGGCTCATTTGGAGATGCACCTAATGGATTCAGTGAGGAAATGCAAGAGCTGATGATCTCTTTTGGTGTGGAATATGAATATGCAGACAAATTCGCCATTAGGACAGGTTACTTCCATGAAAATAAAAACAAGGGCGGTAGGCAATATTTTACCATGGGAGTTGGCTTTGACTTGAAACGCTTTGGTTTTGATTTTTCTTACTTGGTACCTCAAAAACAAAATCACCCTTTGGCAGAAACACTTCGTTTTTCATTGGCTTACAACATACCTCAGTAATGACCGTATTGGACAGATCAAAAGCGCCGGATTTTCAGATTCCGGAACATATAGAATTAATAAAACCTGAAAAGCGGACTCTAAAAAACGGAGTCCCTTTGTATTTTATTCCTACTCCGGAAATAGACGCCATCAAGCTGGAAGTCATCACGGAATCCAACAAGCAATTGTTGCCTGAAGAAGATGGCCTAGTTCCATTCTTTGCGCTTCATATGTTATTGGAAGGGACCAAAACCATGAGTTCTCCGGAATTGGACAACTTCTTTGACCATTATGCTTCGGAGGTGGATATCATTTCCTCTTTTGAGCAGCAAGGAGTATCTCTGCTTACCACAAAGAAGCATTTTGGGAAAGTACTGCCCATCTTTAGGTCCTTACTCACTGAAGCCATCTTTCCAGAAAAGGAACTGGAGAAAAGAAAATCACAAAAAGCCCTGACCATAGCCATACAGCATGATCAGAATAGCTCCAGGGCCAATCAATTGTATAGAAAAGCCCTATTTGGAGATGATCACCCTTATGGTTTTGTGGCCGAAGAAAGACATGTAAATGGCGTCAACCGAGAAAAATTGATTCAGTACTATGAAGATAAATTCTTAGTCAGTCCAGAAATCTTTGTGATTGGTAACTTGAATAGTTTTGAAATTGATGAAATCGCAGAAACTTTTGGCAACTTGACAGTGGCTCCCTCTGCCAAGTCAATGGATCAGTTTATCATCTGGCCTGAAAAGCGCTTGACAGAATTCAAAGAAAAAGCAGTACAGTCTAGCATTAGGATGGGACAGCACCTCATTCCTAAAACCCATCCCGATTACCATGCCCTTACTGTTTTCAATACCATATTAGGTGGTTATTTTGGAAGTCGATTAATCAAAAACATCAGGGAAGACAAAGGCCATACTTATGGGATTTATAGTTCCATAGGGAGTTTGGAAAAGTCCGACTATTGGGTGGTCATGGCCGATGTCCAAAAGGATTTTGCGGATGATGTCATCAATGAAGTTTACTTGGAAATCGAAAAACTCAAATCAACTCCAATAGAAAAGGCGGAACTGGAAATCGTCAGAAATTACATGATTGGCCATTTCTTATCCAACTTCAGCAATGCCTTTGACCTAATCAACCGCTTCAAGAGCATTCATTATGCTGGTTTGGACTATGACTTCTATGAATCACAACTACAATATTTTAGAAGCTTTACTCCTGAGCAAATCATGGAAGTGGGACAAAAATACTTTGACAACAAAAATATCATTGAAGTAATCGTAGGCTAGCGATCGCGAATTTTCTCATACCAATGGGACAAATCTAGCTTTGTCCCATGCCACAACTTATAAAGTTTGAGAGCGATCCCACTGGCACCAAGCTTTTCTGCAAGATCCAAAAATCGGTAAGCTACTTCAAAATTTGCCGAAGCTAAGGCATGTTTTGCTTCATGCATACACCTGAAGATTAGAGCATGTCTCTCTTCTGCAGATTTATTCATGATGGCGATATTCTGACAAACCTTGAAAGTAGATTTAAGTATATCAGATTGGTACCTTTTGTATTGTTGTTTTGAAAAAGATTGATGATGAAGCCTCTTTCTTACCCCTAAATGATCACTGAAAATAAAGGAATGCTTCCGGCTCAACCTAGTTATAACATCAAAATCCTCATAGACCAATTCTTCATTATACCCTCCTTCCCTTTTCAATATTTTGGCATCAAATACCATAGTTGGAGTGCAAACAAAATACTTTCTAATGACTGTTTCATAAATATCACCTTCAGGCACTTTACCCATTGTGCTACCATCTACGGACATGGGAAAAAACGAATCAATTTGCTTCCCCTTTTGGTCTACCAAAAGCGCATTGCTTGAGCAAACAGCCACCTGTTGATGATTTACCAACTTAAAAACAGACTTCTCCACATGGTCTGGCATCAAATAATCATCTCCTGATAAATCTATGACGTATTGTCCTTTGGTGATTTCTAGGGCCTCGTTAAAAGCTTTACAGTAATTGATGCTTTGGGAATGAAAAAATACGGGAACACTTTTCTCCTTGCCATACATCCACAGCCAAGTTTTGATCTTTTCTTGGCTGCCATCCGAACTCCCATTGTCAACAATAATCATTTCCAATTGTTCATAGTATTGCAGCCGAACACTGTCCAGCGCCTCCATGATAAAGTCTGCTTGATTGTAGCATACAACGATGACCGAAACCAAAGGTGTTTTCATCTAATGGGCTTAGAGTTTGATCGTCCAACTAATCTTGTTAAAGGCTTTATTGGCATTTTTGGATTTGAATCTAATTAAATTATGGTTTGCCTTACCATCCAAATCAGATGAACCAAAATCAATAAAATCCACCCCCAATGACTCTCCCAACTTAATCACTTCAAATAATAAGGCTTCTCCTGTATAAGTTTCCTGTAAAGCCGGGTTGATGGCAGGCAAATAATAATACAAACTGTTTGGAGTTAGTTTCACACACAATACATGTGCCACCGTATTCTGTGCATGAACCAGAGAAATCAGAAAATACCTTTCTGGATAAGTACTCACCTGCTGAATCAGTTTTTCTTCCTGGACATTATATTCATGACCACGTTGTGAGCGCCACCATTTGATATCCTTTAGAAAATTAAAATTCTTAATCCCACCAACTTCAATTTCATATTCCAACTTTTTGATTTTCTTTCTATGCTTCGAGGATTTCGCATGTAAAAACCCTTTCATAAACTTCCTGTCTTCCAAAAAATGATGCAAAAGCATATTATCCATGAAAAAACCCTGGGTTTTAAGAATATAATGGATCAATGGATTATTGGGCTCATAGATATCTGGTGGCTGAATCACCGTTAAAGTGTGTGCCCCCAAAGCTTTTACTTCTAAAGTCAATTCCTCCACAAACACCTGAAAACTTTCGGAGGATATTCTTTTCTCCAACCAAAACCCGCCAAAAGGCGCATTTTTAAGGGATATAGCTGTACCATCCTTTTTTAAAACAAAAAACAGTTGTCCTTTAGGCTTTTGCTTCTTCAACAGTTTAGCACAAAAAAATCGCTCCCCTTCAGAAGGTGTATAGTCATGAAGAAAATAAGGATGATCTTCGTTGGGTTGCTCTACAATCACAAAATCATAATGCTTTACTATATCCATCTTTAAGTTTTTCAAAGTCTGCCTTTAACCGGATATAATCTGACTCTTCAAAATCCTGACTTGACAACACCAACAAAATACTGTTTTCCTCAAAAGTGAACTTTGACCAAACCAAACAAGGCAAGTACAATGCCTCCCCAGGATCGTTCAACTCGAAAACATAATGCTGTCCCGTCAAATCTTCCAACTCCACTTTTACTTTACCTTGCAAACACACCGTGATTTGATTATCCTTTTTGTGTGCATGAATCCCCCTTTCTCCTCCAGCTGGAACCTCCGTAATCCAAAATGCTCTTTTCACTTCAAAAGGTAAAGTACCTTGCTCCCAAAAGTTCAAATTTCCCAACGGACTTTTCACATTTCCCAACTTAAAAACACTAGGTTTTACCATAGTACCAGTAATCATTGCACAAGCAGTTAAATTTTTCTAAGCTAATTTAAGTAAAATCAACCTTCCCATCCTCAAGGCCAACAAAGATTTAAAGAATTAATATCACTACCTTAAACTAAACAATTTATAATGACTTTCAGATTAGGCTATACAAATTTTGTGATTCCTTTGACAGGTTATACTTTTGAAGGCGGTTTCTTTAGGACACAGTCAAAGCAGTTATGGAAGATTCATTTTTAACGTTAAAAACAGATTCAGAAGGACTATACAAAGAAAAGGGTAGCAAGTTCTTAGCTTTTGCCTATCCTGTTT